>CAZLMA010000015.1:0-40718 GCA_964560675.1 uncultured Subdoligranulum sp. | reverse complement strand
ACTTTACTGCTTGCTTATGTTCCCAGCGCAGTTTCAACAAGTCGAATATTACGGAAAAGACGTACCTGCTGGTCAATTATACGGAATCAGAATATACCAAACCTGATCTGTCGTATTAAGCACCACTCTGTGGCTGCGTCACGGCTGCACTGATACCACGAAGCCGACATCGTTCGGCTTTCAGGAATGGGTCATAGACATGGTCAAGCAGAGTCTGGTGACGCGAAAACAATTTCTGCGAATTTTGTTATGGTTTTGAGTCCTGAATAGAATTGTAACCGTATAAAAATGTGGTAAAATTTGCACCGCTGACAAGAACAGAACAATCAGTCATCCTCCTTTTTTTAGGCATAAAAACCCATGAAAAAAGCGGATCCCCGAAGGAAGCCGCTTGATGGAAAATGCAGTGTTTCGTTTTTCCAGCGGGTGGCAGAAGTTTTTCGATGGCTCTATTGCCATTCCCGCCGGGCTGTGGTGCGGTAAGTTTCGGAACTACCAAAGATGGTAGGCGGTTAGCCCTCTTCGGAGGGACTGTGTTCTACACTCCGTTTCGGTCGGCGCAAAACCTGCGTCCGCCGGACGCAGTGCGCCCCTCCGTTTTACATAGAACCCGAAAGGGAATCCATGGAAAGGAGGGCGACGCCTATGTTGACGATTGAAGGCCTTTTGGCAGTGCTCAGTTTCGGACTGGCCTGCTTTAGTGTCGGATACGCCATCGGGCGCAACGATAATCATAAGACACAGAAATAGCCGCCCAGACCCTGAGAAGTTGAGCGGCTGTTTCTAAGCTGTGAAATTTTAACGGGCTAACCGTCTATCGGTAGTTCCCTTTTCTCTGTCATTATACTCCCAGGCACAGTAGATTTCAAGTATTTTACAGTCATTTCATCATCTGCTCCACTTTTCCTAAAATCCCCGATTTCCACCCACAAAGGCAGGGCCCGGATAGTCAGGAAGTACAGCAAAACTTTCTTGTCTGCCATCACATGATTTTGCGGAACAGGGTCTTAAAGTCCTCAACTGTGGCAGGGCGTGGGTTGCCGGGTGCGCAGGCGTCCGCGGCGGCGGATTCGGCCAAAAAGTCAAGATCCTCCTCGCGCATCGCCGCAAGCTTTGTGGGGATGCCCACATCCGCAGAGAGCTGCTTGACCGCTTCGATCGCCGCTTTGCGGTATGTCGCCTGATCCATGCCGGCGGTATCGACACCCATCGCCTCGGCGATGTGCTTGAACTTGTCGCCGGTGTACTCCTGGTTGTACTCCATCACGATGGGCAGCATCATCGCGCAGGCAACGCCGTGCGGCGTATCGTAAACGGCGCCCAGCGTATGCGCCATAGAGTGCGCAATGCCAAGCCCTACATTTGAGAACGCCATGCCCGTCACATACTGGCCCAGCGCCATGCCCTCGCGTCCCTCGGGATCGTTTGCGACCGCCTTGCGAAGATTTAACGAGATCAGCTTGATCGCCTCAAGGTTCAGGCAGTCAGCCAACTCCCAGGCGCCTTTCGTGGTGTAGCCCTCGATGGCATGGGTCAAGGCATCCATACCGGTGGCGGCAGTCAGGCTCTTGGGCATGGTGGACATCATGTCGGGGTCTACCACGGCGATGTTAGGAATATCGTTGGTGTCGACACAGACGAACTTGCGCTTCTTTTCAACATCGGTGATGACGTAGTTGATCGTCACTTCCGCGGCCGTACCGGCTGTTGTGGGAACGGCGATGGTAAAGACGGTGGGATTTTTGGTGGGCGCGACGCCCTCCAGGCTGCGCACATCGGCAAACTCCGGATTGTTGATGATAATACCGATTCCCTTGGCCGTATCCATCGAAGAGCCGCCGCCGACCGCTATCATGTAGTCAGCACCGCTCTCTTTGTAAGCGGTTACACCGGACTGCACATTTTCAATTGTGGGGTTGGGCTTGATGTCGGAATAGATGGAATAATCCAGTCCGTTCGCATCCAGCAGATCGGTAATTTTTTTGGTCACGCCGAACTTGACCAGATCCGGATCCGAGGCGATGAAGGCCTTTTTAAAGCCCTTCGCCTTTATAATCCCGGGAATTTCCTGAATGGCGCCGTGGCCGTGATACGAGATGCCGTTGAGAACGAAACGATTGACTGCCATAAACGGAACCCTCCTGTTTGTGTTTTTTTGGCGCAGACCATCGGGTTTGCGCTTTTGTAAAGCCGACTTTTCTGAACAATAACCCACAGGCGTGGGGCGGGAACAATGGGTGCGTCTTTTAATCTAAAAAATCCTCGTTAATGGTAACGCCGAAATCGTGCGCAATGGCGCGTAGCGCATCGTCGGTGATGGTATTCAGAACCGGCTTGCCGGTGGCGAGAACCTTCCAGCAAATCTCCGCGCTCTTCTCGATGGTGTGCGCAAGACCGAACGTCGTGTCAAAATCGGGGCCGCTTGCAAATAGACCGTGCTGGGCCCAGATGGCGGCCTGATATTTCTTCATGAGCTCGCTGGTCGCCATCGCGATCGCGGCGCCGCCCGGCACCATCCACGGGCAAACCCCGACGCCTTCCGGAAAAACGACCGGGCACTCGGTCGCGCTCTTCCACAGCGCGCGGGAGAAATCGCGGTCCGTCAGGGGCAGCACATAGGTAAGCGCAATGACGTTGGTGGCGTGGCAGTGGTAGATGACCCGGTTCGCGCCGTCTGTCGCCGCTTTGCGCACCGCGTGATTCATATAATGGCTGGGAAACTCAGAGGTGGGCTTTGCGCCGTCCGCAAGTCCCCATACGATGCGCCAGCTGTCCCCTGCCCGGTTGATCTCGACAATGCCGATGCTGTGGATGGGATCGGGCTCAACATTGCGGAAATACTTGCCGCTGCCCGTCGTAATGAAATACTCTCCGGCCACGTTGTCCGCCTGCACACCCATATTCACCCACTCGCGGGGCGCCGTGTCAAACCATGGTTGGCAAGCCTCCACATCCGCCTGGGTCATGCGGTAGGTGAGGTTGCCACCGTTGCGCTCATGCCAGCCCTGCAGCCAGCCGTCGGTACACATGCGAATAAAGCCTTTTATACATTCCACATCGTATATGCTCATTCTGGTTATCCTTTCCGTATAGTCATTCCGAGCCAGGGCAGCCCATTCGCGTCACATTTTGTGCTGTTTTTTGCACAAGGTCAGCGGGTAATGATATCCACCGGCACGTTAAAAATCTTGGCGACCTTCAGGATGGTATCGACATGGCGACCGACTGCGGCGGCCATGTGGTGCGTGGGGCCGGCCTCGCTCCAGCGGTTGCAGAACTCTCTGGCCCCGCAGGCAAAGCGCATGCGCATATTGGTGTCACCGAAGGTGAAGATGGGGCCGGGTTCATTCTCGCCCTCGGCGACGACAAACTTGAAGTGGCCGTCGCGATCCTGCGTAATCCCCAAAAACGTGATGGGTCCCACGGGCGGATAGAACTGCGTGAGGTAGCCACCCCCGGTCTTGCCGTGAAAGACCGGCACGATTTTCATCGTAGGCTTTTTGGCCTGGGATATGTCGGCGTCCCCGGAACCGGAATGGCCGATGATGCAGATATCCTCGTCAAAATCAATGGAATACATCTCGGACAACTGCCCGGTGCCGGCGATGGTCTTTAAAATGCTCATCGCCATGGCGACCTTCATATCGCCCTCCACCGCGCAGGCGGTCCCCTGCTTGATGAGCATGGAAAACGCGGGAATCAGCATGCTGTCCAACTTGCCAGCCACGCCCTGCGCAAAGCCGTCATAGTGAGAGGCGACAAGGCCCAGCTTCTCGTCTTTGACCCACTGTTCAAAGGCCACGACATAGCGGGCCATATCCCAGACCTTTTCTACCGACCCGCCGCCTTCGATGTCAAAGGTGTCCAGGATGTCCTGTGCCTTTGCACGGATGGCGGATTCGTCTGTGATGGGATCGGCAATGGCCCACATCTTTTCCCAGTCAAACTGCTTGGTGTACAGCCACATGCGGTGGTAGAGGTTGGTCTCGTCGATGTACAAATCCATCATACCGGGGTAAGGCCGGCCGATCTGCGCAATGTTGGTATCGCGGAAGCGCCGGCGCACCTGGGCGGCGCGGCACCAGTCCTCGATTTCCCGCTGTACCTCGGGATCGCCGCCCTCTACAACGCCGGTGATGACGGCGTGGCGCTTGCCGGCGCGCTCCAAATCCGCTACCATCTCGCCGACGGCACCGCAGGCATACAGCTCGCCCAGCCAGGTTGGAGTATCGGTATTGGCATAATCCGGCGCGCGCTTCTTTTGCACGTTGACGAGAACCACCGGCACATCCAAATCCCGCACGGCGGGCAGCATATTGTAAGAGGTGGCATAGGTCAGCAGCTGAAGAATGACCAGATCCACGTCGGCGGCACGGAATTTGTCGCCCGCCGCCATGGCCAGCTCTTTGGTCGTAACCAGGCCGCCGTCAATCACATCGACGGTATCGGGTATGGTCTTCAAAAAGGCAGCGTACTGCCCTTCAAATTCCGGCACAAGGGAGGGAAACTGGGGCAGATAAGCGCCCAGCGCGATAGAGAACACGCCCACGCGGGCTTTGGTTTCAACCAGCGGTTTCTTCATTCGGCAATACCTCCTTGATGGCAAAGCTGTCTTTTATCGCATCGCGCGCCGCCTGCAGGTTCTCAAACAGGCCCGCCGCGATGAACTGAACGATGAGATTGCCAAGCGCCGTGCCCTCGGTGGGGCCGGCGTAGACAGGCAAACCCGCCGCGGCGGCGGTCATACGATTCAGGTACCCGTCCTGGCTGCCGCCGCCGACGATGTTGATACTCGTGTAGTGTTTGCCGGTTAGCTTTTCAAGGCTTGCGATCGCCTTGGCATAGTCGGCGGACAAGGAGCGGTAGATGGTTTGCATCACCTGCCCAGGCGTCTGCGCCTTGTAGCCGGTCGCCTCGCGCACGGCCGTGATCATGCTGTCTGGCGCCAGGAAGCGGGGGTCGTCCGTGTTCACGCAGGCTGTGAAGTCACGATTGACCTCGGCCAGCGCGATCAGCTCCGCAAAAGAGGGGCGTGCTCCCGTTTTTTCCGCGATCTCACGCCGCACGCTCTGGATCATCCAGAGTCCCATGATGTTTTTTAGATACCGGTAGCGGTACCAGGCGCCGCCCTCATTGGTAAAGTTCTCGGCGCAGCTCTCCTGCGTCGTGATGGGCTCCTTGTTCTCTACGCCCAACAGGCTCCACGTCCCGGAGGAGAGATAGACGGCGTTATCGTCTTTTGCCGGAACGGCTAAGAAAGCAGAACCGGTGTCATGCGTGGCGGGCAGTACGACGCGGCAGGAAAAACCCACCTCGCGGCGGATGGCGGGCAGCAGCTCGCCCAGCGTTTCGCCCGGCAGACGGATCGGCTGGAACAATCGGCGCGGCAAACCGAGCTTCGCCATCAGCGCATCGTCCCAGGTCTTGCTCCTGGCGCCCACCAACGCCGTGGTCGTGGCGTTGGTGTACTCGTTCGCGGCTTGCCCAGTCAGGCGATAATTCAGGTAATCCGGAATCATAAGGAAGGTCTGTGCCGCCTCCAGCTGCTCCGGGTGTTCTTTTTGCAATGCCGCAAGCTGGTAGGCGGTATTGAATTTCTGGTACTGTATGCCCGTGCGCGCATAGTGCTCCGCAAAGCGGAGCGTGCCGCTTTGTTCCAGCGCTTCGCGCACGCCATCGGTGCGCGCGTCGCGGTACGCGACAGCGTCACCGATGCGGCTACCTTCCGCGTCCAGCAGCACAAAATCCACAGCCCAGGTATCAATGCCCATAGTGACCGGTTCGTACCCGGCCGCCCTGCAGGCCTTCAGGCCATTGACCGTCTCTTGAAAAAGTTTGTCAATATCCCAGCAGAGATGGCCGTTTTTGTGGATAAGGCCGTTCTCAAAGCGGTAAATCTCCTTGAGTTCGATCCGCCCGTCCTGCACAAAGCCCAAAATGTGCCGGCCGCTGGAAGCGCCGATGTCCACCGCGAGATAACAGGGTCGCATAGGTTTGCTCCTTTCCGAAAACGCTCACTGCACAGGCCAGGGGAAATCGGTCACGAGGCCGTAATCCACAAGCGGCTTGTCATTTTCCGGCCGCACAAGGCCGCGCGCCTGCCAGTCCGGCGGCGGCTCCAACTCCGTCATCGGGCCGCTGACCGGCCAGGGCGGCGGGATGGGGGTGTCGGTGGCCAAAAAGCCCAGTTTGCGCAGCTGCCCCGCCACGAAGCCCGCCACAAGGTAGGAACCAAAATCGTTTAAGTGGGTATAGTCAAAGGGGTGGAACCACTGCCGCGCCGCCTGCATACCGGCTTTTGTGATCGTATCGATCATCCAGGCGTGCAGATCCACAACCTGCACGCCCTTCTCCTGCCCAAGGCGCGTCACCGCCCCGGCGTGCTGGAAAAGCAGATCGTTATAAGATTCTTCGTCTTTCCAGGTGTTGCGCGCAAGCGGCGTTACCAGAACCGGTCTGGCCTGCAGCGCCCGCAATTCATCGATATAGCGCGACAAATTCTGCCAATAACCAGTATCGGCCGCCAAGTGCTTCCACTTCTGGTCGTTGTGGCCGAACTGGATGAGCACCACATCGCCCGGGCGCAGGAGCGCACGCAGGTTGTCATAATGGCCCTCTGACCGAAACGTCTGTGTGGAAAGGCCGGAATGTGCGTGGTTGCTTACGCAGTACTGTTCCCCCACATAGATCGGCAGCATCTGACCCCAGCCGGAATAGCATGCGCCGGGGCAATAGAAGACCGGGGAAGACTGATCCGTTACCGTGGAATCACCCGCGAGGCAAAGGCGCGGGACTTTGACCCGGCGGATAGAGACGCGCTGCAGACAAACCCCCGCGCCGACGACGGATAGATCCACGCTGTTCATTTGGCACAAGCCGGGGCTTGAATCGGTCAGGCCGCTTTTGCCCGCCGGATAAATGGGGGAAACATCACACAGGCACCGAACGGTCACGCTCTGCCCGGCACAAAGCGCGCCGCGCCAGGCAAGGCGTCTGCGGCTGACAAAGAGCAGCGCGTCCGGGCAGTTTTGTTTTGCATAGAGCGTCGCGGTCACGCGAAAGCACCCGGGCCCGGTATCGGCTCGAAACCACAGCGGCAGACTGCGCTCCCGCAAATCGTCGGGGCGCACGTCCGCGGCGGGTTTGACACAAACGCCCTGCTCCGTGCCCTGCTGCACCGTTACGGCGCGGCTCGCATACCACCAGGGCACGGTAAAACCGGCTCCCAGCTCCGGCGTTTTTAGTTGCGGATCACGCGCAAGCTCCCGCCACCCGACAACGCCGGCGCCGTCTTTTTGATAGCGCGGAAAAGCATCCAACGCAAGATTTACGTCCCATGTGCTGTCCATGGGGTTACAGCGCTCCATCCGCGCGTCGCTTCTCGTAGTCCAGCACGGCTGAGAAAAACGCGAGTGCCAGACCCTGACCCCAGCCCTGGATCCAGTCACGACTGATACCCCGGTACCCCTCGCGATCTTTCATCACGGCGGTGCCGCCGGAAACGTTCATCACGCGGCCGTCCGGAGCGACGTTTGCCAAAATCCCCGGAATGGCCTTGTTGATGTATTTGATGTGGAGCGGATTGCCCTTGCAGACCATCGCCGCCGCAATACCGGCGGACGCCGAGATTTCTTCATAGCTCTGCGGATCGTCGAGAACCGTGCGCCACAGGCCGTTCTCGGTCTGCAGCAATTTTAACGCCGCGAGCTGATCGTTGAGGCTGCCCACAACGTCCAGAAATTTCGGATACAGATAGCTCTCGGGCAGGCGGATGCCGACCTGGCTCATCGTGTACGCGGCCCACGCGTTGGCGCGGCCCCAGTACATGCCGGACATGTGATCCCCCGTGATGTTGTTGTAGCCGTGGTAATAAAGGCCTGTTTCCGGGTTTTGCAGGTACTTGATGTGCCAGTAATACTGGTTGAGCGCATCGTCGATGAGCGCGGCGTCCTTGCACTCTACGCCCACCCGCAGCAGGAAGAACGCCGCCATGAACAGCGTATCGGCCCAGGCCTGCTCCGGAAAATCATTGTTGGCGGAGACTGTGTGCTGCAGCACATGGTCGGCAAAGCGCAGAGCATCGTGACTGATGTAATCGATCTTGCTCTTGACGATGTCGAAGTATTTCTGCTCGCCCGTGATTTGGTAAAGCGACAGGCAGCAGTGCCCCATCGCGCAGGCGTTGACGGTCCAGGGCTGGGGTAAGCCCAGATCGATGAGTTCATCGACACGGTCTTTTAAAACCGTGATGTATTCCTGCTTGCCGGTCGCGGCGTATGCCTCGCAGATGCCGTAGTAGGCTACGCCGGACGGCCAATCCCACGGCATATCCATGCGCATGGTTCTTTCGACGATTTTGTCCATTACGCCCAGGATTTGGTCGCGATCATATTGCAAACGAGCCATTGGGTACCTCCCTTTTAAGATATGCGGTTTATACAATTTAGTATACCATACGTCGATGATTTTTTACAAGTACCATCGTCCGGCATTTGACCGTTTGCGCAAAAGTGCGGCAAAAGATAAACGCAAAGAAGGCCTCTTTTCTACCTCCCGCACCCGAAAACCCGACAAAGGTAGCCAAGGCGCGCATCGGTGCTCTCCCTGAGCAGCTGCGCGAAGAGCGAGGCCACAGCCTTTGCCCCTTTGCGGGACAAATGCACGCCGTCCTCCTGATACAGCTCCGCACTGCGCCGCGGCCCCAGCCTGATACACGCCGCCGCCACCGCCGCGCCGAGATCCAGGCACGGAACGTCCTGCGCGCGGGCAAAATCCAACATCACAGCGCTGTAGGCCAGATAGCCGGGCGGGCAAACCAAATTTCCCTCCGCGCGCAGCCATGGAATGGGCGTTACCAAAATCAACTGCGCGCCCTTTCGGGCGGCCGCGTCCGCATATTGATGAAGATACTCTGCGAACCGCTCCACCTCCACATAGCGATCCGGTCGATTCAGGTCCGCGTCGTTATGGGCAAACTGAACCGCCATATAGTCCCCGTATGTGATCTGCCGCTCGATGTCGGCCAAGCGGTTTTCCTCGATAAAAGTTCGGCTGCTGCGCCCGCCGATCGCGCAGTTGTCCACGATCAGTTCCGGCAGCGTGTAGCGCCGCTCCTGAGAGAAATCGCAGTTCTGCCTGTGATCGGTGATGCAAAGTTTGCCGCCGTTCGCCTCGGCTGCCAACATCTGACCCCAGCCGTATTGACCGCCGGAGCTTTGCAAATCATAGGTTTGCATGGTGGAATCGCCGATGAGGTAGAGAACCGGGCGATACTGCTGTGCGCGCAGAACATCGCAGAACCGCATGTCGCTCGCATAATAAAACGAGGGGTAGACCGGTTGATTGTAACAATTATTCTGCCAGGCCACGCCGCAGCGGTACTGCGGATCCTGCATCAGGGTAAACAACTTGTGCGGTGCATCCTCGGTGCTGGTATAAATCCGAATGGCGCTGTCATCCTGCAGGCGGAGCAGCAGTTCCTCGCGCCAGTCGCCGAAGATATCTGCGACAAGGCAGGGGTTCGCCTTTGTCCCGTTGTTCGTAACGGTATTTTCCGGCTCCAACATCACACCGTGGCGCAAATCACAAACCCGACCGATCTGTTTGTGCCGGTCATAATCGCCCATATAATCGGGTCCGTCGGTAAACTGTGTGGTCAGGTCACCCGCCCAATAAATCCGCATATTGGTGGAGGGCGCCGGCACCTGCAACGGATTGCCCTTGCAGTCCATGACATGATTGACCCACACCTGCAGACCGCGCACATCGTCTACGATATCGCCGATCATGCAGCGACCGAGATCTCCCTCGTAATATTCTCCAAAATATACCGTGCCGCTCTGCGCGTCCCGAAGGGCATAGCCGTACGGGGCGTTCTTGCCCTCTTCATACACATTAAAGATCTCAAAGCCAGGGCGGTCGGGGTCGATATCCGCCACATGCATCGCGTCGCCGTGGCCCAGTTTGGCGTCCTTGCCATCCGGCAGAGAATCCCGCGCCGAGTACAAAAGGCTGCCGTCATGGTCCACCGCCGCCGCGCCGTACACGATTTCCATGCAGCCGTCTGCGTCAATATCGGCTGTAGAAATGCTGTGGTTCCCCTGCCCGGCCAGCGCGCCGCAGTGTGGGTCACTGCCGCCGGAGGTATATCTTGTGCAGTTGAAGGGATTGTTCATACCCACAAAGCCGGAATCGCAGCGCCAGACCTCATGGAATTTGTTTGCAAAAAAGTCGTAGGCAACAACGCAGGCGCGCGTATAATAGCCGCGACAGACGATGAGATAGGGGCGCTCGCCGTCCAAATACGCGACACCCGCCAAAAAACGATCCACACGGTTGCAGGGCTCGATGCGCCGCCCGGCATAATCTCCCCAGAGCAAACCGTCATCCGAGCGGCGGGGTTTGTATTCCACTGTCTGCAGTTCTCTGCCCATGCCGTCAAACATGGTCAGATATTCCGGTCCCTCGTAGATAAATCCCTCAAACTCCCAAAGTCGGTTTTTGGGATCCCGCTGCGGGGCCCACTCGCGGATGAAGAAGTCGACCAGGGCCTCGGCGTCCTGGCGGCTGAGCGGATAGGCGTACCGCTGCGGGATGCCGAAGCAGGCCTCTAACGTGGGCGGCCAGTGCCCGGCCAAAACCTCGGCGTTGCGATGCCAGCCCCGAAAGACGCGAACCAGATGTTCCCGGTAATCCGCGGCGGTACAGACATAGTTGTCCTCGTTGGAATAGCCGGCCTCCTGATCCTGCTTCGGCATGGTAATATAGCGGGAGCTCAGTACACCGCCATCTGCGGAAAAACGCGTCATTCTGGTGCCCGGTGCGGTTTTGAGCGCCATCTCCGCGCGGCCGTCCCCGTTAAAATCATACACCATAAACTGGGTGTAATGCGCGCCGGCGCGGATATTGGGGCCCATATCCAGCCGCCACAGCAGTGTTCCGTCCAATCGATAGCAATCCAGGATGCAGTGTCCCGTGTAACCGCGCTGACTCACGTCTTTGGAATTGCTGGGATCCCATTTTACGATATACTCGTACTCGCCGTCGCCGTCGACATCCCCCACGCTCATGTCGTTCGCGTGGTAAGTATAGTGCTCCCCGGCGGGTGTGACGCCCCCCGCGGGGCGCTGGAGCGGCAGATCCAGGTAGGTATGTTTCCAGGGGTAGACGCTGCCGCAGGCCGGCTGCTCCTCGCCCGCATACACGGCCGCAACCGCGTACGCATCGTCCTCATGGCCCTGTATATCCCGATAACTGGTGCGGTCGGTCACTTTCGCGATGGTTTTGCCGTTTTTATAAACGAGGAAGTCCGCGCCGGCGAGACCTGTCTCGGTATAGCCGTTGACCTCATCGCGCAGGAGCCGCCAGCTCAAAAAGACGCCTTCGTTTGTACAAACCGCAATCAGGCCGCGGCCCAGCTCTTCTAACTGGGGGCGCTGTACATGGGCGACCGGCGTGCGCAAAACCGCGCTTTCCGTCAGCACCGTGCCGTCGCCGGCAATCGCCTGCACCATCACATAATAGGGGATGTGGGTGGAACACTTTAGGCGAAAGCGCGTTTGTACCGTCGGGCGCAGCGGTTTGAAAATCTGCGCAGGGGTATTTCGATCCGACCACAAAACACGGTAGCTATGGGCGCCCGGTACGCGATCCCACACCACCGTTACCCCATCTTTCGTCAGTTGCTGCAGATAGACAGGCAGTTCCTTTTGCATATGCACTCTCCTTGTGCGCTTGTGAACACGTCCGATTCCGGCAAACGGAGCACGCGGCCAGGCCTTTGGGCAAACCGCGTATTCCCTTTGCCGGAACAATTTTGCCCGGATTATGCCAAAGGGGGCGCCGCGAGCGCACTGCGGCGTTCGCGGCGCCCCCAACGATTGGCGTATGTCACGAAACGGCGGGAAACGCGTCCTTTTTAGGCGGCGTGATACTGTTCGTTGACTTCTTCAATGACAGCCGTGCCTCCCTGGGACTCCCAGGTGGAAACCGCGGCAAGGAAGCCGTCCCAGTCAATCGCGCCTGTGATGTACTGCGTACGGGCATCGTTGATGGTCTGATCCAGAATGGTGCCGTTTTGGATGTAGGTATCCGACATGCTCAGATACGCCTCGGCGGGGTTGTACACGGCAACCTCTGTGCTCCGCTCCATCGCTTCTTCGCAGGCGATATACGGCTCGGTCTTTACCGTACCGATCGCACCTTCCAGCGTAAAGGGGATGTAAGCGACCGCCTGGTTCAGGCCCTGGTGCGGATAGTTGGAAGCCTCCAGATCCGGATCCATAACGGCAGCGCCGTTCTCATCGAGTTCATAGGTGACGCCCTCGATGCCGTAATCGGCCAGCGCACGCATCTCGACGCTGTTCATCTGATCCAGGAACTTCAGGCAGTTGCGCACGTCGTCTTCCGTCTTGGCGCCGTCTTTGGTGATCAGGAAGTAGCCGTTGTAAACCTGCACGGCAGCGGTGTGGCCGCCGACCGGGCCTACCAGATTCATGCTGGCAAACTCATCGGGATTGACAACGCTCTTGACCTCATTGGACTGGAAATCCAGCCAGGCGCGGCGGCCGGCACTGTCTAGGCAGTCCACAATGGCGCCGGCCTCGCCGCTCTTGACCTTGTTGCCCCACTCGCTGGTGGGAACCGTGATAAAGTCAGAACGGATAATGCCGTTGTCGTAGCACTTTTTGAGCCAGTCTACCGCCGTCTTGTACTCTTCTGTCTTGAAGACGGGAACCAAATCTCCGTCCTGCTCCACCCAGCCGTAGCCGCAGCCGAACCACGTCATGATGACATCCATCCAGCCGGTGTATTCACCGACCGCCTCCAGGCCGTAGGTGTCGTCTTTGCCGTCGCCGTCGGGGTCGTTATGGGTGAACTTGTCAAATAGGTCATAGACCTCGTCCGGCGTGGTGGGGGTCTCGGTCACGCCGACGGCCTCCGCCCAGTCCTGACGATAAGCAAGACCGTAACGTCCTACGTTGCGCAGTTTGGGGATGCCGATAATCTGATCGTTGACCGTCAGGATGTCATACACATCCTGCGGCGCCTGGGAAAGATACGGATAGTCGCCGGTTTCTAGGAAGGGCTTGAGATCCCAGAACGCGCCCTGCTGGGCGGACTGAATGACTGTGCCTGTGATGTTGCCTGTCGCCGCCAATACCATCGGCATGTTGGCGCGATCCATCAAGGTGAGGCCGAAGGTATCGTTATAGGCGTCACTCGCCATGGGCTGCCAGTTGACGCTGATACCGATATAATCCTCGTACGCCTTGCGGACTTCCGGGAAGCCATCCCGCGTGTCCACCAGTTCGCCGCCAAAGTAAGAGGGCAGCATGAAGGAGATCAGCGGGTAGCCTGTGTCAGACAAACCCAAGCTGCTGGTCGGCGCTGCTGACTCGCCGTTTTCCTCCGACGCGCCACCTTCATCGCCTTCGGGCGCCGTCGTGGCAGTGCCGGATTCGGCCGAGGAGCCGGAATCACCGGAATCCCCGCCACCGCCGCAGGCGGTGAGCATGCCCAACGCCATGGCCAGCACGACAACCAGTGAAAGTGCTTTTTTCATTGTGTTCCTCCTTTTTAAATAGATAAAACAGTTAACTCCATAACTGCTGGAGCCTTAAAGAAGGCCGGTTTGCAGGATCGGTTGTGGCCGCCCGCGTAACGGGGAAGCGATGAGCCGTACCCTGCGCATCAAAAGTCCGCCATCAGCCCTTGACGGCGCCGACCATAACGCCCTGCGTAAAGAACTTTTGAATGAAAGGATACACAACCAGGATCGGCACCGTTGCTACGACCGTTGTCGCCATACGCACCGCCTTGGTGGGCGGACTTCCGTAGGAGCCCCAGTCGAAACCGGTATCCTCCGCGGCCGCGCCCGTCAGGAAGATAATGCGGCGCAGCACAATCTGCACCACTTCCATGGACGGATCGTTTATGTACATCATGGCGTTGAAGTAGGAGTTCCAGTGCCCCACCGCGTAGAACAGGGAAACGGAGGCCAACACCGGCGTGGACAGAGGCAGAATGATACGGATAAAGGTGAGAAGATCGTTGGAACCGTCAATGGTGGCCGCCTCTTCCAACTCAATTGGCAGGCCCTGGAAATAGTTTTTGATAATGATCATGTTGAACGCGCTCATCGCGCCGGGCAGCCACAGCGCCCAGAACGTGTTGCGCAGGTGCAAAACCTGGGTGATCAGCAGGTAGTTGGGGACCATGCCGCCGCTGAACAGCATGATCACAATGACCATGTTCATAAAGAAGTTGCGGCCTTTGAGGTAGGGGCGTGAGAGCGGATACGCCATCGTGCAGGAAACAAACATGTTGATGAGCGTTCCCACGACCGTCACGATCACAGAGTTCTTAAGGCCATTGAAGACGGACCCGTCGCGCGCAATATAGATATACGCGTTAAAAGACCATTCTTTCGGGATGATAAAGAACGGGCGCTCCAGGATCTCGCGCTCCGTTGCAAAGGATGCGCCCAGCACATAAAGGAAGGGCAGCACGCACAGCAGCGCGCAGGCAGCGACAAAGACGTACAGGAGAACCTGTACGCACTGATCGGCCGGGGTGCGTTTGTCGAACGCGCCGGTCGCCCTGATGCCTTCCGGGTTGGTCTCTTCTTTCTTTTTCAGGAATGACATGTCAGGCACCCCCTTTAGTACAGGCCGCTCTCGCCGAGAGCCTTGGCAATGCGATCCGCGCCCAGAACCATGACTAGGCTGACAATACTCTTAAACAGGCCGGCCGTAGTAGCCAGAGAGTACTGTCCTTGCGAAACACCGCGTGTGTACACATAGGTATCGAACACCTCGGCCACCTTGCGGTTCATGGAGTTCTGCATCAGGAAGATCTGCTCGTAACCGGTATTCAGCAGCGCGCCGACTTTCATGATGAGCTGAATGACGATGGTGCCGCGTATGCATGGCAGCGTAACATGCCACATCAGCTGCCAGCGCCCTGCGCCGTCAATCTTCGCGGCCTCATACAGCTCGGTATCCACACCGGACAGGGCCGACAAATAGATGATGGTGCCGTAGCCTGTCTCTTTCCAGAGGTTCTGCCCGACAATCAAGGCGACAAAGTAATCGGGATCCGACAACACATCCGGCGCATTGCCGTTCATAATCTTGTTAAGGAAATTATAAACCACACCTTCGGTTGTGCTGAACAGTTGGAAGGTGAGCGTGGCCACAATCACCAACGAGACAAAGTGCGGGATATACACAAATGTCTGGGAAACGCGCTTGAACCACATGCAGCGCAACTCGTTTAAGATCAGGGCCAAAATAATCGGAGCCGGAAACGCGATCAGCAGGTTGGCAAGGGAGATCGACAGCGTATTGCGCAGCAGATCGGCAAAATCGGTTCCCGTAAACAACATCCGGAAATTGTCGAAGCCGACCTTTTCGCTCTTGATCAGGCAGTCAATGATGGTGTTTCCGGCGTACGGGCTGAAGTTCTCAAATGCCATCACCAGGCCGCCCATGGGCAGATAGCAGAAGATTATCATCCACACGACGCCCGGAACCAGCATGACATACAACCAAAAGTGCTGGCGCAGCGCCCTGCCCCAGGTGTTGTGCTTTTTGGCGAGCGCACGCAATTCCTCTTCGTTCGGCGCAAGGGCAACAGAATCGCTCATACGGTTTCCTCCTTACATGTAAAATTTTCCGCAGCGCACCGCCTTGTTGCAACTTTAGGACGACACACCTGCCCTATTAAAAGGTTCCGACTCCTCTTTCGCCTGTTTTACAACGCCCCTGGCAGGCGTTCGCCGCAAACAGGGAAAGAAATCCATCGGCACCAAATGCGCACCGGCGTCCGGACACCGTGAGCGCTATAAACACCCCTATTTTACAACGTTACCCCCCCCCCGGTCTATGCGTAATAGGCTATTGACTATGCAAATACAGCTTTTTTAAAAGGGTAAAAAAAGCGGTTCTGCACCGATTCTCGATAGCAGAGCCGTGTTTTATTACGCATTGTCCACGAAAATTGGGAAATATCACCCAGTTTCTTGTCTATATTTCATGATTCTAATTCTTATTTGTTGTGCATATTGACAAACAATAGCCGTTTTTGCAAAACAGCCTTTTTCTTTTTAAAAAACCGTGTTACAATAGCTGCCGAGTTGTGCGTACACAGTCTCGTTTTTTACACAAGTCGCGCGTTTTGCCCTCTCGCGCCGTGATCGTAGAAGAGGTTTGCGTCCCCATGTCCAGAAGACCGCGCCGTACCATCGAATGCCGCGATTATGCGCTGCCGCCGGATTTTCCCATCATCGTTTTGACGGGGGAAAACTGGCTTATTTCCGATATTCCCTCCGGGGTTTTGCATTTTCACAACAGCCTGGAGATCGGGTATTGTCACAAAGGCAGCGGCAATTTAGAGTTTCAGGACCGCAGCTGCCCTTTTAAGGCCGGCGACGTCACGATGATCGCCAACGGAACGCCGCACACCACTTATTCCACCGCTGGCACGACCAGCCTTTGGAGTTATCTCTTTGTGGATCCCCCCGCCCTGCTGAAAACGCCCTATTCGTTTTTCTCGCTGCCGTCGGCGCAGATCGATGCAGAAATGCTGTACAATTTCCATCTGATCATCGGCGCGCAGCAAGATCCTTCGCCCGGCCTGCTGGTACAGGAAATCCTGCGGGAGATGACAAAAAAAGAGGTCAATTACAAATACGCCGTGCGCGGGCTGTTCGACGCTTTGCAATTCAAGCTGTTGCGCTATATCTCCCACTCGGATCCGCAGGTACCCGATTCCCCGATGCTGATTTCACCCGCCTTGCGGTATATCGACAGCCACTACATGAACCATGTCACGGTAAACGACCTCGCGGCGATGTGCAAGGTCAGTGTTTCTTACTTCCGCCATGTTTTTACCGAGACCGTCGGCATGGGGCCGCTGGAGCACCTCAATCGCACCCGTGTCATCCGTTCCTGCGTGCTGCTGCAAACGACCAATCTCTCCGTCACGGAGGTTTGCGATGCGGTGGGATTTCGGTCTCTGTCCAGCTACAACCGCCACTTCTCAGAGATGATGGGGCAGTCGCCCTCCGCATGGCGACATCATGTTCATTCCGAGCAACCCGTCGATTTGAGCCGTTACAGCGGGTGGCTGGTACCACCCAAAATGGAAGCATCGCACAGTTTTGCCGCCGCACACACCGGCAAATAGAGAAAGGAACGCCTGCATGGGACTCTTTCGCCCGAATTTTGACAAGCCCGGCCCCGGTGTAGACCCAGACACACCGCGCAAAACCGGTATCGCCCGTTTTTGGGAAATCCTCACGCGGGATACTTTCGGACTTCTGGCCTCCGGCGCGCTGGCAACCATCTCCTCGCTTGTCTATATTGTGAGCATGATGATCAGCATTGACAGCCATGGCCTGATCCTGGTATTGACGGTATGCCCGCTGGGCGGGATGCTGGCCGCGCCGCAGATTTTCGGCCTGCAGGATACCATCCTGCGCTCCCTGCGCGACGAGCCGGGCTTTTGGTGGTCCCAGTACCGGCGCGCCTGGCGGCGCAACCTGAAAAGCGCTTTGCTGACCGGTGCCTTCGGTGGGTTATTATTCGGTTTTCAGATGTTCATACTGGCGCATATCGATGTGGTAGAGGTGGATTTGTTTTTGCTGATCGCCCTTTTGCTGGGGGTTATGCTGGCGACGGCCATCGCCACCTGGCTTGTGCCGCAGCTGGTGCTGATGGAACTGCCTTTGTTTCGCGCTTTGCTAAACGCCATGCTCATGTGTGTGGGCCACCCGCTGAAAACCCTGGGCGTAACCCTCTTGCAGCTCTTGTATTGGGCGTTGATTGTCATCACCTTTCCGTTTTCCATCCTTCTGTTTCTGCTCCTCAATTTCTGGCTGCCGACCCTCATCACGCTGATGATCCTGTATTCCGATTTGGACAGCACCTTCCACATCGAGGAGGGCAACAGGGCTTTGGATCGTCAGCGTTACCCCGATCCGCCGCAGCTGGATCCGGATGACCCAGGAGGTGCATAAACCCGTGGCGTGGGTGACAAAGGGCAGCACGGAAACCTACGAGAAGGAACCGGAGCGCGTTTATACAAAGCAGGAGCGCATCAGAAACTGGTGGGATTATCACACCGGGTGGGTCGTTTTCGGCATCGTTGTCTTGATCATGGCCATTTTCTTGATTCGAGACATGTTTTTCCGCCCCAGGCCGGATTACGATGTCGGCTATGTATCCGTGGATCCGCTGCCCGAAGAAGTTCTCACCGCGCTGCGCGACAGGCTGCAGGAAATGGGCGAGGACGTAAACGGTGACGGCCGCGTCATCGTAGAGATCCTGTCCTATTCGATGGGCTTTGATGAGCAGAGCTTATTGGACGTGGACGCCGTTTCCTCCGGCATGACACGCCTGACCGGTGATCTGATGAGCGGCGATCTCTATGTGATGCTCTTGACGGATCCGGAGGGGTTTCAGCGGCGCATGGGATCGCTGTGTTATCTGGACGGTCACAATCCCGCGAGCGATGACGAAACGGCCGAGGCGGAAAACTGGCGCCAAATGGTCTATCGCTGGGAGGACTGCCCGGTACTTGCCAACCTGGACCTGGGGACTTACACGTCTTTTTGGGATACCGAGAAGGATACGCCCATCGACGGTCAGAGCGCCATGCAGGGTGTCTATGTGGCGCGTTGCGGCATCTGGAACGAGGACCAGCGCGCCGTTGCCGAGAAAGACGAGTTGCTGTGGCAGGCGCTGACCGCCGGGGCAAAGGCGCCGTAGCGACAGGCAAACCCAAAAACCGCCCGTGTAGAGAGTTTGACCCCCGGTCTTTGGCACTTTCGTTGTCAGGGCGATGTACCCGTCAAAAACTTTTAAGGGGAGAAGGCAGAATGGAAACCGATTATCAATTGCTCACAAAACAGGCGGAGAGTCTTACCGAGGGCGTCCCCTTTTTGACAGCCAATCTGGCAAATCTCTCCGCTTTGCTCTTTGAATCTCTTCCCGACATTAACTGGGCCGGATTTTATCTTTTGTCGGGTGACAAACTGATCCTGGGCCCTTTTCAGGGAAAGCCGGCCTGCGTGACCATTCCCCTCGGAAAGGGGGTCTGCGGAACAGCAGCGCAAACGGATCAGTCCCTGGTCATTGCAGATGTTCATCAGTTTTGCGGGCATATCGCCTGCGACCGCGCTTCACAATCCGAAATTGTCCTTCCCATTCATCGTAACGGAGCGCTATGGGGCGTTTTGGATATTGACAGCCCCACGTTGAATCGATTTACCGCGCAGGATCAAACCGGACTGGAAGCGCTGATAAAAATCGTGGAGAAGAACATCCGCGCCTGGTCATAGGGAATACCGGCCACTGCCCGGGCGGCAACGCCTCCACCCAGCTCGCTGTGCAAAAGTACCCATGCGCTCAAATCTCCCGCCGTGGCCCGCAGCCGCTCGTTGGCTGTGGGCTCCTTTTTTTGGCGCTAGAGAAGGCCGTAGGGCACCGGGCGCTCTCCGTACAGGTTTGCGAGACTACCCGTTACCGTCAGGCAAAAGGTGTTTTCTCCCTCGCGCAGGAAGGGCCCCACGGAAAACCGCTGCGGCGGCCAGAAGCCGACGCCGGCAAACTGACCGTTTACAGAGAGTTCCACCATCTCCTGCGCCTGTATTTCGAGAAAAATCATCTCGCCGGTCAGCTGATCCGCCGTCACGCTGACATGCGCTTCATAATACTTGCGCACCTTCTCCGGCTCTGAGCGCACAAGGCGAAAGGCGGAGCAGGGCAAAAAGGTCGCGGCGGGCGGCTTTGGCAGTCTTAGCCATTCCGCCGGCTGGCAGGCAAACAGCAAAAGGCTTGCGCGGCGCGCAAGATCCAGCGTGCCGGAAAAGCGCAGCGCCCTGCCGCTCCACAAATCGTACTGCCCCACCTGTGCGGCGCCCGGAAGCTCCAGTTCACACCGGATGGGATCCTCGCCCTCGTTGACAAGAAGCCAACATTCTCTTTCGCTGCGTGTAAAGTGGGCGACGCGCAAAAGGGGCTGGGGCGGTGTACACCGACAGTCCGGCACAACGGCGTCAACGGTATGCGCGACCTGCGAAAACCGCTGCGGATCGCCCAACACGGCTGTGTAGCGCCTGCCCCGGCAAAGCAGGGCGCCGTTTTGTACCGTACATTCTGAGAAAAAGCGAGAGGGCAGATATTGGAAACCGATTTGCCGCTCAAACAGCGGCGCCACGGTGGCCGGAACCAGGTTGTTGTTTTCGCACAGAACGGCGACCTGCGCGTGCAGGTCTATGTCTGTCATCAGGCAGGAAAGGCGCCGCATGTAAAGCGACCACAACCGATAGTGCTCCCACCAAATGCTGTTTGGGCCGACATCGGGCGGACGCTCCCGGCGGCGTTTGCCGGCGATGCTGTAATAAAAAGCATGCGGGATAAACAGATTGACGCCCCGCACCGCCAGCCAGTCGAGATACCATTTGAGATCTTCA
The DNA here is from genome assembly GCA_964560675.1 of uncultured Subdoligranulum sp. Lineage (GTDB taxonomy): Bacteria > Bacillota > Clostridia > Oscillospirales > Ruminococcaceae > Gemmiger. Next base: position 20,239 of record CAZLMA010000015.1, on the reverse strand, counting down.
CCGGGTAGATACCAGGGATTGCCGTCGCGGTTGCAGGCGCCGAAGCATTCGTTGGAATTGCGGCGGCGCCCCAAGAGGCGCGCCATATCGGCGCTGCCTTTGGCCATCGTGGCGTCGGCGCCGGCAAGCCCGCCCTTCTCGGGGCAAACCGAGCGATAAACAAGATCCTGGCCCGGTACCTGGAACCAGCGCTCCAACTCCATATCGTCGCTTTCGGCCGGATGCCCCATCAGCGCGATGCCATGCGCCTGGCACCAGTTGGAGAGCGGTGCGTAATAAACCGTCTCCAGCCTTTGCTGGATGGCCGCGCGATACAACTTTGTATCGTCGTTTTCCTCCGCGTAAAAAAGAGCGGTGAGGTTTTCCGGCTTACCGCCCGCCTGCAAAAAAAGATCGGTAAAGCCAGCCGTCCAGGGAAACATGCCTTTTGTGTTGCGCCCCAGGATACTGGGCTCATCGGTAAAAAAGCCGAGGATCGTCTTGCCGAACCATGGCTGCAGCGCGCGGTAATAGGCATCGTGGGTCACATGCAAAAAGCGCGCGACGGCCTCGGGATTTAAGATATCGGCGCTGCGCGGCGCGCCGGGTTCAGCGTCATCCTCGCCCCAGTGGATGCCGCGGATGGTTCCGCCGCTTGGCCGCGCGACCAACGTGCCGCGCGGCGTATTGGCCACGATTTCATCCGACGGCAAACATTTTTTGACAAGCGCCAACCCGCGACTGGCCAGTTCCGGATGATCTTTGACAACCAAGCCGTTCGCGGAGCCGGAGGGATACATGCCCTCATCGTACAAAATAACCCGCATTCCCAACCGGTCGGCTGTTTTGACGGCGGTGCGCAGATAGGAAAAAAAGGCATCGGAGAGATAACCGATGCGCTTAGAGAGGCCGATGCGCGGATGCAGTACAACACCGTATACGCCGTGCGCGCAGAAATCCGAGAGCTGACGGCGCAGCTCCTCGTGGGTCAAATCACCGTTTAAAAACCAGAACGGAAACGGTGTAAATTCACGCGATGGGTCTTTGAGATCTTCTAACAATTTCAAGGGGTGCGCCTTTCTGCTTCAATCGCCGGCAGACCACGCTGCAACAAAAGTTTGTACCGGTGCGCCGTTCTGTAAAAAGCAACAAGGAACAAAACGCACAAAAGGAACCACGCGATCATCAGCAGCACGCCAAAGGCGGCAATGGTGGGCATCATAACCCCCACCATAACGAAGAGATAGCTGCCCACCCACACAACCGACAGCCAGATTCGCCACCGATCCAAAACCGTACTGTTGAGATGCACGCCGACCTCCCGCTCTAAGTCTTTTATGCCGTATACAAGCAAATACAACAACAGGAGCTGCAGTACCAGTTCCGTCACACTGAGGCTCACGCCCAAAATACCGGTCGGCAAAACAATACGGACGGACACAGAATAAACAGCCAACACGGCGCAAAGCAAAACGCCCCAGCCAAAGAAGCGAGACTTCTTGCGCATGCGATACAGATCGACACCAATCAGCACATACCCGAGAATGTCCGGCAAGATATCGATTGTTCTGGAGCCGATCGGGACATTGATATAGAAAAAGACAAAAATCAGGCCGGTCGCAATCCAATACATAACAATCCTCCGCACCCGCAAAGCGGTGCAGCGTTTTTTGGGTGCCGCCGTGAAAAACACGAAACAAACGGATCGCGCCACCGCGCTTTTTCCGCGCTGCCGCAAAGCCCACGATTTTTGGGGGTGCTACAGCGCGATCATCGCGCTGCCGCACGGCGCCAGACAAACCTCTAAAGGCCCCTGGTCGGTCATGATGCGCGCGGTTTTATCCTGCTCGGTATTGTTGATGACATACAATTTTTTGCTTGCTGGAAACAAAGCGCACTCCACGCCGGGCGTATCGCTCAGCCAGGCTTGCTCCAGGGGCCTTCCGGAGGCCCAGAGCAAAAGATTGAGCAGCATCCGCGTGTTTTCGTCTGTGTACCGAAAAGCGCTCAGGTAGACGCCGCATCCCCTGCCGAACCGGTGCGCCGTGACCGTCGGCAGACCGGTTTCGGCATCCGCCGCAAGAACCTGCGTTGCATCGTCGGTTAAGTACAGATCAGAAAGGCCCTTGACGGCACAGCCGGCGGGCAGTAAGCCTGGTATTTCGGTCACATCAAACCGGCGGCGGCCATGACAGACGCGGGCGCCGGAATCGCGATCCAGGCCCAGCACGGGCGCCATGCGCAAGAAGTATCCACCGCCTGGCACAGCGCTCGGCTCGCCAATGCCCAGGAACACACCGCCATGATAAACCCACTCCTGCAGCGCCGCCACGAGGCGGCCGTCTTCCCATGCCGCGCCGCCGCTCCAGGCCGTACCGGCGCGCCCGGCGTTGATCACCACGTCTACGTCCGACAGCGTATCCTTCGCGTTCTGCGCAAGGTCTGCAAAACCGATGAACCGCACCTCGACAGGCAGGCCGGAGAGCGCTTCGTTTACATGGATGAGGTCGTGCATATACGTCTCGTGGAAATGGCCGGAGAGCGTCCAGGGGCGCAAACCGCCCCAGGCGTGCAGCACCGCGACCTTCAAGGGCAGCACAGCCGGAGCGCCTGCCTCGTGCAACGCGCGAATGGTGCGAAACTCCTGCGCGACGTCCGCGATGTATTGCACAAAATCCGGGTATTCCTCCACCAGGTGCAAATACCCGCCCAACCCGATGCGGTCAATTTTTGCCCGCAGCAGCGCTCTGCGCACCCTGCACCAGTACTGGCGGGCATCCCGCGTGGGGTCGCCGCCGGGTGCAAATGTGGGCGCGCCGCCCAGGCCCACCGGGAAGAGATAGGGGTGCAGGCGCAGCTCATGCGTTTTGGTCGGAACGCCGGCGCAAAGGCGCGCCTCGTAGCCGGAAAAAACGCATTTGATGATGCCGTCAAAGCCGAACTCCGGGAAGTGGGCGCCGTAAGGCTCTATGCCCACCCAGCTGTCGTCATAGAACACATAGGCCTTTTTGCCGTAGCTGTGAACCAGACGAACCAGCTTCCTGCCGAAATCCGCCACAAACTTTTGGGTAAACTCCATGTAATCGAGTTTTCGCCGCGTGGGCGGCATATGGGTGACGTGGTAATCCCCGCGGTTTATGAAGTCCTCGGCGGTAAGGGCATAGCCGTACGCCGCCTCAAAATCGCGCAGGGCTTTGGTGCTGACGGTGAAGTCATAACTTCCCCAGTCAGTAAAGATCGTGCGGTTCTTTTCGCTCGCGCCCCAGATCCACACGAAATTGTAAAACATACTGGTAAAGCGAACAATATTGGTATGGGGATGGTCCTTGCACCAGGTATCCAGCCAGTTATACAAATAGTCCTGCGCCACCTCCAGGCGCGGATCGATGGGCATCAGGTGCTCTTTGTGCCAGCCGTTTGTGATGTGGTTGTACATGGAGATCTCTTCCCACACCCGAAAGGCGAGAAAGCTGACCGTATAACTGTGGAACGGAATTGGATCGGCAACGGTAACCTTGCCGCCCGCAAGCGTCCAGGCGTCGGCGGGCAGCAGCGTTTCGGCCGTGCGATCCCACACCTGCCAGTAGGGCAGCGCCTGCTCGGAATCGTTGAGACGAAACTGCTCGCGGAAAAAATCCTCCAGCGGGTCAATGGTGAGAGGCCCGCCCACCGCCAAAACCGGTCGGGAGCACAAAAAGGTCTGCTGCAGACACTCCGGGTGGGCACGGCCAAACGCATTGTGATCGCGGATGATGCAGATGGTGGAATAGATATCATAGCCCGCCGCCAGGATCTGCGGCGAGAGCTTTGTGCCGTCACTGTCGCGGATGGCGTCGGCGCCCCAGGTATCGGCCAGGCGCAGCGTGAGCGCCTCATGCCCCGCCTCGCCGGGCAGCGTGAAGCCGCCCGTTTGTTTCGCTGTTTTCTCCATGATTCCATCTCCCATCCGTCTTTGGGCGCGCTTAAGGATCCGACGCTGTCATGATTGCCAGATTTTTTTCGGGTTTCGGTTTCGGACAGATTGTCACATTCCCATGCAATCGTATTACATTCGGTTTTCGCCGCGTTTTCCCATGGATCCGGACGGCTCGTCACATTCTCATCCGAACGTATTCTATCCGGTTTTCGCCGCGTTTTCCCGTCGGTTTGCCTTGTAAATCGCGCAATTTCGCTTTTATTGAATTCTCTTCGGTGACGTATCTACAAAAATCGAGGCGTATCAGTCCAGCCGGAAAACCGGTTCCAACTTGGGCTGCGCGCCAGTCTCGGGGTCCATGACCAGCTCCAAAATGTCCGCCATGTAGGCATTCCAGCGATCCACGACCGGGCTTTGCGCCTGGGTGCGCTCCGCAAAGGCGATGCCCTTCTCGCACTCATAATAGCCGAACAGTTCCTCGCCGTCCGCGAAGATGGTGTAATTGCAGATGCCGGCGCTCTTTAACACCGCCTTCATCTCGGGCCAGATTTCGTTGTGACGGCGGACATATTCCGCCTTGCAGCCGGGTTTGATCCGACCTCGCCATGCCATACGTTCCATATACAAATACCCTCCTTGTCGTTCTCTCTCCGTTCTGAAAGCCGACCGATCTCGGCTTTTTGCCGTTTCGCTTAGTATAGCACGAAACCGGTTTGCTGACCATAGCCATGGTTTTTTGTTTTTGTAACAGGGCAGGGCGGACGCACGCGCCCGCCCTGCCTGCTGGTGAGTTGTTCTGTTGTGCGATTTTTCGTTATTCGATGATGAGGTATGCGCCCTCGTCGATGAGCGCCTGCTTCTCGTCGAGAATCTCTTGATAGCCGGCATCGAGGTATTCCTGGCAATACTTCTCATAGGTGGCGTCAAATTCCTCCGGCGCGCAGCGCACACAGGCGGTGCAGGCTTCCTGCCAGAGCTTGTTGAGATCGCTGGAATACTCCGCCGTGCTCTCCACGACCTTGGTGAAAATCGGCGTGATCAGGCCATTGTCCAGATTGTCAATCGTCTGCTGATAATTTTTGTCAATCAAGTCGGCGTAGCCTTCCGGCGCCCAGTTGCTCTTATTGGCGATGAAGTTTTCTTCATCACTGCCGTAGGTGACGGCCTCTTCGATCAGGCACCAGTAGTCCTTGTTGTTGTTGCCGCTCAACTTGCTCTCGGCGGTGTTGTCAATGTGGATGGGAAGGCCGTTCTCGTCATACTCAAAGGTCTCGCCCTCGACGCCATGCTCCAACTTGAACAGGTTGTCGGGCTGGGTGAGCCAGTTTAAGAACATGTAGGTCGCGGCGCGCTCTTCATCGGTTGAGTCGGCGTTGATGCCCATGATCATGCCGTAGGCGGGATACTCATAGAAATAGGGAACGTTGCCCTCGGGAGTCATGGCGCCAGTGCTCAGCACGCTGACCTTCGCGTCCGGATCATTGGCAAGCAGGCTGGAAAATACGTCGGTGTTGTTGGCAATGTAGAAGCCATAGGTTCCCACCTGACCGGAGACGAATTTGGCTTTCATGTCGGCGTCGGTCAGATTGAGGTAGAACTCGGTGTCCACAACGCCCTTGTTGTAGGCCTCGTTGTAGTGGCGCAAATACTCTTCCGACGCGGACCATGTCAGCGGCGCCACGTTCAGGTCGAGATACAGGGCCTTCTCTTCATCGGTCGTGGCGGGATCGATAAAGCCGTAGTAATAGGTGAAGGAACTGATGGGCAGATTGTAGCCCCAGGTACCCAAACCGGCCTCTTTCCACGCTTCGCCGACAGCCATCGCCTCATCCCAGTTGGTGGGCATCTCCATGTTGACCTGGTCGAGCCAGTCCTGCCTGACCAAAGTGACCCACTGGTAGTAGGTTCCCAAAGAGTTGCGGGAAGCGAAGATGAACGCCTGTTCGCCGTCCACGTTGCCGTAGGTCTTGATGGTGTCTTCCATGTTGGCCCAGTAATCCGGCGCGTAGAAAGCGACTTCATCGTAGTTGATGGGCTGCATGGCGCCCTGATCCCAGTAATTGACGGCGGCCGGCATATCGTAGTGGAAGATAATGTCCGGCGCGGTGTGGGATGCGATCAACTGCATAAAGGTGTTGACCTCATCGTTGCGGGGAATGGCGACATACTCCACGGTGACGTTGAGGGGATCGCCGAATTCCTTTTGAATCCATTGGGTATAGTAGTTGTCGGTAACGTTCCAGCCCTCAAAAGCGCGGTCGTAGACCGGGATCTGAATGGTCACGTTTTCGGGGAAGCCGCCGGAATAATCGGTAAACTCGCCGGCGGACTCTTCTTCGCCGCCATCCTCTGTCCCGGCATCGCCTTCTTCCTCGGTGGGCGCGGTCGTGGTGGTCGCTTCGCCGGAGTCCGAGCTGTCACCGCCGCCGCAGCCCGCCAGAACGGCTGTCATCATGGCGGCGGCCAGCAGCAGCGCCGCGGCTCTCTTGCTGAATTTTTTCATGTGTTGTCCTCCTTTTTTAAAAGGTTTGCAGGTTGTCTATCTTTACCGGTCCTATGCCCGGTCAACCTCTTATGATCCGATATGCGCCGTCACTCTTTCACAGCGCCCACCATCGTGCCCTGCACAAAGTAGCGCTGGATGAAGGGATAGACGCAGATGATGGGGATCGCGGCGAACATAATGCAGGCGGCGCGCATGACCTCCGGGTTGGTCGTCACCTGCACTGCGCCGGCATCCATCTGGAAGCTCTCGCTCGCCGCCACAATCAGGTTATACAGTTTGAGCTGCAGCGGCCGTAAGTCGGTGCGGCGCTGGATGTAGTAAAGCGCGTCGGAATAGGCGTTCCAGCGCCCGACCGCGTAGAACAGCGCTACGGTGGCCAGGATCGGCTTGGAAAGCGGCACGACAATCCTAGCTAAGATGGTAAAGTGACTCGCGCCGTCCAGACGCGCCGATTCAATCAGGCTCTCCGGGATGGAGCCCTGGAAATTGTTTTTCATGATCAGCAGGTTATACGGCGCAAAGCACAGCGGCAAAATCAGGCACCACCAGGTATCCAGCATATGCAGGTTGTTCATGAGCAAATAATCCGGGATGATGCCGGCGGTAAAGTAATAGGTAAACATAATCAGCATGGTAAATACGCTGCGGCCTTTTAGATCCTTTCGGGTCAGAGCGTAGGCACAGCAGACCGTTAAGAACATACCGATCACGGTGAAGCTGACGGTGACGACGACAGTCACATACAGGCTGCGCATCAGCGAAGCGTCCTGGAAGATCCGCTTGTAAGCCTCTAACTGGAAGCCCTTTGGCAGCAAAACCACCTTGTTGGCCACGACGAACGCCTCTTCCGAGACGGATTTTGAGGCGACATGCACAAACGGCAAAAGGCAGCTTAAAGCGGCGACGCCGATGATGATCCAGCAGACTGCGTCGATAATATAGTTGACCACGCGGTTGACGGTCCATCCGCGCTTGTTCAGGGGGAGCATATCGCCGTTCTGGACGGCGGCTGCGGTCGTTTCAGGCATGGCAGTTCCCTCCTCTCTTACAGCAAGCCGTCATCGCCCAGGCGCTTGGACACGCGGTCGGACGCCAGGACAAGGATCACGCCGATAACGGACTGGAAAAGGCCAAGGGCCGTGGATTCGCTGAACTTGTTGGCACGGAACCAGTTGTACACGAGCATCGGAATGGTGGTGGAAAACTCCGGCACGGCGGCGTTGCTCAAGGCCAAAATCCGTTCAAAGGAACCGCCCATCACCTTGCCCAGCTGCATGATCAACATGACCACGATGGTGCTGCGGATGCCGGGCAGCGTAACATGAATACACTGCTGCCAGCGGTTCGCGCCGTCCACCCTCGCCGCCTCGTACAACTCCGCATTGACGTTGGTGATGGCGGCCAGATAAATAATGGTGCCCCAGCCCATGGTCTGCCACACACCGATAAAGACGTATGTGATCAGCCACCACCCGTTGGACTGTAAAAACGGGATGGGTTCATGGCCGCTCGCGGTGATAAGGCCGTTGATAACGCCGTTGTTGACGCCGAAAAGCTGGTACGCCAACGCGCCGATGACGACCCAGGAAAGAAAGTGCGGCAGATAGAGCATCGTCTGGGAGACGCTCTTAAACCACTTCACGCGGACTTCGTTCAACAAAAGCGCCAGGATGATCGGCATCGGGAAGCTGAACACCAGATCCAGCACATTTAACAGCAGCGTGTTGCGCAGCGCCGGCAGGAAATCGCGGTGGGTGAAGACCTTCTTGAAGATGTCCAGACCCACAAATTCGCTGCCAAAGTAGCCCTTGGCAACCTTGTAGTCCAAAAACGAGATGGACAGACCGGTGTACGCCAAATACTTAAAGACGAACAGATGCAGCATCGGCAGAATCAGCAGCACATAGAGCTGCCAGTCCCGCTTGATATAAAACCCAAGGCCCTTTTTCCGCTGCTCCAGCAGCGCAGGCTCGGCGGTCTTGCTTGCCTTGCCCATACCAATACCACCTCACATTCCACGCAGTCTCCGCGGCGTCCTCTTTACAATCCAACAGATTGCCCAAAAAACCGATAAAACGTCAGAACAAATGTAGCATAATTCCCTCCCCCGGTCTCTGCAGTAATGGGTGTATTTTGTGCAATTTCGATTTTTTATTTTTAAATTCGCACTCGATGAGACTGGAAAAAAGCCCTGGGAGGAACAAAATTTGGCATTTTGCCCTGCATATCTGTACAGAATTTATGCAATATGCTAAAATCCTTCAGTTTTGGCGTGCCAATCTTGCCTTTTTAAGTGGATGTTGTATGATGAAAATGGCTTTGTTGACCATCGGGCCCCTTTTGACGGGGCAAAAAAGGAGCCGACATGGGACTTTTTAATCTGTTTGAGATGAAGCCCGGCCCCGGTGTGCGGCCGGATGAGCCGCGCAAAAAGGGCCTCGCGCGTTTTTTTGAGGTGTTCTCACGCGATTGGGGGCGTTTTCTTGCCGCCGGTGGCCTCTGCGCGCTGAGCAGCCTTCCCTATGCGCTGGGCATGATCCTAAGCGTGGAATCGCTTTCTCTTTTGCCCATGCTGGTCAGCTGCCCACTGGGCGGCATGCTGGCGGCTCCGCCGCTGGTGGGTCTGGCGGACACCATTTTGCGCAGCCTGCGCGATGAGCCCTGTTACTGGTGGGCTACCTACCGCAGCGCCTGGCGGCGCAACTGGAAATCCGCGCTTTTGCCCGGTGCTGTGGGCGGGGAGCTGTTCGGGATACAGTTGTTTATGCTGCGCTATTATCTGTTTGTGGTCACCGACTGGGGATACCTGCTGTGGATTGCCTTGAGCATTGTTTTGGCAACCGCGGTGGCGGGTTATCTTGTGCCGCTGCTGGCCACACTGGACGCGCCGCTGTTCGCCCAGATCCGAAACGCGGTGATCCTGTGTTTGCGCAAACCGCTGCGCACGCTGGCGGCCGTTTTGACACAACTTCTCTATTGGGGCGCCGTGACGCTGTTGTATCCGTTTTCCATCACGATTTTTGTGCTGACCACCTTCTGGCTGCCGGAGTTGATCGCGCTGCAGATCCTGTACCCGCCGCTAGAGCAGGCGTTGGATCTGGAAAAGCAGGTTAACGCCCTGCACGAGGAGAAAAGAAGGCGCTGATACATCCCATTTTTTGAAGCCGCCTTTGGAAGGAGAACACTATGCCCTGGGTAACCAAAAGCAGTACCGAAACCTACGAGACGCCCCCGGAGCGGGTCTACACAAAAAAAGAAAAGCGGGAAAACTGGTGGCATTACCACTGGTCCTGGGTGGCACTGGCGATCGTGGGGCTGATTGTGGTCATCGCGCTGCTGCGCGAGACAGTTTTTCGCCCGCGCCCCGACCTCAGGGTCGCCTGCGTGACCAAAACCGTGATGCCGGAAGAGGTTTTGAGCGCGCTGGAAATCGAGTTGGAAAACCTGGCGCAGGATGGCAACGGGGATGGGCGGGTACTGGTGGAAGTCGTGCCGTATGTACTCGACTTCACTTCTGTGGACGCCGCCAGGGCAGAGGCGGACATCGCCGCGCGCGCCCGCCTCGCCGCGGATCTCGGCATGTTTTCCTTTTACACCGTATTTCTGGATGACCCGGAAAATTTCCAAAAGGAGTACGAAGTGCTGACGCCGCTTGCGGAAAACGACGCGCGCTACTGCTACCGCTGGCAGGAGTGCCCCGTTTTGGCCGGTTTTGACCTCGGCAGCTACACCGCCAACCTGGACGGCGAGACGATCACGCTGGCGGGTGAGAGCGCTGTGCAGGACCTTTTTATTGCAAGGCGCCTGCCCAATCCGGAAGACGGTACACCCGCAGCCGAGCTTGCGCTTTGGCAGGCGCTGACCGCGGGTGCGGGCGGGGAATAGCCACTTTTTCAGGTCCCGCCTGCGCATCGGTGTGTGGATACCCCAAAGGCGCGCGCTGCCCCCTGCCAGCTCAACCTACGGGAAAGGCCCCCGGAGTTTTACTCCGGGGGCCTTTAAAACAGCAATCTTGTATGACATTTGAGGGGTTTTGTGCCAGATCCGCGCACTTTAGCCGCTTTGCGCACCTGCGCGGGATACCGTGTGCGCCTCCTCGTTTAACCAGCGGCCCAGTGGGCATTCGCGGTCACGGCGCGCGGCGCGCATCTCGACGTAGCAGCCGCACTGCATACAGGTACCGTTTTGCAAATCGTCACAGGTTTCGCAGGCGGAGAGGCGCCGCTCATACGCTGCATCCGGCGTGCGGACGCGCAGAGGTAAGCGGGCGCGATACTTTACAACACTTTGGTAATAGTCGTTTTCCTCTTGCATATCCCGCAAAAGGCAGCGTCGGCAAAAGCGCACCTGGGTTATGCCCTGCCTGCCCGCGCCGGCGCGCTCGGACGCGGGCGATTGCCGCGTCGCGCTCACTGCAGGCAGAACGCGGCCACGCAGCACGCGGGCAAAAGAGCCGTAAAACCATCCTGTGTGACCGTGATGCCGGTCAGGGGCTGCGGTTCCACCGTGTGCGGCGCCTGGAAAGTATTGTGCGCGGCGGCGGGGCCCGTGAGCAGCGTACCGGTCACGGTCGTGCGCCGACCGATCCCGCTGTGGTGAACCGTGAGCGGCGCGCTGCGCTCGTCGCTTAGGTTGGCAACCGTCAACAAAACGCTGCCGTCCTGGCCTTCGCTCGCCGAGACGTGCAGATTCGGCACCTGGATCTGCGGATCCACGGGCCCGACAAGGGTGGTCTCGGCGTAGGTCTCCAACTGGCGCGCGCCCTGATGGCCCTTGTACATCGCAAACACGTGGTAGGTCGGTGTACAGAGCATTTGGGGGCCCTCTGTGAGCACCATGGCCTGCAGCACATTCACGGTCTGGGCGATATTCGCCATCACGACACTGTCACAATGGTCGTTAAAGAGATTTAAGTTGACGGCGGCGACCAGGGCGTCGCGCATGGTATTTTGCTGGTACAAAAAGCCGGGATTGGTGCCCTCTTCCACCTGATACCACGTACCCCATTCGTCTACCACAAGCCCCAGCGGCTTGTCCGGGCAGGCAGCGCGCATGCGAGAGGTGTGCGTCTCAAGAAGTTCCTTCATGCGCAGGGTTTTGCGCAGGGTTCGGTAGTACTCCTCCCGGTCAAAGACCGTGGCCTCGCCCTTGTGCGCCCAGTCGGGGCCGGGCACCGTGTAATAATGCAGGCTGAGTGCGTCGACGGCGTGGCCCGCGCGCTGTGCGACAACGGTCGTCCAGTCATAATCGTCGACGTTTGCGCCGCTCGCGATTTTATACAGTTTGGTTTCCGGGGCATAACTGCGCAGAAACTGGGAATAACGCCGGCAGAGGTCGGCATAGTATTCCGGGCGCATATCGCCGCCGCAGCCCCAGGCCTCGTTGCCGATGCCCCAGTAGCGGACATTCCACGGCTCCTCGCGCCCGTTTTGACGGCGCAGATCTGCCATCGGGGAGACACCGCCCATGTTGCAGTATTCCACCCAGTCACTGAATTCCTGGACCGTGCCGCTGCCCACGTTGCCCGTTATATACGCCTCACAGCCCAACTGATCGCAGAGCTCCAAAAACTCGTGCGTGCCGAAGGAATTGTCCTCGCTCACGCCGCCCCAGTTGGTATTGACGATGGTCTTGCGCTGCCCCTGCGGGCCGATGCCGTCCTGCCAGTGGTAGGTGTCGGCAAAGCAGCCGCCCGGCCAGCGCAGAACCGGTATGCGGAGTCTGCGCAGCGCGCCGACCACGTCGCTGCGCAGACCGTTGCGGTTGGGGATAGAACTCTCCTCGCCCACATACAGGCCGCCGTAAATACAGCGGCCCAGATGCTCTGCAAAATGACCGTAGATACAGGGGCTGATCGTACCCACGGAACGGTTCCCGTTGATGCATACAAACATAAATTTTCTCCTGAGGCGCTCGAGTGTTTTTTACGGTTTGTTGACGCCCAGCGTCACGTCGACGGTGATCAGATGGCCATCGCGCTCAATCTGCAGGGTGACGGTATCCCCCACCTCGCACTGGGACAAATAATCGGTCAGATCCGCATTCTCTGAGACCGGCACATCGGCCACGGCGGCAATGCGATCCCCCATCTGAACACCGGCCTGCTCGGCACCGGAGCCGGGGGTAACCTGGTATACGTACACGCCGTAGGTGCTCACGCCGTATTGCTGCGCTGTCTGCGCGTCATTGATGGTGATCACGGTCACGCCCAACGTCGGGCGCTGCACAAAGCCGACATCGATCAAGTCCTGCGCGATGGTCAGCGCCGTATTGATCGGGATGGCGAAGCCCAGGCCCTCCGCCTCGGTCAGGTTGCCGGTCTCGTCCACCGCGCTGCTCTTGGCGTTGACAATACCGATAAGTTCCCCGTTCGCGTTGAACAACCCACCGCCGGAGTTGCCGGGGCTGATGGCCGCATTCGTCTGGATAAGGGTCATGTTGTTGCTTTCCACGCTGACCTCGCGGTTGATGGCGCTGACAATTCCATCCGTCACGGTGCCGCCCAGCTGCCCCAACGGGTTGCCGACCGCCAGCACCGTCTCGCCGACGGCGAGTTCGTCGCTGTTGCCCATGACGGCGGGCGTAAGACCCGTCGCTTCGATTTTGACGACCGCGATGTCGGCCGTGGTATCGTAGCCGATGACGGTCGCCGTATACTCGGTGTCATCCGCGAGGGTCACCTTGATGTTCTGCGCGCCGTTGACCACATGGGCGCAGGTCATAATATAGCCGTCCTCGCTCATGACAACGCCGGATCCGGCGCCGCTCTGGACGTAACTGCCACCGAACCAGACATAGGGGGAGCTGACCATCTGCTCGGTTGTGATAACAACCACACTGGGTGAGACGATGGACGCCACATCCTCCAGCGGCAGCGAAGCGCCCACCGCGCTGCCCTGCGCTGCCTCATCCGGATCGCGCGGCGCAACCTGCTGCACCACCACACTGGATCCCGTCAAGCCCAGCTTGCCAGCCAGCACAGCGCCTCCAAAACCGCCCGCAAAGCCGAGCGCCAACACCAGAACCACGGCGCCGATCCGAAGCAGCACATTTTTGGCCGTGCCGCCCTTTTTGCGAACCGGCTGGCTCGGCTGCGGCGCGCTGGAATAACTGTAACCGTTGTAAGCGCCTCCGCCGTTAAAGCTGTTTTGATAGCCGTTTGAGGATTGTGTCTGTTGCGCAGGGGGTGTATAGCGGTAGTTGTACGAATTGCCGTTTTGGCCACCTTGCGCGGCGGCGTTTTCGTAGCCGTTAGAACCGTTTTGCGCCGTGTACGCGTTCGCACGGTATGTATCGCCGTTTTGTGCGCCGTACACGGTGTTGCCCGCATGGTTGTTCCCAGCCGCGTTTTGCTGCGCGGCGTAAGAATCGCTGTGCCCCTCGGCATAATCGGTGCGGGCGGTGTTCGCGGTGTTCATGCCGCTGCTGCCCACATTGGGATAGCCGTTTTGCTGGGCTTCGCTCTGCGACGGCGCCGCGTGTTCAGTTTGCGCGGAAGAAGTCACATCGCCGCCGGGCGACGCAGCGCCGGGCGCGGGGGAGCCTGCCGGATCGGACGGTTGCGCATGCTGTACTGCATCCGGCACAGAATTCTGCACATCGGCGGGTTGTGCAGGCTGTGGCGCTGCCTGCTGCGCCGGGGCCTGCGATCCCGTTTGCCCACCGCCTGGCGCCGGATCCCCGTGTGGCTCCGAACCATCGGACGGCGCGCTTTGGTAAAGATGAGAATAATCATATTCGCTCGTCATGGTGTTCTCCTTCCCTTCGGTCTGCTTGCCGGGACCGAACGGTTGATTCAGTATGCGCTTTGCGCCTGCCTTCTGCCAGACAGTGTACCCGACAATTGTGAAAAACACTTTGTGCTGCGGTGAAAGAAGTGTGAAACCACTCTCCTCTTCTTCCATGAGCTTTACGCCACCCGCAGAGTTCTTTTTTCCATGAGCTTTGCGCTGCCCGCGGAGCTCCTTTTATTATTCCATGAACTTTGCGCTGCCCGCGGAGCTCTTTTTGTACGCTGCGCCCGGCGCTGCCCGCACAGGCACGGCGGGGCGACCGCCATGCCAAAAAAGAAGTTTCCGCGCTCAACCCTGAAGCAGGGGAAATCCCGGCTCTTCACTTGCAATTGCCTGGGAAAAAAGATAGTATAGAGTCACCGGAAGCCCGGTGATATACGAGGCGGTCGATGCTGCGCAGCAAGATGCTGTTCAGCGAACCGCGGACAAAATACAGGCGACGTGGAGAGGGGCCTTTGGGACGCTATGACCAACATCTCAGCAAAAAATGATACATCCGACCTCAGAAAGCAGATCGAAAGCCGGCGCACCTTTGCCATCATCAGCCATCCGGACGCCGGCAAAACCACCCTTACGGAAAAGCTGCTGCTCTACGGCGGCGCGATACAGTCAGCGGGCTCAGTGAAGGGCAAGCAGAGCGCAAAGCACGCGGTTTCCGACTGGATGGAAATTGAAAAGCAGCGCGGCATCTCGGTCACATCCTCGGTGCTGCAGTTTTGCTATGACGGCAAGTGCGTCAATATTTTGGACACGCCCGGGCACCAGGATTTCAGCGAAGACACCTACCGCACCCTGATGGCAGCGGACAGCGCCGTGATGGTGATCGATGGCGCCAAGGGCGTAGAGGCGCAGACCATCAAGTTGTTCAAGGTGTGCACGCTGCGCCACATTCCCATCTTCACCTTTATCAACAAGATGGATCGCGATATACGCGACCCGTTTGAGCTGATGGAGGAAATCGAGACGGTTCTGGGGATCAAAACCTACCCGATGAACTGGCCGATCGGCAGCGGCAAGGGCTTTAAAGGCGTTTTTGACCGCGGTCTGCGCCGCGTTTTGGCGTTTGAAGGCGATGGACGCGCCAACGGCGTGCGCAAGGTGGCCGGCACGCAGGCGGAGCTGGGCGACGCAAACCTGGATGCGCTGATCGGAGCGGAAAACCACCGCCAACTGGCGGAGGACATCGAGCTGCTGGACGGCGCGGCGGAAGCGTTCGATGCGCAGGCGGTGCAACAGGGGCGTCTGAGCCCGGTGTTTTTCGGCTCGGCGCTGACCAATTTCGGCGTAGAGCCGTTTTTGCGGGAATTTCTGCGCCTGACCCCGCCGCCCCTGCCGCGCACCGACGCGGATACCGGCCAGGCCGTCGATCCGGTAACGGACCCCTTCTCCGGCTTTATTTTTAAAATTCAGGCCAACATGAATAAAAATCACCGCGACCGCATCGCGTTTTTGCGCATCTGCAGCGGCAGGTTCGAGCGCGGCATGGAAGCCTATCATGTGCAGGGCGGCAAAACCATCAAGCTGGCCGCCGGCACCACGCTGATGGCGGACGACCGCGCCATCGCGGAACAAGCCTGGGCGGGCGACATCATCGGCCTGTTCGACCCCGGGATCTTCTCAATCGGCGACACGCTCTGCTCCGGCAAAAGTCACGTGCGGTTCGCCGGCATCCCCACCTTCGCGCCGGAGCACTTTGCCCGCGTGCGCCAGGTGGACACCATGAAGCGCAAGCAATTTGTACGGGGGATGGAACAGATTGCCCAGGAGGGCGCCATTCAGATTTTTCACGATTTGGGATCCGGCATGGAAGAAGTGATCGTGGGTGTCGTCGGCGTACTGCAGTTGGATGTGCTGGAATACCGCCTGAAAAGCGAGTACGGCGTTGAAATCCGCCTGCAGCGCCTGCCGTATGAACATCTGCGCTGGATCGTAAGCATCCCCGCGCAGACAGACCTCAAGGATCTGGACGTCACCAGCGACACCCACGCGATCGAGGATTTAAAAGGCAATCACCTGCTGCTTTTCGGCAGTCTGTGGAGTGTGGAGTGGGCCGAAAAGCACAACCCCGGCCTGCGGCTCTCGGAGTTCGGGAACCTGAACCTTTGAAGCCTTTAAAACGGTAAGCCTTTTTGCGTTACGCTTTGCGGCGCTGTTCTCTACAGAACTTTTTCAACCGGTACGATCCAACCCTTGGTATCGGGCAGTCTGCCCCACTGGATCCCCGTGAGCGTATCGTAGAGTTTCTGGGTCAGGGGACCGATGGTGCCGTCCCCGATCACGGCGCTCCTGCCCTCCCAGACCAGCTCCTTGACGGGGCTGACCACCGCGGCGGTGCCGGTGCCGAAAACTTCTTCTAACCGGCCCTCCTCGGCCGCCGCCATCAAGTCGGCGATGGCAAGGCGCTGTTCATGAACCGTATATCCCCAGTCGCGCAGAAGCTCGATGATGCTGCGGCGCGTGACGCCGGGCAGTACCGTTCCGACACAGGGCGCCGTGTACACTTCCCCGCTGATCTTGAACAGGATGTTCATGGAGCCGACTTCCTCGACATATTTGCGCTCCACACCGTCCAGCCACAGCACCTGGCTGAAGCCGAGTTCCTCGGCTTTCTCGCCGGCCAAAATGCTCGCCGCATAGTTGCCGCCGCATTTGGTATAACCGGTCAGGCCGGGCGCCGCGCGAATATACTCGTCCTCGACATAGATGCGAACCGGCGCCAGGCCCTCTGCATAATAAGCGCCGGACGGCGAGCAGATCACGCAGAACAGATAGTGGTGCGACGCGTGCACGCCCAGCATGACGTCCGTGGCAAAGCAGAAGGGACGGATGTAAAGGCTGGCGCCCTCGCTGTGGGGCACCCAGTCGCGGTCAATATCAACAAGCGTCTTGACCGCCTGCACAAAATCCTCCTCCGGGATGCGGGGGATGCAAAGGCGGTCCGCGGAATCCTGAAAGCGCCTTGCGTTGCAGTCCGGGCGAAACAGCTGCACCGAGCCGTCCTGTGTGCGGTAGGCCTTGAGCCCCTCAAAAATCTCCTGGGCGTAGTGGAACACCGTTGTGGCGGGATCCATCGAGAGCGAGCCGTACGGCACAATGCGCGCATCATGCCAGCCCTCGCCCAGGGTATACTCCATCAGGAACATATGATCGGTGAAAATTTGACCAAAGCCGAGTTTTGTCTCATCCTGCGGCTTGGGTTTCGGATTGGGATTGCGGGTAATCTTGATGTTCAGCATTTTTTACACACTCTCTCCCTTTTTTTGTTGCCGCCACACAAAGCCCGGCGCCCAAAAAGCGCGCGGCGGTGCCCGGGCTGGGTACGCGCCCACGATTTGCTGTGAATCCAGGCAGCGGTTTTGGCAAATCTATTATAGCGCCGCGCCCACGGAAAAACAAGTTTCCAAAGAGCAGAACATGCGTAAAAATTTGTCGATTACGGGATTGGCAATGTTGGAGGAGTATGGACAAACACAAAAAACCGTATTTTTGCGTTAAAAACGAAACTGGAGAGGTGAAGAGTATGAACGATCACGTATTTACATTTGACAATATAGTAAGCCTTGTAAAACCTGTTGCCGAAAAGTACCATGTGCAGGAAATTTATCTTTTTGGATCTTATGCAAGAGGAGAGGCAAGGGATGACAGTGACATTGACTTTCTGGTTTATGGCGGAGAAGGTTTTAGGCTCACAAGGATTTTTGCTCTTGCCGAGGAACTGCGTGAGGTTCTGAATAAAGAAGTAGATGTGTTTGAAATTCACGAGCTGGACACGGAAAGCGAATTTTACAACACTGTCATGAAAGAGAGGCTGTTAGTTGCATGAAATATTCAAACAGACAGCGTATCCAAAAAATTTATGATAACGCGGTAAAGTTGTGTGGGTATATAACCGATAACAATATTACGAAGGATGATTTGGTGAGAGAATTTTCTCTTCAGTGGCTTGTAACAACACCCCCTTTATGATATAGGCGAACATGTTTACAATCTGTCAGAAGAGTACAAAGAGGCGCATAATGAAATTCAATGGTCGATGATTGCCGGAGTAAGGCACCGTCTCGTCCACGACTATGATGGTACAAATTGGAATATAATCGCGGATCTTGTTTTTGAGGAATTGCCGATTTTGATAGAACAGTTAGAAAAGATTATCAACAGGGAAAATGATGCAATGGATTTTAAAAGAGAAAACTCATGAAGCGGATACCTTTTCATTACGGGATCGGCAATGCTGGTGTTGTTTATGGACAAACACGAAAAAACGCCGTATTGATGCGGGGCTTCGGGCATAACAAACGCAGGACTCTTTTTTAGGGGCAATTTGAGAAAGGTGCGAGAAAGAAATTATTAAAATTGTGAGGAAATGGGAAGAATATGAATAACGAAAACGCGCAATCTGCAAAGGCGTCATTATTCCAAGGCAAAAATTTGGACTCGGAGAGTCCAAATTTCACACAGGATTCGATACCGTATCAAACAGAGTGCGAATATCTTTTATGGGGAGAATGAATAGCAAATGGATCATGAGCTTATCATAAATCATAATACGGAACAGACCTACCAAGTCATTCGCCGCTGCGTAGTAACCGCGCAGCGTAATATTGGTACAGCGGTCAATTCTGCCATGGTTATCGCATATTGGGAGATCGGTGAACAAATATATAAAGCTTGCGGGGAAAATGATCGGGCAGAGTATGGAAAGAAACTCCTGGAGTTTCTCTCTTCTAAATTGACGGCTGAGTTCGGGCAGGGATTTACTGTGAGAAACCTTCGTGCCATGCGGCAATTTTATTGCTGTTATCCAATTCGGCACACGCTGTGTGCCGAATTAAGCTGGTCACATTACCGCCTGCTTATGCGCGTGCAGGATGAGAAGGCGCGAGCCTTTTACACGGAGGAATGTGCAAAGTCCGCATGGAGTGTCCGTCAGCTGGAACGGCAGATCCATACCATGTATTACCAGAGGATATTGGCGAGCAAAGACAAGGAATCGGTCGCAGCCGAAATACAGACAACGGAGCCGAAACCGGAATACGAGAAAATCATCAAGGATCCCTATGTGATGGAGTTTCTGCAGATCCAGCCGGATACACATATTTATGAGGGTGACTTAGAACAGGCTTTGATTGATCATTTGCAGCAGTTTTTGCTTGAGCTGGGTCGCGGTTTTTCCTTTGTGGCGAGGCAGAAAAAGTTTACTCTGGACGGGCAAAACTTTTTTATCGACCTGGTTTTCTACAATTACATCCTCAAATGTTTTGTTTTGATTGATTTAAAAATGGGGCAGCTTACGCATCAGGATCTCGGTCAGATGCAAATGTATGTGAATTACTATACGCGTGAGCTGATGAACGAGGGTGATAACCCTCCGATAGGGATTATTCTTTGCGCAAACAAAGGGGATGCCATCGTGAAATATACGCTGCCGGAAGATAACAATCAGATTTTTGCCTCCAAATACTTCACCTATTTGCCTTCGGAAGAAGAATTGAAACGTGAATTGCGGTTGGAGGATTTTAAAAAACTGGAAGAATGATGCGAGGGTTGGGGTTTGCAGAATAACCATCCCTAACCTAAAATATAAAGGAGAAAAATCCATGAGTAAAAAACTTTTTAATTATGTAATAGGCAATGCTGGTGTTGTTTATGGACAAACACGAAAAAATGCCGTATTGATGCGGGTTTCAGAGCATAAATACGGCGGCCCTAGGAGAACCGGCAGGCGCACAGCCTCGTAATAAATTGAAGTGGATTCGTAACCTGTTTTGTTTAACAGCAGAAAGGAGAAGATTCTACGCCCACAATATCTATGTTCTACAGAATCATTATTAGAATGTATAACAACGGAGAACATAATCCTCCGCACTTCCATGCGACATAGCAAAACTATAATGCTGTCTTCCATATGAATGGAGAAATGATAAATGGAGAAATGCCCATTAGACAAGTAAAGCTGATTTCTGCCAGGGCGGAATTACACCGAGATGAGCTGCTGGCGAATTGGACGTTGGCATTGGATGAACAACCGCTTTATAAAATAGATCC
>CAZLMA010000014.1:0-40880 GCA_964560675.1 uncultured Subdoligranulum sp. | reverse complement strand
ACATCTCTATGGATTTTTTATATTCAGCTGTTCAACTTGATTTTACAATGCGCCAACATATTTTCCTCTAAAACAGCTCCAAAATTAATTTACAAATTCGTTCCACATTTTCCAGGGCTAGATCCGAATAACATGGCAGAGTAAGTACTCTATCAGAAATATATTTGGCTATCGGAACTTTTGCCTGTAGCCCTAACCGTCGGCAGCACTCAAAGTCACTTGTGAGCGGATAAAAATATTTTCTCACAAATATGTTATTTTTTGCTAATTTTGATATAGCCGCTTCTCTGTCAACTCCCGTTTTTTCTTCTTCAAAAACGACAGGGAAATACGCATAATTCGACACTACTCCGTCCTGTATAGGACATATCCGGATCCCATTAACCCCAGTCAGGTACTTTCTGTACAATTTGACAATCTGTTTACGTTTTTCTACATATTCGTCAATATGTTTCAAATTGCAGAGCCCCATTGCCGCATGCATCTCCGTCATCTTGGCATTCGTTCCAATATAGGGGGTCTCCTCCGTTCCAATTACTTGTCCAAACTGCCTTAAGCTATTCAATAATTGGACCTTGCTGCTATCTGCAAATGTCAAACAGCCTCCCTCAACTGTATTAAATACTTTTGTGGCGTGGAAACTGAACATCGTCATATCACCATAATTAGACACGTTCGTCCCCTTATAAACCTCACCAAATGCGTGCGCGGCATCATAGATTACTTTCAGCTTATAACGATCTGCTAATTCTTTTATTTTCTCAACCTGACATACATTTCCGTATACATGTACTGGTAATATTGCCGATGTCTTTTCTGTAATTAGTTCTTCAATCCGATCGCAGTCAATTGTATAATCGTCCTCTTTGATATCACAAAAAACAGGTTTTAGGTTTCGACGTAAAATAGCCTGTGTAGTAGATCCAAATGTAAACGGTGTCGTTATAACCTCGCCTGTCAGACCCAGTGCCTCAATCCCTAATTCTAGTGCGAGATGTCCATTTGCAAACAGCGCTACATTTTTAGCTCCCATATATTCTTCAAGTTCCTTTTGCAACTTGATATGTTTTGGACCTGTATGAGTCAGAATTCCTGTCTCCCACATGCTACTTATTTCTTCCACATACTCTTCTAACGGTGGTAATGAAGGACGTACCACATATATTGCTTTGTTATTCATTTACAATTCTCTCTCCTTTTGACATGTGGAGTCACAATCATCACTTAATGTGGACTAGCTCTATAAATGGTTCCACCTTTATCTTTACTTTCGCCGTTTATCGTATAAAACAACCAACCTGCTCAAAATTCCGATACAAATGATTGAAATGACACTCCCTGCCTTTAATCCCGGTGTGCAGTAGGTAAGGCGTACCACATGGTGGCCGGGTTCCAGCTGTACCGCCATGTACATGATATTCGCCCGGATCGTGTCAACACGCTTTCCATCCACATACGCCGTCCACCCTTTGCTGTAGGGGATGCCAAAGCACAAATATTTTGGGCCGCTTACCGTGATATCCCCTTCTACGCGGTTGGTTGCCACTGTTACGTTTTCAAGGCTTTCCTCTTTTAAATCCTCCAGATAATCCGCATAGCGGTACTCCGGTACGGCGTAAATCTCGATATCTTTCAGTTTGTACTCCGCCTTGTAGGGGAATGTGATCTCAACCGTCTGTTCCTTGCCGTCGGAAGTACCAAAATTGATCGTATAATTCTCTCTTAGGACCGGCCAGGTATCCTGTTTGTTTTTTGAATAAAACCTCTTTGTCAAGCCGTTGGACGCGGCGGTGTAGGTTGCCTCGGTATGCGAAGAGCCGTCTGTGTTAAACCCTTTTATCCGAACATAGATCGTGTCACCCTCCGGGACGTTGTAAGCAAGGCTAAGCGTTGCTTTGGGCTTGTCGATCTTGATGACGCCTTTCTCCTTATCCCACCTTAGGTTCTGCGTGCCGGATACTTGGCAAGCGACCTGTTTGCCCAAAAACTCAGTATCGTGCAGATCCTCGCCGTCCTCCAGAACCAATTTTTGGAGCATGAGCTGTTCTTTTTCAATCGGGTTGTGTTTCTCGTAGCCTTGTACACTTACCGTCTCTTTGTAGGTGTACCCGATCGGCAGCGCGTGAGCGTTTTGGTAAATAACATCTTTTTTGCCGGAAACAGGATTCTCCACTGTGCCGACCCGTTCATAACCACTCGGTACAATGGTCTGGCTGCCCTCCTGCATCGCGTAATACTTTACGCAGGCTAGGCTCTCCAGCGCACTTCTCTGATCAAAACCGTAAATCCGGAACGACATAATCATCCCGGGTATCTCGGTGCTGAGCGCGTACCGGTAGATAGCGTCATCCAGATAACTCCAATAATGGCCGATGGAATTAAAGCCGACCGCCATCCCGAAATTAAGGGTACCGCCCAGTGAATTGTTGCTGACGCGGTAAAAGGATGGATCGTTTAGCGCTTTTACCGATACCTCGGCATCGGACCAGACCGTTTCCATAGCCTTTCCTGCCGGGAGAAATTCGGAAACATAGTTTTTATGATCCGTGCTGTATTTGTAGTTTGCTGAGACAAAAATACCCGCAAGACAAAATAGCAAAACCACTTGGCGGAAGCCATATGCAGAGCTTTTGCACGCTATAAAGAACAAAATCAGCAGCACAAACAGCAGCATACTCAAAAGGCTCAAGATCTGTTCTGCCTTGGGCTTTTGCGCGCCAGCGCAGAGTAAGACCAAAGCCAACGTTAAAAATACCGCCAGCCCACCAACCAGGCGCGGTGAAGCCGCAGGCAGACGGCTGCCCCAACAAACCAAAATATAGGCCGCAAAAAAGCAGACCGCCCACACCCACCGGTTCGTCACATAATTAAAACCGTTCATCACGCTGCCGGCAAAAGGAACGCAAAGAATCAAAAACAGAACCAAAAAAACCTGTTTTAGCCATCTTTGCTCTTTTTGGCGTGTGAATATAAATAGTACAATCGCTACCGCGGCCGGGGCGCCAACAGAGAGAAACACCCAGTAACCCGATCCGGAAGCCAGCGGAGAAGCAAAATCCAGCAGCAGCTTTTTGTAATATTCTGCCGGGTAGAAAAGCGCGCTATTGGCATAATAGACGGGCAAATCCACCCTGGTACTGGAAAGCAAGCTATAACAGACCGGTAAAAGTACCGCCGCCGCCATTCCAAGGCCCAAAAAGCCGTAGAAGAGCGCTTTTAAAAAAAGCTTCCCGAATTCCTGCGACGTTTTTTTAACGGCCACTCCGCGGCAAATCCCATAGATCACGCCCACGATCAGCAACATGTAGCAAAAGTAATGGCTGATGACTGCCATGTACGCGATCCAAAGGGAAAGGAGCCATCTATTTTTCTCACCACGGATCAGCTTTTCAATGCAGATCAACAAAATCGGCAGCCATATGGCAGGTAGAAGAAAACCGGGATGCCGCACCCCCGCAAACAGGCAGTACCCGCAAAATGTATAGATGAAGGCCCCAGAAAGTGTATCGAGATAATCCCGCCCCATGTAAAAGCAGTAGCAAGAGAAAGTAACACCGACCAGGTAATACCGCACCAATAGCAAAGCACCGTATACGGCTTCCAGTTGTGTGACAGGAAACAGAGCGGCGATCCAGTTAAACGGTGAAAAAAAGCCGCCACCCAGTGAGACCAACACATCCGTTCCGTAACCGATCGTAAAATCAATCAGCGGTATCGTTTTATGTTCCAAAACGGCAGCCCGGATCCAGCGGGATATATAAACTAGGCCCGTATAATCCTGCAGCAGTCCGTCTCCCGCCCAGTCAATGCTACTTCCAACCCAAATCAGGCTCTTTCCGTCTGCGTAAAATGGCCAAAAGCAGAGCACGGCCATCACCGCAAAGAGGACCGTGTACCAAAAAAAATATTGCCGCTTGTTCTTGATTGCTAAATCGAACTTTCGCAGAGGCAGTATGTCCAGTTTCTTACTAAAAACCATAAAAGGTATCACCAGGCCGGCCGTTATGCTGCGGGCGCAGACTGCAAGAGTAACGCATTTTCTCACGGTGCCTTTTTTTGCAGGAAAGGTCGCGCCATTTTAGAAAAAGTCTCCTCTTTCCGGATCCATGCGGCCGCCGCATAGACGGCCGCAGCCGTCAACAAAGAGATCCCGACATAGATTGTGATCTGACCGCCGATCGTTATTTGATCCAGCGTTGTCAGCACTTTTTTTAAGTGCTGCGCATAAAACAGGTGCGAAAAATAGACGCTCAGACTGAATTTACCCAGAAAAAAAGAAAAGCGGTTTTGGAAGAACCGCTGCAGCAAAGACTGGCCGCTGAACGTAACTGTGATCGCCAAAAGCAACAGCAAAATGTAAAAGTAGTCGCGCTCAGTAGGCTTCTTCACATACATGTAAGCGATGACAGCCGCATAAAAGCTTCCTTCCGCAACTGTAGCGGCGAGCCTTCCCAGCCTGTTGAGCGGCACTTTAGCGAGCCAACCGGCGGCATAAAAACAAAGCGCGCCCAGCGATAACTCGCAAAACGCGCGGATATTCCCTTTAAAAGTCCAGCCGATCCAATTGGAAGGATCCCTGGGGCTGCCGTACTGCATGCACAAAAATCCCATGCCCGTTAGGGCAACCAGCGGCAGCACGACGTGTACCATCATGTCCTTATATTTGCACAGTAAGGGATACAAAACGGCCATACAGAGTAGCATCGAGGACAAATACCATGTACACCCGTTCATCTTGCCCGTCAGCAGACCAGTCATCCTGGCTAAGGACAGATCCCAAAAACTGTCCACAAAAAGAGCGATTCCCTGTCGGATTGTCTTTTTCAAGGCGTAGCAGCTAAACAGCCACGCTATGCCCTGCGCCAATAAAAGTTCCGGGAGCAGTGCGCTTAATTTCCTTGCCAGGAATCGCTGGGTCTCCTTCCCAAGCGGAAGTGCGTTTTGAGCATAGGACGCCTTTTCTATCGTTGCCATCATCAGATAGCCCGAAACGATAAAAAAGAATTCCACTGCGAGCGAACCGCCGAGAAATAGGCACTGATCGTCCCCGACCAAAAACCTTGTGTGGTGCAACACGATCACGATCGCGAAAACAAACCGAAGGAAGTCGATCTCCCCGTTGCGGTGTTTCCTGTTTTCTTCCGCCACCGTCTTCTTCCCCCTGGTCTGAATTGAACGCCGCGTCCACTCGCCGGGTTGGCGTTCCCTCGCCTTTGCGCTGCCGATTTGGTTATGGCGCGGGCGGCGCCCACTTTGCGATCTTTTCCGCCACCCTCTCACTCGCGTGCCCGTCTTCCACACAGCCTTTCCCCTCTAAAAACGCTGCCACCTCACAGCGGTAACGCTCCTCGTCCAGTTCCAGGATTTGTTGTACCAATTCTGCGCTCGTGTGGCTGACCGGGAACGGTGTGTCTTTTAGCGGATAGTAAAACCCTCTTTCCTGGTCATATTCCTCTTCATCCACCGCGAACAAAAAACCCGGCCTTCTGGTAAGCAAAAAATCAAAAATGCAGCTGGAATAGTCGGTCAGCATAACATCCGCCGCGGCGATCAGTTCCTGGATGTCCGGGTAGGCAGTCGCGTCCAAAATGCGCTCCGACCGCGGGATCACCCGCTGTGCGTAGTCCTGTACCCGCGGATGGAGCCGGACCAGGATCACCCACTCTCCGCCGAAGCGCTGCCTCAAAGCCGCTAAAACATCGGCATACCCGATGTCATAACAGTCCAAGCGGTAATCCTCACGGAAGGTCGGTGCGTAGAACAGGATTTTTTGCTCTCTTAGCCCAAAATACGCCTTTACCTTTTTTAGCGCCTGCGCGGGGCCCTGCCCAAACAGCACGTCGTTGCGGGGATGGCCTGCCTCTAAAACATCTTGAACGCCCCAGAACGCTTGTTTGTAGATCTCGGTCTCCCACCGGCTGTTGGAAACCCACAAATCGACCATCTCGGAACTTTTTTTCGCTAAGGCGTGCCAACTGGCGTCTTTGTTTAATGCCGGTACGTCATTTTCGATCTTTTTAATTCCCAGGGAGCCGTGCCAGGTCTCAATAAAATACTGCCCCTTGCGTTTTTCAAGACCTCGCTTCAAATAGGAGATCTTGTGGTAGTTGCTCACCCACACTTTGGCGGTCGCGTATTCCCGGTAGGATTCCGGCGATTGATACTTTACCGTCCGGATCCCTTCCGGGAAAGCGGAATCTGCCTTTTCCGCCGCCTTCACCGACCACACTAGGTCATACTTCCCCGGATACTTCTCCAAAATTTTTTCCGCAATATACTTGGGGTTTCCTCCGTATCCCTTCCCCATATAGTTATCAAAGACGATTTTGTTGCCAACGATCGGCTTGTTCGCGTACAGCATCCGGTACTTGGCCGCACAGTTAATCCGCAAAGGGAAACGCACATAGACATAAAGGGTTCCGTCGCCGTTATATTGTAACTGCAGCCACCTCTTTAAAAAGTTTTTTACCGTTTCCCGCATAGGCTGTCTACTGGTTCCTCACACCCTTAATCCTGCGGCACAGATCCGCAAGGGTATCCGCGTTTCCGGCTCTCCATCCCAGCTCTTTCAGCTTCGTAGTATCCAGATCCATGTACACTGTCTTGGGGTAGCCGGTCGTCTTTTCGTCCAGGGGTTCATACTGAACCCCGATCTCGCCCACTTTCGCCACCTTTTGCGCCAGCTCTGCGATCGAGCAGTACGTTCGCTCATCCGCCGCGTTGTACGCCTGCCCCGGTGTACCCTTTAAAAGAACCGTCAGGATCGCGGTCACCGCGTCCGCGGCGTACAGGTAGCTGTGTTCCGTTTCTCCTTTTGTGTGCAGCACGATATCTTTCTTTTTCTCTACACAGCTCAAGAGCTGTGCGAATAAGCGGTGGTCATTGTACTGCATCCCCGGTCCGTAAGTCTGGGTCAGTCGCAGGATGACGGCCGGTACGCAATACTCGCGGGCATACGCGACGCACAAGCTCTCACTCAGCTGCTTACTTAACGGATAGCTGTTGCGGAGATCCAACGGGGAAAACGCGCCGATCTCATCCTCCGTGACCTTATGGCCCCTCTGCGGATAGCCGTATACCTCCATGCTGGAAAGGAAAACGACACCCGAAACGTTTTCTTCTTTTGCCAGCTGCAAAAGGCTTTGCGTTCCCATTACATTCGTCTCAATCGTTTCCACAGGGCTGCGCACGAAGTCGGTGCTCGCCGTCTTCGAGGCCCCCAGCACAAAATAATCTGGCACAAAGGGCAGCGGCGGCAGCTGCCTTACGCTGCCGCGCACAAAACACAGCGTATCTTCCGGCTGATCCAAATGGCGGAACCGATCTAGTGCATATTGATCATCCCGAGTCAGAGCCAGAATTTTTAGATGCAGATTTCGCCTCTCGTTCGCGTAGAGCAGCGCATGGATCAAGGTAAAGCCGATCAGGCCCGTTGCGCCAGTCACCAAAATGCTCTTGTTTTCAAGTTTTTCCCAGGGGATAAATTCACTCTGGCAGATCCGTTCCAGCTCTTCTATTTCGAATGGGCTCCCGGACCAATGGCGTGACAGTTCCGGCCTGGCAGTATCTCCCCTATCCTGGACGGGAATGTCCTGTGTTTGGTCGGAGTGTATCGTATTTTCCATACCGCCAGCCTCCTTCGGCTGTTGCCGCCGCACCGGTTTGTACTGCTTTGGCAGATTTTGCCGCTGGCACTTTGGGAGATCGATCGGTCCAGAGCGCTATGCTCCAACACCCGCAATTCTCGGTCAGATCCCCAGTATTTGGGTTTCTTCCCTTGCGTCCATGATCGCGCGAAAAATGTAATAGTCAAGCGGCGTTGTGATCTTGATGTTCTCTTGTGTGCCCGGTACGGTAAACAGGCGGCAGCCGTAATGGCGCATCAGGCTGGCGGAATCAATAAAATCCGTCAGTCCTTCCTGCTGTGCGCGGAGATGGGCTGTGTAAATCTCGTCTAGATAAAAGCACTGCGGCGCCTTTGCCAGTTGGCAGCGGCTCCGGTCAATGATTTCCTTTACTTCTTCGCCTTCCTCTTTCAGTGTGATCGTCTCGGTCGCGGGCGCGACCACGATCGCAGAGCCGTGCTGCCGCACGCAGGCGATCGCGCGGCTGATCGTGTCATCGTCGATTAACGGCCGCACGCCGTCATGGATCAGCACGACGGAATCGCCCGGATACAACTCCTTAGCCTTTTTAAGGCCGTGGAAGATGGACTCCTGCCCGTTTGCGCCACCCGGCTCTACGGCCGCCACCTTGCTAAGCCGGTACTGTTCCTTGAGCTCATAACAATAGCCGAGCCAGTCCGCCAGCCCGACTAAAACAATACCGTCCACCTCGGGGTGGTTTTGGAACCGCTCCAACGTATAGACCAGGATCGGCTTTCCGTGCAATTTCAAAAACTGCTTCGGGCAGGCCTTCGTATGCATCCGCTGCCCTGTGCCTCCCGCGAAGATCACCGCGATGTTCATCTCATAAATTCCTCATAGGCTCTGAGCACTGGCTGCGTATCACCGTACATGCGCATCTCGCCATCGTGCAGCCACAGCACCGCGTCACACAGCTGTGCGAGCGTCTCAAGCTGGTGGCTCACGATCAGAACCGTGCGGTTCTCGTCTGAGATCAGCTGCTTCATCTTGTCAAAGCTCTTCTTTTTGAACTTCGCATCCCCGACGCTTAAAACCTCATCAATCAGCATGATGTCTGTCTCCAGGATCGCGGTGATGGAAAATGCCAGTTTGGAGTACATCCCCTTGGAGTATGTCCGCACCGGTTCGTCAATGAAGGAGCGCAATTCCGCGAACTCAATAATTTCGTCCGTCCTCGCAAGAACTTCCCGCTCGGAAAAACCTAAGAGCATACCGGAAAGCAGGATGTTCTCGCGGCCTGTCAGCTCCTTTTGGAAGCCAACCCCGATGGACAAAAGCGATACCGTGTTCCCTTTCAGATCGATCTCGCCGCTGTCGGGGGCAAAGATGCCCGCGATGGCATTGAGCATAGTCGACTTCCCGCTGCCGTTTTTGCCCACAATGCCCAGGATGTTGCCCTTCGGGACCGAAAAGCTGACGTGCTTGACGGCCTCGAACCGCTCCGCCTTCTCACGCTTTAAGTGTAAAAACTGCTTTTTGATGGAATAGGAGTGCAGTTTGCGGTAGCTGATGCACAGATCGCGGACTTCGATCGCCGTATCTTTCATGTAACACTTTCCTCTGTGGCGCACGGTCGCCACGGGCAATATGGCGCACGGCCGCCACAAGCAGCAGGGCAGGCTTCCCACGACTGCACCGGGTCTGCGACCCAACCGCCCATCAGATGGTCTTTACATAGCTGTTCTCATTGCGATAGATCTTCCATATGCCCGTCGCACACAGCACAAGGCTCACCGCCAGCCACCCCAGCATCAGTTTTCTGTGCGGAACCTTGCCGTACAGCAGGGCGTTGCGCATGGATTCCAGAAAGAACGCCATCGGATTGTATTTCGTCATCAGTTCCCCATACGGGGCGGGGATCCGTTTTTCGACGTTGTAAAACACGCCTGTTAAATAGAACACAATCCGCAGAAAGATATTTACCACATTGGAAAGATCCTCTACGAACACGCCGTAATGCAAAAGCCAGCAGGAACACCCAAAGCAGAACAAAAGCAGCAGCAAAAGCACCGGTCCAAAGTACAGGATATTCCATGTGAGCGGAACCCTGTATACCAGCATCATCACAAGAACGATCCCGAACGAGACCATCATTTTAAACCCGTTCACCCACAGCTTCGTCAGGGCCAGGATATACTTTGGCAAATAAACTTTGGAAACAATGGCCTTGTTGTTCTTTACAAGCTTAACGCTTTGATTGATCATCCGGTTAAAAAAATCCCACATGGAGATCCCGATAAAGACAAATACCGGAAAATATGGCTCCCTTGCGCCGAAGACATACCCGAAAATGAACGTGTAGATCAGCATGAAGCAGAACGGTTCCAAGACCCACCACAGCCAGTTTAGGTAAGAGTTCGCTACCTCCGCGCGCAACTCAGAGCGCGCGGCTACGATGGAATAGCGGAAATACTTCCGGATATCCCGGATAAACCTTTTGGCCAACGCTCTCCTCCCTTTTGGCTGGTTTAAACCTGGCTGTGCACGCGGCTCGCGGAAAAGCAGAAATCATACATCATATGGCATGCCGTCTTGGTTGCGGTTCCGGTCTCGTAACTTTCTACGTCCCGGTAATGTTTAAGCCGGTCACGGCTGTATTTCTCGGCATCAAACTCGGCGATGTTGGTGAGCAGTGTCTTGAAATCCCCGGCCAGCGGATATGGCCACGCTTCGATCGGGACGTAGAAGCCGGGGCTTTGGCGGTATTTTTCGACGTCATCCGCATACAAAAAACAAGGCTTTCCGGTAAAGGAGTAATCCCAGATTAACCCGGAATAGTCCGAGATAACCGCATCGGCGGCGCACAGCAGCTCCTGCGCGTCCGAGTAGGCGCTAAAATCGAGAACCGAGCCGGGGTACAGCGCCTTTTGTTCCTGTAGCCTCGGATGCAGGCGCACCGCCAATACCCATTCTCCGCCGAATCGATTCTTACATGCCGCAAGAAGTGCGGGCACGTCTATTTCCTGACGCTTCGGCAGATAAAACGCGCGCAGCGCATTCTCCCCGCTTCGGAACGTGGGGCAATACAGGACAATGTGTTTCTTATTATCAATCCCGTAGTGCCTGTATACCTTCGCGCGGATCGGCCCATAATCCGTAAAAAACAGGTCGATACGCGGAATGCCCGATCGGAGGATCTTTTCTTCGCTGAGGAGCAAAGCTTTCTGGAATTCTTCCTGGATGATCCGGTTAGAGGCCATCAGGTAAGAAGTCTTCTTCGCATTCAAACGCGTCTCGAACCGGTAGGCAAGGCCGTGATAGGCGTTCAGGCCATTCTTTTTATACGCGCCGCCGCCGTGCCAGGTGTTGAGAACCATTTGCGTTTTGCGAACGGGCAGGTAAGAAATCCCGCCGCAATTCGTGACAATCACCCGGCTTGTCAGTGCATAATAAAAATATTGCGCCGACCGAGGCCGCACGACCGTGACTTCTTTGGGCACATCCGCGTCCAGGGTTTTGAGCGAATAGACGATCTGGTAGCGGCCCGGTGTGTGCCTGACAAGATATTCACAGATCGATTTTGGGCTCCCGCCGTAGGTATGCGAGAGATCGTTTAAAAGAAAGATCCTGCTGCTTTTGACTGGGAAGATCCAAAAGATATGAAGAAACAGGCTTGTCAGATATTTGCAGCATAGCTTGATGAATTCCATCTACCGTAGTGTTCCCTTAGAGCGAGCCTTCGCCCAGCGCGTATTCTCTGCGCATTTGTTCCTCAACCCGCTCCAGGCGGTACGCTTCAATGTCTTTTAGGTGCCTCTTTCGCGCCGTTAGCGGATACGCCCGCAGTGCTCTCTCTATACAGCGGGCGATGTCCCCAGGATCCTTCGGATCAAAACGCAGCTCCCTTTCCGGTACCAGTTCCCGGTTCCCTCGGATGTCGGAGCAGATCACAGGGGCATTCACCGCGATTGCCTCCATGAGCGCCATCGGCATGCCCTCCTGCAGGGAGGGAAATACGAAAAGATCTGCCGCTTGGCATAGCTCCGAGATGTCCTCGCGGTAGCCGGTAAAGAGCGTTCTCTCGGCTAGCCCGAGCTTTGCGGCCAGCGCTTTCAGCTCCGGTTCCCGTTCACCCTTTCCGCAGATCACATAGCGCAGGCTGCGCGCTGTGCGCGGCTGCGGGCACACAACATCCGATGCCAAAGCGCCCGCAGCGCCTTTTGCCGCCCCGGCGCGGCATTTCTTTTCTTCCAATATCTTCAGCGCTTTTAAGACGCTCGCATGATTTTTCCTGCTTATCAGCTCCCCGACTGAAAGCAGCATGATCTCCCTATCGCCGATCCCCAGCTTTCTGCGCACCGCTGTGCGATCCGCCATTCCCGGCCTAAACTTATTAAGGTCGATCCCGACACCGGGCAGACGAACCACTTGGTCGGCTTTTAGCCTTTTTTGGGCCCTTTGGAAGTCCTCCGCATTGACCGTGTTCAGGATGTCCGTCCAATGGGAGCAAACCCACTCAACCGGAAAATACAAAAGCCAGTTTTTGAGCGGCGACCCTTCAAAAAAATGGAACCCATGGGCGGTGTAAATCACCCGGGTTCCGCAGAAAGCATGATTTTGTTTCTTTTCTCTGTCATCTATTTTATTACGGATCGTTTGCTGCTCTGCGGCTGTATGGTCCGAACGCTGCCATACGGTTTCAGTCCTACCTTCGTGAAGCCGCGGGCCCGGCGCCTGCCTGGCCGGCTTTCTTTTATGCCGAAACGCCAGTCTCGTCAGCGCCGCACAGATCGGAGAGTTGCAGTGAACCAAGTCAAAGCCACCGCTCGCGAGTGCCTTTACCTGGCGATAGGACTTGATCTGCCCGGTTACGTTGTAGATCTTCCTAGAGAAGTCGACTTGCACAAGGCGACATCCCCTCTTTTCCATCTCCGACATAAACCCGCGGATACGCCATATAGGGCTGGAATCCTCTTTGGAGCGGAAATTTGTCGCCAGTGTCACCTCATAGCCGGCTTGCAGGAGAAGCTCTATGTTGCTCCGGTTAAAATTATCCAGCATGGAGGCCACTGAGGCGGTCAGGAGCGCTTTCTTCATTTGTATATCCCTCGGCGCCGGCTAGTTGCACTTCCTCTGGGAATACCTCTACCGGGATCTCACGGCCAAACATGGGAACGGCGATGAGAATCGTCGTGTTTCTCACCTCTCGGACGACGGCCGGATTTCCCTCAAAGGCGCCGCCGACCACAAGAACAGGATCGCCGGGATGCAATACGGCAACTGGCTTTTCGCTTGTGGGGGTGTATTCCTTCGGTGTAGGGATATGTGCCTCCACCTTCCCGTAAGGCGTCTGCCGACGGATATCATTATTTAAGATAATGCCCATCCGAACGGTCTTTTCCTGCCCCGCAATCGTGAGGTGTACCTGCGCGTAACGATCCCGGAACTTATAGGCCTGGATCCGGCCACGACATTTCTCCAGCGGCCCCGCCAGGTATGTGACATGATCTTTGCCGTCCGTTGCCGCATAAGTCAGGCGCACAATGTGGTCGGAATCCAATACATCCATCAGGAACTTCGCCTCGTTGTCATAGAGCGGAGCGAATTCATACGGACCGGCTGCCATGATCTTCGTCATGGCGGGGACCTTTTTCAGCCAATGAAAAACGCTCTCCACATCGTCAGTGGAAAGAAGGATATACCCAGGGAAAAGCCGGAGTATGCAAATCTGGTTTTGCCGATGCCAACGGCGCAATCGCTCAAAGTATGGCACAAAGCAGTCCCCAAAGTTTCTTGAGGGCACGATACGGCGGATGAGCTCCGTCAGTTGCTCTTCCTTCCCTGTAAAGGTCTGTATCGCGTACCACATCATGCCAGTACCGCCCCTTTCTGTGTTTGGGCCATCATCCCCGCAAAGCGAAAGCCTACGCTCTAAGGGCGATAGCCCCGGTGGGTTTGCTTTCAAGTCGTAGAAGCTTGAAGGGTAAGCTCCGCCATCGCCGCAGATCTTGTTGGAAAAGCGGCCTTCGCCATCGCCGCTGATCCCTTCGGAAAAGCAAGCTCCGCCACCGCCGCTGATCCCATCGGAAACGCAAGCTCCGCCACCCAAGGCTTGTCCTTCGCGGACGGCCCGGAATTCTGTGGCCGCTATTACCCCTTTCAGCGGTAACGTCGCCCGAGGCTCACGCACCCCATCCAGGTTTTGTCAGGATAATGCCGTAGTCTACCCACTTGTCGATACCCGAATTGTACGATTGTTCCGTTCGGGCTTTCCTTTGTGTTTCCCCATAGGTAAAATTACAAAGTTATGGGAGTACTAATTTTGAAACTTATATATAGAGAGAGGCAAAAGCGGTACTTTTGCTTACAAATCCCGCGATAAACTCCAGAATCGTCGTTCTGCACATTGTGAAAGGTAGTAAAAATGGCCGAACACTCTCTAAAACCACATGAGTATAGCATAATGCTTTGGTAAATGCAAGAAAAATCTGAATTTTGGTTCTAGTCCCATTATCGCAATGGGTTTTATGCAGCAAAAGTTTCATGACATGAGTTTGGCGCATGTTAGGCGGGCTAGCCGAAGGCAAAGGGTGCTGTGGCGGTATGATTTGTCGCTTTTGCCTTACAAACATGTGCCAATTTTAGGCTCAAGTCAAGAAAACTGTATAATAAAGTCCCTGATGATAACGGTTCCTTAAACAACTGATTACGATTTTGAGAGTAGTACCCCTACGGGTGCTTTCCGCGGCCTTGACAGCAGGTTCTCCTTTCGTTTGTATGGCAATCACACAGGGAATGACATCCCCGGCATCTGGATGGCCATTCTACCGGATTTTTCAGGGATTTCCCATTCCAATACTGCTCAACTTGATATTGCAGAGTTTACAAAAAGCAAAAATCAGCAACTGCAACAACTGTGCGGCTTTCCTCCCATTTCACCGAATGACGGTGCCTAATTCTGGATTTCATTCAACGATTAGAACGATTAGAAGGAACGCGAGTGTCTGAAAGCGCGAAGCCATCATGGTAGGACGTTACCTCCCTCCTCTTTTGGATTCTTCGACTGGCACTGTCAATTTTGCGCATTTTTACAAAAAGTAAGTAAGAAATTTCGGCGCTTTGCCGACGGCACCCGTCCGTTTATCCGCTGTGTTATGTTAAGAACTTTTCAACAAATTGTTGAAAAAGAGGCTCGAAAATGTATCTGAAAGACAAAAAAGCGTGTCAGCATGCGTGTTGTCAACACTTTCCACCGCGTTTTCAACATCGTGATCTCATTGCGCTCTGGCGCGTTGAAGTAAAAAGGGGTTCTACGCAATGTATAAACGGCTGACAAACGGCAGAATTCCGGGTACCTGTGCAAAAGGGCGGCTTGGTCTTTTCCCGTCAACAAGAAGTATCTCTGCGGAATTTCATCTTCAAGCCCAGCGAGGAAGAGAACGGAAAGGCGGTGCTTGTGAGCGAAAAATTTTTCTTTTGCTCGGTTAAAACGTGACAAATAGCGCGGTGATGTGCTATACTATTTGTTTGTAGAAAGCAATGGATATTGTGTACAATAAGTTGTTTTATGCTATAATGTGCGCATGCGGCTTTTATGGTTCGCACGAGGTGCGCGGGAAAGGGGCGTCGGCCAGGATGCGGGAACCGGAGCGCGCGGGGCATTTTGCGCGAAACAATGCGAGCGAAGAAGAACGCATCGTATACGGGAAGAATCCGGTTGCCGCGCTTTTGCGCAGCGATGCCGCTGTGGACAGTGTTTTTTTGTCAGAGGCCCTGCCCCCCAAAGAGAGCAGCTATTACACAGCTCTCGCCAAGAGCGTGGGAGCAAACGTAAAGCGCGTACCCACCTCGCGGTTGCAAAAGCTCTGCGAAGGCGCTGAACATCAGGGTGTCGCAGCACGCACATCCCCCGTGCGCTACGTAGAAGCGGAAGATTTGCTTGAAAACGCAAGAGCAAAGGGCGAACCGCCGCTGTTGGTTTTATGCGACGGCATTCAGGATCCCCACAATCTAGGCGCTATCATCCGTACTTCGCTACTGTGCGGTGTGCATGGCATCGTAATACCGAAGCGCGGCGGTGTGGGCGTGACAGGTGCCGTCATGAAGGCGAGCGCAGGTGCCGCGGCCCACCTACCGATTGCGCGCGTTGGAAATTTGGCCAACACAATACGACTGCTCCAGGAGCGTGGCGTGTTTGTATATTGTGCGGATCTCGACGGACAAGAAGCGGAGCAGGTGGATTTGTCCGGTGCGGTCGCGCTTGTACTGGGTTCTGAACACAAGGGCCCCGCTTGTTTGACGCGAAAACTTTGTGACGGCGCTGTAACGCTGGCGATGGCAAAAAGCGCTGCCGCGACGGGGATTGACAGTTACAATGTAAGTGTAGCCGCGGGGATATTACTGTACCGGATTCTGCGCAAACGCACGGAAGGTCTGTGCTTGTCCGCGCCCTTTATAACTTCTCGATAGAACTATCATGACGCGTAGGCGATGGGTAGTTGACTACGTGGAATCGACCGCGACGAGATCGTCAAACCAGAAAAAAGGAGTAACACAGATGCCGAGCAAACGCACGAATGATTCTGTGGATGCCATCCTGCAGGCGTTGGATCGTCAGCAGACGGATGATGCGATCGAAGGTGGCATTACAGAGTGGCAGGTCGATGATATACTGCGCAGTGTGGGCGTTCACAACGATTCATCGCCGGCGGGGCAGTTCGGTCCGGTTGATGCCAGTGCGTTGCCGAGCGATGATTTGATCGGCACCGGGCTGCCGGTCGCCCAGGATCGTTTTTCCACTGCTGCGCTGGACGATATTTTGGCGGATCTGCCCAGCATTCGGCAAACCTACAGCTACAGTAGCCCGCAAGCGAGAACCACCGCACCAGCATCCGGTCAGAGCTTGCCAGCCACCGCAAACCAGCAATCTCGTGTTTCCACAAAAAAAGCGCCTGCTGCAGCACAGTCCGCCTCGCCCGCGCGCGCCGATGCCGTGAACCGGCAACCAGCCGCACCGCTCGCACGGTCTACCGACGCGTCGGCACACCGCGCCGCGCGTGTAACGCGGCCGAGAGAAGACGTGCAGCGCCTAGCGGACGCTACTGCGCAACACACTGCGCCTGTATCCACCGGCGCCGTTGCCGGTGGACAAACAGTACAAGCGTCGCCTACGCGGCATTCTCCACAAAGAGAGCCGGAAGCGAAGAGCAAACCCGCCGGAAGCGAGGAATATTCCTCCACAGATACCACGCGAACCAGCATTATCAAGAATTTCCTGCGCAAAATGGGCGGAGAAGATGCCGACCAGAGCGCGCTCAACATGGCCAAAAATCAGTTCCAGGGCTTTTTTGAGGAGAGCGCCGCCGTACTGCCAGACGAAAAGGGCCACCTGCAGGATCCCGCACGCAAAAAGCGCGGGCCTTTCGGATTAAACAGTGTACAGGATTCCGGCGAATTCGTGCCGATTAATGTGTCTCTGACCGGTACGCAGGCACAACCCGAAAACAACGGCAGCGACGCGGCGACGCAGGTGCGTGAGCCCAAAAAACGCAACTTTTTTTCCCGACTGTTTGGCGGCAAAGAGAAGAGCGAGGATCTCGATGTGCCGCAGCCCCGAATGCAAAGTCCCACAGACGCAGGGATGGCCAACGCAACGTCATCCGGTATCCAATTAGAGGATGAGGAGGAAGATAGCCCTGTGGGGCAGGCCACTATGCAGCTGCCGCGCGGCAACATACGCTCAAAGTATACGGCGGGACCGGGCGCGGGGCTAGCGGAAACGCTTGCTGGCGCAGCATCCGCAGATTCCCGACGGGCCTCGCCAAGCGGCAATTCCCATGGCATGGTGGGTACCGGGGCACCCGCCGACTACACGGACACCACGGGGGAAATATCGTTCAGTGGCGGTGCGTCGGCACACAGAGGCAACACGGGGGAGGTTGTGCTGAACAACACCGGAACTTCCGAACGCAAAGCAGCATCTGATTTCGGTGCGGCAGAGGGACAGCCCGGCAATACCACTGTCGAACTTTTGCGCGATATCATGGGCGAAAAGGCCACCACGCATACCCCTGCTCCCGCGCGCACCGATAAGGGGCAGACGGTCTATCGCAGAGCCGGTTCCAAAGCCGGGAGGCGTTCAAACGCAGCCGCGCAGGTGCAGGTGGCCAGCCACACATCGCAAAGCAAAGAACCCGTTTCTGCCATCCATCCGGCGTACGGCTCCGGTCCAGTCGGCGAGCCGTTGATGACGACTCACGATGATATCCCACCGATAACCGAAGAAGCTTTGTCTGCCGGTGCGCAAAAGCAGGAAGGTGCCGCCGACACCCCTGCACAGCTGAAATCCGACGGCGTAGAAAACCTATACAAAGCCTCCGAAGCTGGCGCCGTGCCAATCTCGGCAAATTCCGACACAACCGGATTCACGGTGCAGATGGGCAAAGGAAATGAATCGGAAGATACCACGCTGTTCCTCTCGGCCTACGAGATGGCGCGTTCGATGCACAAGACCAAAAAAGGGCCGGTGAAACAGCCCGCAGCGCCGGACTCTGTATTGCGCGAAAGCACGCTGGCAGCGCCGGTTGAGACAAAAACCTCCTCCACCACCACCGTCGGATCGACAAAGCCGCAGATGGTAAGCGCACAGCCGGTGCGTCCCTCCATCCAGTTGGAAGAAGAGCAGACACCCGAAGAGAAGATCCCCACGCTGGAGCGGATACCCGGGCATGGCACCGCATCGCGCGACACGACAACCTTGACCGAAACCGGCGTTGTAAAATTGCCTCTGACAAATACCCCCGAAGAAGAAAATGACCTTGTCGCCCAGGCACTATCCAGCGCGCGCGCAGCGGCACAAGAGTCTCAGTTCGTGCGCAATATCGAAGAATCCATCAATCGGAAAACAACAGGGGAACTGTTTGACAGCACCGGGCGAAACGCCGGAGATACTGCACAGCACGATACTGACTATTTTGAGAAGGCCGCGCAGATCCTGACGGATACCAACAGCGAGGTTCCGGAGCAGGTTCGTAGCCGAACCCAAAATACATCCGAGCCTGCGGAGCCTTCTGAGGATGATACACTCAAGACGGCCACGCTGCCCCATTTTAAGGCGGCACCGCAACCAACACGCCATTCTTACGAAAAGCCGGACGACGCTCCCGCTGTGCGAAAAGACCTAAAGAATCAGGTTTTGATTCTCACGATCAGCGCCGTGCTGAGCGGGTTGATCGCGGTGGTGTTGTTGTATACAGGAACGGCCGCCCTGAGCGGCGGCTGGTTACCTACGGCTTTGCGCGTTGCGGTGGACAAAAAGCCACTGCTTGTCTTTCACTTCGTTGGGTTGTTGCTCTCGATGATGATTTGCTGGCGCACGATTTTGGAGGGCGCTGCCGGGCTGTGGCACTCGCCTTCCCCCGACACAATGCCGTTTTTGGCCTGCGTCGGCGCACTGGCGCAGCTCGTTGCCATGCTTGCAAACGATGCGTGGTATGACCCCACAAAGTTCAGCCTGGTGACCGGGATGGCCGCGCTTGTCCTTTGCATGAACACGATCGGCAAGGCAATGGACGCCAAAACACTGCTGGGTGGCTTTTCGCTGGTTAGCGCGAAGGTGGAACACGCCGTCGCGTACCGGCTGAAGGATTCAACGATGCTGCGCGCCGTGACGCAGGGCTTATCGGAGGGAAGGCCATGTGTACTGGTCAGCCGCTCCACGGAACTTTTTAAAGGCTTTTTGAGCAATGCCAGCGCACACCGCAACAGTGACAAAATTCAGCAGCAGTTTGCCTGGGGTCTGGGCGTGTGTGCCTTGCTCGCGTTCGCATTTAATTTGGCGTATCACCGCGATGTTGGGCTGGCAATCTCCGCTTTTGCGGCGGTGCTGTGCCTGGGCGCGCCGTTTTCCGGGCTGCTGATCTCCGCACTGCCTGCCAATCTAATGCAGCGCAGCGCAGCGCGCATCGGCGCGGTGATACCGGGCTGGCGGGATATCCGCCTTTTGGGCCGCGTCAACATCATCCGGGTCACCACGCGAGATATCTTTCCAGAGGGCTGCGTGAAGCTGTGCGGTATCAAGCCGGTGCGGAAAGAAGATATCGACCGAGCGATTATCTACGCTGCCTCGCTGTTGGCGGACAGCTGCCAGACCTTGCAAGAGGTCTTTTTGGGCATGATCGGTGACAACCGCAAGCTACTCGCCAAGGTCGATGATTGCAAGAGCTATTACGGTAAAGGCTATGTAGGTTGGATCAACGGAGAGCGCGTGTTGATCGGCAACCGAAGCCTGATGGAGGATTATAAGATCGCGCTCCCGAGTTTGGAGTATGAGCAAAAGCACACCTTAAACCAGCGCCGTGTGGTCTATTTGGCGGTGTCCGGCAAGCTGTACAGCATGTTCCAACTCGCCTATAAGCGCGACGAAGACACGGCATATGTGCTGGACAGCCTGCGCAGAACCGGTGTTTCGATGGTCGTAGACAGCGAGGATTTTAACTGCGACGCGGCCTTGCTAGAGGCCGTTTACGGCTTGACACCCGGCGTGGCAAAGATTCTGTCCGATGAGGAGCGCACCATTTTAGAGCCCGCCACGACCTGGCTTCCGGAGAGCGAGGGCAACATGCTGCACCTGGGCAGCTTTGCCAGCTTTGTGGGAGGCCTGGAAGCGGCGGCAGGCGCCGCGGAAGGCGAGCGCCGTGCGAGCGCCGTGCTGACGGGCTCTGTTCTGCTCAGCTGCGTGCTGGGTTTGGTTTTCTCGATCACCGGTGGGATCGTCTCGCTTCCGCTGCCGGCCATGGTTCTTTACCAGGTAACATGGACGGCGCTGGCGCTGATTTTCCCATTGCTGCAACACTACTAAACTGGATTGCTATGCGTTTTCTTTGGAATATATTTCCGGACGTGGCAGCAGATGCGGTGGCAGACTGCGTGCGCATGATACCCTATTTGTTCCTTGCCTACCTGCTGATTGAGTGGCTGGAACGCCACCAAGGGCAGCACATGGAAGCGATGCTGGCAGGCGGTGGGCGCTGGGGCTTTGTTGCCGGTGCGATGTTGGGATGTGTGCCGCAGTGCGGCTTTGCAACCTTTGCCGCAAACCTGTATGCTGGGCGCGTGATTACGCCGGGCACGCTTTTGGCTGTATTTTTAGCCACCAGTGACGATGCTGTGCCGGTCATAGCGGCAGAGCCCGATCGGTGGCGGCTTTTGTTGGTACTGCTTATAGGTAAGGTGATCCTAGGGGTCGCGGCGGGATTTTTGCTGGATGTTCCCTTTAGGCGCGTGCTGCCGAGGGGGCTGTACGGCGGTTACGCGGGGAACGCGGCGTCGGTAGACTGCCGCGTAAAGCATCGAGAAGACAGTGGGATTTTTGTCGCCGCTGTGCGCCACACGCTGGAGATCTCCGCTTTTGTTCTGCTGTTCAACCTTTGTTTGGGACTGGCTTTTGCGCTGATCGGTGCGGACACCGTCACCGCACTGCTAGCGGGCTTGGGTCCGCTGCAGCCTGCCGCCGCTGCTTTGATCGGCATGATACCCAACTGCGCGATCAGTGTGCTGCTGGTGCAACTGTATCTGCAAGGCGCAATCCGATTCGGCAGTTTATTCGCCGGCCTTGCCGCGGGCGCCGGGATCGGGCTTGCGGTTTTGTGGCGCGTCAACCCCAGCCGCCGGCAAAATCTTTTTATCATGTTTTTGCTCTGGGCTTTCGGAACGCTGAGCGGCGTTTTGCTGCTGATGCTGCCTATCTAAGTAAACTGTTATGTCCCTCTCGGGGTCCCTACCAAAAATGCCTTCCAGCCGTTAGACAACGATCCTGGCTGTGCTGCCGCTGCCAGCGGTTTTGCTGACCACGATTTGTTTGTCGATACGGCTTTTTAGTTCTGTAACATGGGAAATGATTCCCACCAGCCGCTTGCCGCCATCGGTCAGCTGCTGTAAGACATCGATCGCCTGCTCCAGCGCTTCTTCATCAAGGGAGCCAAAGCCCTCGTCGACAAAGAGAGTGTCCAGCCGGATGCCGCCCGCGGCGGCCTGTACCTCATCAGAGAGTCCGAGCGCCAACGAAAGGGATGCGAGAAAGGATTCGCCGCCCGAAAGTGTATTCACGCTCCGCACACTGCCGTTATAGTGATCGATGACGTCCAGATCCAGCCCACTCTGCTTTTGGCGGTTGGCGGTGTCGGTGCGGCGAACCAGCTCATACTGGCCACTTGACATCACACGGAACCGCAGGTTCGCGCGCGACACGATGCGGTCAAAATAGGTCATCTGGACATATGTTTCCAGCATGATCTTCTCTTTGCCGCGCACATCGCCGTTGGCGGTGCGCGCGAGACTTTGCGCCGTGATCAGCTGCTTTTCCGCTTGCTCCAATTCCGGTTGCGCCGCGCATAACTGCGCGAGGCAGTGCCCGTTTGCCTGCAGGCGCGCTTTTGTCTCGCCCAGCTTTTCTTGTAGGGCGTGCTGCCTATGCGCCAAGGCATCGGACTGCTCGCGCAGCGCATTGAGGTCGGGCGGAACCTCCTCAGCTTCGGCAGCGCTTTGCAGCGCTTCGATGCGCCCAGTCGCCGTGCCGATCGCTTCGCGCTGCACCGCTGTATTTTGACGCGCAGTTTCGGCGGCTATCTCCAGCGCTTTCTTTTGCTGAGTTGCCTTTGCAATGGCAGCCTCAGCCTCGAGGCGGTCTGCAAAGGGTAAGGAGGCGCTGCGTTTTCGCACGCTCTTGCGCAGGGCCTCACACTCGGCTTCCAGCCGGGCGGCCTGCGTGCCCGCCTCAGCGGCCTGGCGCCGCAAAGACTCCAGCGCCTCACGTCTGCGGGGCAGCTCCACTTCTAACCGCTGGAAGCGCGCTAGGTTCTTTTCTTGCTGCGCAATGTCTCTTTTGCATGCGATAAGCGAGGCGTCTGTTTGGCGGATCTCGTTTTCGGCGTCGGCGGCCCAACGCGTCTCCGCGTCATCCGGTGCGCCGGATAAGACGCTCAGCGCGTCTTTATTAGAACTCTCGGTGAAGAGAAGAGCGGCGGCGCGCTGCAACTCCTGGAAGGAATGCAATGCAGCAGCACGCTCGGCCGCAGAGCGCTCGCTCGCTTTTTGAGCCTGTGCACGTGCTGCCTCGGCCTGTTTTTGCGCGGCGTTTCGATCCGCTTCACTGGGGATGTTGCCGGACAAAGGGGCAGGGTTCGGGTGATGGGTTGCGCCGCAGACGGGGCACGGCTCGCCATCCACGAGCTGCGTAGCCAGGATCCCCGCCTGTCCACACAAAAACGCGCGATCCAGCTCCATGTACTTTGTCTGTGCCGCCTCGGAATCGCGCTGGCGGGCCGCAAACCCGGCCTGTGCGCGCGCAGCATCGCGCTTTTTGGCTCTGCACTGTTCGCAACGCCATTTTAGCTCTTCAAGAGATTGGCGCCGTGCCGTCAATTTTTCCGCCTGCGCTTTTAAAAGCGCAAGGCTCGCTCCGGATCCCTGCAGACTCTCGGCCTCTTTTGTAAGCTGACCTAAATCTTTCTCCGCCTGCTGTGCTTGGTCGGAGGCCTTTTTTTGGGTCTGCGCAGCCCGCAGCGCCTCCTGGGCAGTCGTTTGCAGCCGCTTGCGCTCCCCATAGAGTTCGTCATACTGCGGCAGCTGGCTTGTGTAGAGCGCACTCTTCTCGCCCCACTCCTGCGCGCGGGGCAAAGCCGCAAGCGCTGCGCGCTCGGCGTATTCAAGCTTAGCAAGATCTTCCTGCAAACGCTGCAGCTTCGTCTGCTGCGCTGCCAACTCCTTTTGACGGCGTATCGACTGCTCCGCTTTCTCAAGGTCGCGCGCGTTCTGCGCCTGCTCCTGGGTGAGTGCGCTCAATTGCTGGGTGAGAGTTTGCAGCCGCGCCTCGTCGTCCTTTTGCAAATTCTCCAATTGCTCGATGGCCTCGCCGAGCGGTAAGCGCCCCGCGCATGCGTCCGACCAGGCGAGCCCGGTCGCAGCGGGGGTATCCGCCGCCAATCGCACGCTCTGCAAGTTCCACTCGATGCGCCGCGCGATCGCCTCGCGCGCGTCGGCGCGGTCTTTCACCTCTTGGCGCAGGCGCTGCTGCAGCTGATCGAACCGCTCAGTCCTGAAAATGCGGCTGAAGATCTTTTTGCGCTCCTCGGTGGGTGCCAGCAGCAGCTTGAGGAAATCGCCCTGCGCGATCATAGCAATCTGCGTGAACTGATCATATCCCACACCCAAAAGCGCAGTGATCTCATCGTCAATCTGCCGGCGATTAACGAGAACACGGCCGTCCGGCATGGTCAGCTCGGCTTGAGCGGTGACCATGGTTGTACCGCCACCGCGCTTTGGTCGCCGGTACGCCGGGCGGCGGCGCACGGTATAGATCTCGCTGTGATAAGTAAATGTCAGCACTACCTCGGTAGGCGTCGCGTCCTCGGCATACTGGCTGCGCAGCATATCGGGCTCGCGCCGCGAGCCACTCGCTTTGCCGAACAGCGCGAATGTAATCGCGTCAAAAAGCGTTGTCTTGCCGGCACCCGTATCCCCGGTGACCAGGTAAAGCCCCTCCTCACCAAGCGCTGCGAGATCCAGCATTACGGTGCCAGCATAGGGCCCAAAAGCGGATAGCGTTAGGCGAAGCGGCCTCATGTCGTTTCCTCCCATATCTGTTTGATCAGTTGAGAAGCGAGGGCGCGCTGCGCCTCGTCCATCTGCTGACCGTTTTGCAAAGTATACAGTTCATCAAAGAGATCGAGCGGGGTCTTGTGCTCCACATCATCGCTGCCCTTTACCTGTGCCTCGG
This sequence comes from uncultured Subdoligranulum sp., assembly GCA_964560675.1. Taxonomy (GTDB): domain Bacteria; phylum Bacillota; class Clostridia; order Oscillospirales; family Ruminococcaceae; genus Gemmiger. The sequence goes on along the minus strand of CAZLMA010000014.1, from coordinate 16,520 downwards.
CGCGGGTGCGCGTATTGTCATACTGCAGCTTCATCATGTTAGGCCAGCAGGCGCGCAGGCGCGCCTGGGCAGCGGGCACATCCTGCTCATCCAGCAGTGTGATCTCGCAATAATCCTGTGTTGCGTGTTGAGCCAAAAAGGTCGGGTCAGTGACCTCTGCAAAAAAGCCCCGTATCCGGCAAACGTCGCGGCGCGCGGTCAAGGGAACTAGCTGAACGGTAACGGAATCGGCGGTAAGATCCACCACCGCAACGCTCTTTTTCTGGTTTGCCTCTGAAAAAGAGTATTTGAGCGGGGAGCCCGCATACCGCACATTCACGCGGCCCACCGCCTGCGGGCTGTGGAGATGGCCCAACGCCGTATAGGTAAACGGCGCGAATACACTCGCGTCAACTTCACAGAGACCGCCTACGCTGCGCTCTTCCGATTCGCAGACCGCGGCACCCGCCACAAACTGGTGCGCTACAGCGATGCTGCGACGTGTGGGGTCAATACAAAGGCTGTCAATTACGGCGCGCATCGCGTCGGTATAGGATTCAATCGGAGCGTCGGGAAAAAAGCGCCGCACCTGGGCCGGTTTTAAAAACGGGATCAGGTAAATATCCACCGGGCCATATGCATCGGTCAAACAAAGGGGGTTGATTTTCCCGTCGTAGACCGGGGCAAAGTGGATGCCGCTTGCATCCATTAGGCGCGCGCCGAAGGCGACGCGCCCGGCGGAATCGTGGTTGCCGCTGATAATATAGACCTGCACGCCCCGCCGCGATAATTCGACCAAAAAGCCGTCAAAAAGATCGACCGCCTCTTCCGGTGGAACGGGGCGGTCATATACGTCGCCGGCGATCAGCACCGCCTGCGGCTCTTGTTGCGTTGCGACATCCAGAATACGCGCCAAAATATAACGCTGATCCTCCAGCAGGGAAAACCCATTTACGCGCTTGCCCAGATGTAGATCCGCCAAATGGAGCAGTCTCATGCCGGTATCTCCTCAGTTCGGGTGCAGTCTTTGCGCAGGGATTAATATACGGTCGTTTCGCGCTTTTGTGAGCAAAAGATTCCGCAATCCCCTACCCTGTTACGAACTATACCAAAATCATATAAAGAAATCAAGAGCAGTGAATCACAGATTCATGATAGCTGGCGAAATAATGTCACTTTTCAACGGGAATCCTGGAGATATTGCCTTATCTTTACTCATCCTCCATATAAATGGAAAACGGCAACCTGTAATTTTCCGTCAGCGCCCTCGAGCGCCTGGCTTCCACCTTATTTTTCGGCGGCTGCGGCGGCTCGTCCACATAGGCGTGAAAAACCTTTCCGCTGTCCATCAGCCGGGCGATCGCCTCGTTTTTGAAGCGGGTCACATAGCCGAGCTCCCGATCGTCGGAAGTGCAGACCGATATAGCCCATTTGTCATGTTCGTTATCCGTATCCCGGAAAAGGTGCAGTTCCGTTCCCGGCTTAAGCTCCGCAAGAAGTTTCCTCCCCTCGTCGCTGTTTTCATCCACATGAAACTGCAGGCCGGCAATGCCCGTCTGTAAAACCAGTATGAACCGCTCTTTTTTGCGAAACGCGCCGCGGTCAAAGTAACCGGAACGGAGCCCCTGCTTTTCCTCCTGCATCGGATATTCAGACATTTGCATACTCCTTTACCAGTTCCTCGATCTTCCGCTCCAGTTCCCTTTTTTCCTCCTCGCATTGTCTGCCCCGGAAACGGAGCTCTTCCAGATACTCCGCCGTTTTTTCCGGATCGCTCATCGTCTCTGCTGCGTTGAAGGGAAAGCCCTGCCGGATCTTCTCAATCTCATCCTGCACCTCCCTGCTGCGCGCATCACAGGTATGGAGCGTGTCAAGCACCACCCGGTCTTCCTCCAACGGAAGAAAACAGTCATACAGTTTTTTTGCCAGAAAATAATCGATGCTGAGTGCCCTCGCCATCCTTCGGTAGTCTTCTCTCGGGTCTTCCTGTCTCACATTCTCCACGCAGAGATCCATCTCCATATCCTCAGCGGGGAACAGCGCTTCATAGATAATCCTCATCGCTTCGGCATCCTGCATCTGATACGCCTCCACCGCCTTCTCATACAGAGTTCGCTGCGCCTCGGTGAGATCCGCATGGATCGCCGGGTGGAAAACCGACGTGATCTCTTTGTACCGGCGCTGCATCGTACGCTGCTGTTCCTCGGTAAGGTTGGGCAGCTCCTGGAGCGTCAGATCTGAGTTCTCCACCTCCGTCACTTTCTGCTTTTTCTCCTCCTCCAGAACGGCATCGATCTTTTCCATATCCAGAGGTTCTCGTCGGTTGACGGCGATCCGGATCAGTTCGAGCTTCCGGCGTAGCATCGAGACCTCCAGCTCTGCCTCGAGCACCGGATTTTCCGCGCCTCCAATGAGATCCATGTATTGTGCGCGCAGCTTCGGCGCCTCCACATACAACAGTTTGTCCCGGGCTTCATACAGGTTCACCAACGCCATCCGGCTGCTTGCGACCTCCCTTGTCAGCCAATCGTAAAAAGTCTGTTCCCTCATGAGCAGTCCCCTCCCATTCCGGCCAGGACATCCTGCATGGTAATATTCGCCAGATCCTCATCGGTAATATCCTGCAGGACGGCGATGCGGTCCGCCTGCATATTGATCGCCTTCTCAAAAATGTTTCTGACCGTCCGGGCATTGCCAAAATGTTCGTCGCGGTTCTCGTAGAGCTCGTCAAACTTCTTTTTCAGTTCTCTCAAGGCCTCCTGCTCCAGCACGTATCCGTTTGTCTCGCAAAACCGCTCAAAAATCGCGACGAGCTCGTCGCCTGTATAATCGGGAAATTCAAAATATTTGCTGAACCGGGAATTCAGCCCCGGATTGGAGGCAATAAATTTGTGCATAAGTTCCGTGTACCCGGCGACGATCACCACCAGTTCATCCCGGTGATCCTCCATCGCCTTCAGGATCGTCTCGATGGCCTCTCTGCCGTAGCTGTCGTCCGTCTCCCCCGCCAGAGAGTATGCCTCATCGACAAACAGCACGCCTCCCATCGCCTGCTGGATCACCTTTTGCGTCTTGATCGCCGTTTGGCCCAGATAGCCCGCCACCAGCGCGCTTCGATCCGTCTCCACCAGCTGACCTTTCGGAAGGAGACCCATCTGATAATAGAGTTTCGCCACGAGCCGGGCCACGGTCGTCTTTCCGGTGCCGGGATTGCCCGTGAACACGAGGTGATAGGAGATCGTCGGCACCTTCATGCCGCGCGCCTCCCGCATTTTGGTCACTTTGATAAAATTCATCAGGCTGTGCACATCCTGTTTGACATTCGCCAGCCCGACCAGCCCGTCCAGTTCCGCCAGCAGTGCCTCCATGGACTCCCCTCCCGGTTCCTGCCGGGGCGTATTTGCCTCGCTGTGCGAAAACGCCTGTGTCTCCGTCGATTCTGCATGGATACCGAAATCCGCCGCGCCAGAGTCCGGTGACAAGTTGATCGTGATGTTGACTGGCAGGGAAGGATCCTCCCGGGGCTGTACTGGGCGATCCGTGCGAAAGTCATCGAAATTCGTGCGGGCGGTCCCATCCGCCCCCACACGCCGCACCGAGAGGTCTGTCCTGGCGGGCGAAACGACCCCGTTTACCGCCGCGGAAGCCAGCTCATCATTTTGCAGATAACTGTCCTCTTTTTTCTCTGTGATCTTATCCCGAAAATCCGGTGTCTCCTCTACGCGAAGGCCAGCGTTGGACGCGAAGTCGATCAGCGTGCGCATGATCTCGGACAGACAGCCCGCCTCCTCCACCGTGAAATCTCCATTAACCATCGCGGTCCCGACGAACAGGCTGCTCATGCGTCTCAGCACCTGCATCGTCTTACCCGTGGAGCATCTCTTGTCCTGCTCCACCAACTTTTTTATAAAATCCGGTATCTTCAGTCTGCGTTCCGCGTCCGCGCAGCACCCCATCGCCGTCACCACCTGCTCCAGAGTGTAAGGCGTCCCGGATACAGCACAGAGCAGTTTTGCGTAATCAGGAGAGTACAGCAGATTGCTCCCCCAGATCTTCAGAGAAGCTGCCATGTAAAACAGAAGCAGCTCCTCACTCACATCCGCGCCGGGAAGATCCGCCTGCACCTCTTTCAGCAACTCCTCATATTCCGCCTTCAATTCCATGTATTTGTCCATTCCTGTTTCCCCTTCAGGTCCGTTTGTCTTGAGAGCTACCGATATCTCCCCCGTGACGTTCTCTGGGCAGGCCATGATCTCTTACTAATTCTGATGTATGTGGACAGCGATTCGAGGTGGCGCCTAAAGCCCTTCGCCTACAGAACCCCCGGCGCGAGGGGCGATTTTTCGGGGCCGGAGCCCCCGCGATCCCGACGATCCGGTTGATCGGAATATCAACGTCGATTTTTCAGGTTTTGATCTTTCGCGCCGCGCACCTCCATGTGCGCGGGTGGTATTTTTTCTATGCGATGTTCCCCGACTGATTCTCTTTTCATCCCGGATAACACGCGCAGCCACACTCCGTCAAGCTTTCAGAGCCCTCAGACTGTAACCAGTATACACTGAAAAAAAGTCTTTGTCGAGAAAGAATCCTGTCCTTCTGAGGCGTAGTTTTGTAAGGGTTTCTAAAGTGCTCCCCTTGTCAAGGACATTTTTGATTTTGCCAGGGTTTGTAAAGTCAAGTCCTTGGTGCAAAAAAATTTTGCCAACGCTCAATTTTGGCAAAATCGCTAATTCTCCCTATCATTTTTTGTCAAAAGGGCATAGTTGTACCATCCCAACTTCGCATCAAATATTCCTTGCTTGGTCACGCTACTATGGCGGCGATCTCTTCATCAAAGAGCATCTATGCCGTCTTGTAGCCAAAGATACCCCCGTGGGTAGTTGTTAATCCAATCGTTTATCCTCTGAATTTCTTCCTCGGTCATATAGTCAATCAAGAAGGTTCACATATCAGCTTGAAGCATCCACCAAGCCTGGTAAGTCACCTTACCAAACCACAATGGAGACTTAAAGCCAGGGACGCTGAACAGCATTTACAAGCAGGCGGAACTGAAATAAGTCCATGCCTGTTTCCTCGCGGAAAGGAGCACATTATGCAGAGCTTAACTTACCTTGCCGTATTTGAACCGTCAACGGATGTCTCATACAGCATTTATTTCCCGGATTTGCCAGGATGCATCAGCATCGGGGCGAACTTGCAGGATGCTTCACGCATGGCGGCCAAAGCGGCAAGTCTCCACATTTACAGAATAAGGGGCTGGCGCAACATGTTATTGCGACAGCCCCTTGTGTTCATGTGATTGCCTGTTGTACAGATTCTCAAACGTTACGATCCGTTATCCCTTGCGGTCTTTCTTTTTGCGGCGAAGGATCAGAGCGACGCAAGAACCAGCAAGACCGACGAGTGCCAGAGACGTAATCAGCGTGACAAGACCCAGCGGAGTTTCATCGCCGGTCTGCGGAATCGATTCATAATCCGGCGAGGGAGACGCCGAGTGAGAAGGCGTTTGAGTAGGATTCGTCCACCACGGCCACCAGGGGATCGGCGGCACAGTGGGTGGCTTTTCTGTTGGTGGTGTAGTAGGCAGCGGGGTAGGCGTCGGCAAATCGTTATTAAAGTCAGCCTTTGCTATCTCATCCTCCGAGGTGGTTCCGGTATCCCCTGTCTTGGTCGTGGTATAACCGTCCTGATTTGCCTCTTTTTCTGTGACCACATATGCAATGCCCGTCGGCAGCTTTTCCGCTGTCATAGATTCAGAGTCCTTCAGGGTAAAGGACGCAACGCCGTTTTTAAATTCCATCTCGCCGAAAACACCTGTTATTGACTTGTCGCTTAACTCAACTGTGAAATTCCACTTCTTCTCTTTGTCGCCTGCTCCCGTAACGGTTTTGGAAACTGTCAGTCCGCCTCCGGGTTTGTGGTTAGTGAAGGCAACTTCCATAATGCTGTCCTCCGGAATTTTATCCGGATCGATTTGTGTTTCAGGAATAACTTTCTGGCTCGTCTGATATCCGTCCTTGTTTGCTTCCTGCTCTGTGACGGAGTACTTTGCACCTTTGGGAAGGCCAGTTATCTCAAGCGTCTGATTGTGTTTTAATTCCGCTGTATACTTGCCGTCCTCAGAAAATTTAACAATTACATCTTCAATCAGTTTATGGGTTTCGCTGTTCCAAAGCCATCCTGTATGCTCACCCTGCACACCATCAACGTGAATGTCAAAATGCCATATTTTTTCTGTATCCCCCGCAGAACCGGTTACTTCTTTGGAAACCGTCAGCGAACCCCCGGAATTACCAATGAATGTCCTGCCGTTGCTGCCTATGCCGCCGCCCATTCTCCCGGCTGAATTTCCGGTTATGAAGGTTTTTATCGCAGCGTCGCCTACAGGGATACTGGGTTCAGATTCAGTATAGATATGCTTACCGCCCGCGCTGTCGAGGTACGCATAATCAGCCGCTTCACCCTGATGGCCGCTGTCAAGCCGCTTCCAGTTATACGGCGTGCCGTCCATCATGTAAAACCCGATGTGATCCTCCGCTCCGTCCTTTTGTCCGTTTGGATCCGGCATAGCCTGCTCGGCATGAACAGAAGAGAGAATATCATCCTCTCTATATTCTTCGCCGCTGTGATTATGATAAATGATACTGCCATCAGTCTCGTAAATGGTGAAACTTCCCGTGTTGCAGACTGCTATTCCACCGCCATCGGTGGCCGCATAGTTATCAGCAATGAGCACATTATAAATCCGCAATTCACCATCTATAATCTCGCCGATACCCGAATGACGCCTACCACCGTTCACATAGATACCGCCACCGCCGTAGTTACCCGTATTGGCCTTGTTGTTTGTGATGCCGCCAGCGTGAATTTCTGCCTTGTAGGCTGCCTGAATATAAATGCCCCCGCCACAATCTACACTTTCGTTTTGGTCTATAAGGCCGCCTGTCATCGTAAAGGTTTTGTCTTGACTGGTGTCGAGATCGCTCTCTGAAACATAAGCGGAGCCAACAGAAACTCCTCCGCCATAATGGGCATGGTTATTCTGAATCGTACCGCCCTTCATTTCAAGAGATGCGTAATCTGCCAAAAGAATTCCGCCGCCGCACGGGTATAGACTGTTCCCAGACCCTTTTGGACTATCTGCACGGTTGAGAGAAATCACCCCGCCGTTTAAAATCATCTTTGCGTCTTTGCCGTCGAGCGCGATTCCCCCGCCGTAGACCGCGAAATTGTTATGTACGGCAGAACCTTCATTCATGATAACTGTGCCCTGGCTGTAAACGGCTCCGCCATAATAGTTGGAACTGCCGCTGCCGCTCACATCGTTGTTGCAGAGCTCGGCGCCGCTATTGAGTAGTAATGTGCCGCCCGGTTCTACTTTGATCATACTTCCGGCATTTGTGTACACGGAGGAATGTTCTCCGTCTTCACCTATGGTCTTGACATCACCGTCTAGGGTAATATTCTCAAGGGTGAGGGTAGTCCCGGCCTCAACATCTATCATGTATTTATTTTGAAGATCGGCGGCTTCGGAAAAACGTTTGATCGTAATATTCTGACCCGGGGCGCCTTTCCAAGTCTCGGAACCGCCCACATCAATGGTATCTAAAAGATAGATGGTGCCGCTTTGATTTCCAAGTTTCTCTATAGCAGCCTCGACTGTGCTCAGAGGTTGCTGATATGTGCCATTATTGGTATCGGCTGCGTTAGATCCTCCCACGCAATAGCCGCTCTCGTTCACCGCTGGGTTAACAGCCGCTAGGTCGGTTCCACTGTCCTTCACTGTGAGATGAGGGTTTGTGGCACCCGTAACCTTCACTTTGTCAGAAAGGTTATGCCCGGCGCCGCCCTCAATAAGTTTTGCTGTTATGTCCTCGTTTCCTTCGTTAACATGATTCAGTTTGTTCATCACAGTTTCCGGCAGAGTTATGTTCAGGGTTTCACCTATTTCAAAACCATCCGCCCATCTCAGGACAGAATTCTCACCCCCAACAGTGACGTTCATGCTTGGCATGGAGCAGGCAAGCTCAAGAGAGGCACTTTCTACGACTTTGATATTGCCGCGCACCTCGCCCGTTCCTTCAAAACGGACCGGATTGTTGCTGATTGTGAAGAGCGGGTCTGCACTCTCGCTGGCAATTACAGAGCGACCGTTAAAATCTATGGTAACGGGGAAATCGAGGGTGACACCTTCGTCCGCAAGGATTTCATAATTTCCTTTGTTATCGGCAATAAGTTGGATCTTTTGAGGAGTTTGTCCACTATTAGACAATTCTTTCGCTTTCCTTACGGCTTCCGCAAGTGTATTATAGCGTTCTGATTCTTGGTCATTCAACTCAGCCACAAAATGCGGCGTAGCATCATAGGCGGTAAGTTTTAGGTCTTCACTGGGAGCTTCGGCAGAAGGAGTATAGTTTGTGCCGTCACTCTTTCTCCAAACGTACTGACTGAAATCCACTTCAGGATCTTTTTCATCATCTGTCATTGTATTTGCAGGAATTAAAGAAGTCGAATGTCCTTTCGGAATATAGATATCATTCGCCTGGGGTTCTTCCGTATTAAGCTCTGTACACTGGTTATTGTATATCGCGCCGGATTTGAAGTTGAAGCTGCCGCCAATAATTGTAACACCGCCGCTGGGGCACAGTTTACCCTGGTCAGTTTCATGTTCCAGATCAGAATAATCCGCAGTGGTCTTATTATTTTTAATTACCGTATTGTTTAATTCTAGCGATCCGTCACCAAGTCTTATTCCTGCTGTAGCGGTTGCCGCATTACCTGAAATCAGGCAGCTGTTCATCGTGGAGTTGGAATTAACAATGTAAATAGTGTCTTGAAAGGTTTTGTTTCCCTGAATTTTACAATTTTCTTCAAAGGTACTTTCAAAACCACCAGCTAAGTAAATAACGCTGCTTTCTGATTGACTTGCGGCTTCTAAATCCTCATATACGCTGTTATTAGAAAAATCGCAGTTTTTCGCGCTGATTTTGCAGGTTACCCGCAAGGCAGTTCCGTCCCTGCCGGTGTTATTTATTATTTTAGTATTTGTTAGATCCAGCTCGGAGTTCCGTGCTCCATCTCTTGTAAATATACCGCAACTTCCAGATACGGCTTTGTTGTTCTGAATCATGGAATCAGTGACAGTCAATTTTCCGTCATCTATTCCAATTGCAGCTGCTCCTTTACTTTTGGTAGCTATTGCGGCAAAAGTATTACCAGAAAAAGTCATTTTTGACAGATTTACAGTAGTTGACCTACCCTCAATTTCCAAACCGGCTCCGCATGGAATTCCGTTATAATTTTGCGTTATTAAATAGCCGTTTTGTAACGTGCCGTTTTTCAACTTCACCGTGCCTGACTTTACAGTAAAAACGATTTTATTCACACTGTTGTCTGTGTTTCCGCCGTCAATGTAATGATTGTCCAAATCCAAAGTATATGAGACATCTGTCTTATCAGATACAATATTCTCTGTGACATCCGTAAGAAGCTTTATAGTCTCTTCGTTTCCCACTGCATCAATAGCTGTCTGAAGAGTTCCATACTTTGTATTCGTGGTAGTATTTTCAGCCACATCCCCCGCGATGGGCATGACATCTGCGCTTTGTGGTTGCTCCGTTTCAGAGGGTTCAGCTTCCGGTTCTTCTGATTCCTCCGGCACTGGCGTTGACGCCTCCATGGCATCAGAAAATTCCCCGCTTTCACCTTGGGCGGGGATAGACTCATCTATTGACGGAGTTTCCTGTAACGGAGCCTGCTGAACTTCAGGATTAATCGTTTCGGAGGGCACAACCTCACTGCCATTCGCATGCTCCACTGCCTCGGGTGCCACCTCGGCATCACCGGGCTGAGCAGTAGGAATATCCTCGATGTCTGGTTGTTCCGGCGTTTGTGTGGCAGAGGGATTATCATTGGCAGGTGTAAACCCGCCTTCCGACACTTCGGGTGTTACTGTAGCAGTTGAGTTACCCCCCCCCCGAGTGATTTCGGCGGCGTACGACGTAATTTCACCGATACCCAACGCACCGGCCATCATGCACACACTCAAAAACAAAGCAGTCATTTTTGTACCGCTCTTACACGGATGTTTCATCTGTAGCCCCCCCCAAATTTTTCCGAGTCACTTAAAATCAGGTTTACAAACATTATAACGGTTATTTTTGTTGATTTCAAGTCAAAATTTGAGCAGATTATAAAATAATTTGACACAGAAACGCGAAGATTCCGCTGTGCAAAGAAAAGATCGGTCCACATCACAAGGCGTGTATGCATACCCCTTTTTGCGCTATGCGTCCTTATATCAACTTTCACGCGGTTCATAAAGTCCTTCAAATCAATTGACAACAAAGGAGCAAAGTGATAGGATAATTAGCACAAAGCGCGATGCTAATTGGGGAAAAAAACAGGAATTTTACCCAAAATTTCCGCGCCTTGGAAATCCGAAATCCGGTTTAATGGGAGGGATTTGTTTGGAATTTTTTATTGGCATTCTTTTGATCCTGACCTTCTTTGCGCTGGCGTACTACTGCGTAAAGGGTCACAATCTGATGATCGGCTTCCTGATCATTACGGTTGTGTGGACGATTCTGCCGTTGGGCGGCACCCTATTTGCCAGTGACGCGTTCATGGAGGCAAATGCTGACACCTTCGCCGGCGGTCTGGTGGAAATTTTAAACAAAATTTATCAGGCCGCTCCGGAAGGGTGGGGCGCTACGCTGGTCAACGTCTGCTGGGGTGCGTGGTTCGGACGCGTGCTGATGGAGACCGGAATCGCATCCACACTGATTCGCAAAACGGTGGAACTTGGCGGCGATAAGCCTATGATCACTATCATTCTGCTGGATATCGTGACCGCGATCATCTTTACCGCCATGATGGGCGCCGGCCCGGTCATCGCGATCGGTGTTATCGTACTGCCTATCCTGATGAGTCTGGGTGTTCCCAAGGCAATCGCGATGTTCACGTTTATGACCAGCGTCTCTGCCGGCATGTATCTGAACCCCGTCCTGCAATGGGTGCAGATGCGTGCTTTTGTGGCGCAGCCTGATGAGCTGCCGAACTTTACATTGGGCTGGTATGCGGGTCGCTTTGGCTACGCGGCGCTGGCGATCTCTCTGATCGTCAGTATCGTGTTGACCGCGTTCTTCCTCAAGCGGAGCAAGGGCAGCCGTGCCTGGGCGGCCCAGACACCTACTGCGCAGACGCAAAAGGATGCGCCCTGGTACACCCTGATCCTGCCAATCGTGCCTGTTGCGCTAAAAATCGCGTTTGATTTCAGCGTTATCGGAGGCTTTGTCATTGCGGGATTCGCTGCACTGTTCCTGTGCGGCAAGATGAAAGGATCTTTCACGGAGAGCTGCCAGCTGGTCAACAAACTGTACTATGACGGTGTTGTGGATACGGCTCCGCTGATCGGTTTTCTGCTCACGCTGCCCATGTTCAACACGGTTGCGGCCTATGCGGCGCCATACTTCCAAGTTGTCCTGGGCGGTATCCTGCCCACCAGCGAGATCCTGCTCTGCGTCATCTTCGCGGTGTTGACCATTGCCGGCTTTTTCCGCGGACCTCTTACGCTGTACGGCTGCGGCGCCGCTACGCTGGGCGTTTTGCGCGGCGTCGGTGACTTCTCGGTCCCGTTCCTGTTTACACTGTTTACCATTCCCTCAACAACGGTCAATGTTGGCTCCTGCATCACGCAAAGTTGGATTGCTTGGGGCCTTGCGTACACCAAAACGGACTCCAAAGACTTCCTCAAGATGTCTATTCCGTTCGCGTACATCACCTGCGCGTTGTTGTATGTGGTATGCGCGCTACGCATGACCGGTTTGGGACCGGAATGGTACCTGTAAGCGCGTGTCGTTTTTCCCGCAGTCATTCCCATGGGCATGACTGCAGATGAAATGTTCCTCGCTTGACCGGCGATACCCGGTGACCTGCAACTTGTGCCAAATGCTGTGCCTAGGCGAGATTCTTGTTGTACGTTTTGATAAAATGGAAAATCGGGTAGGAGACTGGCCGTTCGTCGGCCAGCCGACCTCCCACAGGGCCGTGCGTGCCAGTAGTCTGGTACACGGCTCTTTCACTGTTTATGGTATGACAGATTTGCTGTGTCTCTCGGCTTTGGCAGTTTTGGTTTCAGGTATCCGTCCATCGATAAGCGCTTTTGCTTCCTCTTCGAGTTCCGCACTACCCCCCCCCGCAGACAGCCCTTGCCTTCGTCTATATCCTTCCCGCTACCGCGCGGATTCGGGGCTTTTACCCGCTAAAAACACAGCGCTCCCGGGCGCACAAAAAACCCGTGGCCGCGCCAGGTGGCATAGCTCCGGGTTCCATATAAAAACAGATGGTATTTCGCGGGAATTTTAAAAGTCGCTTGATACAGCCGCCCATTATGGGGTATAATGACGATGGTGATTTATGCGGAACACGATTCCTGTCATCATAACTTAATGAGAGGAGTGCGCCAACATGGAAGCGAAAAAGATGCTCCCGATCGGGATGGAAGATTTTGAAAAACTCCGGGTAAAGAACTGTTACTATGTCGATAAGACCGGGCTGATTCGCGATCTCTTGAATAACTGGTCAGATGTCACGCTGTTCACCCGTCCGCGGCGTTTCGGCAAGACGCTGAATATGAGTATGCTCTCCCATTTCTTCTCGATAGATGGGGATAAGTCGATTTTTGATGGGCTTGCGATTTCAAAAGAAAAAGAGCTCTGCGAGAGGTACATGGGCAAGTACCCGGTGATTTTTCTCTCTTTAAAGAACATTGATGCTTTGGATTATGAACAGGCGTATCTAGCCGGTGTTCAACTCATAAGGAAAATCGCCAGAAAATACTTGTTTCTTTTGGACAGTGAGAAACTCCATGACGAGGATAAAACCGCATATCGAGCTCTTCTGTCTCCAAATATGCCGGAACACGTATTCCGTGACAGCCTGAGTATTCTTTCTGAGATGCTGGAAAAGCATTACGGCAAAAAAGTCGTCCTGCTCATTGACGAGTATGACGTGCCTCTTGCGCGGGCCCACGCGAATGGGTATTACGACAAGATGGTCTCGCTGATGCGCAGCATGCTGGGCGCCGCGCTCAAAACCAATACCAGTTTAGAGTTCGCCGTGCTGACCGGGTGCCTGCGCATCTCCAAAGAGAGCATTTTCACAGGGATGAACAACTTAAGGGTACTGTCGATCACGGATGACCGCTGCGATGGATATTTCGGTTTTTCAGACGGTGAGGTGAAAGATCTACTCGCGTATTTTGGTTTGTCGGAGCATTATGGCGAAATCAAGCAGTGGTATGACGGCTACCGGTTCGGCAGCACAGAGGTGTACTGCCCCTGGGATGTGTTAAACTACTGCGACCTGCTCCGCGCCAATCCAGAGAGAAAGCCGGAAAACTACTGGATCAACTCAAGCGGCAACGACGTGATCAAGCGTTTTGTCGCCATGGCGGACGACAGAACAAGAGAGGAAATCGAAACGCTGGTCGCGGGCGGCACCATCGAGAAAGACATCCGCGAGGATCTCACCTACTCCGAGATTTATGATACCATCGACAACCTGTGGAGCCTGCTCTATACGACCGGCTACCTGACTTTGCAGGGCAGGACGGACGAGGGGCTATTGCGACTGCGGATCCCCAACTTGGAAGTCCGGGATGTGTATGTCAAGCAGATCCGGGAATATTTTAAAGAGAGCGTCAAAAAAGACACGGGCACGCTGGAGGCCTTCTGCTCTGCCTTGCAAAGCGGGGACGCGGACACGGTGGAAGGGCTCTTTGCGCAGTATCTGGAGAGATCCATCAGCATCCGCGACAGTGCCGTGCCAAACGAGAGGAAGGAGAGTTTTTACCACGGTGTCATGCTGGGCGTCCTGATGGCGAACAGCCGCATGAGCGTTGTCTCCAACCGCGAGGCGGGTAATGGATACGCGGACATTTTGGCAAAATCGGAAGACGGGCAGACGGGCATCGTCATCGAGATGAAATACGCGGGCGATGGGGACTTGGACGCGGCGTGCCAGGATGCCATCGGGCAGATCGACGAGCGGCGGTATACGGATGCCTTCCGATACACGAGGGTCAAGAAGATATTGAAATATGGGGTTGGGTGTTACAAAAAAAGCTGCCGGGTGATGACCTGCGGATGAGAATCGGGTAGGAGGCTGACCGTTCGTTGGCCATCCGGCCTCCCACAGAACCGTGCGCACGGTCTCGTACACGGCTCCTCCCCTGTTTATGCCGTGACAGACTTGCTGTAGTAAGAATAGAAAAACTGGAATTTTGCCCTTTCAAGCCTTTGGTTTGTGAGGGCTGTGTTCATAATCGGGCTTGCCGCTATCCGCCAGTATCCCTTCCTGGGACATGCATGTATTTCGGCGTTGACGTTCGTTACGCCCAGTTTCAGGTGATTCTTCCATCCGACGAAGCCGGAAAAGGTTACAACTCCACAGCAAAGGAAAGACCTTGACAAAAAAACAGTATATTTGATTTTGAAACAAGCGGGGCTGAATAAGCTCCGCAAGGAGGTACCGCTATGAAACTTGTCTATCCCGCTTGCTTTTATCCCTGTGAAAATAATCCCGGCTTTACAGTTGAGGTGCCTGACCTGCCAGGCTGCATTACCGAGGGCGCGACGCTGGCGGATGCTATCCGCATGGCGGAAGATGTCGCGTCAGGCTGGGTGCTGGACAAATTAGAAGATGGAAAGCCTGTCCCGAAAGGGAGTTCTCTGCAAGACGTGCACCCGGATGCTCCGGATGGTTTTGCCAGTCTACTCGTCCTGGACATGGACGCATATGCGGGGAAATACGGGAAGAAAGCGGTTCGCAAAAACCTCACCATCCCGGCATGGTTAAATACCTTCGCCGAGAAACGAGGCGTAAATTTTTCACAGGTTCTCACCGACGCACTCACTGATTTATATCAGGCTGGATAACCTTAAAACTCTCCACTCAATGGCGCCGGCATTTGCCGGCGCCTCTTTCATGATCCGTGCCTAATCGTTTTAAGGTATCATAAAAAGCACGGTGCAAAAACTGCATTGTGCCATTAAAAAACATGATTTTTTCTGAGGTCAATTGTAAGATAAGCGAGTCATGATACAGCTAAGGCTCCAAGACGGATGGAAAGCCAAGCGAATTTTCTGAACGCTGGGTACGGCATTGATTTTCACAAGGATTGCGTTGCCATCCAAAAATTTGAAGCAAGACAAAGTAAATCTCCTTTGTTATACTTTTAGTCTGGATGGTTGTAATAGAAGGACAGAAAGGGCGCAACAGGATGACAAGGAGGATGATCCATGTCAAAAAAAATCGGGCAGAAATCGCTGCCTACTGATAGGATTGTACAGGAAAAGCTGCCGTTCTCCAAAAGGCTGAAAAAGGATTTCAGAAAAAACTGGATATTATATCTTATGGCTTTGCCGGCCCTGATCTATTTCTTCGTATACTGCTATATGCCAATGGGGGGTCTTTACATCGCCTTCTCGGATTACCGTATCACGGGGGGACTGTTTTCGGGTGAATTCGTCGGGCTCAAGTGGTTCAGAGAGTTTTTCCAAGGGTATTACTTCAAGCGCTTGTTGCGCAATACGCTGATGCTCAGTCTGGAAACGCTCATATTTGGTTTTCCCGTCCCCGTTATCTTCGCCCTTGTTCTTAACGAAATCCGGAGCAAAAGTTTCAAGCGCATTGCGCAGACGCTGACGTACCTGCCGCATTTTATCAGTATCATCGTAATCTGCGGCATGATTCTGAACTTTACGTCAACGGATGGGCTAATCAACACGATCATCCGGGCTTTCGGCGGAGAACCGATTCCCTTTATGTCCCGCAAGGAATGGTTTCGGCCGGTCTACGTCATTTCGGAAATCTGGCAGACGTTTGGCTGGAACAGCGTAGTGTTTTTGGCGGCGCTGACAGGAATCGATGTGCAGCAGTTTGAAGCGGCACGTTTGGACGGGGCATCAAGGCTGCAGCAGATTATTCACATTTCTCTGCCCAGTATTCTGCCGACGATCGTTACTATGCTGTTAATGCGCCTTGGCAGCGTGATGAGCGTTGGCTTTGAAAAGGTGTTCAACCTCTACAACCCTGCCACCTATGAAACAGCTGACATCATTTCCACCTTCGTCTATCGGGAAGGTATTCTGGGAGCAAATTACAGTTCGGCTGCCGCCATTGGGCTGTTCAACTGCGTCATCAACCTGATCCTTGTCGTCATGATGAACATGGTCAGCCGCAAATTGACTGAAACCAGCTTGTGGTAGAGGGAGGGTAGGTCATGTCTGCCGCTGCAAAGAAATCCCCGAAAAGGCGTATTCGTTTGAGCCGTGAAGATGTTATTTTCAACATCGTTTCTTATTTTATCATAACTGTCCTGATGCTGCTCTGCCTCTATCCGATGTGGTTCGTCGCCTGCGCATCTATCAGCGACCCCGTGCGAGCATCCCAGGCGCACGGCATTATTCTTTGGCCGCAAGGTCTACTACAATATATTTATGGTTGATATTCCTAACAGCCAGTTAGGATATTATCCA
>CAZLMA010000013.1:0-45530 GCA_964560675.1 uncultured Subdoligranulum sp. | reverse complement strand
CATAGAAAAAGCCCAATTCTTTTAACAAAGAATCAGACTTTTTCAGTGCCCTCGATTTCCGGGCATTTTATGCACTTTTACTCCCTGACCCTTGACATCAAAACGACCGTCTCGACATGCCTTGAGACACCACTATGAATGTCATCAGTTCAGCCGAAAATATCGTGGTTAAAAACTGTCTGACCGAAAAAGTCGTATCTCAAGTTCAGCTGGCAGAGGAAATTCTGAGTTTTATGTCATCTATTATGGCCACCTTTCTTGCAGAATGTAGTATCAAACAAAGGAGAAAATAAAAAAGCCTGCGGTCATTCCGGAGAACACCCGCAGGCAAAGTGGAGACGGTATGAAATGATAGCCGCTTGCAATAGTCGAGGGAAATCCACCCCGCGCCGGATTTCAGCTTTCCCCAGCCTTTCGTGCTGCCTTTGCCGCCGGACTCCATCACGATGGTGAAAACGCCTTTGCCCGTGTACTTCCCCGTTCTGGCGTAGTTCGTTCCGGGGCCTTTTCGGATGTTGAGGTCGTTGATTGCCACCTGCACCGTGTAGGGCTTAGAGCCGCTGCCAGAAGAGGTGTTCCTTCCCGCGTAGACGTTTTCCCGTTCTCATCAATCTCGGTAGTCTTCCAGTACAGAATTTGACGCCGCTGTTATGCCAGCGAATGATTCCCCGAAAGCTATTGTCTAGTACGCCGCCGTAGCGGATTCACCAGCAATTATTTACTGGATCTCCGTAGCTGCATGTCATGCCTTCTCCCCTGGGGCAGGAATGCGCACAGGCATAGATTGTGCGCCGCCAAGGCAAAAAACTGGGACAACGCCCCCAAGTCGCGTAACTCCGGGTACAGCATAAAACAGATGGTATTTCGCGGGAATTTTGGAAAATCGCTTGATACGGCGGCCCGTTATGGGGTATAATGTTGACAGTAATTTATGCGAAACACGATTCCTATCATAACCAAGCAACAAGATGGATAATATCCTAACTGGCTGTTAGGAATATCAACCATAAATATATTGTAGTAGATTTACTCATTGCCCATTCTATCTACTGTGGTGTGACGCGAACGCGTCCCGGAGGACGGCTCAACCTGCATAAAACGAACGCTGCAAATGAGGAGCTGGTTAGCAGACTTAGTTACGGGCGCTAAGCCCAAGGAAGGAGGCCGCTATACCGATTGCTCCATCATTATACAGCTTAAGCAACAAGATGGATAATATCCTAACTGGCTGTTAGGAATATCAACCATAAATATATTGTAGTAGGAAGGGGGCGGCGGTATGGAAGAGAAAAAGATGCTCCCGATTGGGATTGAAGATTTTGAAAAACTTCGGGTGAAGAATTGTTACTATGTCGATAAGACCAGGCTGATCCGGGATCTGCTGAATAACTGGTCAGATGTCACGCTGTTCACCCGCCCGCGGCGCTTTGGCAAAACGCTGAACATGAGCATGCTCTCCCACTTCTTCTCGCCGGACGGCGACAAATCGATTTTTGACGGACTCGCGATCTCCAAAGAAAAAGAACTCTGCGAGAGATACATGGGCAAATACCCCGTGATTTTTCTCACATTGAAGGACATTGATGCCTCTGACTACGAAATGGCCTATCGTAGAATGGTTCGTCTTCTACGTGAGACTGCCCAAAAAGCAGATTATCTGAGAAACAGTGACAAACTGAACGAGGAAGATCGAATCGATTACCGGGCGCTTTTAGACCTAAATATGCCAGAGGATGTGCTTGGTGACAGCTTAAAGGTACTCTCAAAATTGCTGGAAAAGCACTTTGGCAAAAAGGTCGTATTGCTCATCGACGAGTATGATGTGCCACTTGCGAGAGCCCATGCGAATGGGTATTACGACAAGATGGTCTCGCTGATGCGCAGCATGCTGGGCGCCGCGCTCAAGACCAATGCAAGCCTCGAATTCGCCGTGCTGACCGGGTGCCTGCGCATCTCCAAAGAGAGCATTTTCACAGGAATGAACAACCTGTCCGTGTATTCCATCACGGACGAATGGTTTGATGAATTTTTTGGCTTTACGGATCGTGAGGTGCAGGAGCTTCTCTCTTATTACGGGCTGACAGACTGTTACGAAGAGATCAAGCGGTGGTATGACGGCTACCGGTTCGGCAGCAAAGAAGTGTTCTGCCCCTGGGACGTATTAAACCACTGCGTCCGTCTCAGAAAGAATCCGACAACACCGCCGCAGAACTATTGGATCAACACAAGCGGCAACGATGTAATCAAGCGTTTCGTCGCCATGGCGGACGACAAGACAAGAGAGGAAATCGAAACGCTGGTCGCGGGCGGCACAATTGAGAAAGACATCCGCGAAGATCTCACCTACTCCGAGATCTACGATACCATCGACAACCTGTGGAGTCTGCTCTATACGACCGGCTACTTGACGCAGGATGGCAGGACAGATCGGGGAGCATTGAAGCTTAGAATCCCCAACCTGGAAGTCCGGGACGTGTTCGTGAAGCAGATCAGGGAGTACTTCAAAGAGAGCGTCAAGGAGGACAAGGGTACGCTGGATACCTTCTGCTTAGCACTGAATGGAGGGGACGCGGATACGGTAGAACGGCTCTTTGCGCAGTATCTGGAGAGATCCATCAGCATCCGCGACAGTGCCGTGCCAAACGAGAGGAAGGAGAGTTTTTACCACGGCGTCATGCTGGGCGTCCTGATGGCGAACAGCCGCATGAGCGTCGTCTCCAACCGCGAGGCGGGTGAGGGATACGCGGACATCTTGGCAAAAGCGGAAGACGGGCAGACGGGCATCGTCATCGAGATGAAATATGCGGGCGATGGGGACCTGGACGCGGCGTGCCGGGATGCCATCGGGCAGATCGACGAGCGGCGGTATACAGATGCTTTCCAATACACGAGGGTCAGGAAAATCAAAAAATACGGTGTCGGCTGCTACAAAAAGACGTGCAAAGTTATGCTTGGCAAGTGAGAAAAAAGAACCGGAATTCCGCTTGATGGGAAGTGTGTAACTCCCGTGTCGGCTGTTCGGTTCTTGCTTTTTCTCTGTGGAAAAGTAATGACTACCTGGATCTGTGAAGACGCGGCAGATTCCCGTTCGGACACGATCAACCGGTACGCGTTAACGGAGGAGTGCCTGAGAGGCGAATACCGCTGAGAAAAACAGAATTACGACCTAATGTCGGTCGCGGTGCTGCGGCTCGGCCGAAAAGGGGAAAACAGCGGGGTCGATGCCATCCGGCTTTTGAGCAGGCTGTTCTCCACGGAGCTGGGCTATGAGAAGAAATTAGGCGCGTTGCGGGATGAATTCCATATCGGCGTGACAAAAGAAATCAGCAAGGATGTGCTTGATGTGTGCAACCTGAGTACGGGCATTTTGAATAAATGTAGCATATTCCAGTCTGGGAAACATCTGCGGAAAAACAGATTGCTGCAGATCCGCGGCATCTAACAGCATTGGCATCAACTCAGTGATCCTTTTGACTTGCGCGTTCCCTTTGTATGGTCTGGGCGTATCATCGGGAATGCTGTAGATCTTTGTGTTTTCATCCTGCGTTGCGTGTGGCAGATATCCCTTTTCATACCACCTTGTAACTGTACGACTGCTCACGCTTTTGAGTTTGGCGAACTCTTTTGCATTTACCATTTTCATGTTACTTAACTCTGCTTTAGACCTACATCGCTGACGATATCTTTCGTCTGCGTCTACGCCTGCGAATTTTGAAAAATTGCTTGACAACTTTTAATCCCTGACCCTTGACATCAAAATAACCGTCTCCACATGCCTCGTTCTGGGGAACATGTCAATGGGTTGCACGCACGCCACCTGATAGCCTAAGGCGCTCAAGCGGCTTGTGTCCCGCGCAGCTGTGGCGGGATTGCAGCTGATCATTACGATCGCGCGGGGTGCCATTTGGGCAACGGAACGTAGCGTCTGATCCTCACAGCCCTTCCGGGGAGGATCCAGTACAATCACATCGGGGTGTTGATTCCGCTTTGCCAGCTGCGCCGCAGCCTGCTTTGCATCCATACACAAAAACGAAGCCTGTTGTTGGGTGAACCCCATGCGCTTTGCCGCAGTATTCGCGCTCTCCACCGCCTGCGGTGACACTTCTACACCTACAAGACGGCCGCAGTCTTTTGCCATGGAAAGGCCGATGCTACCCATACCGCAGTACAAATCCAACAAAAAATCAGAGGGGCGCAAAGCCGCCATTTTTCGAACTTGGGCATATACCGTCTCGGCAGAATCTGAGTTGACCTGGTAGAATTCCTGTACGCTCATGCGCAGCGGTACACCGGCAAGAGAATCTTCAATATATCCGGATCCCAAAACTGTCCTTGGCGTTTCCCTTCCCAATATTACATTGGTGCGGCGGTCATTTGTCTGGATCAGGACGGTCGTAAGGGAGAATTCCCTCGCAAGCGTGCGGCAAATCTCACTCTCATGCGGCAAGGTTTTCCCGTTAATCACAAAACACAACAATCGCTGCCCGCTTTGCCAGCCCTGGCGCAGATACAGGTGGCGGACAAGACCTGTGTGCGTACACTCCTCATAGGCGGTAGCACCGGCTTCTATCAACAGCTGGCAGGCGCGCTGGGCCAAACGGTTCATCCACCCCGGCTGTAACTTACAGTCCCCACAGGGTACGACGCGATGACTGCGCTTTGCATAAAAGCCACTTAGAAGGTTCCCGTCAGAACTTGCCACCACGGGCAGTTCCACCTTGTTGCGATATTGCTCAATGGAAGGCGAAGGCAGTATGGGTTGGATCGGCACGTCAAGGGCACCCAGGCGGGCGAACGCGTCGCACACAATGCCAGTCTTTACCTCGCACTCCGCTCTGTAGGTCAGATGGCGAAACGAACAGCCCCCACATTGCCCTGCGCACGCACAATTGGGAACGATACGATCCGGGCCGGGTTTTACGATGCGCTCGATTTTTCCGTATCCGTAGGATTTTAACACCTTGACGATACGCACCTCTACGGTTTCATCTGGCGCCGCATCCGGAACAAAAACGACAAAGCCTTGATCGGTATAACCAATACCGCATCCATCACCGGACAGCCTGCGGATGGTCAGTGGCAGAATCTGGTTCTTTTTTATCGGAATTTCGTCCATTTTTGTTTTTTATCCTCTAATGAACGTGCTATGGAACCGCAGCACATAGCTGACAATCCTTTTAATTACCGCCACATCGCCTACACTGCCCGCGCAACAAAAGGCCATAAGACCGACCTCTCATATGTAAAACTTTTCTCTACGCAAAGCGGATACGCGCCTATAGATAAAAAGATATTTACATACGCAGCAGATTTGCTATACTGTAAGGCAGTCACGCAAACAGACAGGAAAGGTGCTTGGTATACAAATGGCAACAACGGTGGAAGTAAAAAAACAGTTGGCGGACGGTGTATATGACGCAGCTTTGCAAAAACTTTACGGCGAGAGCGCGCTTGCAAAACAGCGGGCGCGCTACATCGGCGCGGTAGATGGGTTTGAAGCCCTCTTTGGACCGAACCGCAGTATCGCCCTGTACTCCGCTCCCGGGCGCACAGAGATCGGCGGCAACCATACAGACCACAACAATGGCGTGGTGATGGCGGCATCTGTTGATTTGGACATTCTTGCGGTGGTAGCGCGCACAAACAATGGTATGGTACGCGTAAAGTCCAAGGGATATGACAAAATTGACGTCATCAACACGAAGGAGCTCGCGCCCGTTGCGGCGGAGAGCGGTAGAAGCGCATCGCTTGTGCGCGGCGTAGCGGCAGGCATTCAAAACCTGGGCGGCAAAGTGGGAGGGTTCGACGCCTACACGACCAGCGATGTTCTGCGGGGCTCCGGACTTTCCAGTTCGGCGGCCTTCGAAGTCTGCATGGGTGCGATCTTCCGCGGCGAATATAACGATAACGACTGCGAAGCTCTTAGCCAGGTAACGCTCGCAAAAATTGGGCAGTATGCTGAAAATGTCTATTTTGAAAAGCCATGCGGCCTTTTGGATCAAATGGCGTGTGCTGTGGGCGGCGCCATCTCGATTGATTTTTTGGATCCGTCCACACCGGTTGTAAAAAAATCTCCATTTGATCTGACCGCGCACGGCTTTGTCCTTTGCATCAGCGACACCAAGGGCAGCCATGCCGATTTGACGGATGCGTATGCCGCGATCCGCCTTGAGATGGAGAGCGTGGCGCAGGCGATGGGAAAACAGCATCTGCGCGAAGTACCGGAAGAGAAGTTCTTTGCGGCGATCCCCACACTTCGAAACCGAGTCGGCGATCGGGCGGTGTTGCGTGCCATGCACTTTTATGCCGAATGCCGCAGAGCACAGGATCTATGTACCGCCATTGATAAAAATGAGTTTGATCGTTTTCTGCAGCTGATCATCGAGGGTGGTCACTCCAGCTTTGAGTACAACCAAAACGCCTATAGCCCTCAAGATCCCAGAGTGCAGGGCATACCGCTCGCATTGGCCATCAGTCAACACGTATTAGAAGGGCGGGGCGCCTGGCGCTTACAGGGCGGAGGGTTTGCCGGAACGATCCAGGCATTTGTACCGCTCGATCTCTTAGAAGAATACCGCAGCAGCATCGACAACGTGTTTGGCGAGGGAAGTTGCCATGTACTCAACGTGCGCAACTATGGCGCTGTTAAGGTCGTACCCGATCTGTAAGGAGACAGGTTTATGGAAATCCGCTTTGCCCCTTTTACCCCAACAGAAATTCTGCGCGGCCATCTGCGCCTGGGAGGCGCGAACCCGGAGGGAGAGTGCATAGAACTCAATAGTCGCTATATCACAAGGGGAGGAGCACCGATCCTTCCCGTCATGGGAGAATATCACTTTAGCCGCGACCAAAAAGACAACTGGCGCACAGAGCTCGCCAAAATCAAAGCGGGCGGCGTTACCGTTGTCGCTACCTATGTCTTTTGGCTGTTCCACGAGGAAGAAAAAGGAAAAGTAGATTTTACCGGCAACCTGGATCTGCGCGCTTTTTTGCTCCTATGCAAAGAGCGGGGACTGGATGTAGTGCTGCGCATAGGCCCGTGGGTCCACAGCGAATGCCGCAACGGCGGCTTCCCGGACTGGGTACAAAACAGCGGCCTTCCCCTCAGAACCAACGATCCCGCCTATATGTCCTTGGTAAGAACGTGGTATGCACACATTTTTGATCAGGTTAGGGGCCTTTTGTATCGAGACGGCGGGCCCGTCATCGGGGTGCAGATCGAAAACGAGTTGACTGTCAACGCCGACCATTTGCTGGCATTAAAATACATGGCCAAAGGCGTGGGATTTGATGTGCCGATCTACACAGCCACAGGATGGAACAGCCCCTACGGAGCGAGGATCCCAACAGATGAGTTTTTGCCGGTGTTCTCCGCCTACGCGGACCATCCCTGGGATGATACAACAGACGAGCTGCCACTCTCTTATCTGTATTCCTTTGTGCCTTTCCGCAATGACAGCGCCGCTGCCTACGGCCACGACCGACTGTATGACAAAGACGGCTGGCGCCTGCCCTATGAGCGGTATCCGTTCGCTATCTGCGAAATGGGACCCGGCCTACAGCCTACGCACAAGCGGCGCCCCGTTATCAGCCCGATGGATGCCTACGCCATGTCAATGGTGAAGCTGGGGTGCGGCAACAATCTCATCGGCTACTACATGTATCACGGCGGAACCAATCCCATCGGCAAACTCTCCACCTTCCAGGAGTCGAAGGCGGGAGGAAGCGAAACTGATCTGCCCATCCTCAATTATGACTTCGGAACCTGTATCGGTCAATACGGTGAAGTGCGCGAACAATACCGCTTGCTCAATCTGCTGCATCTGTTCGCGCAGGATTTTGGGAAAGATTTGGCGCCTATGGAGTCGGTCCCCACAGAATCCTTCGTGCCCTGTACGGATACGCAGCACCTGCGCTGCGCCCTGCGCACAGATGGAAAAAGTGGTTTTGTTTTTATAAACCACCACCAGCGGCATAGACCGCTACAGGATCTGTGCGATGTGCACTTGCAAATACCGGGTGTTTCTTTACCGGCCTTTGATGTAAAGGGAGACGTGTGCTTTTTCTTCCCGTACAACCTGCGTCTTGGCGATATCCACGTAATGTGGGCTACGGCACAGCCCATTTGCCAACAAGACGGCGCAATCTTCTTTGCGGCAATCCCCGGCATTACACCGCAATTCTGCCTTTCCACTGGCGAAGACCCAGAAAGGATTTATTCCGTAGAGCCGGGACTTGACTCCGGATTTGCGGTGGGAAATCGGCAGTTTATTACCCTGACGCTTGCGCAGGCAATGACGCTCCGGCGGCTGGACGGAGTGTTATATTGGGGCGAAGGTTGTGATCTCTATGCGCTGGACGGTGAGATCCATGCCGTCGCGGACGGAGACTTTTCGTTTCGAATTTTTAAAAACGGCGCCTTTCTTTATCATAAAGAAAAGCGTCCTTTCCAACCTGCAAAACTCACCATGACGCCAACAGCCGAGCCGTTCGTGCCGCGCTACCCTGAAGAGCTTACTTACAACGGTCCGCGCGCACGCCGCTGGTACCGATTGGATACGACAAGCGCGCAGGGCTTTGTAGAGATCCCAGGCGATTACGATGTGGCGCAGATTTACACAGAGGACGGCAGCTGCCTACTCGCCGACAACTTTTTTACTGGCAGACCCTGGAGAGTTCCCGCATCCATGCTGTATGGCGCATCTTGCTGGCTTGTACAGAGTGAGAAAAAAAATGATTTTTATCTAGAGCCCTGAAACACATTGGTTAAAGCCGTTGCGTGGGGTAGGGCCTCGTGCGGTTTTTGAGGCCGCGTATTAGAACTGCCTTTTCGTTACGGCATCTGTGCCAGTGCGCCTTTTAGTGCCTGCGCAATTTGATCCGGACAGGATGTGTCCCGCATGCCGCAGCGAATACCGTCAAAATGCGCTATGGCATCTTCCGCCTTCATACCGGGCAGCAGGGACATAATGCCCTTTAGGTTACCATTGCAGCCACCTAATACGTTGACGGAACGGATGGTGTGATCCGCGTCCAATTCCACGGTTGTGTGTACAGAGCAGGTTCCTTTGTTGTCATATTCGTAGGTCATAAGTCAAGCTCCTTTTTTAATTTTGTATTGCAATTTAAAGACTCGGTTGCCTTTCTTCGCCCTGAGGCGCTGCGGAAGCATCCTTGTGGCCAGGTGCATAGAGCGATATGGATTTTGCTTTTCTCGCCCGCGCCAACGTGAGGATCCGATCGATCGATGCATCATCGGTAACACCTGCGCCGACAGGTCGGGGAATTTTTGTATTCATGCCGTGGTAGTCGCTGCCGCCGGTTGCGATCAGGTGATATTTTTCGGCCAGCATGCACAACGCATCTCGATCTTCCGGCGTGTTTCGGGGATGATCGATCTCAACGCCATCTAATAACCCGGCCTCGATGAGCTCGCGCGCCAGCGGCATACTCTGGTAGACGCTGGGGTGTGCCAGGACCGCTACGCCGCGGCTCTCATGAATCACGTTGAGAACCGTTTTAACAGACTCGTAGCGTGTCAGACGTAAAACGCCACCGTTCTGTGGGCCTTTTGCAAATAACCGATGGTAAACATCGCCGTAAAGCCCATCCGCCAAACCGTACTGCCACAGCACACGCATCATATGGGATTTGAACATGGTTCCGCTCGGCTTTGCAAGTTCCAAAGCCTCTTGTGTCGTGAACTGCGGATAGAGTTGCTCTAACTGTTTGCAGCTTTCCAGCGCGGCATTCAGCC
The DNA here is from genome assembly GCA_964560675.1 of uncultured Subdoligranulum sp. Classification (GTDB taxonomy): domain Bacteria; phylum Bacillota; class Clostridia; order Oscillospirales; family Ruminococcaceae; genus Gemmiger. The sequence goes on along the minus strand of CAZLMA010000013.1, from coordinate 35,773 downwards.
GCCGCTGTGCCATGAGCGATGTAAAGCTTTGCAAGGCTTCCCCGTCATCGGGGCAGTAACACAGCAGATGGACACGGTGCCCGTACTTGTCATCCCAGGCAGAGAGCTCCACAGCGGGTAGAAGCGCGACTCCTTCGCAGTATGGATTCTCCTTGGCAAAACGAACACTGCGGATACTGTCATGGTCGGATATGGCCAAAGCGGTAAGACCTGCGCAATGTGCCAAGAACGGAAGACGTTGCGCAGGGGTAGATCCGTCAGAAAACGTTGTGTGGGTGTGCAGATCTCCGGGCATGAAAGACTCCTTGTTTTATTTGCCTCAATCCGAAACGACCCTTATTTGTCCTTTTCCGGAACCATCGTTAAACGCGCTTCCAGGCAACATTGTCCTTTTGACTGTCCGTTAAAGTACCACTGGTGCGGCGCTGTCTTATGGCGGTACAAAGAAAAGCGCTCGCCGCGCGGGATCTCTTTGTGGTAAAAGACCAAAAGATCTTCTGGCAGGCAGGTATCATGCTCCTGCCAGGGTAGCGCATCGGATAAGATATCGACATAGCTCGCGTTATTGATATGACCGTTGCGATCACAGAAAGAGTAGTTTGCCGTTCCTGTGCCGAGGCACTCACATTGATCCAGGGGCGGCTTGAACATTTTCATGGGCAATTCCACGTCTATACTGTCTGCCCAGGCCGCTTCCATCGTGGGGGGATGTGTGCGCAGAATGGTACGTTTTTGTGTGTCAATGACCACCCAGCGGCTATCGATGAGCGCCACCTGCGCACCGGCCTCGTCTAAAACCCAGGTAATTCGTTTGTTGACGGCGTGGTATGCTTTTTGCGGCAAGGTGCATAAACTCAGCTTCTCGTCTACGCGCGGTACCCGATCAAACCGCAGCGCCAGCTTGGCAAGTAGATAGGCCGTGTGGGTTTGCTCGTAGAAGGCGTCAGTCATGCCCGCGTTGCGCGCACTTTGCATCGCAACCTGCTGCGCGTAACGCAGCAGCGATGCAGGTTTCAGGTATTCGCGATAATCGCAATCATGCTGATAAATTTTGAACGTTTCGCGGTACCCGTATTGCTGAAAACTTCTGCGCAATCTCTCGGCTTGCACATTGCACTTGTACGCATCGGTGCTACCGGGAATGTCAAAACGTTTGTTCCATTCAGACAAAAAGAGGAATCTCCTTTACGCGCTTTTTTTGTATTATAGCATATTCCGAGCTCGATTGCCATATGGATCGCAACAGGCGTTTACATCAATGTTCGCTATACTCTACACGGATGTCTTCCATGGCCTTCATAACGCTCTCAAGTAGGCCGTAATCCACATATCTGTATAGTGTCTTCGTATAGACTACTATGTCCCCTGGCGATATTCCAGGGGACATCATCCTATTGTGAAAACAATTGAAAATAATCATGTGAGAATTCAGTATGGGCAGGTTAAGCGCCCTGCCCCAGCAGCGCGTCGATCTCAGAGAATGACAGCCCGCTGATTTCAGCGACGAGGTCTGTCTGCATCCCTCTTAATAGCATCCTTCTCGCCGTCTCGATCGCGTTTTCTCTTTTCCCTTTTGCCTCGCCTCTCGCTTCGCCTTCCGCCAGGCCCACTGCCCGGCCTTTTGCCTCGCCTCTCGCTTCGCCTTCCGCCAGGCCTTCCGCCAGACCCACTGCCCTGCCTTCTTCTCTGCCCTGATCTAACAGATCCTTTTCAAAGCCCTTCAAAATCTCATCGTTGGTAAAGAGTGAAACCATGATATCCCGTACCTCCCATTCATGTGCGGATAGATATGCCTTCAGGATGTCCCTGTCCTTGCAGATCCGGATCGTCCGCTCGATGGCCTCCCTCGTCTTGCCATAGACCTTGACCTGTTCATCCAATACTTTCGTGAATGTCACATATTGGTAGATAATGTCGCCCTCTTTGCCGCCCGTCAGGACATGGACTTTCACCTCCACGTCTATTGCCTCTCCACCGAAGAACTCCTCGGAGAAAGAGAGGACATCCTTCTCGATTTTCTTATCGCCTGTGTAGATCACATAGAGTTCCGGCTTTGGGACAGATACTTTCCGACTGCTATAGAGGTTATACACCTTCTGGCTGAAATATGCATGGAGCGTCTGCGCAAGGTACATTAAAAGCCGAATCACAATATTGATCGACCATGTGGACTGCGCCTCAGCAAGGATGATGAGCCTGTCGCCGACGGTGAAGCCCAAGTCATTATAGATTTCATCGACGAGTACATTCTCAAGGGTGACGACCTCAATCATGTCCTCCGTGACATCTTTCTCTTCCGGGTGCAGCGCATAGAAGAGCTCCAGGAGATATTTGGGCTCCTGGAACAGATGCGTGAAAACGCTGTCCTTTGCGCTGCGCTTGACGAGGATCTTATCGTCTATCATTATCACGTCCTTTCAAATGGTCATTCTGACGATAGGATAACATAAAAATGTAGATACTTCAACTTATTACGGCCATTATTTGCTCTGAGATCAAGCTTTCGCTATTTCACCCTTGAGACATTGATCATTTCTTTCACTTCTAATCCATCCTTTTTATTTACTGCTTTTTGACAATGATCCGCAGCTTACTTACATCCTTGCCCCTAGTATAGGCGTCCACAATCGATAAAAGCCTGTTCTTAAAAGTGTTGACGTCACTGGGTCCCATGGCGTCCAGCTTCGCGATCAGTTCCTCCGGTTCGATGACCACCGGCTCAAACCCTTGCAAAAGCGATCTCACGCTGTTTACAAAATGGTCATCCACTCTCTGTCCGGCAGCGCTTTGGAAGCCTTAAAACGGTCTATCACGGCTTTCTGCTACGGGTTTAAGTATTCCATCTGGCTTGCAACTATCGGATCGGAAATGGTATTCAGCAACGTATTCGTCCACTCATCCAGCAGATCCTCCATCCGGGACTCCAGATCATCCAATCTCCCCGCCACATTCTTTGCCTTGTCGCCAAGGGCATAATGCCAGTGCGGGCAAACCGGCGTCGTTTTTTAATTCCGTTGCCGTCAGCTCGTAACAGACTTTCAAATCCGACAGCTCCTGCTCAATCGCGGTGAGTTTGCCGCCGGATAGAATCTCAATAGACCGCAGTTTCCTCAAATTGGCAAGAACCGGGCTTTCCAACAATTTCCCGCGCCGTTTCGCGCCGTGGATATCCAGTCTCTTCTTTTTATGCTCCTCAAAATAGAAGTCAACGTATTTGTCTCTGATGGTTTCAAGCAAAGAGATCACTGACTGCGGTGCTCCTTCGCCGGATGTCCCGTCCAGGATGCTGTCCCGGATATTCCGGCGAACAGGTCGCTGTAATTTAACACGCCCTGCGGTGGCAGAGCCTTTAACAAGTCAATAAAGTAGGAAGCGTACTTCGACCCCTCCGGGCGGATCTTCCCGCCGTCTAAGATACCAAAACTCTGTAGCATGTTGGTGGCAAGAGCGGTTTTGCGCCCCGCGAAGTAGGCATATTTTTGCGGCGTTGCCGTCAATATAAAAGACGTTGTAGCGTAAATTTTACCCGCAAAATTATGCCATAGCTGTACCACAAAAGTAGTCAAAATGGATTTTTGGCAAAAAGAAAAAGCGCGGTGCGAACATTTTTATCGTCACATCGCGCTTTTTTATGTGCGCTGGAAGGGACTCGAACCCCCGGCCCCCTGATTCGTAGTCAGGTACTCTATCCAGCTGAGCTACCAACGCCAATTGCAAGGGTATTGTAGCATCATCCTGCAGGGATGTCAAGGGCGAATCGGACTGGTTCTTTTAGCGTCGTCAAAGAGGAAGTTAAGCTGTACGCCGTATGGCACTGCAGGCGAGCAACGTGCGCAGAGAAGCGGGATCCGCCGCTGAAATTGTGAATATTAACCAAATTAGAGCACGATTCGTTGTACAATCCATTTTCTATGCACAGAAAAGAACCTGAAAAATGTTACATTTCCCGTAGAATCGGCCCTATCCCAGAGCGGCAAAATAAGGTAAATTATGGGTAGTAGTGTCCGTTTGTTTCAGGTAAACGGTGTACAAAACTGAAAGGAGAACAAAAGACATGAGAAAATCTCTCAAACTTGCAGCACTGCTGGCTGCCAGTGCGCTGGCGGTCAGCATGTTGGCAGCGTGCGGCGGGGGGGGCAATTCCTCATCCGACGGTGAGACTGGTGGCGGTGGAACGAGCGAAACCGGAGGAGACACGGAAGAGCAGGGCAGTTCCGGCGCCAGCGGTGACGCGACCACGATCACAGTTTGGTCCAACAACCGCCACGACGAAACCTACATGACCGAAATGATCGATGCGTTCAACAGTTCCCACAGTGATATCCAGATTGATTATGTCATCATGACGGACGACTGGGCCAACTCTTTCCAGCTGGCTTTCCAAGCGAACACGGCGCCCGACATCATTACCATCGCAGCCTCTGACGGCATGACGCTGCAGAACTATGTCGACGGCGGTATGTTCGAAAGCCTGACACCCTGGATCGACGCAGATGAGGAATTCCAGAAGGTCACCGAGGCCAAGGATCATATGTACGAGGGCCTCAACGCTATCGGCGACGACATCTATTGGGTACCCAACGGCGTGCGCTCCGGCACCCGCATTGAGTATAACATGAGCCTCGTGCCCGACGGCATTCCCAGCAAGCTGGACGATGTCATCGCGCTGGCCAAGAAGGTCACAGAAGAAGGCGGCGGCTCCACCTACGGCGTCGGCTTTACCTCCTCCGGCCCCTTCGGCCGCTGGCTGGAAGGCGTCGGCACCATGAGCGGCTGCTTAAACAGCGGTTATGATTATGTAAACGGTACCTTTGATTTCTCCAGCTGGGTTCCGCTGCTTGAGAAGGCAGCCCAGTTCAACGCGGACGGTTCCGTGTTGCCCGGTTCCTTTGAGCAGGGCGTCGACGCTTCCCGCGCGCAATTTGCAAACGGCGCTTTCGCCATCTGGGGCAACGCTTCCCAGGAGGCCGGCGTCTTCACGGATCAGTTCCCACCCACAGGGTTTGAATGGGGCGTCGCCGAGCTGCCCACACTGGACGGCGAGGTCAAGGGCGCTCTCGCCTGCACCCCCAACTTCGGCTTTGCCATGGTCACCAGTGCGGAAGATAAGGATGCCGCCTGGGAAGTCATCAAGTACTTCTCCAGCGAAGACTTCATGAAGGGCTACCTCGAGGGCGGCTTTACCCTGCCTTTGAGTGACTATATGACCGGCGTCATCGACGCATCCAAGACTGGCCGCCTGGCTGATTTCGCGCTGAAAGACTACGAGGACGTCTTCCCCACCATCCCGGCCGTTACCATCGAGGGCGATGACTTCTACACCACCGCCATGAAGGTTATGCAGGGTCATCTCACGGCGCAGGAAGCTTGCGACGATTTGACCAAGCGGTACAACGAAGCGCTGGATCGCGGCCTTGCCAACGGCAGCTGCACGCGCCTTGTCATCAAGGATTACGATCCGCAGCATCCGTCCGCCGGCACGCCGGAATATCTTACCGAGTGATCCGATAACCACCCGATAACACGCTTCTTTTGACATTTTTTGCAGACTGAAGCACTCCCACACTATGCTTCGGCTGTGTGGGAGTGCTTTTTCACAAAATAGTAGTGAATAATCTGTGAACATGAGGAGGTAGTCCGATGAGTAGTTCCGCGCCTGCGGAAAAGGAAAAAAAGGCGCTCTCCTTCGGCGCCAAAATCAAACAGGCAGCTGCCAATGGCGACATCATTGCCATAGCGATGCTGGCACCGGCCATCATCTTGCTTGTTCTGGTTTCCATCTACCCGTTCCTGTGGGTGTTCCGCTATATTTTCTACGACTATAACGGCTTTACCAAGTATTTTACCGGCCTTTACAACCTAAAGCGGGCCTTTACCGATTCCATCTTCTGGACGAGTGTACTGCACACGTTTGAGTACGCCGCCCTTAAGATTGTTTTCACCATTCCGCTCTCTTTGATTCTGGCCGTTTTGATGGCGCAAAAAATCCGGGGGTCCGGTATTTTCCGTGTCATCTACTTCTTGCCCACCATCATTTCCACCGCCGTTTCGGCGCTGGTGTTCAGCTTTATTTTTGCGGCGTACAACGGCGTTCTCAACGCCCTTTTGCGTTTGTTGGGCATTATCGACACCAACATCAACTGGCTGGGAGATCCCGGTGTGGCGATGTGGAGCGTGCTGATTGTCGCCGTCTGGGGCGCCTTCGGCAACTACATGATTTATTTCATGTCGGGGTTGTCCAGCATCTCCAACGATGTGTATGAGTCCGCCGCCGTTGACGGCTCTACGGGTCTGCATACCTTCTTCCACATCACGCTGCCGATGCTCTCCCCCATGCTCAAGACCATCTTGATGCTGGCCATCACCGGTGCCTTTAAAGACTATGAGTCCATCATGGTCTTGACGCAGGGCGGCCCCAACAACCGCACGCAGGTGATGTTCTTGTACATCTACCAGCTGATCTTCGGCACGTCCAATACAAACCCGCAGATCGGCTACGCCTGCATGCTCAGCATTATCGCATCCGCGATCGTCGGCATCGTGACCGGCATCTACCTGCTGCTGGCCCGCAAGCTGGACGACGTGGTCTGACGGAAAGGAGGAAACGAACATGGCATCCGAAGCAAAGGCATCTTCCGGCGCCGTTCAATCCACCGGTTCAAAAATTGCGCGTCTGTGCCTGTTTTTGTTCATGTGCTTCATCGCGCTGGTGACGCTGTATCCCGTCCTTTACGTCTTCTTCGGCTCTTTTAAAACAAATCAGGAGCTGTTGCTGGGCGGTGCGAATCTGTTCCCCAAAGTGTGGAGTATCGCCAATTTTGTAGAGGCCTGGAACCAGGCGGATTTCAGCGTTTACACGATCAACAGCGTCTTTCTGGCGCTCACGGTCATGGTCATCTCGCTGTTCAGCACTTCAATGGCCGGTTATGTGTTCTCTCGCAAGCATTTCCGCGGGCTCAATCTTTTGTACGGTCTTTTCACGGCCTTCATGTTCATCAATGTCGGTTCCGTGTCACTGCGCCCGCTGTTTGAGCTCGCCATCAAGCTGCATATGAACACCTCGCTGTGGAGTGTGGCCATCATCTCGGCCGGCGGCGCACAGGCCACCTACCTGTTCCTGATCACCGGCTATCTGCGCACGATCCCCAAAGACTTAGACGAGGCAGCCACCATCGACGGCTGCAACTTCTTCCAGACATTCTACAAAATCATTTTGCCGGTTCTGCGTCCCATCTTGGCCACGGTCGCGCTGCTCGCCTTCCGCGGCGGCTGGAACGAGTACATTCTGCCGTTGGTCTTCACCATGACCAACCAGGCAAAACGCCCCCTGACCGTCGGCGTCAATATGCTCAAGAATGCCGGCGACGGCGCTGCGGCATGGAACATCATGTTCGCCGGTGCTACCATCGCGATTGTGCCGATCCTAAGCTTGTATATTGTAGCGAGCCGCTACTTTATTGAGGGCTTGACAGGCGGCGCCGTCAAAGGCTAAAATTAAAAAGCGCCTTTCCCCCGCCTGGCAACACAAGGCGGGGGAAAGTGTGTATAGGGAACTTCTATCATGCGGCGTAGGACCGGACAAAGCCTTTAGGAGCGATTTTGCAGCCTCACCGCGAACTGTATTTTGGGAGAGGAAAATGGACGTTTCGGAATACATGGAACAGGCGATACTGCCCCGTCTGCGCGGCGATGGGGGCTGGGCAGATGTTCTTTTGGTGCGAGACGGCACCGTGCGATTGCAGCTGCAGGGAGAATGCAGCAAATGTAACATTGTACCGCGCTGCCTTGCATGGGCCGCTGCGGAAATCCAGCGCGACCTGGGTGTACAGGTTACGATCGAGTATGTGCGCAAGAAGCCGTTTTTCTGGGATCAAGCGTAACGGAGGCAAGCCATGGCATTTGTACAGGTTGTACGCCGCAGCATGCGGCCGGAGGAATATACGGATCTGCGCTTTGGCTGGCTTAAGCGCTATCTGTACACGGATAAATACGAAATCACCGATCTCTCGGTATGCGATGCGCGCCAAACGGCGGAAGACCGCTATGAATTTTCGCCGGAAGGATGGCGCGCTTTGCACCGGGGGGATTTGTATTATACACCGGACGGAACTGCCTTTTTTCACGCGCATGTGACGATACCGCCCGCGCTGCGCGGGCAGGAATTGTGGCTGCAGATGTGGACGGCAGCGGAGGTAATTGTAAAAGTAAACGGCCGGTATGTGGGCGGCGTCGACCCTAACCGGGATCGCATGCTGCTTTCGCCCTATGTTGACAGCGAGGAGCTTTCCATCGAGATGGAGGGCTATAACCGTTCTAAACCGGACGATGAGCGCAACCCGGATGCGATGGAGCTGCGTGGCTGCCGGCAGGTGTTCCAGGGGCTGTTCCTCGCCACTGTCTGCCACGAGGCGCTGGATCTCTACTATGACCTGCAGCTCTTGCTGGACGTGGCAAAAAGCGAATATTTTCATGCCGATCTGCGCAAATTCCTCAATATTGAGCTGAGCAAGGCACTGGATTGTATCGATTTTGAAACACTGCGCGCAAACTACGACGCGGAATTGGGATTATTGCGCCTGACGTGCGCGCAGCGCGAGACATTTTTGCGCGAGATCGGCATGGCACGCCGCACCATCGAAGAGCGCATTTATCAAAACACGGATTTCAGGGGCAGCGGCGATGTTGCGCTGGTGGGGCATTCTCACCTGGATCTCGCGTACTATTGGCGGCGCATCCACACAGTGCAGAAAAACGCGCGCACGGTATTGCTGCAGCTTAGGCTGATGGATCGCTACCCGGAGTATCTTTATACCCACACGCAGGCTTACACCTATGAACTGTTGGAACGCTATTATCCCGAGATCTTTGCGGAGCTAAAACAGCGCGTGGCACAAGGTCGCTTTGAGCCCGTTGGCGCCATGTATGTAGAGCCCGACTGCAACATTCCAGCGGCGGAGAGTTTGATTCGGCAACTTTTATACGGGCAGCACTACTTCCGGCGCGCCTTCGGCAAAACGGTGGATAATGCCTGGCTGCCGGATGTGTTCGGCAACAGCTGGATCATGCCGCAGATCTTGCGCAAGGCGGGGGTGGATTACTTTGTCTCAAACAAAATGTCCACCTGGAACGATACCAACCGCTTCCCGCACAACAATTTTATTTGGAAGGGCATTGACGGCACCGAGATCTACGCCTGCGTGCCGCCAACCCATTTTATTACCTGGAATATGCCCAGCCAAATTCAAGAAAACTGGGAGGCCTATCAGGACAAAGGCGTCGGTGGACAGACACTTTCCATGTTCGGTTACGGCGACGGCGGATCCGGCGCCACTGAGGAAATGCTGGAACTGATGCGGCGTTTCTCAAAACTTTCTGTTATGCCCCACACCGAACCGATGCGGGCCGACACGTTTTTGCACCGGAACCTGAAAAACAACCCGAATTTAGATGTCTGGGACGGCGAGCTGTACCTGGAAATGCACCGTGGCACCTTCACAACAAAGGCAGCACTCAAGCGCGCCAACCGAAGATTGGAATTTGCCTTGCGCGATGCCGAGATCCTGGCGGTCTTGCGCTGCGAGACTGCGGACGCGCTGCGGGACACCTATAAAAAGTTTCTTGTCAACCAGTTTCACGACATCTTACCCGGCAGCCACATCCGCCCCGTGTTCGAAGACGCTATGGCGGATTTCCAGGAGGTACAAAACGCCTTAGATGCGCAGCGCGGCGAAGGGCCCGCCTGGTTTAACAGCCTGAATTTTACGCGCACCGCGCCGGTGTTTATTCCGGATAAAACCGGTTGTATCACGCGATGCGGTGAGCGCGGGCGCTTTGTTGCGCCCAATCTGCCCGCTTTTTGCGCACAGCGACAACTTGCGGATCTGCCGCACAGGCCGGGCTGGCTGGAGGTAGACGGTCTTTGCGTGCAGACGCCGCTTTACCGTATGACACTGACGGAGGACGGGAGTATCGTAAGCCTCTATGACAAAAAGCGAGAGCGCGAGTGGGTAGACGGGGTGTGGAACCGATTGCATCTTTACGAGGACATGCCCGGCACCTACGACGCCTGGGACATCTTGCCCAACTATAAAGATCGGGAGCTCGCGCTGCAAGTAGACGAACCGCTCCACCTCAGCTACCATGACGACGCGATGGCGGAGTTTTGCTGTACGCTCACCACCGCGAACAGCCGTTGGCGGCGGGTCTTGCGTCTTTTTGCTGCGCACCCCATGTTGGAAGTGGAAAATGACGTCGACTGGCACGAAACGCACAAACTCGCTAAGGCAGAATTTTGTGTCAACACGCTCACACGGGAATTGACCTGTGACAACAGCGCCGGTTTTACAAAGCGCGAAACACACCGAAATACTTCCTGGCAGCAGGCGCGCTTTGAGGTCTGCAGCCACAAGTGGTGCGATCTTTCCGAGACGGACGCGGGCGTTGCGTTTATCAACGAAGGGCTCTACGGTGTAGGCATCGGCGACAACAACCGCCCTACCGACCGGACAGGAGAAATAACAGGCCCGGCTGGCAACCGCATCACGCTGAGTCTTCTGCGCGCGCCGATGCGCCCGGACATTTTGGCGGATCGGGGCCGACACGAATTTTGCTATCAGATTTTGCCGCACGACGGTGGGCCGGTGGAAGCCGGCGTAAACCGGTTCGCGTTTGAGCAAAACATACCGCTGCGCCGCCCGGCATTGCCCGAAGAGGAACCTGCCGAGATACAAACGCTTTTGCGAGATTTGTCTGATGCCGGCGCGCGGTTGTGGCTGCAGGCGCTCAAGCCGAGCGAGGACGGCTCCTGCGTCATCGTGCGCTTGAGCGAGCAGGACGGCCGCAGAGGAACCCTGCATCTGCGCACCCATGTGCAGCCGGTCAACCTGCTGGAAGACGCCGAGGGCGAACCCACCGATACTATCCCTTATACGCCTTTTTCCATTATCAGCTTTGCCGTTTCGGTTAAACGGTGAGGGAGGCAGCACTGTGCCCTCTTTTATTGATGGCTTTCTGACACGTTTTTTGACGACCGGCCGGGTGGAAACGCCGTTTAACGGGCAAGCAACGGATACCGATCCATTGCGGCTTGAAAAGCGCATGCGCGCGATGGCGGCGAAGCATGCGCCGTTCACTCCGCCGGATGCAAAGACGCTGCGCGTTGGAAATCCCAGCCCGCTGGGTGTGCCGTGGCGATACTACTATTCCCACGGTAACATCTTTTTGGACGACTCGTCCTTTTATATCGAGCTTTGCAGCGTGGAACTGCACGCCGCCACCGTGCTGCGCGTGCCCTACCCGATGACGGTTGCGGTAAGGCTGTTCAGTTATGATGCGGCGGACGTGTGGCTCAACGGTGAGAGGGTCGCGACGCTTGCTACGCCCTGCTATAAGCCGATCCAGGAGGTCACGTTTACCCTGCGGCTGCCCGCGGGAGACAATACGCTCTATTTCCGGCTGGAGACCCTGGGCGTGCGCGATACCCGCATTGCACTCGCCTTGGAATTTTTAAACCGGCCCCCGGCGTTGGAGGCGATTTTACCAAACTGTTCGGATTCGTTATCCGCGGCCTCTTTACTGGACGGCGCATCCTTACAAGGCGATACGCTTTGTTTGTCTGAGGCCCTGCCCCAGGGAAGTCGGCTGTGTTATTTTACAGGGGAAAGTGATTTTCGGAAAAAAGATCGCCGCTTTGTGTGGCAGGATGTTAGCAACTTGCAAACGGTAACCCTTCTCCCCTACGCAACGTTTACCCTGGAGATTCCGGCGCAGGGCTCTGTGTTGCGAAGGGGGTTTACCCGCCTTGCGCTGCTGGGACCTGTTTACCTAAAAGAAGACTGCAATGCCGATGCGGAGAATCACCAACTGGTGTTAGAAGAGATCGCCAAAGTAGCATCGGTCATGCGCGAGGAGACCGACGGTTTTGCGTTGTATCCCATGTTGGCACGCCGCGCGCTGGGCAGGCATCCCGCCTCAGATGACGCGGAACTGATGGTGACCCTGCGGCAGATCGAGCGCAGAATGGACTGCGCCGATTTTATGACCTGCGCACTGATACGGCTTTATCAAGAGTACGGTATCGATCCAGAACAACAATCCGAGATGGAGCGCGTCATGCTGAACTTTCGGTACTGGATGGATGAACCGGGGCAGGACGGTATGTGCTTTTGGAGCGAAAACCATACCCTGATGTTTTTCCAGACGGCCTATTTCTTTGGGGCGCTTTGGCCGGATAAAGTTTTCAGCCGATCCGGCCTGACCGGAACCCAGATGCGCGAAAAAGGCCGCGCCAAGTTGTTAGAGTGGTTGCAAGACGTCAACCGCTACGGATTTGGTGAGTTCAATAGCGGTGTATACAGCACCATCACGTTTTCCGCGCTGCTCAATGTGGTGGATTACGCCGAACCGGAGCTATCAAAACTTGCCGTTCTTGCCTGCGACAAACTGATGCGCCAGGCAGCACTGCATGTTTTTCATGATGTCGTGATTTCGCCAGAGGGACGAGATTACAGCGGCGTGCTGACACCGTGGCGCAGCAGTCTGCAGGCGCTTGTGCAGTGGGTTCGCCCCAAGGCGCCTTACAGTCGCAGCGAATGGCTCAGCGCTTTCGCCACAACGCGCTACCGTGTACCGGACGATCTGGACTGCCTGATGAACGCGACAGGGAACTTTACCTATCCGACGGATAATGCGGTGATTGACTTGCGCAAGACAGCCGAGTACTGTCTGACGAGCGTGCAGAGTCCCCGGCGCGACGGTGTGGAGCGGGTCTGGTGGCCGGATGAGCGAGAGACAATGCGGGATCATTTTCTCTATGTCAAATCACTCAACGAACATTTTCACGGAACCACGCAATTCAAACCCGGTGAGTACGGTTACCAGCAGCACCTGTGGACAGCGGCACTGGCTAAGGATTTGATCGTCTTTGTCAATCACCCCGGCCAAAGCTGTGAGTCCGCCACAGAGATTCGCCCCGGGTACTGGTACGGCAATACAATCATGCCGGCACTGCGCCAGGAAGGCAACGTATTGGGTGCCATTTACGCCATACCGCAAAACTGTCCCATCCGCTTTGTGCATTTGTACTGGGACAGCGAAAAATTCGATGAGCAGTGCACACAGGATCGCTGGCTGTTCGGGCGAAAAGAAAACAGCTATATCGGGATTTGGTGCAGCGCGGATCTTGAAGATCACGACGATGCGCTGTTCGGCTGCGAGAAACGCGCCAACACGTCCACATCCGGCTGGCTGGTCGTGTGCAGCGGGCAGTCCGAAAGCAAAAATTTTGCCGCTTTCACAGCCGCCTGCGCAAGGCGATGTGTGACATTTGACGAAAGTGCACGGATACTGACCTGCGCGGAATTTACGCTCATCAGCCAGCCCGCGCAAAACGGAACCCAAATTGTGGGATGACGCGTGCAGGGAGCGCGGGAGCTGCGCTTTGGTAAAGGGCGATACAAAAGATGGTGCCAGGCACTTGAACAAACTGAAAAGGAGAATCGGACATATGCTTTACGCGGGTGTTGACTTAGGCGGTACCAATATCAAGGTGGCCTTGGTGGATGCACAAGGACAAATTTTAGCGCAAAATATTGTCCCCACTGGTCTGCCACGACCGGCCAAAGAAGTTTGTTGCGCGATTGCAAGCGCCCTGGAAGAGGCCATTGGCAAGAGTGGTCATGCGCGCGACGAGGTGGCAGCACTGGGCGTAGGATGCCCCGGCACGGTAGAAGAAAAGACCGGTACAGTGCGGTATGCCAACAATCTTTCATGGCAGGACGTGCCGGCGGCGGACTGGTTGCGCGAGATGACCGGCCTGCCGACGGTTGTCGGCAATGACGCGAATGTCGCGGCGCTGGGCGAGGCGCTGTACGGTTGTGCCAAAGGCGCGCAGAGCGCTGTAATCATCACGCTGGGAACCGGTGTGGGCGGAGGTATCGTAATTGAGGGACACCTGGTCACCGGGTTTAACGGCGCCGCGAGCGAACTTGGTCATATGGTCATCGTGCCGGAGGGTGAGATGTGCACCTGCGGGCAAAGGGGCTGTCTTGAGACATATGTTTCCGCAACGGCGCTGCTGCGTGATACGCGCTGCGCGATGAAGCAGCACCCCGACAGTTACTTGCACACACTTGCGGATCGTGACGGGCTTTCCGGGCAAACGCCGTTTGCGGCCGCAGCCGCCGGAGACCCTGCTGCTATGCAGGTGGTCAATGCTTATGTGCACCATTTGGCTTTGGGCGTCGGGAATATCATCAACATTTTATTCCCTGAAGTGATTGGACTGACCGGCGGCGTCGCCAACCAGGGGGAGACTTTGCTCAAGCCATTGCGCGAGGAAGTGCGGCAACATGTTTACGGTATCAAGTACGGCGTCAAGATGCCGCGCATTGTGAACTGCACGCTGGGATACCGCGCCGGTCTCACCGGAGCGGCGGCGTTGGCGGCGCAGCATTTCGGCAATGCGGTGTAAAGATTTGATTTGTTTGTCGGTTTGTGCCGCAAACCACGGGTGGCAAAAGGAGGTTTTGGGTGGATAAAAATCGCTTTGCTCCCCTGCCGCCTATGGGCTGGAACAGCTACGATTCTTACGATACCACGGTGGATGAGGCGGCCGTGCGTGCCAACGCCGATGTGATGGCGGAAAAATTGGCTCCCTATGGCTGGCGGTATGTAGTGGTGGACATCCAGTGGTACGCCCCTGACGCAGGCAGCCGCCGTGGGGAATTCCAGTATATTCCCTTCTCGCCGCTTGTGATGGATCAATGGAGTCGCCTGCTGCCCGACCCGGCGCGCTTTCCCTCTTCCGTCGGCGGCGCCGGTTTTGCTCCCTTAGCCGCGTATGTTCACAAGCGCGGCCTTTTGTTCGGGATCCACATCATGCGCGGCGTGCCGCGCCAGGCGGCCCATGCCCACACCCCGATCTACGGCGTGCATGCCTGTGCAGCGGATATCGCGGATCCAAGCTCAATTTGCGGATGGAACCCTGACATGTATGGTGTGCGCGACGTAGCCGCCGGGCAGGCGTATTACGACTCTCTTTTGTCATTGTATGCGCAGTGGGGTGTTGATTATATCAAGTGCGACGATATCTGCAACACAAATCTCTATCCTAATAAACCGAATTCCGGATTTCCGGAAATTGCCATGCTCGCGAAAGCCATAGAGCGCTGCAAAAGACCCATCGTCCTCTCGCTCTCACCGGGTCCCGCTTTGTTGGAGTGCGCACAAACCTACCGCAAATACGCAAACATGTGGCGCATTACGGATGACTTTTGGGATCGCTGGGATTTACTGAAAGACATGTTTGCACGCTGCGCACGCTGGCAAGAATATGTAAGCCCAGGCTGTTGGCCTGACTGCGATATGCTGCCGCTAGGACGCCTTGGCAAAGGTTTTGGCAAAGAGCGCACTACACGCCTGACTTCTGAGGAACAGCAAACCATGATGACGCTTTGGTGCGTTTTTCACTCTCCGCTGATGTTGGGCGCCGAACTGACAAAGTTAGACGATGCGACTCTTTCTCTGCTCACCAATCGGCACGTGCTGGCACTGCTACATCCACGCTATGAATCGCGGGAGGTACTGCGCGATGAAGACAGTGCCGTATGGATAAGCCGGGATCCCGCTGCGGGTGAGGTGTATGTGGCGCTTTTCAATCTAGGCGATGCACCCCGCACGGTATGGGCGGACAAAATTGCCTGCAGCGCACAGGATCGGCACAGTGCGCTGGATCTGTGGAGCGAGGAGCGGTTTGTGTTGCCGGGAGATAACCTCGCGGCGCATCTGCGCCCACACGCCTGCGCGCTGTGGCAACTGCTATCCTGAAAGTCACGTCGGTTTGCCAAAGCGGCGCGGTTGCGAGAGGTTTTATTTTTTAAGGGCCTGCCACCACACACAGACGAACCTTCGCAACTGAGAAGCCTGAGAAACACCTGAGGAAATGCGAATCCCGCGGCGGCATTTTCTTTTTCATTTTGCCGGAGAGCCGCACCGGCGCGGAGAATACCATGAATTACGATGCTGTACTCGCAAGCTGGCTTGCGCGCGCGACAGAGGATCCCGACCTTGTACAGGAACTACACAGCGTGGAGAGCGATCCCGATGCTGTGGAAGATCGCTTTTACCGCGATCTTGCGTTCGGGACTGGCGGACTGCGCGGCGTGATCGGTGCCGGTACCAACCGCATGAACCTTTATACAGTTCGCCGCGCCACGCAGGGCCTTGCGGATTACTTAAACGCCAGCGATCTTCCCAAATCGGTTGCCATCGCGCATGACAGCCGCCACAAGGGGGAGCGGTTCTGCCAGGAAGCCGCGCGCGTGCTGGCCGCCAACGGAATAACCGCCTGGCTGTATCCACGCCTGGAACCCACGCCGCTGCTCTCGTGGGCGGTGCGATACCTGCACTGCGGCGCGGGCATCTGCGTGACCGCCAGCCACAACCCGGCGCAGTACAACGGTTACAAGGTATACGGCCCGGATGGCTGCCAGATCACTTTAGAGGCCGCCAGGAGTGTTTCGGAGGCCATCGAGGCCCATGATTATTTTGACAGCGTAAAGTTGGCGGACTTTGACGAAGCGGTGAAGAGCGGGCGCATCCGAACGATTGACGATGTCTGCCTTTCCGGTTTTGTGGACGCTGTGCTGCGGCTGCGCCCCGGCAACGACGTGAGCCGGTTGAGCCTTGTATATACCCCGCTCAATGGAAGCGGGTGGGAACCCATTCAAATGCTTCTCGCGCGTATGGGCGTAACAAAAGTGACGGTCGTACCCGAACAGATAGAACCAAACGGCGATTTTCCGACCTGCCCATACCCGAATCCGGAGATACGCGAAGCGATGGAGACCGGTCTGCGCCTTTGCGATACCGTTCACCCCGATTTGATGCTGGGAACCGACCCGGACTGTGACCGCATGGGCGCTGCCGTACCGGACGGCGCGGGTGGATACCGCCTGATTACCGGCAACGAGATGGGGGTTCTGCTGCTTGATTATATCTGCCGTACCCGCCTGGCAAACGGCACAATGCCAAAGGATCCTGTTGCAGTCACCACGATTGTTTCCACCGATATGGCCACCCCCATCGCGCTGGAATACGGCGTGGAATTGCGCCGCACCTTGACAGGATTTAAGTTCATTGGCGAGCAGATCGGACTGTTAGAAGCAAAGGGGGAAAAGGAACGCTTTCTTTTCGGCTTTGAGGAGAGCTATGGCTACCTGTCCGGCGCGCACGTGCGCGACAAAGATGCCGTCAATGCCGTGATGCTCGCCTGTGAGGCGGCAGCCTGGTATGCCGACAAGGGCATGACATTACTGGACGCCGTGAATGCGCTCTATGAACAATATGGCTGGTACCGAAACGATCTCAAGAGTTTTACGTTTGAAGGCGAAAGCGGCATGTACCGGATGCTGGATATTATGGCGAGTCTGCGCAAAGCGCCGCCCACCGAGATCGCGGGGTACAAAGTGGCGCACAATGTAGATTACCTGCACGATGAAACCGGGCTGCCCAAAGCGGACGTGCTGGAATACCGCCTTGCCAACAAGGCCAAATTGATGGTGCGCCCCTCTGGCACAGAACCCAAGATTAAGGTCTATCTCTCCGCGGTGGGCCAGTCAGCCGCAGAGGCGGACGCGATGAACGCTGCTCTGGCGCAGGCGGCCGCCAAATGGATGCAGGCATAAAAAGTGCATCGCGCCCTGTGCCTTTTTTGTACACAGGGCGCGATGAAAAGCAATTTTAAGGGTTAGCTTGCCGCGTAGGCGCTGCCAAAGTTTTTGCACAGCAACGAGAATTACATTTTATCCTCTTTGTCCGACAGAGTGGTCTGAGCGGGGTTATGCGATTCCATGTAGGCTTCTAACTCCAGATCGCGCCTTTGCTGCAATTCGCTGCTGATGTGGAATGTGTTCTCCAGAGTCGGGTAGAGCAGCCAGGTTGAAAACAGTCCGGGCAACCAGAAACCAAACGCGACCAACAGCGGAACATCGTAGGGCATCGCGACAGACATCAGCACCCAGTACACACCCTGGATGGCCATAGCGCCGACGGTGCGCGGCAAATATCCAATGAACATCAAAAAGGCATTGCGTACCATGGTGGAAAGCGGCAACGTGACGAGCGGAATTTGGCAGAAAAGGTAATGGAAAAGCCCGATGGACAGCAAGCCGCTGACCAAAAGACCCACACGGATGCTGTTAGGAAAATCTGCCGTTTGCAGGCACAGACACACCGCTGCCCCCCAAAGTCCGCCCCAAACACCGACGATAACGCCGGGAAGGAAGCTGTCACGCCAGTTTTGGCGCCAGGCGCGCTTATAGCATTCCCACCAATAGCCAGGCTCGTCGCGCAGTGCACGCAACAGCGTATCCTGCATACCACACCAAAAGGGCGCACCCAAAATGCCGATCAAGATACCGCCGATTAAAATCATCAGCCAGGATCCCGTCAGGGAGCCGGTAAAAACCAGCACACCACCGGGCAGCAGCGCGAGGCAGCACAGAAAGCTCGCCTTCCAGAAAGAACCGAGATCCCGCGTCAAAAGTTCCCAAAGGCGTGAAAAACCAGTGGGCTTTTTGTCATAATTGCGTTGCTGCCGCTGACCCGGCGCAACCGGAGGATGGTATTTCATCGGGATCTCCCCAAAGATGCGCACTGCACGGAAAAAAGATGACCAGAAGTACAGCTGCGCTGTTTTGCATTTTTACTAGCTTCTGTTTTCGCCGCTGATGTAACAAAACGTCTTTCCCGCCGCGCAGGAAATGCTTCGGATTTTTGTGGATCAAAAGGCACTTGTTTGCACGCAAAAGGATGGTGATCGCGATGCCCTGGATTACCAAAAGCAGTACCGAGGTCTATACACAACAGCCGCCAGAGTCCTACACCCAATCGCAAAAGGCAGGCAACTGGCTGCACTACCACTGGAAACTGCTGGCAATCTTGGCGATTCTTGTAATCGTAATCGCGCTTATGATGCGGGATCGCGCACAGGAGAAAGCCGTGGATCAACAGGTTGGCTATGTTGGCTGCACCATGCTGCGCGATGAAGATATAGACGAACTGGAGAGGCTGCTAAGTCAATACGCTCCGGATACAAACGGCGATGGCAAGGTGAGCGTGACGCTGGTTCCCTATTACATAGACTTTACCTGGGGGGAAAGCAGTGATCTGGATCGCACGCTCATCCAGACCGCCTACACGCAATTGAGCGCCGACATTGGTTCCGGGCAGGGCAGCTACCTCTTTTTGATGGACGACCCGCAGCGGTTTTTCTCAACAACAGCCGCCCTTAGCAGAACCGACGGATCGCGAGCAGAGCAAAACGAAGCGTGGCAGAACTGCGTTTTTGCCTGCAAAGACTGCCCGGCCATGGAACCGCTTTTGCCCTTGCTGCCGGAGAATGTGTACATCGGCCGACTGGCGGTCGCACCGGAACAAAGCAGCGCCTTCGACGGCGGCCCTGAATTTTGGCAGGCGCTCACGGCCGGCGCACAACCGCTTGCTGCAGGCGGCTCTGCACCGGCACCGTAGCGCAAAAGTTTAGAGAACGGCCGCTTTCGGCACGGGTGCACTCTCGCTGGTGGGGGTGCCCTCGACCCAGTGTATGGCCTTCTTCGGGCATTTTCCTACGCAGGTTCCACAGCCGTTGCACTTGGTATAGTCAATGACGGCTACGTTGTTTTTAAGGAAAATCGCATTCTGCGGGCAATTTTTAACGCAAAGCCCACAGGCAATACAACCTACCTTGCACGCTTTATTGACTGCCGCACCGCGATCTTGATTGGAACACATCACCGAAGGCTGTGAGGCGATAGGCTTCATGCCGATAATATGGCGCGGACATACACCGGTGCAGGCAGCACAACCGGTGCAGTGTTCCCTGTCGACATGCGCCGCACCGTTTACAATATGAATGGCGTCAAACTTGCACGCGCGGGTACAGTCGCCATAACCTAGGCAGCCATAGCCGCAGGCGCTTGGCCCGCCTGCCACAGCCGCCGCGGCGGCACAGGTCGTGATGCCCTGGTAATCAAATTTGGGCAGGCAGTTGCCGTCGCCGCCGTTGCAAAGCACAATGGCGCGAAGGCTGGGTCGATCCGTCGCCTCCAGGCCCATGATCTTGTTGATAGCGTCAGCGCACTTGTCGCCGCCGGGCGCGCATTTGTAGGTGGGCGCCCCCTGCTCTACGATCGCCTTGGCGTAGTCAGCACAGCCGGCAAAGCCACAGCCGCCGCAGTTGGCGCCCGCTAAGCAGTCTGTGATTTCGGCAATGCGCGGATCTTCATACACGGCCATGAACTTGGAGGCCAGCACCAGAATGGCGCCGCCCGCCGTGCCCAAAATGACCAGCATGACGACCGCTAACAGTACTCCACTCATTGGTTACCTCCTTCACGCCAGCGCGGCCACAATGTTCTCGACAAGGCCGCCAAACCCCATGAAACTGATGCTGACGATACCCGCGGATATCAAGGTCAGGGGCAGACCCTTAAAACATTCCGGCGGGTTTGCTGCTTCTACGCGGGAGCGAACACCGCTGAACAACACCATGGCAAGAAGGAACCCGGCGCCCGCGCCAACCGAACAGACAAGGGCCTCGGCGTAAGCCAGGCCGAACCCACTCTCTGCGATCACGGGGGTGTAATCCTGTGTGGCCAAAATCGTAACGCCCAGCACGCAGCAGTTGGTCGTGATCAGCGGCAGGTACACACCCAAGGCACTGTACAAGGCAGGTATATACTTTTTTAGCGTGATCTCCACCAGCTGCACCAAAACCGCGATGACCAGTATGAAAACAATGGTCTGCATATAACCCATATTGTTGGCGTCCAGCAAAAAAATCTGGATCGGGAAGGTGACAGCCGTCGCCATCAGCATGACAAAAATAACGGCCAGGCCCATGCCGATGCTGGAGTCCAGCTTTTTGGATACGCCCAAAAACGGGCAGATCCCCAAAAACTGGACAAGCACATAGTTGTTGACCAGAATCATGTTAAAAAAGATGACGGCAAAGGTGGCAATATTGCTCATTGCGCGGCACCTCCTTCCGCGGTTTGCGCTTTCGCGGCGTCAAGCTCTTCCAGCATCGCGTCGCCGCAGGTCTTGCGCTCAATTGGCTTGTCGAGCTTGCGCTCCAGCCAGATGCATCCTGCCATCAGGCAGCCAAATACGAAGAAGCCGCCCGGCGCGGAATTCATTACCGTCATGCGGTCGATACTCTCTGGAATGATCGTGATGCCGAACAGGCTGCCGCTGCCGATCAGCTCCCGAATCGCACCCATCAAGCCCATGGTGAGAATGTAGCCGCACCCCATGCCCAGGCCGTCCAGGGCAGAATCCAAAACGGTATTTTTACAAGCAAACATCTCTGCGCGGCCCAAGATGATACAGTTGACAACAATCAGTGCGATAAACACGCCCAGGCTCTTGTAGAGATCCGCCATGTAAGCCTGCATGACCATCTGCACCACCGTCACGAAACTGGCGATGATGACAATATAGCAGGGCAGGTGAACCTTAGCAGGAATCACTTTGCGCAAGGCACTGATAAAAATGTTAGAGCACACCAGCACAAACGTCATCGCAAAGCCCATGCCCAACGCGCCGGAAAGGGTCGTTGTGACGGCCAGCGCCGAACAGCAGCCTAAAACCAGACGCAAAACCGGGTTTTCGCGGATGATACCGGCGGTAAAAATTTTCCACTTGTTTTTCATTGTAGCTACCGCCTCCTCAGCTCAGTTCGTTGTTATAGCAGTGGATGGCGGCGTTCACCGCCGTAAAGACCGCGCTGGAAGAGTAGGTCGCGCCGCCATAGGTATCTACGGGCGTACCGTCGCTGACCGAGCCGTCATCGTTGTCCCAGCCTACAAAGCCGCCATAGAAGCTCTCGTTCGCTACGTTGGAACCGATGCCGGGCGTCTGGGTAGAAGCATCCACACGCATATCCGTAATGCCCCCGTCCGCGTCAAAAGCGATATACAGCGTGACCATCTCACCGGAATAGCCGGCGGCTGCAGCCTTCACAGCCACGATCCCATCCGGTGTTCCCACAGCACCTTCCACGCCATCCGTAGTAAGATCTGTATAATCTGTCAGGGTGGCAGCGTCCGTGCCCTCCGGCAGAACCTCAAGGTAGCTCGCCAGCGTAGCCGCTTTCTCGTTTGCCTCAATCACAGGCGCGGTCACGTTGTTGAGCAGGGCCAGCAGTGCGCTGCACACCAGGCAGATGCCCACTAAGACCAGTACCGGGTAAATTAAAGTAGTAAAGGTACTTTCTTTTTCAGGGGATTTGGCGGTATCCATTACGCGGCACCTCCTTTCCCGGAAGTCGCAGGTTCTTTTTCTTTTTTGGCCTTCGCAGGCTTTTTGTAGCCAAGCGGCGTCTGGTGCACAAACATATTGATAAGGCACGTCAGGATGTTGCCTAGCAGCAGCGCGTAGCTCATGCCCTCGTTCATGCTTGTAAAGTTGCGGATCAGGAAGGCCAGAAGTGCGATAAACACACCATAGATGATTTTTCCCATGCGCGTAAGCGGACTGGTTACATAATCGGTCGCCATAAACACGGCGCCAAAGAACAGACCGCCGCCCATCATCTGCACCAGCGTAGCATGCAGGTCAAAACCGGTAGATACAAACGAGAGCACAAAGCTCACACCCATAATGGTGCAGGGAATCGTCGCTTCAATGGTGCCGGTGTAAAGCAAAATAATGAGACCCGCCAGGATCGCGATGGTGCAGCCCTCGCCCAACATGCCGCCTCGGATGCCCAAAAACATATCCAGCAGGCTTACGTCAGCCAGATTGACAGAATCGGAGAGCGGCGTGGCGCCGGCCAGGGCATCCGCCGCCGCGGCCGGGAAGACATAGTTGGTCATGCGGGTGGCAAAGCCCAGAAACAACACCATGCGACCCACCAGGGCCGGGTTCGCAAAGTTGTAACCCAACCCGCCAAACAACTGCTTTGTAATGACAATGGCGACGAAGGCGCCGATGACGGCGATCCACAGCGGCATGCTCGCCGGCATATTCATCGCCAGGATAACACCCGTAACGCACGCCGAGAGATCCTTGATCGTGCTGGGCTTTTTCATTAAGACGCAGTACAGATGCTCAAACAGCACACAGGCAGCCGTCGTCACAGCGATCAGGATAATCGCGTTTAGGCCATACAGTAACCCGCTGGCGATAACACTGGGCAACAGCGCAACCAGCACCCAGCCCATCAGGGTTGTCGTCGTGGTCGTGTCATGGATATGGGGCGACGCCGTTACAATCAAGCGTTCTTCCATGGTTTACTTGCCCCCTTTCCTTAGTTCACTCAGGTACCAGGCTTTCGCGAGCGCCATATTTTGGGAAACAGGTCTCTTTGCGGGGCAGACATAGGAGCAGCTGCCGCAGGCAACGCAAAGATCGACACAGCGGGCCTTGAGCGCCGCAAAGTCTTTGTTTTCAAAACTCTGCACAATGCTCACGGGCTCTAAGCCCATCGGGCAGGCATTTATGCAGCGGCCGCATCGGATGCAGGCGGTTGGCTGCGGTAGCGCCGAGCGCTCCTTGCTGAACAAGAGGAGCCCGTTGTTTTGTTTTAACACCGGGAAATCGGCGCTTGGCGCCGCACCGCCCATCATTGGGCCGCCGAAGATCACTTTGCCCAGCGTTACGCCCTGCTTAATGCCGCCGCATGCCTCGATGACATCTGCGTAAAAAGTGCCAATAGGAACTTCAATGTTTTGCGGCTTTTCAATGGCGTCCCCTTCCACGGTCAGGCGCTTGGAAACAAGCGGCATCCCGGTCTTGAGGAACTTGCCCAGCGTCGAAACACTGGTTACGTTCATCACGATGACGCCGGCATCCGCGGGCAAACCGGCCTTGCCCGCCTCGTTAAACTGCGGAACCTCGCGGCCCGTGCAGGTTTCAATCAGCGTTTTTTCCGCGCCCTGCGGGTAACGGGTCGGCAGCGGCTTTACCTGCACGCCAGGCATATCCCGCACAAGGGTGCACATCAGGTCGATACACTCCGGCTTGTTGCGCTCAATCCCGATGATGCAGGACGGTATCTCACAGTATTTCATGACGGCCGTGATACCGCTGATGATGGTATCACTGCATTCCAACATTTCGCGCGCGTCGGTCGTAAGGTAGGGCTCGCACTCCGCGGCGTTGATGATGAGCGTGTCAACGGTGGCAGCCAATTTGACGTGCGTCGGAAATCCAGCACCGCCAACACCGACGAGTCCGCATGCCTGGATGGCCGCCAGGAGACTGGCCTTGTCGGTGACAGCCGGCGGAGCACAGGATGGATCGGGCGTCTGGTTGCCGTCCGCCTCAATGCGTATGGCCTTGGCCATCGGTCCGTTGACCATGCGCACGTCTTCTACCGCTTTTACCACGCCGGAAACGCTGGAATGGATGTTGGCACTGACAAAACCGCCCGCTTTTCCGATTAGGGTGCCAACCATCACACTGTCGCCTTTTTTGACGACAGGCTCCGCCGGGGCGCCAATGTGCATCTGCATGGGGATCAGAACCTCTTTGGGAACCGGCATTTGCACCGTTGCCATTCCGGCGGTTCCTTTCTCATGCGGCACGGCAGCGCCCGAGGAGGAGCGCTTCAGGGCTTTGAACATGAATCGTGTTTCCCCCATTTCTTTTTCCGATCAGGCAGGCATTACACTGCCAAAGAGCATAATACAAACAAGTTTATTTTAATGGCTTTTGTGAGAACTGTCAATAGAACCAGACGCGCAAAATACGCGTCTTTCGCCCTGCGTTTTTCCTTTTTGAGGGTAGGTTGCACACAAAAAACTTTTCAGCTGGTCAATCGCCGTGTATAATAGAGCTGCATCAAAAACACTTTTATGACAGGGGGCAAACCATGGCAGAAGACGCAATGACAGAAAACATCAGGCAAAACCTGGAAGGCGTGGAAGAACGGATCCAGGCGGCGTGCAAAAGAGCCGGCCGATCCCGGGGGGATGTACACCTGATCGCGGTCAGCAAGACAAAACCGCTTGCGATGATCCGCCAGGCGAGCGAACTCGGAATCCGGGATTTCGGCGAGAATTGGGTACAGGAGCTGACTCAAAAATACGCAGAGTTGGGCAATGCTGTTACCTGGCATCTCATTGGCCATCTGCAGCGCAATAAAGTAAAATACGTCATCGACAAGGCCGCTGTAATTCACTCGGTCGATTCGGTCAGGCTTGCGCAGGAAATCCAAAAGGAAGCGGAAAAGAGAGACCTCTGTGCAAAGATTCTCATCGAGATCAATATCGGTGGCGAAGCGACAAAGTCCGGGGTCGCACCGGAGCAAACCGCCGCTTTGATCGAGGAGATCGCAGGATTATCCCGCGTTCAAATAAAAGGTCTTATGACGGTAGCGCCCTACGAAGAAGACCCGGAAGCGTGCCGCGTTTATTTTAAGAGGATGGAAAAGTTACGCCGACAGATCGAGGCTCTCGGTCTGCCGGGCGTAGAGATGCGGGAATTGTCCATGGGGATGTCGGGCGATTTTGAGGTCGCCATTGAAGAGGGCGCCACCATGATTCGGGTCGGCAGCGCCATCTTCGGCGCGAGAGTTTACCCTGCCTGATGGGAACCGTGCGCATGCTTTAGACGGTTTGCGAGTTTGAGCAGGTGGGTTGCGTTGATCTGTACCTGCTCACGGGAAAGCGTGCCGCTCTGCAATGCCTGCAAAATGGCCTCGTAATCCGCTTTGGAGCCCGGCATGACCAAACTGCAGCCGGCGGCGGCAATTTGGGCCGCGTCCGGGTTTGGATACACGGAAGTTTTGTCGGTGGCTATCGAGATAATCCAGTCCGTCATCAAAATACCGTCAAACCCGAACTCCGCGCGCAGGATATCCTGGGAGAGATCGCGGCGCTCGGAAGTGTGCGTGCCGTTGAGAAGGTTGTAGCTGCTCATCACGGCGGCGGGGGCGGATTCCCGCACACAGATGCCGAAGCCGCGCAGATAGATCTCTCGAAGCGCTCTCTCGCTGAGCTGGGAATTGGAGTTAAAGCGATTGGTCTCCTGGTTGTTGGCTGCATAGTGCTTGATGGTCACGCCGCGCCCTGGGTGCTTTTGTACGCCGCGGGTGACGGCGGCAGCGCATTTGCCGGCCATCAGCGGATCCTCAGAGTAGTACTCAAAGTTGCGCCCGCAGAGAATGCTGCGGTGAATATTGAGCGCGGGCGCCAACCACAGCTGTACATCAAACCGCTCCATCTCTTCGCCGACGATATCGCCACAGGCCTCGGCGAGTGCAAGATCCCAACTTTGCGCGATAGCCGTTCCGATGGGGATGGCGGTTGCGTACTGGTGATGCACAGCGGCGTGACCGGACGGTTTGGGTGCCGTAGCGTGCATCAGCTTGCGCGCCGGCAGCGGCAGGAGCTCCTCCATGGTCGCGGGCATCGAGGAACCCAGGCTGTGCATACCCTTGCTGTCTTTAAAATACTCTGTGCTGAGGCGCAGACCGGCGGGACCGTCTGACATCACAAGCGCTGGAATACCGGACACGCGCCCATAGCTCTCCCCTGCCGCACCGGCGACATGGCTGGCGGCACTTCCGATCACGCTCATCGCACCGGCCTTTGCGTCGAACGCGCCGGTGTTCAGGTAGGCGAGTTCCTCATCTGTGAGATTTCGCACCTGCGGATCAATCGTTTCTTCCGGATCGTACAAGACGGCATTTTCCGCTATGGTTTCCGCGTCTACCTCGATGACGGCTACATCGCCGATGGGCCCGACGGCAGTGGGACTCTCCGGCTTCCAGTCTTCAAAATCCGGCTCGCCGCCGCAGGGGCGGCACTGCAGTGTTGTGACATCCCGGTTAAGACGCACGATGCCGCAGGGCACGGTATCCACACTGCTGGTGCCTATGCGCACAACGTAATCGCCTTTTTCCAGGATCCAGCGGCTTTGCTGCGCATCATAACTCGCGAGACTGCTCAGGGCAAACGAGAGCTCCACAGTCTCGTTTGTGCCGGGCGCGAGTTCAGCGCTCTTTGTAAAGGCCGCCAGCGTCTGGTAGGGCTGATCCAACCTGCCCGCCGGCACACTGACATAGAGCTGTACCACTTCTCGGCCGGGTCGACTTCCCGTATTTTGCACGTTTGCCGAAACCGTTACCGTCTCGCCCCGGACGCTAACCGCGCCGGGTGACACTGAAAACGTGGTGTAACCCAGACCGTAACCGAACGGAAACATCGCGCGCTCGCCGACGCTGTCAAAGTAGCGATAGCCGACATAGATCCCCTCGCGGTAGCGCGTGTCGTCATGGCCGCCGAAATCGCCGATTTGGGGATTCGCTTCCCAATTTGTCCAGGTCGTGGCCAGTTTCCCGGAGGGGTAGCTTTTGCCCAAAATCAAATCGGCCAGCACATGCCCGGTGACGACGCCCAGTTGGGAGAGAACCAAAATGTTGCCGACGCTCTGTACTACAGGCGTAAGGTCGACCGGCCCGCCGACGTTTAATACGAGCAGGAATTTGTTGTACTGCTGCTGCAGGGCGAGAATATCGCGCGTTTCACTCTCTGAGAGTTTCACGTCGCCTTCGACGGGCAGGCGGTCATTGCCCTCGCCGCAGATGCGGGAAAGCACATAGATCGCGGTGTCTGCCTCGCCGTCTAAGGGCAGATCATATGCGGGGGACGGCATGACGGCGCCCATGCCCTCCATGACAGCGACCGTGTGTTTTTCTTTCGCCCTTTTTTTGATGTCCTCCACGAACTTTTCTTTCGCATCGGCTAGGACCGCGTCATAGCCGTCCAGCCAAGACTTGGTGGTGATGGTAAAACCGGCATACTCCAGCGCTTCTTCAATCGAGGGGAAAAAGCGAGAGTTGACCTCACCGGAGCCTGTACCGCCCTTGACCGTGCGGCGCGCGCCGCTGCCGTACAGGGCCAACTCCCCCGGTTTTTCAAGCGGGAAGCTGCCGTCCGATTTGAGCAGCACGGTACAGCCGGGCGCCAACGCCTGCAGCCGCTCAATGTGCTCTTTTTCGTAAGCGTAGACCTTCATTTACTCAAAAACCTCCTGTTGATGATTTTTTAAGAGCCTTTTTGCCCCTTATCGCACCTTGCGGTTATACCGAGATCCATGTCTCATAGTATACCATATCGACTCACCAGAATATAGGGGAAGAAGAAAAATTCTGTTGACAGCCACACCCAAACGCGGTATTGTAAAGTTGGGTGAGACCTGTTGCAAGCGCAGTGCAAAAGCACAAAGGCCTGTGTGCGGAAAAGGGTTTTGCCCAAAAGACAAGTGAAGATCGGATTGGCAATAGAGGCGCGGATCTCATCAGTACCCGTTTGGAGGCAGCGAGAGCCCAATGAAGAACGGAGAAAGGGAAATTCGCCGAAACCGACGGTGATTCGCAAGCCGTCGCAGTTGGGGTTTAGTCGAACAGGCTGGGCACTCTCACGTGCGGGTGAAGGGGCTATTGTTTCTTTGTGTAAAAAACGGAGCAGTAGTTGCAAAACGACTGCTCCTTTTTGTAGCATCGGTTTCTTCTTTTGCAAAGGTTCGCGCTTTTGCCTGATCGATCGAGTTTTACGCACGATGTCAATTCTTGCGGCTTTCATCTGTGCGTTTGCTTGTTTTAACCAGCGCGTTTTTTCACTGGGAACGCTGTGAAAGAAACTGCGCGGGCAGGGATCGGTCGCCGCAAAATACGAGGGGGTTTGTTATGATCAATTTTTTGAACTGGCTCGATGGGATTTTATGGGGACTACCGCTGATTGTTCTCATCGTGGCGACGGGGCTTTATTTTACCATTCGATCCGGCGCGTTTCAGTTCCGACATTTCGGCTACATCATGAAACGCACGGGTGGCACACTTTTTAGCAAAAAGAGCAAAGAGGGCGAAGAAGGCAAGGGCATGCTCAGTGCCTTTGAGGCCATTTGTACCGCCGTGGGCGGCACCGTCGGATTCGGCAACATCGCCGGCGTCGCCACCGCGATCGCCGCCGGGGGCCCCGGCGCACTGGTTTGGATGTGGCTTACCGCCTGCCTGGGGCTTATTATCAAGCAGGTCGAGGTTACGCTGGGCTGCTATTACCGGCGAACCAATTTCAAGGGAGAATATTATGGCGGCCCCACCTACTACATGGAGCGCGGCCTGGGCGAGGAGCGCCACTGGGGAAAGCTTTGGCTGATTCCAGCTGTTATTTTCGGCGCAGGCATTTTCTCCACCTTCTTCGTAACCAGTTCCAACCTGACAGCCGCTGAAGTCGTCAGCGGCGCTTTGCATCTTGACACGTTTAAAATCGGAAATTTTTCCATCGAGGGCACCATTATCGTCGGTGTGCTGCTCAGCATTTTGACCTATGTCATCACATGGAGCGGTATAAAGGGCGTGGCCAGGCTCTTCAGCCGCATGGTCCCGTTCATGAGCCTGCTCTACATCCTGATGGGTGTAGCCATGATCGCTGTCAACTTGCCGGCGGTTCCCGCTGCTCTCGTTACCATCTTTAAGAGTGCATTCACGGGGACAGCGGCGATCGGCGGCTTTGCCGGCGCGACCGTCATCTCGATTGTACGCACCGGTATGGCGCGCGCCGTGTACTCAAACGAAGCCGGCTGGGGCACTTCCCCGATGATTCACTCTTCCGCCAAGACGCCGCATCCCGTGGAGCAGGGGCTGTGGGGCTCGTTTGAGGTATTTTTTGATACCTTTGTCGTATGTTCCATCACCGCGCTTTCCGTCATCCTGAGTGGCCGCTGGACAGACGGTACGACGGGCGGCGAGCTGGCTCTCAACGCGTTTAACTCCTCGTTTGGTACGCTTGGCAGTCTTTTACTGGCTTTGGTTATGGTCATCTTTACCGTCACCACGTCCGGCGGGTGGTTTACGTATTATCTCGCGATCCTGGAACACCTGTGGAAAAGAGACAGCAAGGCGCGCCGTATCGGCATGAAGATCTTTTATGCCATCCGCGCGCTGCCGGGCCTACTCTGGACCATTTACCTTGTAAAAACCAACAACACCGGATTCATCTGGACCGTGGTGGACATCACATCCGCCATCCCCACGTTTATCAATGTCGCGGTGATCCTGATCTTGTCCGGCCAATATTTTAAGCTGCTCCAGGACTACAAGGCGCGCTACATGGGCATCGGCAAGGTGGATCCCCACACCAAATTGTTCTATGAGGACGAGGCACAATAGCTATATGGCACTTTGCGCAAAGGAGAGAAAATTGAAAACACTGTATACAAACGGCACAGTCTATACCGGTACTTTTCCCCTGTGCGAGGCCTTTGTGGTGGAGGATGACAAATTTCTTTTTGCCGGCAGCCAGAAGGAGGCCTGCTTAGCGGCGGGCAAAGATGCTGGTGTAGTGGACCTGAAAGGCTGCTTTGTCTGCGCCGCTTTTAATGACAGCCATATGCACCTGCTCAGTTATGGCAATGCGCTGGGCACCGTGCAAATGGCACAGCACACCCAAAGTTTAGCGCAATTGCTGCAGTGCATGCGAGACTTTTTGGCGAAGCATACCGTGCGCGACGGAGACTGGCTTGTAGGGCGTGGCTGGAACCATGACTACTTTACAGATGTACACCGCATGCCCAACCGCTACGATTTGGATCAAGTTTCCACCGAGATTCCTATCGTGGCGGTCCGCGCGTGCGGGCACTGCCTAACGGTAAACAGCAAGGCGCTCGATCTTCTCGGCGTCAGCGCGGAGACGAAAGCACCGGAGGGCGGGCGCATCGGCAGCTTAGACGGTGCACCAGATGGGCGGTTTTACGATAATGCCATGCCGCTCGTTATGGATCGCGTTCCCGCACCGGACAAAGAGGGCATTAAAGACATGATCCGCTCCGCGTGCAGAGCGCTCAATTCTTACGGCGTGACCAGCAGCCAAACTGACGACTATATCGTCTTTCCGCAGGTGCCGTGGAACGTGGTCAATGATGCCTACCGCGAGTTAGAGGCGAGCGGAGAACTTACGGTGCGGGTATACGAGCAGTGCAATTTCCAAAACCTTGCCGACTTGCAAGAATTCGTTGAGGCTGGAAATGGTACGGGCGTCGGCAGCGATCTCTTCCGGTTGGGTCCGCTGAAAATGCTGGGGGACGGCTCCTTGGGCGCGCGCACCGCATTTTTAAGCCGACCTTACGCGGACGATCCCGCAACAAGGGGGATCCCGATCTTTACGCAGCAGGCGTTCGATGAGATGATCGGGTATGCCAATGCGCATGGCATGCAGGTCGCTGTGCACACCATCGGGGACGGCTGCCTGGAC
This sequence comes from uncultured Subdoligranulum sp., assembly GCA_964560675.1. Taxonomy (GTDB): domain Bacteria; phylum Bacillota; class Clostridia; order Oscillospirales; family Ruminococcaceae; genus Gemmiger. Next base: position 4,514 of record CAZLMA010000013.1, on the reverse strand, counting down.
AGGGTTTTGACCGCTATAGAGCGTGCCTTGGCGCAGTGCCCACGCGAGGATCATCGCCACGGCATTGTTCACTGCCAGATCACGAGACCCGAACAGCTCGATAAAATCGCCAAATTGCACCTGCATGTCTATGCGCAAAGCATCTTTTTGGATTACGATTCGCATATTGTCAGAGACCGCGTGGGAGAAGCGCTCGCCGCCACGAGTTACAGCTGGAAAACGCTGATGCGAAACGGCGTCAGCGTGAGCAACGGCAGCGACTGCCCGGTGGAACTGCCGGATGTAATGGCGGGTATACAGTGCGCGGTAACGCGCCAAACTCTGCGAAAGGACGTACCCGCTTACCTGCCGGAGCAGGCCTTTACCGTGCAGGAAGCCCTGGACAGCTACACCATACGCGGTGCGCAATCCAGTTTTGATGAAAAGAAAAAGGGACAGATAAAACCCGGGATGTTGGCGGACTTTGTCGTTTTGGGCGAAAATCCTTTTCGTGTGGCAGCCGACCGCATTAAAGAAATACCCGTTTGCGCGACCTACCTGGGCGGGCGCAAAGTGTATGAAAGAAGTTAAATGCGCGCCCTTTTACAGCCGCGGGGGAGCATCGCGGCTGTCTTTTTGCTGTGAATCGCAGCGCAAAGGGTTGTAAAGTCAAGTCCTTAGCGCGAAAGAATTTTGCCGTAATTTTCCATGGAAAATGTGCTGTTTTTGAGCAAGATTTTTCTTATTTCCGGCTTGACAATGCGGTATAATTCTGTTGGTATGTTTTCCTATCAACCGCTGCATCCGTTTTAAAGGAGGGTATGAGCATGAAAGAGAAGATCCGAATTTCCGGCTTTGCCGATGAGATCAGCCCGGACTTTGATACACAGTTGGCAGTATTAAACCGTCTGGGAATCCACTGGCTGAGTTTGCGCAGCGCGGACGGCAAGAGCATAGCCGACTTTACCGTGGAGCAGGCGCAGGAAGAATTGCTGCCTCGCCTTCAAAAAGCAGGGGTCGGCGTATCCTCCATCGGAGCGCCTACCGGCAAGGTAGACGTGGAAGACGAGGAGGGCTTTCGTGACCATCTGGCTCGTCTTGAGACGATGTGCCAAATCGCACAAGTATTGAACTGCCGCTATCTGCGGATGTTCAGCTTTTACATCCCACACGGCAAAGATCCCGACGCCTACCGAGATGTCGTGATGGAAAAGTTGCACCAATTCATACGCGTTGCACAAAAGTATGACATTGTGCTGCTGCATGAAAACGAAAAAGAGATCTACGGGGATACGGGACGGCGCTGCCGCGATCTTCTGGATACACTTGCCTGCAACCACTTCCATGCCATCTTTGACTTTGCCAATTTTGTGCAGTGCGATGAGGATACGCTGCAATGCTGGGAGATGCTAAAAAATCAGGTTGTGTACATTCATGTCAAAGACGCTGTGCGCGCAGGGCGCGAAAATGTGCTCTGCGGCACAGGGGAGGGACATATCGCGGAGATCTTAACGGATGCGATTCACAGCGGTTATGAGGGATTTTTGACACTGGAGCCTCATTTGGTGCTGTTTGATTCCCTTAAAAACCTAGAGACCGCGGACACCAAGATGATCATCAAGGAAAACCACTACAAAGACGGCGCCACCGGCTTTGCGGCGCAGTACCACGCGCTGTGTGAGATACTGGATACAATCCAGGACGTGTGACGCCAGCGCCATGTTGTGGCATACAGTATATCATTTTGTTTGTGCCAACACAAAGTCCGCTCTACAAAGAGGAAAGATTCTTTGTGGCTATAGCGGCGATTATCCGCAAAAGACAGGGTTTGCGCGCAAAATCGGCAAACCCAACCGGAAGCTATAAAAGACGTTACAACCAACCAAACCATCAAAGGGAGGTTACCATGGAAAAAGTTCGATTCGGCATTATCGGTGTGGGTACGCAAGGCAGTGCCTACGCAGGTTTTTTGAGCGGGAAAGGAGGCTTTCCCGGCATGCCGGCGCCGGAATGCCCGCCCCACTGCACATTGGGAGCCCTGTGCGACATTGATCCGGACAAGCAAGCATTTTGTGCGCAGAAATACCCGGAGTATCCTTTCTACAAAGACTGGAAAGAAATGGTGTTGAGCGGCGATGTGGATGCTGTGATCACCACGGTACCCCACTACCTGCACCACGAGATCGCCATCTTTTGCTTGGAGCACGGCAGAAACGTTCTCGTGGAAAAACCGGCCGGTGTGCGCGCCAAGGATGTTATGGCGATGAATGCCTGCGCAGCGGCGCACCCGGACGTTGCGTTCGGCATTATGTTCAATCAGCGCACGAACAAGCTGTACCAGCGGATCAAACAGATTGTGGGCAGTGGGGAGTTAGGGGAAGTGCGGCGCTCCAGCTGGATCATCAACACCTGGTGGCGGCCGGACAGCTATTACCAGCAAAGCGCCTGGCGCGCCACCTGGGGCGGCGAAGGCGGCGGTGTGCTCGTTAACCAAGCCCCGCACCAGCTGGATCTGTGGCAGTGGATATGCGGCATACCGACAAAGGTCTATTCCAAGAACCTGAACGGATGCCACCGAGATATCGCGGTGGAGAACGATGTGACGATGGTGACAACGTACGCAAACGGCGCCACCGGCAGTTTTGTAACCTGTACACACGACGCCTGCGGCACGGATCGTTTGGAGATTGATCTGGATGGCGGCAAAATTGTGGTGGAGGACAGCAAAAAGGCCACCGTATACCGTTTGACGAAGCCGGAGAGCGAGCTCAACGCCACGATGAGCATGATGGAAGTCGCCCGCCTGACCAGCGGCAACAACAGCGGAGGGTTGTTCCAGGTTGAGACCTTTGAAAATACCGACGGATGGGGTTTCCAGCACACCACCGTCATGGAAAACTTTGCGCTACATATCTTAGAGGGCACGCCGCTTCTGGCGCCGGGTTCCGATGGAATCAACGGCGTAAATCTCGCCAATGCCAGCCAGCTCTCTGCCTGGTTGGGGCGCGAGGTGGACAACCCGGTCGACCCAGACCTGTACGCGGAAGAGCTCAACAAGCGCATCGCGGAGGAAGGCAAATTCCCGCTGCGGCCATAAAGGCATTTGAGGAATTGCCGCATTCCACACCCGATGGGGTGGTTCGGTGGAGCGAAGCGGTCTGGCGCTTCCAAGAGAAATGCAAACATCACTTTTGCGGCCCTGGAACCGCGCAAAAGCAAGAGAATAAGGAGGGCTATCCATGGCAAATAAGGGATTGATCGGCATACAGATGAGCACCATCAAACATAAGATCGATGAGTTGGGCGCTTATGGAACGTTAAAGGCCTGTGCCGATCTCGGCTATCACTGTGTGGAAGTATCCCAGGTGGCGATGACGGAAGAAAATGTGGCGGGCCTGCGCAAGGCGAGCGAGGAGTACAACGTACAGATCGCCGCTTGCACGGCAGGGCTGGAGCCGATGTTTCCCGGTATGCCGGGCGAGTATCTGACTACCGATTTTGATAAAATTGTTGAAGATTGCCATAAGCTGGACTGCAAGATTCTGCGCATCGGCATGCTGCCCATGACCTGCATGGGAAGCAGGGAAAAAGCGCTGGATTTTGTAAAACGTGCGGACGAAATGGCCGAACGGCTGGCAGAGCACGGCATTGATCTGTACTACCACAACCACCATGTCGAATTTGTGCGATACGACGGTGAATATCTTTTGGATATCATCCGTGAAAACACAAAACGCATGGGATTTGAGCTGGACACCCACTGGATCTGGCGCGGCGGGGAGGATCCTGTTGCATTCATCAAAAAGTTTGAAGGACGCATCCGGCTTTTGCACTTAAAGGACTACCGAATTGGGCAAATCCAGGTCCCAGCCGGCGGCAGCCCGCAGGAAACCATGCAGGCCTGCATGACCCAATTTTCCAACCTGGTGCAGTTTGCGGAAGTCGGGGAAGGAAGCCTGCCGATCCGCGAATGCATCGAGGCGGGGCTTGCCGGCGGCAGCGAGTATTTCTTGATCGAGCAGGACGACACCTATGGCCGCGACGCCTTTGAGAGCCTGCGCATCAGCCGCGACAATCTGATTGCGCTTGGCTACGGCGATTGGTTTGCGGCTTAAAAACGGACGTGCATACTACTTGTTTATAAAGAACGTAAACAGCGTATCCCGGCATACACCCTGCCGGGATTTTTGTGTTAAACACGGGCCTTATGCACACAACACACCCAAGAACCGTGATTTGTAATCTACCATGGCTTCACCGCAAAGAGACCGTTTCGCCTTCGCGTTCGGTGAGCATGAACGGGTTTCGCATGCCATATTCATACTGTACACGTGAACAAACTAAGAGTTTACTACGCTATTGTCTTTCTTAAACGATATAAAGGAATATACGCACACTCAACTTTGCGCGGCGCAGCTCTACGATTTCCCGCTCTTAGCAGGCACTGATACTTAACATCGACGTCTGACTCACAAAATTAAGTCAAGTCCTAAATTTGGTGTAAATTGAAAATTTTACCTTCAGGTGCGGGGCCG
>CAZLMA010000012.1:0-54323 GCA_964560675.1 uncultured Subdoligranulum sp. | reverse complement strand
GGGGCTCTATGGATGATTCAATCATAAGTGTTCAACTTATTATTGCAATTTGCGAGGAAAATATGTTATCTTGCAAGAGGTGTTCCAATAATGCGAAATGCTGTTGTAACAGGTGCAAGGAGAGGAATCGGAAGGGCAATAGTTGAAGAATTTGCTGCAAACAATATAAACGTATGGGCTTGTGCAAGCAAAAATAATACTGAATTTGAGAAGGATATGGCTAGCTTATCCGAAAAATATGGCGTATGGATCAAGCCAGTATATTTTGATTTGGCTAAAGAAGATGAGATAAAAAATTCGTTGATGGGGATTATCAGGGAGAAAAACACGATAGACATCTTAGTAAATAATGCCGGAATACCCAGTGGTGGGTTGTTGCAGATGACATCTATGGCGACATTACGGAATGTCATGGAAATTAACTTTATTGCCCAAATATATATAACGCAGTTGATCTCAAAAATCATGATTCGCCAAAAGGAAGGAATCATTATCAATATGGGATCCGTAGGCGGCATAGAGGCAGGAGAAGGATATCTAGCATATGGCTCTAGTAAGGCTGCGTTACTATGGGCTACGCGGTCTATCTCAAAAGAACTGGCAAAATATAATATTCGAGTGAATGCTGTAGCACCGGGATTGGTAAAAACAGATATGGGTGATTTTAAGGACAAAGAAGAGCAGGAAAAAGTTTTGAAGAGAATCAGTATGAAGCGTTGGGGAAAACCTGTGGAGATCGCCAAGGTTGTTATGTTTCTAGCTACAGATGCTTCTTCCTTTATTACTGGTTCAATACTTAATGTTGATGGCGGTAGATTAATGTAACAGGAGTAAGATACTCATGGTTGTTATATCGGATGAAAATGTAAAAAGACTGAAAGATATGTCCATACGTATGCGGAAAATGGCACTCAACATGGCGCTTTCCGCAGGTAGTAAAGGTGCCCATATTGGTGGGGGATTTTCCTGTATGGAGATTATGGCGGTACTGTATGGAGAAATCCTCAACATTGATCCGAAGGATCCGCTAAATCCAGCACGGGACAGGTTGTTAGTAAGCAAAAATCACTGTACGATTGCGCATTTTCCCGCTTTGGTTGAGAAAGGTTATATTCAGGAGAGTGATCTATGTTCTTATACAGTGAATGGTAGCCGCCTTATAGGGTATCCCTATGACCCGGTGATAGGACTTGAATATTCCGGGGGAAGCCTTGGAATGGCAATTACTGTTGGCGTCGGCCAGGCCATAAGCGCAAAGAAGAATGGCTTAGATTACAAAGTGTATGTGCTTATGGGGGATGGGGAGTTGAACGAGGGCTCTATATGGGAAGCGTTCATGTCAGCCGCCCATTTTTCTTTGGATAATCTGATCGCTGTTGTTGACAGGAATCACCTATGCTACGACGGAGCAACTGAGGATGTTATGCAGCTTGGAGATTTGCCTGCGAAGATGAGGTCTTTTGGTTTTCATACGGTTGTTTGTGATGGCCATGATATCGCGGATCTCCTGAATGCATTTGGTAACTTGGCAGAGGATAGGCCTAATGTGATACTTTGCGATACGGTTAAAGGCAAAGGCCTTTCCTTCGCTGAAAACAGACCCGAGTGGCATCAGAAGGCGCTTACTCAGGAGCAATATGACCTTGCGCTTGCTGACCTTATGGGAGGAAAAGTCATATGAGCATCACGAAGGGACTGATCCGATCCTGGTCAAGATTGGGGCAGCGTGGAACTTTTTTTGCCATTGCTATGCCAAAAATAGCACAGGTAAAAAGCAATCTTATGGTGGTAACGGCAGATCTTGCGCAATTGTCGAATCTAAACCGCTTTGCGGAGCAGTTTCCGGATAAGTTTTTAAACGTCGGGATCGCCGAACAAAACATGATCGGGGTATCCTCCGGTCTTGCGATGGAAGGTTATCTTGTTTATGCAACAACTTATGCATCTTTTATTGCCGTTCGGGATTTGGAGTTTGTGCGCCAACATATATCAAATTTGCATCTGAATGTGAAGTTGATTGGTACCGCGGCGGGTGTTGTCGCGGCGCGCTCCGGCGTAGCGCATTGGGCCAGCGAGGACATTACGTTTATGAGGGCACTACCCGGCATGACAGTTATGAGTGCGGCGGATAGTCTGGAAGCCTACGAAATGGCTATATATTCTTCCGAGTATGAAGGGCCGATGTACATTCGCCTCAATGGGGTACCGGACTGTCCTATGATATATGATGAAAATTATGTATTTGAACCTAATAAAATAAGCATCTTACAAAAAGGGGAAGAAGTCGCGCTGATTGCCAGCGGTTTGATGGTACATGAAGCGCTGGAAACGTCGAAAATACTTGCAGAATGTGGAATTTCCTGTACGGTTGCCAATATGCACACGATAAAACCGATTGACAAGACCACACTGAAAGAGCTTTTCGAAAATCACAAACTGATTGTGACGATGGAAGAGCACAACATTGTTGGCGGAATGGGCAGCGCTGTAGCAGAGTACAAAGCAACCTTAGAGAACATGCCAAAACAGATCTTTATAGGCTTTCCGGATTCCTTTTCAAAAGCGGGCACGACCCGATATATTTGGGAGCATTTTGGCTTAACGGCTCCTCAAGTCGCGCAGAGGATCCAGTCGGAACTTGGAGGTGGCCATGATCGATGACTTTTATGCACAGGAGACGTATGGGCTTGATAAAGGGGAAAAAGGAAACCTTGTTACAAAAGAACTGATAGAATTAACGGAATTACACAAAGAGAAATGTATATATTATGCTAATATATTACAGGCGATGAATTACGACGCATCAAAGGTTCAACATGCGTCAGACATACCATTCTTTCCAGTTCGGTTGTTTAAGGAATTGGATTTGCTAAGTGTTCCCCGGACAGAAATTTTCAAAACGATGACATCATCTGGAACAACGGGTCAGGCAGTGTCTAAAATATTTGTTGATAAAGAAACTGCGATGATTCAGCAGAAGGTGATGATAAGAATTTTGAGCGATTACCTAGGCAAACAGAGGCTTCCGATTATGGTAGTAGATACACCTGAGGTAATGAAGGATCGTAAACAGTTTACAGCGCGAGGTGCAGCAATTATCGGATTGCAGGTGATGTCACGAGAAACAACATTTATACTTAATGATGATATGAGCCTGAGCATAGATCTGTTAACGAAATTTCTTGAAAAAAACGGTGATAAAAAGTTTCTTATCTTTGGTTTTACATTTATGGTCTGGCAGCATTTATATCAAGTGGTAAGGAAATACGATTATAAGTTTGACCTGTCAAATGGATGGTTAATGACAGGGGGAGGTTGGAAAAAATTGATAGCTTCCTCTGTTACACAAGAAGAATTTCAAAAGAAGATGGAAGAAACATTCGGTATTGTCCACTTCCTGGATCATTATGCTATGGTGGAACAAACTGGATGTATTTATGCGGAATGTGAATATCATCACTTGCATGCCAGCATCTATTCCGATGTATTTATCAGGCGACCTGAGGACTTCTCCCTATGTGATATTGGGGAGGAGGGTATTGTGCAGACGGTTTCCGTATTGCCACATTCGTATCCTGGACATTCTCTGTTAACCGAGGACAAGGGTATCATACTTGGTGAAGATGATTGCCCATGTGGTAGGAAGGGCAAGTATATTAAGATACTTGGTAGAATATCAAATGCAGAGTTAAGAGGGTGCAGTGATACCTATGCAGAAAAGTGTCGATAGAGTGCAGTTCCTCACCGGCAATAGGGAAATGCTGCTGAATCTCACCCATACGCCCGCCATGCCGACATGGAGTGAAAGAACGGTTGCATTCCTGTGTGCTTTCTCAAGAAATTTACGCAGCGATGAAAGAACAAAAAATTTCCCAGATATCTCGGCCTATGCTTTTTGGATACGCAATGCATCACTGCTCCAGATCAAGGAGCACTATTATCCCCATGTGGAGGGCAAGTTAGGAAGAGGCATGTCGTTTCATATTGCCCCCTCGAACGTACCGATAAATTTTGCTGTATCATTTACCTCTTCTCTTCTGGCAGGTAACAGTAATGTTGTAAGGGTTTCTAATAAGAACTTTAAACAGGTGGAAATTATTACAGATGCACTAAAGAAAACATTTTTCGATGGGTATCAAGATATGGAGCAATACCTCATCATTATACGATATGAACATGATGAGGAAATCACAAAATTGCTTTCTTCAATGTGCGATGTACGCATTATATGGGGTGGAGACAGAACGATTAATTCTGTAAGAGATATCAAACTTCCACCAAGAACAATTGAGATGACTTTTGCTGACAGGCACAGCATTGCACTTATAAATTCAGATTCCGTCATAGACGCTGATGTAGGTGAAATTGCTACAGCTTTTTATACGGATACTTATTATATGGATCAAAATGCCTGCTCCTCACCACGGATCGTGATATGGCTTGGTCATCATGTAGATGCTGCAAAAAAGAAATTTTGGAGCGCAGTTGAGAGACTTGTGGTGAAAGACTATCGTTATCAAGAAATTTTATCCGTAGATAAACTGGATCATTTCTGCCGCCTTGCAGCCATCAACAGGAATGTTAATAGAGTAGGATCCAGTAATCTTGTTATGCGAATCCATGTCGCAAAGTTAGATGAAAACATTATGGACTACAAGTTTGGCGGCGGATATTTCTTTGAATACGAAACAAATGAGTTAAAAGACCTTTTACCTGTATTAAACAAACCATGCCAGACGATCTCTTACTTTGGCATTGATGGACATAAGATTCAGAAATTTCTTATAGATAATGGTGTACGGGGTGGAGATCGCATTGTACCTGTTGGGAAGACTATGGATTTGACGTTTAAATGGGATGGTTTCGATATGATTGAAAGTATGTCCAGGTATGTATACTGTCCGGATTACATACGTTGACATGTTGCGAGGTAAGCAGTTAGTATGGAAGAATTTAAAGGAAAAAACATAGTTATTACAGGTGCAAATCGTGGGATTGGTTTATCCTGCTTAAAGCAATTTTGTCTAGGTGGAGCTTCGATATTGTATGCTGTCGTTAGAACACCCTCCAATTTCATGTTAGAAAAAGAAAAAATTGAAAGAGAATTTCATTCTAAAATAGTTCTCGTTAATGCTGATTTTTCAGACGAAGACAGCGTAAAAAGTGCCGCGAAAAACATTCTTTCACAAAAGACACCAATAGATATATTGGTAAACAATGTTGGGGTATCATATCCGAATTCACTTTTTCCCATGACATCAATGAAACAAATCAGAGAATCTTTCGAGATTAATTTTTTTTCTCCATTGCTCCTTACTCGTTATATCGCCCAAAGAATGGTGAAGGAAAAGTCAGGTAGCATAATTTTCATTACATCCATATCTGCGTATGACGGTGGTAACAATATCGAATATACTGCAAGTAAGGCAGCCATAATAGGCGCAATACGACGATTAGCGATAGAATATGGTAAGTTCGGTATAAGAGTAAATGGTGTCGCCCCTGGATTCACAGATACAGAAATGGGTAATTCACAGAATTCTGAATTATTTAGTATTGCGATGCAAAGAAACATTATTAAGCGGATGGCTAGTCCGGATGAAATTGCAGTAGCGGTTGCGTTCTTAGGATCGGACAGATCAAGTTATATTACCGGGCAAGTACTAAAGGTATCAGGAGGAATATAACTCCAATGAATGAACGGGCACAGCGGTGTAAGGAATTGGCTCAGAAAGCAAGAGCTGAAATGCTGTATTTAACAAAATATGCGAATAGTACGATGCATTGGGGTGGCTCATTTTCAAGTGTAGAGATTTTTTCCGTATTGTATTCTGAAATATTAAATTGTAGGGAGGAAACACTAGATTTTTCCTGTAAGGATAAGTTCCTTTTGTCGAAGGGTCATGCGGCTTTAGGTTTATATACGGTTATGCATCAGGTTGGGTTACTTACGGATGAACAGATGAGGTCTTATCAGCAGGATGGCAGTTATATTTCTGAATTGATGGAGGCAAGGCCGGAACTGGGCTTTGAAACATCAGGTGGTAGTTTGGGAATCAACCTATCCTATGCTGTTGGTCTCGCCTTACTGGCTAAGAGAAAGAATTATACTTATAAAACCTATATTGAGGTTGGTGATGGTGAAATTGATGAGGGAGCCGTATGGGAAGCCATTATGGCAGCCTCACAATATAAATTGGACAATTTAGTATTGATAGTTGATGCGAATACAGTTCAATCAGATGGCTTTACGAAAGATATTATGTCATGGGCAAACCTGGATGAAAGATTAAATTCATTTGGCTGGTATGTACGTTCAATTGATGGACATGATTGTGAACAGCTACTATTCGCTTTTGAGAGACCTCATGTAATAGAAAAGCCTTTAGCTATCATTGCAAATACAATCAAAGGTAAGGGCGTTTCCTTTATGGAAAATAACTATTTGTGGCATGATAGAATAATGAGCAGAGATGAATTAGAAATTGCTAGAGAAGAAGTGAATGTTAATGTTGACTTTGAATACTAGGACGATCCGCTTTCTTTCTAGAATGGGCGCTCGTGGCAGTTTAGGTCAAGCTGTTTACGATTATGCAAAAGATGGTAATGATTTTTTTGCAGTTTCTGCGGATTTGGCACATGCATCCGGATTTGATAGGATTATGAAAGAGTTCCCGGACCATTTTGTTGATGTTGGCATAGCGGAACAGAATCTCATTGGCATATCAGCAGGTCTTGCGCGTACAGGTATACCGGTAATAGCGACGACTTGGGCAATGTTTGCGACAGTGCGAGTTGCGGATCAGATTCGCAACTTTATGGGCTATATGCAGAACAATGTGAAGTTGATAGGTATGGATAGTGGGTTTGTTCAGTCTCGATTTAGTTACTCACATTCAAATCCACCAGACATCGCGCTTATACGAGCTATTCCCGGGATCACAATTTTATCACCCTGTGACGGATTGGAGATCTATCTGGCTGTTTATGCTGCGTTAAAATTTAGCGGTCCTGTTTATATTAGGTTAACGGGATCTGATCTACTGCCTATTATACATAAGAATCCCGAGACAAAATTTGAAATTGGAAAATCAATTGAACTACTGGAAGGGGAAGACGTAGCAATTGTGGCAACTGGCAACATAGTAAAAAACGCCTTGGATGCTGCCAGGTTGCTAGAAAAAGACGGCCTTTCGTTAGAAGTGGTAGATATGCATACTATTAGACCTCTGGATCAGGTAATGTTAAATAAAATTCGAAATGTCAAACTACTAGTTACCGTTGAAGAGCATTTTAAATCCGGAGGTTTTGGTAGCGCTATTGCGGAGTACTATTGTTCTGATTCAAAACATCCGCGTATCCTAATGTTAGGGGTCAATAGTTGTTATCCTCCGCCTGGCAGGATAGAGTACACGGAAAGATATAGTGGGCTAGCACCGGATCAGATTGCAGATACTATCAGGTATGAGCTCCAGCGTGTTATGTAATAAAAAACGTATCAGGTTGACAATGTGCCTGGTCAGGTGCACAAATTGCAGCTGAGATTCAGTGAATATAAGTGAATTTGGGGTGAAGCGGTAATGGGGAATGTAATTATAACAGGTGCAAACAGGGGGATAGGCAAAGCATTACTAGAACGCTATGCAAAGGGTGGCTGGAACGTTTGGGCTTGTGCGCGCAGAGTGTACGCAGAATTTGCGTCTGATTGTACTGCTATACAAGATAGATATCACATATGGATTAGACCTGTATATTTTGATTTAAGTGATACGCAGCAAATTAAATCAGGTATCAAGCAAATTCTATCAGATAAACAAGATATTGATGCGTTGGTTAATAATGCTGGGGTAGGCATATATGATTCGTTTCAAAATATACCAGTAGACCGTGCGAGAGATGTCTTCAATATTAATTTTTTTGCGCCGTACCAGATAACTCAATATGTGCTCAGAAAGATGATTAGACAAAAGCGCGGCAATATCGTGAATATTTCTTCTACTGCTAGCTTGGAAGCAAACGGGGGGGTGATAGTATCTATGGAGCATCCAAAGCAGCACTGAATATATTTACAAAGGATATCGCTATGGAGGTTGGCTCTCTGGGTATACGTGTAAATGCAGTGGCGCCAGGGCCTTCGGATACCGATATGCTAAAAAATATATATATGTCAAAAGTGAATGAGATACAGTTAACGCAAGGCTCAGCTCTAAAAAGACTCGGCAATGTCAATGAAATTGCTAATGTTGTATTTTTCCTTACCTCTTCAGAGGCTTCGTTTATCAATGGTGAAGTGATAAAAGTTGACGGTGGAAGAGGATAAGCCGGGTATATATCTTTTGGCTTTGGTTTTACTTAGTATAAAACGTCGCGCGGATGGCAATTTTTCTATCTAAAAAGTTAATATCGAATTGTGAATTACAGTTAAATGGAGGATGTAGACAATGTGCAATGATCTTCACAACACAGAAAAATACAACCAAGCATTTGTAGAGACATTCGATATTGAGGCATCTAGACTAAGCGGGCTTCAGTATCAGGCAATCCCGGAGTGGGATTCCGTTGGCCATATGAGTCTGATCGCTGCCCTCGAAGACGCCTTTGATATTATGATGGATACGGACGATATCATCGATTTTAGTTCCTATGAGAAAGGCAAGGAGATCCTGTCGGAAAAGTATGAGGTTACGTTTTGATGCTTTGGGATCTGGAACCATACCATGACCACACTGCTCTGCTGGATGAGGCGGGTATCACGATGTCCTATGGCGAGCTGTCTGCGGTGGGCGCAAAAATTGCGTGCGCTGCAGACGGTCGCTGCCTTGTATTTTCCCTATGCACAAACAGCATCGGCTCTGTGGCAGGGTATGTATCTTTCCTCAATCATGGTATTGTACCGGTATTGTTAAACGCCCATCTGGAAAGAGACTTGCTGGATCATCTTCTTACAACGTATCAGCCTAAGTATCTGTGGCTGCCATGCAAAATGGCGAATGCGTTTCAAAACATGGTGGTTGTGTATACGGCTTTGGGGTATGCGTTGCTCAAAACAGGGTATCAAGTTGAGTATCCGCTCCATCCACAGTTGGCACTGCTGCTGACCACTTCCGGATCCACTGGCAGCCCCAAATTTGTGCGGCAAAGTTATGCGAACATTCTAAGTAATGCAAAATCCATTGTACAGTATCTCGCGTTAGACGAGACGGAGCGCCCGATTACCACACTGCCCATGAATTATACCTATGGTTTGTCGATCATCAACAGCCATTTGCTGGTCGGCGCCACTTTGCTGGTGACGGACAAAGGGGTTATGCAAAAAGAATTCTGGCAATTCTTTCGCTCTCAGGGCGCAACTTCCTTTGGCGGTGTCCCCTATACCTACGAGATGCTGGATCGGCTTCGCTTCTATCGGATGGATCTGCCCAGCCTGCGGACGATGACGCAGGCGGGCGGGAAACTGCTGCCGGAACTGCATAAAAAGTTTGCGGAGTATGCGCAAACCAACGGGAAAAAGTTTGTCGTCATGTATGGCCAGTGCGAGGCAACCGCCCGCATGGGCTATCTGCCTGCTGACAAAGCGGTTACAAAGTGCGGCTCCATGGGAATCGCGATCCCGGGTGGCCGCTTTCGTTTACTTGGCGCGGACGGTCAGGAAATTCGTGACCCCTATGTAACGGGAGAATTAGTCTACGAGGGCCCCAATGTTACACTGGGCTACGCGGAATGTGGCGAGGATCTCGCGAAGGGCGACGAACGCGCCGGTTATCTAGAGACAGGCGACATGGCACAATTTGACGACGATGGCTATTATTACATTGTCGGCAGAAAAAAGCGGTTTTTAAAGATCTACGGCAACCGGGTGAACTTGGATGAAGTGGATCGCATGATAAAGGCTCATTTTACGGGTGTAGAGTGCGCCAGTTCCGGTGTTGATGACCATATGTATCTTTTCATAACAGATGGCAGTGTGGCGGAAGACGTGAGAACTTATGTATCGGCCAAGACAGGGTTGAACCATGCGGCGTTTACGGCAGTGGCCGTACCGGAAATTCCCAAAAACGATGCTGGGAAGATTTTGTATACGGAGCTGGAAAAGTACTACAAAAAGTGAAGGGCTGATGTAGATGACGTTTGATGATCTCTATCCAATCCCGCCGTATTCACTTTCGCACAATGAAAAGGAAAAATTGCTCAGTGAGAGACTGCTTACCCTCACAGAGTATCACAAAAACCATTGCCCGGAATACCGGGCTATTTTAGACGCTCTGGGCTATGATGGTAATGCGATCCAAAGTTATCGTGACTTGCCCTTTTTGCCGGTGCGCCTTTTTAAGGAGCTTTCGCTTCGAAGTGTGCCGCCGAGTGAAATCGTTAAGACGATGACGTCCTCCGGTACCACCGGGCAGGCTGTATCCAAAATTTATCTCGACAAAAAAACCTCAGCAAACCAGCAAAAGGCCATGGTGAAGATCGTCTCGGATTTTACCGGTAAGTCCCGGATGCCGATGATCATATTGGACTGTCCCTCCGTTATCAAGGATCGAAAACTGTTTTCCGCGCGTGGTGCAGGGATCGTGGGGTTTTCCATCTTTGGCGCAAAGAAGATTTACGCCCTGGATGACGACATGAAATTGGATGTACATGGGCTCACGGATTTTTTGGAGAAATACCGGGGTCAGGATATTTTGCTGTTCGGCTTTACGTTTATGATCTGGCAGCATTTTTATAAAGAGCTGGTGCGCCTTAAAGGGGAAGGTATTTCTTTTGATTTGTCTAGGGGGATCCTGATCCACGGCGGCGGCTGGAAAAAGCTGGAAGCACAAGCGGTAAGCGAGGAAGAATTCCACATGCGGCTCAAAGACGTGTGCGGTCTTGTGCGCATACACGATTACTACGGTATGGTGGAACAGACGGGCTGCATCTATATGCAATGCGAATATGGCTATTTGCATGCCAGCGTTTTTTCCGATGTGGTCATGCGCAAACCGCTGGATTTTTCAGAGTGCGGCGTCGGGGAAAAAGGGATCATACAGGTTGTATCGACCATACCGGAATCCTATCCGGGGCATTCTCTGCTGACCGAAGATGAAGGTGTACTGCTGGGGGAGGATGACTGCCCTTGCGGCAGAAAAGGTAAGTATTTCCAAGTTGTCGGTCGACTGAAAGACGCGGAGATACGGGGGTGCAGTGATACCTATGCAGCAAAGTTCCTGTAAGGCTCCTATGGTCAGCGCAGACCCTTTAAGCGGCGTTCAATGGCTGATCGGTGATGCCGATTCTATTTTAAAAGGAAAAATTCCGGCGGCTTTGCCGCCGTTTTTTGATGGGATACTGGATTTTCTTGATGCGGTTTCTAAAGAGTTAATGGCGCTGCGCGAAGCAAAACCATATCCAGACGTGGTCACATTCGCTTTTTGGATCCGTAGAGCTCAAACAGTAAAGTTAAAAGAGCGTTTTTATAAAAAAGAAGACGGGAATGTCCACCTTGGGCGGGGGTTGGCATTCCATATTGCGCCGTCGAATGTACCGGTAAACTTTGCCTACTCCCTGGCGGCAGGGCTTTTGACAGGGAATGCGAACGTGGTGCGCGTACCTACCAAGGAGTTCCCACAGGTGGCGATCATCTGCGGGGCGATTGAGAAAGTAGTAAACCAAAGTGTCTATCGTGCTTTAAAGCCATATATCAACCTTGTGCGCTACGATAGGGAAAAGGCAGTTAACGATATTTTTTCCTCACTGGCCGACACGCGCATCATCTGGGGCGGGGATAACACGGTGGCGGAGATCCGTCGTTCCCCCTTGCCCCCGCGCGCAAGCGAGATTCCCTTTGCCGATCGATATTCTATCGCGGTCATTGACAGCGACGCATATCTTGCTGCTCCGGATCCATCGCGCGTAGCAAGGGATTTCTATAACGATACGTTTCTCTCCGATCAAAACGCATGCACAAGTCCCAGGCTGATCGCCTGGCTGGGGAACCGCCGGGAAGAGGCAAAAGAGAAGTTCTGGGCAAATCTCTATGCAATTGTAAAAAAAGAATATCACTTTCAGCCGATTATGGGCGTGAATAAACTCACAAGCGGCTGCTTAGCCGCTGTGACCTATGCGCGGGAAGCGCCGGAGCGTCGGGGTGTGGTTTTGCAGCGTGTTTTGGATAACCGCATCGTCCGGGTGCAGATACCCAAAATAATAGACGCTCTTCCGGATTTGAAAGAGAATTCCGGCTACTTTTTTGAGTACGATTGTGACGATATTTTAGAATTAAAAGGGATTTGCGACGACAATCGCTGCCAGACGTTGGCTTATCTTGGTGATAAAGAACAGCTTCTCAAACTATTGAAGTCTGGCATCCGCGGCATTGACAGGGTTGTGCCGATTGGGAAATCCATGGATTTTGATTTGATTTGGGACGGCTTTAATTTATATGAGCGGCTGACAAGAGTTATCAGCATCAGCTAAGGGGTAGTCCCTTTATTTACAGAATTGAAAGGTATTTGGTTACACATAATATGAATAGAAGCTTACAGAAAAAAGGATAGATTGGAACAGGAGCAAGGGAAATAATCTGATTTTTTTACTGTGGGTTTGAACTTGTGTTATGTGTCCATGATCTTATTGTTTTGCACGGTCGTTTATGAGACGAACGATGATGCAGGGATGGCCATTCTTGCCTATGGTGCAACAGGTACCTACAACGAGCATCTTGTCTATATTAATTCTACAATAGGGTAGTACGTTAGACTTTAACTTGATATGGGATGGTTATAATCTAGTTGATAGACTTACTAGAATTATTGATATTAGATAAGGGGGTTAGCAGTGATCTTAGGTATATATGGAGGTAGCTCCGGTAAGGATCTATATTCCCTGATTTTAGAAGAAGGAAAAGAAAAAAACTGGGAAGAAATTATATTCATAAATGACGCAAGGCCTATAGGTAGTCAGATGGGAATCAGGCAAATACCTTTTGATGTATTTTGCTCAACGTATTCTAGAAAAGACGCAAAAATTATTATTGCAGTGGGAGAACCTTCAGATAGAAAAATGTTGTATGAACGTGTGATGGATATAGGATATGAATTAGAAACCTATATACATTGTAGAGCAAGTGTAAGCAAGTTTGCAACGATATCTAAAGGTGATGTTATACTCAACGATGTTTGCATTTCACCTATGGCGAAGATTGGGAGCAATGTATGGATTAATGGCTACTCGATCGTTGGACATGATGTATGTATAGGCAATCATTGCCAAATATCAAGCCAAGTTATAATAGCTGGTCACACATTAGTAGGTGATAGCGTGTTTATCGGTGCTGGCGCTTCAGTTAGGGAAGAAATAACTGTGGGTGACTCCTCTATCATATCAATGGGAGCTGTCGTTTTAAAAACTGTAAAACCAGAGACAATCGTTATGGGAAATCCGGCAAGAACGATAGCAATCAATGAAAAACATCGAATCTTCGAATGAAATTTACATTCAGGAGGAATTCAGTAATGGTAAACAGAAAAGAGTCACTGGATACGATTAAGAGAAAAATGTTTTCGATCTGTATTCCTGTATATAACAACGAAAAGAATCTTATTATCACAATCCCGTATATCATAGAACATTTATATTTATTCGATAAGTATGATATTGAAATAATCATAGTAAATGACGGATCAACAGATAATTCTTATGAAGTAATGAAAAAATATAAAGAGATCTATCCAAATATTATACACATAGCAAAACTTACAAGAAACTTTGGTCAAGGAGCTTGTTCGCATGCATGCTACGATCTCTCTCATGGTGATGTTGTAGGCATTATTTCAGCAGACGGTCAGGATCCTCTAGAGCTATTTGTAGAGATGCTTAAAGAGTGGGAAAAAGGATATAAAATTGTCATTGCCACTAGAGAGCATAGAGATGAATATGGTATTCGTGTTGCTTTTTCAAAATTGTTTCATAAAATAATGCACGGATTGATAAATAAGCGTTATCCAATTGGTGGTTTTGATTTTTTAATTATGGATAGAGAAGTTTTAAGGAAATATCTACAAATCGATCAAGTTGATTCGATGGGTCAGTTTAAATTACTTTGGCTGGGATATGAATATAAGATTCTGTACTATACGAGAGGTCGTCGCAATAGCGGTAAAAGTGGATATAATATAACTAAGCGTGTAGGACTTGCATGGAATACATTAATATATAATACAATACTTCCTATTCATATATTGCTAATATTAGGATTGTTAGTTACGTTAATATCAATTGTTGTTCTAATAATGGTAGGCTGCTTTGCGATATTTGATGTAATTCATCCTTCTGACCTATTTTATATAATATGTTTGTTATTAGTAGCGTCGGGCATTAATCTGACAGCAATTGGTGTTGTTGGTGAATATCTTTGGAACCAATTCCAGTTTATTAAGGCATTGCCAAGATATGTAATAGACGAAAATAGGTAGAGAACGATATTAAATCATTTAATATCATAAACCTTATTTGGTTGAATACTTTTATCTCTATATGTACCGCTGCAAAACTGTCTGTGTGGTGATTGTCATGATTAATAAGAAACGCAGATTATTTGAAGATAAAAGAATAGTTTTTTTTATAAGTGTTATGGGAATATTTATTGTATCATTCTGGTTTGCAGCATCACTGACAGAATGGGAAAGTACAAAAACATCGATTTTCAGATGGCAGCATTGGTTTTTTATGGATTGGTTTGGGGAACTACACCGAATTCAAACTGGTATATATACAGGAGATGATATTGCTAACTATCCAGCATTTTGTTTTTTGATTTTCAAATTTTTTTATTCATTTATACCAGAGCATGATGGTCAAGTTTATGATGATTTTACCATAAGGGCTACGCAACCAGCTGTCGTTCCTTTTTTTATTTTAATGACTATATTAATTTTTGCTTTTTATCACATCTTCCGCTACCAGTTGCGTAATAAAACAATATTTGAGAGAGAGGGAATGGCAATTGTCTTATTATTATCAGCTCCTTATGTATGTTTATTTGAACGTGGGAATTTGATTACCATTTCATTAGTATGTACTTTTTTATATTTAATGCTGTATGATTCGGACAGTAAAGAATTGCGACTATTATCTTATGTTTGCTTATCTGTTGCATCTGCTATTAAAATATATCCTGCTCTTTTTGGTATACTAACACTTTTAAAGAAGAGAAACCTTGAGACAGTCTTGTTAATATTCATGGGCGCAAGTACTTTCTTTCTTCCTTTTTTTGCTTTTGGTGGACTAAATGCATTCCAAGCCTTTTTAAATTCTATTATTAAAAGCTTTAATTTGTATCCTGATGAATACGGATTTGGTTATGATTTCAGTATATATAATTTTGAACGTATGTTGTTATCATTATTCAAAGGATATCAGATTGAAGCAACTAATGTTTCTAGAATAGTAATAACATTATGTCTTATAATAGCATTTTTATTTTCTAATGATTCCTGGAAAAAGTTTTGCGTCTTATCGCTTGCTATTGTTTTTCTGCCTAAGTTCAGCTATTTTTATACGGTATGTTTTTTGGCAATGCCTCTCCTTTACCTTTTGCAAACTCCTGCGAAGAAAATACATTACTTATATTTGTGTGAATTTTTATTAATTTACGTTCCATATATTAATATTTCCATAGATAAAATTAATTACATAACTGGAGAAGAAGCATCTCATCTATTAGGTCTTGGGCATATATTCATGTATATTGGTCTTATATCTTTGCTATTCACTCTTATTGTTGATGGTGTCATTTCTAGGATTCCGAGGTATAAAAAGACAAAAGTTATAGATCTGTCACCATTACGCTCATTAAGATTCTTTTTTTTGTTTTGTAAGCTGTAAATTTTGTTTTGTGTTTAATTAATGTAAATGTTTATTGCATATTGTTAGTATTAAAAATATTCTGTTTTAAGATCTAAGAAAAAACTCAAATCTGAAAGTAGTAATATTATAGCAATGAAAAGATTTTTGCGCTACTCTAATAATATAAGTCGTGATAGTTACCTTTGGAATATGACCGGTAGTATTTTGACTGCTTTGCAGTCAGTGTTCATGCTAATAATTTTGATGAGGATATTAGGATTAAAGGAGGCCGGAATTTTCACAATCGCATGCGCGAATGCAAACCTTTTTTTAACTATTGGTAAATATGGCATGCGTAACTACCAAGTATCAGATATTAACGAAGAGTTTACATTTAATCAATACGCTTCTTCAAGATTAATAACATCTTTCTTGATGTTATTCGTTTCGGTAGTCTATGTTCTATTTATGCGTTATCAATATGCATATACTGTTGACAAAAGTTTAACGATTATTTGGATGTGTTTATTAAAATTAATTGACGCACTTGAGGATGTTTTCCATGGTAGGTACCAACAAAAAGGTAGATTAGATGTTGCGGGTAAGGCGCTTACATTAAGAATGGCGATTACCATCTTAACATTTGGCATTTGTCTTATAATTCTTAGAAATTTGTTGCTATCTCTGCAAATTACGTTTCTTTGTTCTTTTTCTGCATTTTTACTTCTATTAAAGTGTACATGTGCTGATTTTCAATGTTATGAATATCACTTTGATATGAAATCAGTCTCTAGATTATTGAAAATATGTTTTCCTTTGTTTATGAGTTCCTTCCTTTCTTTTTATATTTGTAACGCTCCTAAGTATGCTATAGATCACATGCTAACAGACGAACTTCAGGCCTGTTACGGATTTATTTCCATGCCAGTATTTGTAATAGAATTGTTGAATGGTTTTATTTTCAATCCAGTTTTAAAAAAGGTGTCTGAATTTTGGTATGATAGAAAAATAGATTCTTTTATTAGCATTATTTTGGTTCAAATTGTTATTATAACTTGCATTACTGTTATTTGCTTGTTAGGAGCTTATTTCTGCGGAATTCCATTACTGTCTTTGCTTTACCATGCAAATCTGACTCCATATAAATCTGACTTGTTGATTTTAATATTAGGTGGTGGATTTTTAGCTTTATCTGGTTATCTTACTACAATCATCACTATTTTGCGTGAACAAAGAAAATTAATGTATGGGTATTTAATAGTCGCATTACTTGCTTTTATCTTTTCTGACAGGATTGTCGCTGCTTATCAAATATTTGGTGCGTCTTTGCTTTATACAGTTCTGATGGCTCTTTTAAGCCTAATGTTTGGTCTTTTTTTATGTTATTTTATTAGTAAATATATTAAATCAGTTCTTTAACGTTGTTGATAATAACATTGTTTTTTATGTTATAGGTCAGGTTTCTTTTTTACGTATGACTTTTGTAATTGAGGTTCTTATGAGGAAGAGATTACTTTCTGGTAATCATAAGGCTGCTATTATTGGGGCTGGATATGTCGGTTCATCGATAGCCTATTCTCTTGCTCTACGTGATATCGCAAGGGAAATAGTATTAATCGACATTGACAGGAGCAAAGCGGAAGGTGAAGCTTGGGACATACGTCATGGTCTTCCTACTATGGGTACCGCCGATCTTTATGCTGGTGATTATACAGATTGCTGTGACTGCGATCTGATCGTTATCACAGCAGGTCGAAATCGTAGAGCCGGTGAATCGAGGATGGATCTGGCAAGTGAGAATGTTATGACACTGTACACAGTTATCGAATCCTTGAAGAGATTTTACACGCGGGGTGTCATCCTTATTATTTCAAATCCTGTTGATGTCCTAACGCAGAAGGTTAGCGATTGGATGGACCTTCCCAATGGTATGGTGTTCGGCTCGGGTAATATCTTGGATACTTCTCGATTTGTACGGTGTATCGCCGATTATGTTGCTTTGAGTACCGGTGTTATCAATGGTTACTTAGTCGGAGAACATGGTGACAGGCAGGTTCCTGTATGGAGCAGGGTGACAATCGGAGGTATCCCGATCGAGGAGTATTGCAGGGAAGCATCAATTTCATGGAATTCAGAGGTACGTACTGAAATTGGTCTTAAGACAAAACGTATGGGAGAAGAGATCATAAGAGCAAAAGGTAGAACTCATTATGGGATTGCTACCTGTGTCTGCTATTTAGCGGATGCTATTTTGAACCAGCGACCAATGATAGCGTCTGTGTCTTCACCTCTTACTGGTGAGTATGGAGTACGCGGAATTTCGCTTTCTGTTCCATCGGTTGTCGGTCCAACAGGTGTGCAGCAGCGAATCCGTGAACGGTGGGAGGCAGAAGAGTATCAGGGCTTTTTTGATGCAGTTGAAAGAGTGAGGAGTGTTTTGTCTAAATTATAGTATAGGGTGCGCATGTAGAAAGCGGTGTGAGGATCTTTGCTTTATTAGACTCATTTGCAAATGTGTCACTGTATTTTGTGCCGTTGATAGGGGGCTCTTATGCTGCGTTTGGGGATCATCGGATGTTCTGAGATAGCGTATAGGCGGTTCATGCCGGCCGTGCGGGAACTGGACAATGTTCAGGTGATAGCCGTAGCAGAGGAATATGCGCCACAAAAACTGGAACAGTTTTGCAGCGTCTATGCGATTGCGGGTGAAACCGATTTTGAAAGATTGCTGAATCGGTATGACCTGGATGCCGTATATATACCCCAGCCGCCCGCGCTGCATTATTACTGGTCAAAGCGTGCTTTAGAATGCGGCAAGCATGTCCTGATTGAAAAGCCATCCACGACCAGCTATGCTAACACCTGTGAACTTGTGGAACTGGCCGATAAGAAAAACCTTGCCTTGCATGAAAACTATATGTTCCAGTATCATTCCCAGATCCGCCAGATCCAAGATAAGATCGCACAGGGCGTGATCGGGGACGTACGGCTTTTTAGGGCCGATTTTGGCTTTCCGATGCGGTCACAGTCTGATTTTCGGTACTGCAAAGCGCTAGGCGGCGGGGCGTTGCTGGACGCAGGCGGTTATACCATCAAACTCGCGTCATTGTTTTTGGGGCCGACGTTGAATGTAGATTCGAGCCAGTTAAATACCTTACAGGGTTACGAAGTAGATATGTATGGCAGCGCATCCCTTTCCAATAAAAACGGGGTAGTATTCCAAGTTGGGTTTGGGATGGACTGTTCCTATCGCTGCAGCTTTGAGGCTTGGGGTAATAAAGGAACACTGCGTACAAACCGAATTTTTACCGCGCCCCCTGACTTTATACCGTCAGTAGAAATCGAAACGACAGAAGGGAAAAAGCAGGTTGCCTTGCAAGCGGATCATCACTTTAAGCACTCCATTGAAGAATTCTGCGAGGAGATTAAAGACACAACCAAAAGAACCCGGATGTATGAAGAGATCCTTTTGCAGTCCAAGCTGATGGACGCTGTAAAAGCTACGGCGCAAACATAAACAACATGGGGGAGCTTTGCGATGAGCATCACCTATGATATCATAGATTCATGGAGAAATACTGCGGGTACGGTCAATACCATGGAAGATTTGCGGCACTGGATTGAAACGCGAAACAAAGAGATCAAGGTCGATATCCGGAAGGTTGATTTTTCTTACCATGGTTTTTGGTATTATGATGACAGGGATGGATACATCCGCAACTTGAATAACAGCTTCTTTCAGGTGGCCGGCTATCAGGAAATAGAAGAGGACAAAATAATCTGTGAACAGCCGATCATTCTTCAAAATGAGATCGGTTATCTGGGGATCATCTGTAAAAAAATAGGCGGTTGCCTGAATTTTCTGATGCAGGCCAAGATTGAACCGGGCAACATCAATAAAATACAGATCTCCCCGACGATCCAGGCGACCAAAAGCAATTTCACGCGGATGCATGGGGGCAAGGCGCCGGCCTATCTGGATTATTTTGTTCAAAGAGAGCGCTACACGGTGATTGTGGATCAGATACAGTCTGAGCAGTCATCACGTTTTTATAAAAAGAGGAACCGCAACATTATCCTTTTCGTGGATGACGACGTGGAACTGTTGGACAGCCACAGGTGGATGACGCTGGGCCAAATCAAAGAGTTTATGAAAGAGGATAATATGGTCAACATGGATACACGGACCGTGTTGTCCTGCCTTCCGCTACCGGTCTCAAACCTGGATGCGGATGAAAAAGAACGTACGGAAAATATTTTTCATGACAAGGCGTTCTATCAATCCATGTGTGCCCCAACAGACTATAAGTCCATTTCCCGGATTTATAGTACCGTCAATGACTATAAAATGTACCGTAGTGAGAAATCACGTCTGGTTCCACTCAAAAGCCTGAAAAGCTGGTGCGTTTCCCCAACCGAGATTTATTGCAAAAAACCATATGATTTTAAAGTGATCTACTGCTATATCGAAATTGAAGGTCGTGAGGTAAAGTATTGGGAACAACCGCTGTTTGAGGCGACCAGCCCGGCAATTTTCGGTATCTTCACATGTGTGTGTGATGGGATCCGAAAGTTTATGATCCGCACAAAAGTGGAACTGGGGTGCTTTGATGCCGCCGAATTGGGGCCGGTCATACAGCTTGAGCCGACAAATCCGAGAAACAAATTAAACAGCATGGAGAGGCTGTTTTTGGATAAGTTGGAAAAGGGGAACGGGATACTAAAAGATGTTATGCTCTCCGAGGAAGGCGGGCGGTTCTATCACGAGGAAAACCGTAACGTGATCATAGAGGTAGACGCAGAAGAAATTGGTTCACTTCCACCCGGTTATTTCTGGGTGGATTTTTCTACCCTTAATGTGATGGTTCAGTTTAATAACGTTTTGAATATCCAGTTGCGGAATCTGTTGGCCTTGCTGGATTTATAGGCAGAAGATGCAGTTAAGGACAAATTGTATATATGCGTACGTGGCTGAATACTTTATATGTTATGTGACCGGATAATGGGTCATTCGTATTTATGTGGCTGATCGGTATTTGCTTAGAAGGAGCGGGTGATATGGACAATTTGCAAGAAAAAGAAATCCGGATAAGTTTGCATGATGTGCTCTTTTATATGTTGAGAAAGTGGCGCTACTTTATCCTCCTGGGTTTCGCCTGCGCGTTTCTTCTGGGTGCGTTCCGGGGTGTAAAACTGCTCACTATGACGCATAACGAAGAGTATCGTGAAAAAGCGGATGAGCAGTTCCAAAGCGAGACAATAGAGCTGGAAGCCGATAAAAAGGAGCTGGATCGCAAAATTGCCGACCTGGAGAAAAAGCTAGAAGAGACAAAACAGGTTCAGGAAGAATCACTCCTTATGGCGATGGATCCGTATGACTGTTGGGTCGCTTCAGCGGACGTATATATCAAGGATATTGCCGGTACATCGGCATCCGTCCTCTCAAGCCTGTACCAGTCCGCCTTGAACAATGGCAGCGTTCGCCAAAAAGTGGCGGATAAGTTGAACGTCAAAGAAAAATATGTCGGCGATGTGATAAGAACCTCTTTTCAGGAATATACGACAGAATATCCGAATACGGACCAGGCTTATATGCTCACAGACCAGATGCTTGTGCACGTTGGTTTGATCGCCGCCGATGAAAAGACCGCCCATGTTATGATGGACGGCATCACACAGGCATTGGGGGAAGTCAGCGAAACGATTGGCAACGGGGAACAACAGCCAGGCTTCACCGATACCTTGACGGTTCTAAATCTTACTTATACAAACCGCGCTGTGGAAGAACTGGAAACGTACCAGTACAGTATCACAGATTCCATCGAGAGTATGTCCTATTCTTTGGAGGATTCCGTAAAAGAAAGAGAGAAGTTGGAAAAAAAGGTCGTTAAGATGCCGTGGTCTGGCAAAGAGATCATCGTTTCCGCTTGCAAATACTTTTTGCTGGGCGGGCTGCTAGGCGGCATTTTGTGCCTCGTGATCTTGTTTATTACCTGCCTTTACAGCAATAAGATCCTTTCTGCCGAAGAATTAGAGAAGCATACCGGCTTGTTGGTGTTTCCGGTTATCCGGCCGGCGCAAGCGCGGTTCGGCGCAAAAATCGATATGTTGCTCAAGGCGCGGGAGCTCGGCACAGATCCGCTGCCCGCACAGCTGATGAGAAGGTGCCTGAGTGCGGATCCAAAGGTCGAGCGGTATGTTATCTGGGGTGATGCGGCGCAGGATACGCTTTCCGCGCTGATCCCCGATATTGACAAAAAGACGGTTCTTACCATGGATTCTCTCAGTTCCCAGAATCTCTTACAGCCTCTGGACGGGCAAGACCCAACCGCCGACCATACCCAATATATCCTGTTTGCAAAGAGGGATGAGACAACTTATCGCGAATTGGATCGGAAACTCGCTGTGATTCGGCAACTAAAGGGCAACAATGCGATCTGCGTGCTCTACCTGTAAGGCGGCATAAAAGCCACCGGATCTGCTGCGTATTTTTTATGCCGATTGATTACAAGTCCGTCGGGCCGCCGGCCCACAGACGAAAAGGAGAAGCCTAGATTCATGCGGATCAAGCAAACCCTGTTATACCGGATCGCGGAACTGTCCAACGTACTCATGGTGACGGCGCCGTTTGCGTACTGCTGGTATACCTACTATGGGCAGAGATTGTATTCTCCGTACTTTCGGCGCGGCAACTGGGCCATCATCGGCATCTTTATCGTTTTGTACTTGACCTATGTGCGGATCTATGATGCGTATGCCGTCTCTACCAGCCGGATCTCGGAGCTTATCTACAGCCAAGGCCTCGCGGTGGGCTTTACGGACGCAATCCTGTATGGCCTGACCTATCTGCTGACGAAATTCTTCCCCAACCCCTTGCCGCTCATGGCGGCATTTTTTGTGCAGATACTGCTGGCTGGTGTCTGGTCCGTCGTCGCCCATCGCGGTTATTTTGCGGTATTTCCCCCGATCCGCTCCGCTGTTGTCTACGGTCGGCGCTCGGAATTAGAGACGCTGGTGAACCGATATCGGATGGAGAAAAAATTCGATGTTGTCGTTTCAGAAAACATTGATGTCTGCATTAAAGACCTGAGCATACTGGACGGGGTGGATGTGGTTTTTCTCGGCGGCGTCCACAGCCACGAGAGGGACATCATCCTGGAGTACTGCCTTGATAAGGACATCGATGTCTATGTGATCCCCCGCCTCGGCGACACGATCATGAGCGGCGCTACGCGCACGCATATGTTTCATCTGCCCATTCTGCATGTGGGATGGTTTCGACAATCAGCGGAGTACCTGGTGGTCAAGCGGCTGATGGATATTTTGATTTCGGTGGCGGCGCTGATTGTCACGTCCCCCGTTATGCTTATAACGGCGCTGCTGATCCATGCGGAAGACGGCGGTTGTGTGCTCTACCGCCAGAATCGTCTTACAAAGGACGGCAGGGCATTCAAACTGCTAAAGTTCCGCTCCATGCGCATGGATGCGGAGCCGGACGGCAAGGCGGTTTTGAGTGAAGGCGATGCCGACAACCGGGTCACGCGGGTGGGCCGCGTTATTCGGCGGCACCGGATTGACGAAATACCGCAGTTTATTAATGTATTAAAGGGGGATATGTCACTCGTTGGCCCAAGGCCGGAGCGCCCGGAGATCGCGGCGCGCTATGAGAAAGAACTCCCCGAGTTTTCCCTGCGGCTGAAAGGAAAAGCGGGGCTGACTGGCTATGCGCAGGTTTACGGAAAGTACAACACCCAGCCGTATGATAAACTGCAGATGGATCTGATTTATCTCTCCCATCCGAGCATTATCGAGGATTTGCGCATCCTGTTTTTGACTTTGAAAGTGCTGTTCCAAAAAGAGAGCACCGAGGGGGTTGCGCCGCCCTCCGTTTAAAAAAGAAGATAACATCAAAAATCCATAGAGTTTGCCTACACGTTGGGCAGGGAAGGGCCAATCCCTACCTGCTCCCGGTAAGCGGCTCTATGGATTTTTTTTATCCGCGCGGCTTCTTTTTACGATCGACCATCCGTTTTTATTCGGTCCTTTTGCTTATCGTTTACTTGCCAAGCGCGACCCTGCAGCTCTTTTTGTAGCAGCCAATGCCGTACTTCAAAATCTTCCTGACCCTCGTGTACTGAAAAGCGTCTGTATACCGCCGCTCATCGATCTGCCCGATGGCATCCCGACACGCCGCGTCCAGATCCCCATCGCCCGCGTATTTCATCTCGATGACGATGCCCGTCTGCCCGTCTTCCGATTTTGCCAAAATGTCCGCGTATCCATTACCCGCCTCGCGGTTGGAGACGACGCTCATGCGGCTGTTCGCCATCAGGACGCCCAGCATGACGCCGTGGTAAAAACTCTCCTTCCTCTCGTTTGGCACGGCACTGTCGCGGATGCTGATGGATCTCTCCAGATACTGCGCAAAGAGCCCTTCCACCGTGTCCGCGTCCCCGCTTTGCAAGGCAGAGCAGAAGGCCTCCAGCGTGCCCGTGTCTTTTTTGACGCTCTCTTTAAAATATTCCCGGATCTGCTTGACATACACATCCCGGACTTCCAAGTTGGGGATCCGCAGTCGCAATAGCCCCTCGTCCGTCCTGCCCTGCAAAGTCAGGTAGCCGGTCGTATAGAGCAGGCTCCACAGGTTGTCGATGGTATCGTAAATCTCGGAGTAGGTCAGGTCTTCGCGGATGTCCTTCTCGATTGTGCCGCCCGCGACCAGCGTTTCGATTTCCTCTCTTGTTCTGTCGTCCGCCATGGCGACAAAACGCTTGATCACGTCGTTGCCGCTTGAGTTGATCCAGTAGTTTTCCGGCTTTCTCTCTGGATTGGCGCGGAGCAGGTCGCAGTAGTTTAACACATCCCAGGGGCAGTACACCTCTGTGCTGCCGAACCGGTAGCCGTCATACCACCGCTTGATTTCGCCATAATGCTCCGACAAACCAAAATACGCGAGTAGTTCTTTCACCTCATCGTCTGAAAAACCGAAATATCCATCGCAGCGGTCATCCGTGATCGACAGTACCCTTAAGTTGTTCATTCCTGTGAAGATGCTCTCTTTGGAGATGCGCAGGCACCCGGTCAGCACAGCGAATTCCAGGCTGTCGTTCGTCTTGAGCGCGGCGCCCAGCATGCCGCGTATCAGCGAGACCATGCGGTCATAGTACCCGTACCGAAACGCGTTTGCCAACGGCACGTCATACTCATCGATGAGCAAAACCACCTTTTTGCCATAATGCTCTTTCAATAGTCCGCATAGCAGCTTTAGGCTGTTGCAAATTGTGCCCTCGCTCATCTTCTTATCCAGCAATTCCTCATAGGCTTGCTTGTCCGCCTTGTGGAGCTTGTCACTATCCAGCAGGAAATAGAACCGGCTGGCAGTCTCCCGTACAAGAAAGGCGGCCATCTCCCGTGCGCCTTCCATGGTCAGCGCGTCGATCCCCTTGAGTGTCAGAAAGATCACCGGGTACTTGCCCATGTATCTCTCGCAGAGCTCTTTTTCTTTGGAAATCGCAAGCCCGTCAAAGATCGATTTGTCCCCATCTATCGAGAAGAAGTGGTAAAGCATACTCATGTTTAAAGTCTTGCCAAATCTCCGCGGGCGGGTAAAAAGAGTCACATCTGACCAGTTATTCAAGAGTTCACGTATTAGCCCGGTCTTATCGACATAGTAACAATTCTTTTCTCGAAGCTTTTCAAAATCTTCCATCCCGATCTGGAGCATCTTTTTCTTTTCCATACTGCCGCCTCCTCTCTCGAGTTGTGATGACAGGAATCGTGTCCCACACAAATCACTGTCATCATTATACGCAATAACAGGCCACAGAATCAAGCAATATCGGTTCTCACCATCACCAGAAAGGCTTAGAGAAGTTGACCTTTATTTGTGTTTCACTCGAACGCTTTTACTTATTCCCGACCTTTGATAGAGCATCATTTTGCACCAAATGTCGATTTCTTTGCCGCGGTATTGTGCCTACTTATGCCCCTTCACAACAACGAATAATAAAGCGGCAGCCGAGGCTGCCGCAGAAACTTACTCTGGAGCAATTACGCTGCATCGCTTGCGGTTATGCCCGAAATGATCAAATCGGACTTTCCCATCCACCAGCGCATACAGTGTGTCATCGCTTCCGATTCCAACGCCCTCACCGGGATGGATGTGCGTTCCGCGCTGACGAACGAGGATGTTACCCGCCAGCACAAATTGACCGTCCGCGCGTTTTACGCCTAAGCGCTTTGCTTCAGAATCACGTCCGTTTCGTGTGGAACCGACGCCTTTTTTATGTGCCATGATTATCCCTCCTTCGCCTTGTTCTCATCCGCAACCAAAATGTCGGTAATCTCCACCTTCGTATAAGGCTGCCGATGCCCTTTGCGAACCATGCTGCCCTTTTTAGGGCGATAGGTGATGATGTGGAGCTTTTTACCCTTGCCGTTGCGAAGCACTTTGCCTTTGACACTGGCATTCGGAACGAGCGGGCTGCCGAAAGTTAACGAGCCCTCTTCTCCCACGGCGAGGACTTCATCAAAGGTAACGTCACTGTCGACGTCTGCGTTGAGTTTCTCAACAAATACAACGTCTCCGGACTTGACAGCGTACTGCTTACCGCCGGTCTTGATAACGGCGTACATAAAAACCATCTCTTTCTATAGAGTCTCGCTGGTACGGGCGGCACATCATTAGATAGACCCTGCGGTCACAATGTACACTTTCTAAAGCCTTTCCCAAGCGGCAGAGGTATTATAACATACCGAACAGGCAGTTGCAAGCGCCCGGAGCGGAAATGTCCAAAAAGCGTGGCATTTTTGGCCTGTTACACCATCATTTTTATCATTGCAGTTCTGCCATTCCCTCAATGCAAAGCGCGATGACATCATCAAGGCTCATGCCCAATCTTTCACATCCATCCAATATGACAGCGCGGTCAATTTTCGCGGCGAAGCGTTTGTCTTTCATCTTCTTTTTGACGCTTTTAACCGGTAATCCGCTGATTCCGTCTGGATGCATTCTTGCCGTTGCCGCGATCAAACCGGACAGCTCATCCACCGTGTACAGACTTTTTTCCAAGTCGGTCTGTGGCTCTAAATCGTTGACCAAACCGTAGCCGTGGGTTAAGATGGCATGGATACTTTCTTCATCGACACCGGCTTCTCGCAGAGGCTCTTCGGTATGCTGAAGGTGTTCTTCCGGGAACTGCTCAAAGTCATAATCGTGCAGCCAGCCGATCGCCTTCCAGTACTCCTCCTCTGCGCCGAAATGTCTCGCCATCGATCCCATACAGGCCGATACATTGGCGGCGTGTTCGAACAAGTGTTCTTCGGTTGTGGTTTCAGCCAGCAGCTCCTTGGCACGGGAAAGTGTCAACTTGGATGACATAGGGTAACTCAGCTCCTTTGAAAGCGTTTTTCAAGTTGATAACAGACGCGCAACAATAGTAGCGACAGTGTAGCGCTGATGGGAAATTGCAAAAGATTTTTGAGCAGCCGCATGGTGGTTAGTACCGTAAACGCCTGCCCGTACATAATGTGCAACCATAACGGTGTCAGGAAAAAATTGAATAAAACCACCGTAGAGAGCTGCGCTGCCAAAACTCTCCCCAGCTGAACCGGCTTTCGGTAGTACCATAATCCGTACACGATTCCCATCAGAATCGAGCTCAGCGTAAACCCCGGAAAATAGGCGCCGTTGGGGCGCAAAAGGTATCCCAAAATGTCCGATACGGCGCCCGTCAGGCCGGCCATCCATGGGCCGCAAAGATACGCCGCTGCGGCCAGTGCCAAAAAATCAAAACCGATTTCCAGGTACGCACTGACTTGAATCGTGAATTGATTCAGTATGATGTGCAACGCCGCGAGCATGGCACACAGCGCAAGGCTCCGGGGCTTTTTGAGCTCCGCCAGTCCCTGGTTAAAAATCCGGTCTACGTAAGTTTCTGGCATTCTGCGCCCTCCGTTAATGCACTATCTCGGTGTGCGGAAGCCTCAGCAGTCGGTTCTGGCTCCAAAAGAACGCTTCGCTGAAAAAACAGGCACTTTTATTATAGCGTTTTATCCTCTTTTTGGCAACCGAGCGCTGCGCTTTTTCTTACCCGCACGCATCGTATCAAAATAACAGCCAACATTGCTTTTAAAAGGCCGTATTGTGCAACTCGCAAAAAAAGTGGCGGTTCATCGCCGCCACCCTCTCAGTACCGATATCAGAACGAAATGCTATAAGCACAGCGATCAGTCAGACACATAGGGCATCAGCGCCATGGTGCGGGCCCGCTTGATCGCCACAGTCAATTCACGCTGATGGTATGCACAGGTGCCGGTAACACGCCGGGGGATGATCTTGGAGCGCTCAGTCACATATTTGCGCAGACGCGGCAGATCTTTATAATCTATGTGCTTGATATGGTCGGCGCAGAACGCGCAGACCTTTCTGCGGCCGCGATGCTGCTGGCGCCCGGAACGATCTATGGGCATTTGGTTTCTCTCCTTTGTTCAAGACAATGGCATAAAGTTCGGTTTCAGAAGGGCAGATCGCCCTCATCGTCAATCAGGGCAAAGTCGTCATTGCTGCCGGAAGAATAGCTGGCAGCCGGAGCCTGCGCTTCACTCGGACGCGGTGCATAATCCGTCTGGGCGGATGGAACAGCGGCTTCCTGCGGTGCAGGTGCTGACTGAGAACGCGGGCCAGCAAAATTGACATTATTGGCTACAATCTCAACAGCCGTGCGGTTGTTTCCATTTTTGTCTTGATAATTGCGGGTCTGAATACGTCCGTCAATTGCAATCAAACTACCCTTTTGGAAATAGCGGCAGACAAACTCGGCCGTGCGCTCCCAAGCAACGACGTCTAAAAAATCCGCTTGGCTCTGACCGTCCGGACCGCGACGGTTGCGGTCGCATGCAATGCGGAACGTGGCGACATTGCGGTTGGAGTTTGTCTGGCGCAGTTGCGGATCCGCCACAAGGCGACCCATGATAGCAACAACATTCAGCATGAGCGTATCCTCTCTTAATCTTCCGGCAGGGCGACAACAATACTGCGCAGTACGCCCTCGGTGATGCCGTACACACGTTCAAGCTCTGCAGGAAAATCCGGCTCGCTTGAAAATTGAATCACCGTATACATGCCTTCGTTCTCTTTTTGGATCGGGTATGCCAACTTGCGCTTGCCCCAGCCATCCAAAACAGCGTCGATGGTACCGTGTTCGGCAATCAGGTTTTTAAACTTCTCCACAAGGGCATTGTCCGCTTCCTCATTGTCGGTAATTTTGGTAACCAGCATGGTTTCGTATTTGGCCATTGCTTTCTACACCTCCTTCTGGACAATTGCGAGCTTCTATCAGAGCCCGCATGCGGCCCCGTTACTCTGTGAACGGAGCAAGGATTTCTCTGGAGGGCTTGAGAGGATTCCATCAAAAACAAATCTTCAGCGCAAAAATAGGCATACACCGTTTATGCCCGGGGTAACCCCCGCAAAACCCTTATCAGCTCATTCATTCTAGCAAACGGCTTCCTTCTTGTCAAGTGCAACGTGCCGCACGCTTCGTCTTATCTTGCGGCCGTAGACGCCTTGCGATATCCAACCGCTTTCTACTAAAAATTCTGTGGAAATAGGACCCAATCTGTGATATAGTGAAGTGGTATTGCGGCTTTTGTATGCTACAAATTGAGCGTGTATTTTAGTACAGAATTTTGAGGTGAAACATGAAGGCGATTCAAATTATCAGACCCAATGAACTGCGTTTGATTGAGATGCCAAAACCAGTCCTGGACGAGAAAAACAATGTACGGATCCGTATGACCGCCGCCGGTATTTGTGGCTCAGACGTAGGAATCTATCACGGCACCAATGCGGCGGCTACCTATCCGCGGGTAATCGGTCATGAAATGGTTGGGATTGTGGAGGAAATTGGCCCAACCGCAAAAAATGTGAAAGTAGGGGATCGGGTCATTGTCGATCAGGTTACCGCATGCGGGCATTGTTATGCCTGCCGGAAGGGTCGTCCGAATGTTTGCGGAAATCTGAAAGTTCGCGGCGTGCACATCGACGGCGGTTACCGAGAGTATATGGCCGTTCCGGATACGGACTGCTATCAGATCCCGGCTATGCTCTCTGACGCAGAAGCCGTGATGATCGAACCCACAACTATCGCGGTGCAGGGATGCTCCCGCGCACAGTTAGAAGAAGAGGATACGGTCCTTTTAATCGGTTACGGTGCGTTGGGCTCCAGTATATTGAGAATTATCAAGCTGTACAACCCGGCTAAAATCATTGTTTCCGACATTGACGATGGCAAGTTGCAGGAAGCTCTGATGGCAGGTGCTGACAATGTCATCAACTCGGCAAGGGAAGATGTTCCAGCGCGCTGTCATGAGTTAACGGGCGGGTACGGCGTTACCGTAAGCATTGACGCAGCCTGTGTGAAGACAAGTCTTCTGACCGCGCTGCAGGCAACCGGAAACGCAGGTCGTGTGATTACCATGGGCTTCAGCGTAGCGCCGACAGAGATCAACCAATTTGTTATTACAAGCAAGGAGCTGGACGTACGCGGGAGTCGTTTGCAGAACCGAAAGTTTCAGCAAGTGATCGATCTGATCAATGAGGGAAAGGTTGACCTGCGGGGCAGTATCAGCCACACATTTCCAATTGAAGAAGCCCAGAAGGCATTTGATTTCGTGGATAGCCACGACCCAAGCATCCGAAAAATTGTGCTCACATTCCACACGGAGTCAAAAGAGCAGTAGGAATAAACTATGCGCCGCGCTGTGCGCGGCGCATTTCTGAAAGGGGAGATGATAATGAAAACTCGTGAACAGCTGAGAGGGTTGTACACCGCTACCATCACTGCCTATGACGCGGCAGGGAAAATTGACGCAGAAGCACTGCAGCGGGTTATGCAGCGCAATCTTAAGCAGGGAGCTGTCGGCTTTTTTATCGGTGGAAGCAGCGGTGAGTGCTTCCTACTCACAGAAGCGGAACGGATTGAAGTTTTCTCCGCTGCCGCGGTTTTCGCATCTAAAACGAATCTGATTGCACATGTAGGGGCCATCGGCACCGATGAAGCGGTTCGTTATACAAAAGCCGCTATGAGCATGGGGTATGACTTTGTAGCGGCGACAGCGCCCTTCTACTATGGTTTTTCCGCTGCACAAATCGCCAGCTACTATTATGACATTGCGGAAGCTGCCGGTACACCGGTGCTGATTTATAACTTTCCGGGCAATACACATAAAAATTTTAATGTCCAGGATCCTGATACGGTCGCTCTATTGTGCAGCGGGGCAATTCTGGGGGTCAAACAGACCAATTACGATCTGTTCCAGATGGAGCGAATTCTTCAGATAAACCCGAATTTGATTGCTTTTGATGGTTATGATGAGACCATGGTGGCGGGTCTGGCGCTGGGTTGTATCGGCTCTGTGGGCAGCACGTTCAATATGATGCTCCCGCATTACAAAAAAATATACGATCTCGCGAATGCTGGTGATCGCGAAGGCGCACTGGCCCTGCAGCACAAAGCCAACAACTGTATGGAAGCAATGTGCAGGGTTGGGTTGATTCCCGCCATTAAGTATGAGCTCTCCAGGCAGGGCTACCCCGTGGGCAACCCGCGAAAACCTTTTGCACCGTTGACACAGGAACAAAAGGAATATGTCGACGGGGTACTGGACCGTGATCTGGTTTGGTGAATTTTAGCTGAAATTTTTCGGGATTTCAGTCACCTCAGTCTCTGCCGGTATACGGGGCGTGAGGTCTGCAAATCCCATCATCTCTTCATAGAGCGCGCTGGCGGCTTGTGGTGAATAGCCATAAACAAGGTAGGCGTCCAATACGTACGGGGACCAGCTTAGGCCGTTCAGCGCCTGTGTAAATGCCATGGCCGCTATCTCGCCCAGTGTTACCACGGAGGAATCGTTGTGCAAGGGGCCAATCTCCCAAAGCCGAATGCGGTATGTGTTGGTCCAGAGATCTTTTTTGTGATCCATCTCGACCTTGTGGAACAATTCATGTCCCAGCAGCACTTTGCTGATCTGAAACTGAGGTCCTAGGGCATGGCGTACGCCGGGTCGGTCCAACAGGGCCTCGCCTTTGCGAACGCCGTCCATGTACACATGAACCTTATCAGGCTCCACGAACTCCGCGAACAGAACACGAGCGGCGTTTTGCGGCATTTCCGGGTAGTCGACTTTCAATCCCATCGCTTTCGCCAAACGCACAGGATCGCGCATACCATACTGCCGGGCAAGGACTTCGGCTGCTTCGCGGCCGCAGGAGCGTGCCTTGTCTGCGAGTTCTATGCGCAGCTCATCGGAGAGTTTGCCGTTGAGGGGCTCCCGCGAGAAGGCGTATTTGGCCCAGGCATCATCCGTAAGGCGGCAAAGATCCTCCACGATCATGCCCACAGGTCGCACGACAGGTTTCTGTTCGCTGTTTTTGCGCAGGTGATCCGGCATATTTTCACCGAACACCACCTTCAAGACAGGCTGCAGCCGTTCCTGCAGTCGTTCTTTTGTCATTTTGTTTTCTCCCCTTTTGATTCTTTGTTCTCTGCACCAAAGAAGCCGGGGCAGCCGTGCGGCCACCCCGGCGCTTTCTTTTTACGGCAACTGTCTTTTAGTGGACGTCGTTGATAGAGCCGACCACCAACAGATCCTCGTCTGGTTCACGATCCATGATATCCAGATCCATCAGCAGCAAGATTTGTTCCAGATCCACTGCGCTGTAGTCACATACGCGCGGGCCGACACATACAAAGTAGTCCGGCCTCAGAACGGTATCGGTCTTGAACACAGCCAGATCCTTCCACATGTTCTCAACGGTCTGCTTGTACTCACTGACCTTCACCTTTACACACTGCGCATCAGAGCACTGCACCTTGATGAATCCCTTTTTGTCAACAATCCGGATCGGGTTCTTTTCACCGTTCTTGCCGCTGAAAACATAGAACTTGTCCGTTTTTTCTGCCAGTTTGACATCACTGACTTTGGGACCAAAGTCTTCTGTGGCAAGCTGTAGCGCTTCCTCTTCGTCGCACTCTTTGAGCAAATCGGTCGTTTTCACCTCAGTGGAACCTGTGGCGATGGCGGTAACCTTGCCGCTTTGGTTGTCGATTTCGATATGGACCTCAACCGTATCGGGAGAGGCACCGGAGCTGATGGCAGCGTCGGTGGCTTCTTTCTTCAGTTCCTTGATATCGTCCTGCGTAGGATTCGGGATAACACGCTCCACAACGTCGCGCACCATGGAAAGCGCAACACCGATGGAGGAGATAACCTCTGCATTTTCCGGAATGGAATACGGCAGACCCATCTTGCTGGCACAATACGGAACCAGCGCCGCCGCACCACCGCCGCATCCAACCAAACGCATGGCGTCATGATCCAGTTGGTATTTGTCGGCCAAAGAATTGATGCAGGCGTTGACCTTTTCAAAATCCTTGTCCAAAATCTGTGTGGCAAGCTCTTCTACCGTAATGCCGAGCTTGTCCGCTACTGGCTTCATACATTTACGCGCAGCGCTGGCGTTTCCGTGCGCAAAATATTTGGGATCAATCAACCCCAGAACATTGGCAGCATCCGTATTGGTGAAACAAATGCGCTTACCGCTGGCAAGACGGATTGCCACATAGTCAGAGGGGTCGCCCGGCTTCGGGCTAAGCATCTCAATGGTGAGCGGGCCGGCGTCAATCTCTTCTTCGGGAGTAAAGCAGGCATACTCACAACCCGCAATATGGGCGGAACGGGGACCCACGTCCTCTACCGCGTGATCGTTAATACGAACCATGGAGCCTCCGGCGCAGCCCAGAATACGGACGTCCAGAGAATTGACGTAGGTATCATGCCCGCCGATCTGAGCATAGTCCACACCGGGACGGCCATTTTTAATGACGCCAATGTTGGTTGTAGTTCCGCCGACCTCGAAATAGATGGCGTTTGACGCCCGCAGGTACATTAGGGAACCCATGACAGACGCAGCCGGGCCGGACAACGCCGTCAGGATTGGACGTTTGCGCATTTCGTTTATTTCCATAACGCCGCCGTCACCGCGCATGATCATGAGAGGTACGGTAACACCGGCCTCCCGTACGGAACTCTCCGTGGCGTTGGCGGTGGCCATCATCTTGGGCAGGATAGCCGCGTTGATGACGGCGGTGCGGGTGCGGCGCGTCAGGCCGTACAGTTTGGTGATGTCAGAGGCCATGGATACGGGAACGTCTCCGGCGACTTTTTTCACCGTATCGCTGATTTTAACTTCCTCATCCATACTGTCAACGCCAAACGCCATAGAGGCGACGATTACCTTGGATCCTTCGCCCAGCAGCTGTTTGATCGTGGCTTCGATGTTGGCATCCGTCAGATCTTTTTTCTTGATAAAAGCATTATGGACCGGGATTTTGCGGCCAACCTTCTCATCAAGTATAATATCCTTGAGAGCCAGTTGCCGCTTGGCCAACATCCCTTCAAGACCGCCGCCGGCTACACCAATTACGCCAACGTCTGCAACGTCGCCCTCAACGAACGCGTTCGTCGCCTGCGTGGTGGAATGAGCCACAAATACTACGTCTTCCGGGGCAATATTGTTTTCCGCCATGCAATTCTTAAAGCTTTGGACGACACCGGCTGCAACGCCCGCCTTGTCGTCGTGTGTGGTCTTGACTTCATTTTTTCCGATGATCTCATGGGTGATGTTGTCCATTGCCACACACTTGGTGTAGGTTCCGCCAACATCAATTCCCATGCGGACAGCGCGATGTTCTGCCATTTGGGTTCATCTCTCCTTACGAATGAAAGTTGAGGAATTTCCGGCCCCGTAGCGGGCCGTGGGCCTGCTGGAAAGGTGGCGCCGCCGCTCTTGGGGCGGCGGCGCCACCGCTTTACGGAAAATCTGTCAGATCGGCGCGATTACGAACTCCATCAAAGGAACCACTCCGCGCCAAGGCCTGACATGGTGACAAAGGTCAGAACATACAGCAGTATACCTGAGATGTAGGCGCATGGGATAGACAGCTTGAGATAATCCTTGGATTCCACCTTGGTGTAAGCAAGACCCCAGGCAACCCAGCTCTGTGTAATGCAGGAACCAATGTTGACGG
This sequence comes from uncultured Subdoligranulum sp., assembly GCA_964560675.1. Lineage (GTDB taxonomy): Bacteria > Bacillota > Clostridia > Oscillospirales > Ruminococcaceae > Gemmiger. Next base: position 19,407 of record CAZLMA010000012.1, on the reverse strand, counting down.
TGATTGTCGGGATGGCAAACAGACAGTACATAAACGGAATCGAGAAGTTGGCTACACTGCGCAGCACACCCAGCGTGGCCGCGCCGCAGCCGACCAGTGTCATCGGGCCACGGAACAGGCCAAGACCCAGCAGAACGGCGAACATAATCGTTACGACCAATTCGCTCTTCGGCATAATCGGACCCAGAACCTTGGAGAAGTACGGAGAGGCAAAGTTCGCCACGGTGTTGAACATCGGCAGTGTCAGAAGGAAGCCGACCAGAGGAGCGGTATCGACAACGCCGTCGTAGTACAGTTTGTTGACGAGCTGGCAGTTTTCTGTGAAAGAGCCTTTCATCTTACCGCAGAGGAACAGAGCCGCAAAACCGGCGATCACAAAACCGCCGATGACGCTGAAGTTGAAAGCGATATTCAGAGCAACGGGGACAATGGGCAGAATCAGCGTGTAGAACGGAGCGTCCTGCTGCGTCTGGGCGCCACGCGTCTGGGCTGCCCAGCCGTGACTCTTGGAACGCTTCATGAAGACGCCGGCGAGAACAGTAGCCACTACCACACTGATGACGACTGCCGCATACCCCCATTTGCCAGCATACCAGCCAAGCGTGAAGTTGGGCATTTCATCGGTTTTCAGGAAGAAGGCGCGGTACTGCGCAAAGTTTACAGGGTTCAGATAGATGCCTGCCGCAACACTCTCCATAAAGGAGAACATTGCGATTGCCTTGGGTACGCCGAGGCTCATCATAATGGGCAGAACAATAACACCGATGGCAATAACGGGGCCGGCGCCGGTCATGGCGGTAAAGATAATGGCGGTTACAACATTCAAAAGCGCAACGGTGATCAGAGGCTTATCGCCACCCAGTTCCACGGTTTTGCGGATCAGGGTGGAGGCAATGCCGGTTTCCATCAGGACACGGCCGAACCATGCGCCCCAGCACACATTGACAAGGGTCGTGCCCCAGCCTTCCGGCGCTGACTGGTAAATGCTGTTCAGCATCTGGACCAGTGACCCGCTGAAAGTATCCTTGTTGGCCTCCATGAAGGCATCGGAAGCGAACAGGGTTCCGCCCAGCGAAAGTATCGTCCATGTGATAGTAATAACAAGGAAGCCGATCATCAGGTTATGGCCCTTGATGCAATAATACGCTAGGCCAAAGAACGAGAGGAGCAGCAAAACACCAACAACAAATTCCAAAGTGATACCCCTTTCTCTTAGATTTTATAATTTTACGAAAATCCGCCCTACAGGGTGGTCACAGTGCCTTTGCGGTTGTTTTCATCTCCTCTCTTTGTGTTCAGGACCAATTCGGATCCTCGGAACCTGCCTGACGGCGGGTTCACCGAATCCTCAGCGGATGAATATGGGAAATCAGAGACTTCCGATACAGTATGATGAAGCCTCTGTCTGCCCCCTTGGATGGACACTTCCGGCGATGGGCCGTGATCCACAGCGAACACTTCTTGCTTTGCTACGGGACAAGCAGACCCCGTCATCAGGCAACCGCGGCAAAATATTGGGGATAGATGCGCTGCAAAGACAAGCCGTCGCGCTCCGCGCGCTCCAGATGGAGTTTGCACAAAAGCACAGCCGCCTCGGTATCCCGAACTTTCAGGTAATCGAACAGCATACGATGCTCTGTGATACCATCGGCCCACCCGTCAAAGTAGGTCATTGACGCCTGCTTGCAGTTGTACGTCATGAGACTGAGACACCGCAAACGCAGGAGATCGACGTCCATAGCACAAGAAGCTTCCCAACCTGTCAGGCGATCAGCAAACTCGAAAAAGAGCCGATGCATAAAGTCGTCCTCACGAAGCAAATCGGAGACGCTCCGGCTTTCCAGCAAAGCGCGCTGCCGCGATAAACTCTCTTCCAACAGTTGAAAGTGCCGATCGCTTAAGCCTATTGTACACAACTGCCGCAAAACATCCTGCTCCAGCGTTGTCCGCAAAAACAATGCCTGCCTGGCGCGTTCCATGCTGATCAAACTGATCTGCACACCGCGCTGCGGAAAAACCTCGACGCATCCTTCCGACGACAAACACGCCAGAGCCTGCCGGATCTGTGCACGACCCGTATGCAACTGCGAGCCCATACAATTTTCGCTGATGAACGCACCGGGCAACAGATTTAACTCTACAATTTTGCGCCGCAACAATGTGTAAGGATCCGGTCTTGCCGGTCGAATGTCAGACATTTCTTCACCTTGTTAAAGGGACTGCGCATCACTTGTACAGGGTGTACGCAAGTTGTCCGCCTATTGACTCTAAAATAGCATATCAGATAAGGTTTTTCAACGGTTATTTCAAAAATATTTGCTCTTTTTTTGCATTTTACTCGGTTCATAAAGACAGAATTTGTAAATATGCACAAAAAGTTTTCAACATTTTTTGCACACTAGAAGTCCTTGCATTTCTCCATTTGAGGGCGTATACTGAGCATATACAGGACTAGCATACTGGTTCTTCTACTGCTTCCGATTTATCGTATACCCGGAGTCATCGGGAGAAAGGAGGCTCTGCCGTGCCCGCAATGGTTAACGCCGTCCGTCAGTCGGAGGAATCTGCTTTCTCCTTTGCCCTGCGGGTTCTCACTGCCTCCATCAATGATCTGCGTTTTCTTCCTGGTGACCGTCTGATGGAGGCTGATATCGCTGCCCAGCTGTGCGTTAGCCGCACACCAGTTCACGATGCTTTTGTTTATCTCGCACGCCAAAATTTGTTGATGCCAGCTCGACGGGGGTATGTTGTACAGCCACTGCGTGTAAAGGAAATCCGCCAACAGGTCTGGATGTATCGCACGGTAGGTCTTGCTGTTTTGGGCGGTATTTTCAATTTACAGAACCTCTCGGACGCTTTGCAGCCCATCCAAAGATGTGTACAGGCGGAATACCAGGCGGCGGAACGCCGGGACACAGGCGCATCACTACAGGCGTCGATGGCTTTTTTTGAGGAGTTGTACGCTCTTTCGGGGCACCAACCCGCATACAGGGCCATGACGAGCGTCGGAACAGATTATTTGCGCCTACTGCGTCTCGGGGACGATCCGAACTTTTGGCAGGGGATGGCGGAACAGCATAAGAGGATTGTGCTGGCGCTGGAAGCCAGACAACATGAGGCAGCTTGCGCGGCACTGGAGAGACAATTTCAAATGATCGATCCGTTGATTTCGTCTTTGCAGAGGCGCTGGCCAGGATACTTTGTGTAAAAATCTTAGGTTGTGCCCGCGCGATAGAAGGTTTTCGGTTTTAACGCCAAAGGCGTTTTGTCCAGATAGGTAAATCGGTTGTTTGATCCAGAGAAAAAAGGAGAGATGCTTCCATGAAGATCGCCGTGCTTGGCTCCGGTGCAATGGGCGGGCTGTTCAGCGCTTACCTCAGCCGGAAAAACGAAGTTACCGTTGTAGATGTGAACACGGCCCTGGTGGACAAGGTTAACGCCGAGGGCCTTGAGGTACAGGAACCGGATGGTTCCGCAAATCGGTTTTATCCCCACGCCACAACTGACACCAGCGGTATGGCGCCGGTGGATCTGGTCATAGTGTTTGTAAAGGCAATGTTCAGTGAGAGTGCGTTAACAAACAATAAAGGTATTATAGGGCCTGACACCTTCCTGTTGACACTGCAAAACGGCAGCGGGCATGAGGATACGCTGGGAAAATTTGTGGATTCGGAGCATATTATTATTGGAACCACGCAGCACAACGCCAGCGTGGTGAGCCTGGGTGTTACCAAGCACGGGGGCAGCGGAATGACGCACCTTGGCTGTGTAACTGGCAGTGCAAACCGTCTGCAGAAATTTGCAGATATATTTACGGCGTGCGGTCTGCAGGCGGACGTCAGTGATGGCGTGCAAAAGATGATCTGGAACAAGATGTTTACCAATGTTTCCGCCAGTGCGCTAACGGCCGTCCTGCAGGTACCCCTGGGTTACATCTCCCGCAATGAATACGCGTGGGCCATGTGCCGGGAACTGATCCGGGAAGCTGTGGATGCTGCCGCCGGAATCGGGTTGGACTTTGATTATGAGGAAAAGGTCGCAGAGGTGAAAGCGGTGTGTGACAACTCCCCGGATGGTCTGACCAGCATCTATGCTGATTTGCACAACGGTCGCCGAAGCGAGGTTGACACGATCAGCGGCAGTGTTGTACGCGCAGGCATTAAAGGTGGCGTGCCGACGCCGCGTCATGCTTTCTTGGTTCAAATGATACACGCCATGGAGGACCGCGCAAGGTAAAATTTATTATTGTCTTCACGGCGACGATTACAGCCTTATGACGACTGGCTGCCATTTTCCGCCGATGCCGATCAGGAACCAATGTAAGGAGGTACAAACTATGCCGGAACTCACATATGATTGGACTGCGTCCGTTCCGAAGAAAAAACCCGATGCACTACCGCCCAAGGTGTACGAAACGAACGGTCTGCGCATCGTGGATCTGACCAAGGTTCTGGATCCGAATACTGAGACGCGCCGTTGCCGCCTTTGGCGCTACAACACCGGCGGCTCCATCCCCGATTTCCACACCATCATGGATTTGACCAGCCATTTGGGCACGCACTGCGAATGTCCCTACCATCATAGTGAGGATTGGCCCAGCGTAGCCGAACTGCCGCTGACCAATTTTTTGGGCCGTGGCATTTATGAAGTGTTGGATCTGCCCGAAAACCACCAGATTGTAGCGCATGACCTTGAGGAATCGATTGGTGACCGCGTTCGTCCCGGAGATACAGTCCTGCTGGACAGTCCCCACAAACTTCCGCCTTTTACCCCGGCGACCAACGGCCCTGACGATCATCGACTTGTCGTGAGCAAAAGCGCTGCGGAATGGTTAGCCGACAAAGGGGTAAAATGTGTCGGTTTTGGAGATGGGGTTTCTATCGAAGATTGCGTAGAAAACGTCAAGCCCTTCCACGATGTGCTCATGGCAAAAAATGTCACGTTCCTGGAAGTGCTGCAGAATCTTGACCAGCTTAGGACGGACACTTTCTTTATAAGCTTTGCTCCGCTTCCCATCATCGGTCTGGATTCCTGCCCAGTGCGGGTTTATGCCATTGAGGGGTTGACGGAATTCAGCAGGTGACCCACTGCTTTCTGCGGACGGAATACACGTTGATGGCCGGTTGCCCGATCTTGTGCGGAAAGGGTGCGACACAGCGCAAAGCGGCCCCCTTCCAATATGGAAGCGGGACCGCGTTTGGATTTTAGGAGATAGGCTTATGGCGCCTGATATGAAAAACTTATTTACCCCGATCTGTAGTGCAGCTTTGGTGACAGGAGGAACCAGCGGTTTAGGGCATGCCATCGCAAAAGCATTTTTGCAAAATGGCGTCGATGTGGTTGTGTGCAGCCGTCATCCGGATCGCAATTCTGAGTTGGCTGATGTAGCAGCAGGGGAGGGGCGCAGATATCTGGCACTGCGCTGTGATGTCACGAGAGAATCCGACGTAGAGGCAATGCTCCACGAGATCGAGACCACATTCGACAGGCCGCAGATACTTGTCAACAGTGCCGGTATGAACATCCTGAAACATGCGGAAGACTATGATGCCGCCAGTTTCAATGCGGTCATGGCTTTGAATGTGACCGGAACGCATCTTGTCAGTAAAGGGGTCGCCAAACATTGGATGATTCCCGCAGGCAAGGGTCGCATCGTCAATTTGAGCTCCGCAAAGGCTTTCCTTTGCGCGGATCGTGACTACGCTGCTTACTGTGCCAGCAAGGGAGCGATAACGGCGTATACCCGTCAGTTAGCATGCGAGTGGGCACGGTTCGGTATTACCGTCAATGCCATTGCCCCTACGTTTGTTCGCACGCCCATCAATGAGGATCGGCTGAAGGATCCGGCATTTTACAAAAAGGTAGTCGATCATATTCCAATGGGCCGTTTGGGGGAGGGACGTGATGTAGCCGCGGCAGCTCTGTTTTTGTGTAGTGAGGGTGCCGGGTTTATTACGGGAACTACTCTGAGAGTGGACGGCGGGTGTACCTGCTTGCAGTGACGCGTTTTTGCACATCCTCAAAAAGGCGGTCAAGCGGTGGAAGTGTTCTGTGTGGGAGTCTGGCCCCCATATAACGGTTTTCAAAAACTTCCATTCATCCGCAACTAGAATAGGAGCAAACGTCCCCCTTTGTCTGATTCCGTTTCGTTGTACTGTTTAACTGGCAAACAGCGCCGCTGAAATGACGTGCGCAATAGGAGGTTTGCAATGATTTCTGGCAACATCTATGAAAACAGCGATTTGCGCCTGCTGCCCGAGCCGTTGCAGCGTGCTGTCAATTATCTGGAGAAGCATGCGAGGGAACTCGCCATTCGTGAGCCTGGCCGCTTTGAGTTGGACGGCGATGACATGATTTTGCAGGTTTTGGACGTCATGACCGCCCCGCGCGAAGCCGTGCGTCCAGAGGTCCACAGGCGGTACATTGATGTACAATTCCTAGCCGCCGGCGGCCCGGAACTTCTTGCATGGCACCCGGATCTGGGAGAGGATGAGGTGGAGGAGGATCTGCTCCACACGTCCCGCGATATCTGCTTTTACAAGTACCGGCCCAAAGGACAGGAGAATATGGTTTCCTTCACAGTCGGAAGCTACGCCATGTTTTTTCCCTGGGAAGTACATTCCCCCGCCATTGCTGTGAACACGCCGGTTACAGTGCGTAAAATTGTACTGAAAGTTGCGCTGGACACATGCCTTCCAAAGCCGTAGGGGGCGTCGTATAACTTTCCAAATTTTGTCTGCGCATTCTCTCGGTTGAAAAAACAATCGTTAAGACCTGCGTCAACAGGGACCAAAGGTTTCGCCATTTTGTCCTAGCGAGAATTTTTCAGGTCTTGTTATAGAGAATTTCGCTGTTTGCGAACACTGGCACTGATGGGTGATTTCGTTGGAACTTTTGAAATATTTGCCGGTGTTGGCGCAAGCCAATCCGGAACAACGTCGTACCGCACTGGAAAATGTGCTTTGCAGCGAGGGATTTAGCCCGGAAATACAGCAGGGAAACGCAGAGAAGGATCACACAGAGGTGCGCAATTATCTTCTGCCCGCCTCGCCTGGTGCTCCCTGTCCACTGTTCTGTGCACACTATGATGCCTACCCGGGCAGTACGGGGGCCAATGACAATGCCGCAGCATGCTGCATGCTGATCGTTCTGGCGAAGGAACTGCGCGCGAGAGGTATCCGCTCCAGTTTTGCCTTCCTGGATGGAGAAGAAAAGGGACACACGGGCGCCAAATTGTTTGAGAGGGAACGCTCACAGGAGAGCAGCGTGCTGATAAACCTAGACATGTGCGGTTACGGAGATACCATTGTTGTGTACGCAAAAGGCGGGGAGCGCAAACCGTCCGCCGCTGTTTTTTGCGACAAAAAAAGGCTGACCGCGCACAGCGGACGTATGGTACGATTTTTGCCGGAAGGGGATGAAAAATGTTTTCCCAGCAGGCGCCAACCGGTACTGAGTATGTCGGTGTTGCCGCGCTGGGATGTGAAGTATCTGGACGCAATCGCTGCGCATGGAGGCGGTCTCTTTGGTCGTCCGCCGGAAATTCGCATGATGGTGGAAGAGATGGAGGTTACTGCTACTATGCACGGGGGCTGCAAGGACAGTGTTGATCAGGTACAGCTGGAGGCGGTGCAGCAAATGTATGCATATTTGCTGGATGCTTTATGTGCGACTCCGCGAATAAGCCATCGCCTAAGTTGAAAAACCGGTGTTGAATCTGAAACAGAAGAACAGGAGCATGGACTTATGAGTATTCGCATTCCGCAATCCACCGTTTTGGAGGTAGCTAAAAAGGCTTTCATGAACCTAGGCCTGAGCGAAGAGCAGGCTGAAAAATGCGCCGCCATTCACACAGAAAGCAGTCTGGAGGGCATTGAGAGCCATGGACTTAACAGAATCCCTCGCTTTGCCGAATATGTACAAAAGGGCTGGATCGATATCCACGCAGAGCCGGAACTGGTCGGAGCAAAGGGAGCTGTTGAAAATTATGACGGTCACATCGGAATCGGGGTTCTGAACGCAACTTTTTGCATGGATCGCGCCATCAGTTTGGCCAAGGATCATGGCATTGGATGTGTGACGCTTCGCAATACCACCCACTGGATGCGTGGAGGATCGTACGCTTGGCAAGCCGCACAGGCGGGCTTTATCGGTATCAGTTGGACCAATACGGAGAGTTGTATGCCCATGTGGGGATCCAAAGAACCAGGAGTTGGTAATAATCCCTTCTGCATTGCCATCCCGCGCAAAAACGGACCCATCGTGCTGGACATGGCTATGAGCCAGTATTCTTACGGCAAGCTGGGCGTGTATCGTTTGTCCGGGAAGCAGTTGCCATTCCCCGGCGGCTTTGACGCCAACGGCGAGCTGACGAGCGATCCTGGTGCCATTGAAGCCTCGGGACGGATTTTGCCCATCGGTTACTGGAAAGGCTCCGGAATGGCAATCGCGCTGGATTTGGCAGCAGCGGCTATGGCGAATGGAAAAACTGGCGCTGATTTGGATCGTGAGGCACGCGGAAGCTGTACCGGTTGTTGCCAAATATTTATTGCCTACGATCCCTACCTGTTCGGTGAGGAAAGTGAAATTCAGTCTAAACTGGACGACCGTGTTGCCGCGGCGGATTCCACTCAGCCGGATCGGGTGGGTGGAAGCGTGACCTGCCCAGGGGAGCGAACAGCGGCCACTCGGGCGCGGAACCTGAAGGATGGAATTGTTGTAGACGAACAAATCTGGGCGCAGATCCAGGATCTTGCCGCCGGGAAAATGGACGTGAGGGATATCTCTGCCGCTAATGTGCTGATGCAAAGGAAGGAAAAAGATAGTAAGAATACTGGTAAAACAGAATAATGTTGTATTTTACACAAAGACCTTCGAACGATCCGGAATTCTGGGTTGAATTGTTTTAGGAATTTTGTTTGAATCGGGAGGAAAGCTGCGATGTTTTTTTCACCTGTTTGCGAATATTCGAAATATGATTATCATAGCGATAGGTTTTGTGCTGCCTATGATTGGCTTGCCAATACGGATCTTGATCATATTTCCGTAGGTAGTTACCCCATATGTGATGGCGTTACGGCAAATGTGCAGGAGTACACTACTTTTCCGTTTTCTGAGGGCCTTTTTGAAACGCATGATTTGTTTTTTGACATACAGTATATCATCTCAGGAAGGGAACGTTTTGGCATCTGCAAGAGGGACGGTTTGATACCAAGAGAGTCTCATCCCGACAATGATGTTGTCTTTTATGAAGAACCGGAATGCAGCGGAAGCGTAATTCTGCTGCCTAAAGACTTGATTGTTGTTTCCCCGCGGGATGCGCACAAGCCCCGCTGTGCGGTAAAAGACCCGGAATTCGTTCGAAAAGTTGTGATCAAGGTTAAAGTTTGAGGCTAAAAACGATCGCGTTGGCCCCAAGCGGGAAAAGGAACCGACGGATATAGCGCGCACAGTTAGGCAAGTGTGCGCGCTACAGAATTTTGTCCGAAGAGACAGTTAGCGCAGAGAATGCTCTGTGTATTTCCTTCACTGGGAATTTGAATCTTCCGAGGTAGAGTTCTTACCGTATTTTTCTGCGAACGCTGTCGCATCGTCCGGAAGATCGTCCATGCCTTCTTCCCCGACATCGATGTTGACCGGCTGCTTTTTGAACAGGATATCATAGACGACCGGTACAACAAACAAGGTCATAAGTGTGGCATACAGCAGTCCGCCGACTATGACGATCGCCATACTGCGCCCCATCTCGCTGCCGGGATCCGTGCTGAACAGCATTGTTACCATAGCCAAAACGGTGGTCAAAGTGGTCATCAAGATGGGTCGCATACGGGTGACACCGGTCGCAACCAGGGCTGTAGTGCGGTCAAGCCCACCCATGCGCAACTGGTTGGTGTAGTCTACGAACACGATACCGTTGTTGACGATGACCCCCATCAAAACCAAGAACCCCATCAAGCTCATCAACGAGAGTTCTTCTCCAGCGATCAGCAAACCGATCATGCCTCCCGTGAAAGCCAGCGGCACCGTAAACAAGACGATAAAAGGGGAGAGCAGACTCTGGAACTGTGCCACCATAACAAGATAAATCATGACAAAAGCAAGCAATAGCATATTGCCCATCTGTTTGAGCATCTCATCAATCTGTGTTGATTCCCCGGAAAGTTCCACGGTGTAACCTTCCGGCAAATCCAGCTCATCCAAACGATCTCGCAGCTGCCTGGCAAGCAGGCTGGTGTTATATCCTTCCTGCGTTGTAGAGGTAATCGTCATGTAGCGGCTCTGGTTCTCACGTGTGATACTGTTAACGCCGGGGGCGTCCACACGTGTTGCAAACTCACCCAATGTGTGGGTCTGCTGCACTTGATTTCCATCTGCATCGGTGGTTGTGGAAGTAAACTCATGGGAAAAAATCGTATCCAGATCCGGGACTTTGGTGGTATCGACAATATCCACCGCATAGGTTTCGGATCCGACATTGAGCGTCGTGGAGGTTGTCTCTGTCGTAAGGGCCTGCGAGAGTTCGGCAAACACTTGCGCAACGGTCAAGCCGTATTCAATCGCCTTATCCTTATCTACGACAACGCGTACTTCCGTTTCCGCCTCTTCCTGCCCGTTGCTCAGATCGTTGATGCCGGGTATCTCGTCCATCAGATTCATAACCTGTGTACTTAACTCCATCAGCGTATCGACATCGTTGCCGTAAAGGTTGACCTGTACGCCGCTTCCCGTAAGGCTAGACATATCCATGGAAGCTCCCGAATTCACATCGACCTCGCAGTCTAGATCCTGGGTTGCATCTCGGATCGCCTGTTGCACACCGGCCTGGTCATTATCACTCTCTTCGTTTAGAATGATGTAATAAATAAAGGAAGAAAAGGTGTCCTCACTTGCGCCCTCCATGCCACCGACTACGTTGCCTACGGCTGCCGAACTCATGGCGCCGACGCTCTCAATGCCGTCGACGGTAAGGATGCGCTCCATCACCGCGTCTGCGGTTGCCACCGATGTTTCCTTATCGTTCTCTTCCGGCATTGTTACGCTTACGGCGATCTGGTTGGAACTGATATCCGGTAAGAGAACAAGGCCCATGTTCAGCACACGCCATACACTGAAGATAAGCAGCGCAACGGCAATTCCCAGCGGTACAATTTTGACCCGCAGGCAATAGCGAAGTGCCTTCTCGTAGACGGCTGTCAAGCGGTCAAACCAGGGATGCTTTACGTCGCGTGGTTTGCGCAGCAGTGTGCTGCCGGCGCAAGGCACAACCGTCATGGCAACAATCAGGCTGGCACCCAGGCTATAGCCAATTGTGAGCGCCATGTCCATCAGCAGTTGCCTTGTCAGCCCCTCGGTAAATACAATCGGAACAAATACGCAGATCGTTGTCAGCGTTGAGGCGATAATCGCGCCCGATACCTGCCGTGTACCCTGTACCGCCGCGCGCGCCGCCGGCACACCGAGCGCGCGAAGCCTGTAGATATTTTCAATCACAACGATGGAGTTGTCTACAAGCATACCGACGCCGAGCGCGAGTCCGGACAGACTGATTATATTGAGCGTTACACCGGAGAAATACATCATGACAATGGCAAATAACACGCTCAGCGGGATGCTGATGGCCACAACGGCGGTAGGTCGCAAATCCTTTAAGAAAACGGCCAACACGAGAATTGCCAGTGCTGCGCCCCACAAAAGATTGGACATTACACTGTCGATGATGAGCCGGATATAATCTCCCTGATCCATGATAGGTGTCAAGTGCAAACCGGGGTATAGTTCTTCTAGCTCATCCAAAGTTTCGTTGGTTTTATCCGATACTTCGCTCGTCGAGGCAGTTGACCCTTTGTAGATGGCAAGCAAAACAGCCTGATTACTACCCATCTTGGCATAGCTGTCTTCAGCGTTGTCTGTGAGTTCAATGTCCGCCACATCGTTTAAGCGCACATCGCCCAAGCCCTCCATCGTGGTGAGTAGAGTGTTTGACAACTCTTCCACGCTTTCAAACGGTTCTCCCACCTTCAAAAGGTACGTTTCGGATCCGTCTCCACTTTCAATATACCCAGCCGGCATCGAAAAGTTTTGCGCACTGATCAGCTGCGTCAGCGTATTAATGGTGAGCAACTGATCAAAGTTTGCGTTCTTCAGTGCTTCTTCTCTCGCTGTTTCATACTGCAGGCGCGCTGCCTCCAGCTGGCTCTGACCGGCTTCCAACTGTGCTTTCCCGCTCTGTAGCTCAAAAGCACTCAGCTGTAACTGGGCCTGCATTCCGCTGAATAAGAGCTGGGATGCCATATCGCCGACGGAAGGATCTATTGGATTTGCCACCAGTTGATCTAAGACATTTTGCAGCTTGTCGCGCTGCTCAAGGAGGCCTGTAAGCATTTCTTTCGCTTCGTCATAACAACTTCTCAGTTCTGTCAGCTGCTGCTCTAACGCAAAAAGATACAATGTGATCTGGGCCTCCATGTGCGGCGCGTGAATACCTGTTATGTTGTCTAGGCTGTACCCCGAGGTATCTCCCGATGGCATGCCCTGAAAAACTTGCGCGCCAAATGGAGCCATGCCCAAACTGTAATCCGGAAAGAGCTCTTCCAGAATTTGTTTTGCGTAGTCCATCATGGCATCACTTGCGGCATAATCCGGGTAACCGATGGGCGGATACCCCATGGCGGGGAATAAGCCATGCCCTGTGCGAAACTGTTCCAGTATCGCTTGCACGACCCACATCTTTTCCGACAAATCGTTTACATTTTGTTCGGTTGACGGGATGGTAATGCTTTCCAACTCCGTAATGGCGTTGCGCAGCTGCTGAGCAAGGCTTTCCTGCTGGCTGTTCAGTTGCGCCTGACCGCTGTTTAACTGCTTCTCGGCCTGCTCCATTTGGGCGAGCCCCTCTTCCACCTCCTGTTCGCTCTTTTCAAGCTCCTCTGCAGCCTCATCAAGGCGTTTGTTAACCTGCCGGAGCAGGCGATCGTTCACGCGGTCGATTTTATCCTGATCTAAAGTGATCTGAACCGATTGCTCAACAAGACCTGTCGGGGTAACGGTTGCCACACCGGCCACGCGTTCAATCGTAGGAATAACAGTATCTTCTGCAAAGGCAGAGAGGTCATAAATATCCATCCCCTCGTAATCGAGGGCTATGTATTCCGTCGCTAGCATGTCCGGACTCATCTCGATCATCGTCGGGGTGGTGATGGTGTCCGGCAGGGTATCGCCCAGCTGGTTGATCGCCGTGCTGGCCTTGACCATGACGCTGTCCATGTTGGTTTCGTCTTCGAATTCCAACATAACCAAACTGTAGTTTTCGCTGCTCGTGCTGGTAACATTTTCAACACCGGTTACCGTGCCGAGTGCTGCTTCCAGCGGTCGTGTAACGTCATTTTCCACTCGCTCCGGGCTCGCTCCGGGATAAACGGTAACCACCATCAAGTACGGCAGACTGATGCTGGGCAGAAGGTCTGTCGGCATATAGCTAAGACTGACAAAGCCCAGCACCAAAACAAGGATGACGCCGACCAGTACGGTAAAAGGCTTTTTAACGCTGAATTTGGCCATCTATTTTTCCCTCACGTTGCCGTGCCATTTGAGCGGCCGACAAAAACGATTGCGCGCGACCTATTTACTTAACAAATTCTTCACTTAGTATGCCATCCGTAGACAATGATGTCAAGATATAGTGAAAATTTTCACATAAAGAACGTCCACTATACAAGAAACATTCGAAATACTACGTTGCAAAACACAGTGGTTTTACAGATCTGGGGCATTCGTTTGTGCAGAGGAACACTGCAAAGCTGCTGAGTCGGAGGGTTGATCATGCCGCTTGAAATCGTTAGAAACGACATCACGAAAATGAAAGTGGATGCCATAGTGAACGCAGCCAATCAGTCGCTTCTGGGCGGTGGCGGTGTTGACGGTGCTATCCACCATGCCGCAGGACCGGGGCTGCTTGCCGAGTGCCGGACGCTGGGAGGCTGTGAAACCGGTAGTGCAAAGATCACTGGCGCGTACCGGCTCCCCTGCAAATATGTCATCCATGCGGTAGGACCGCGTTGGCGCGGGGGCAATTACGGTGAGCGTGACAAGCTGATTTCCTGCTACCGTACCGCTCTCGCACTTGCCAAACAATACAAATGCGAAACCGTGGCCTTTCCTTTGATTTCCTCCGGCATATACGGCTATCCGAAGGACAAAGCCCTGAAAGTTGCGATTGATACGATTAGCGACTTCCTCTTTGAAAACGAGATGACTGTCTACATCGTCATCTTTGATAAAGCCGCGTATCAGATCAGCGAAAAGTTGTTCAAGGACATTGCGGAGTACATCGACGATAACTATGTGGAGGAACACACGGACTCCCGTCGTGAACAGATGCGCCGTCTGCTTTTTGACGATTCTGTATCTTTTGGCGGCGCACCCCAGGAAGACGAAATGCTGATGCCCCTTGCGGCAAAGATGAGCATGAAAGCCCCTGCTGCTTCTACGCTGGATGAAGCCGTCAGCATGATCGACGAGAGCTTTTCCGAAATGCTTTTACGGAAGATTGATGAAAAGGGCATGACGGATGTACAATGCTATAAGAAAGCAAACATAGACCGCAAGCTGTTCTCAAAGATACGGAGCGATAAACTTTATAAGCCGAGCAAGCCTACTGTGCTGGCTTTTGCGATTGCTCTTGAGCTACCACTGGGTGAGACGCGGGAGTTGCTGATGAAAGCAGGCTTTGCCCTATCTCACAGCAACAAATTTGATATTATCGTTGAGTTTTTCATCAGCCATGGCAACTACAATATCTTTGAGATTAACGAGGCATTGTTCGCATTCGACCAGAGCCTCTTGGGTGCGTAAGGCCTTGAGACTGCTGGAAGAAATAAGTCATCGCGTGAGTCGTTGCTGTTTTCTCGTTTGACAGTCCACCACACCTCTATTCGAATTGTCGCTTGCCATGCGACCAAATGGAATTACGTATGCTCTAAAATGTAACTGTAAGGGGAAACCCGACAGCTACATTGTTTAGATGGAGGCATATGAACATGAGAAAGAATTTGACTGAAATTGTATTTATCCTGGATCGCAGCGGCTCTATGCACGGGCTTGAGGCTGATACCATCGGTGGCTTCAATTCCATGATTGAAAAGCAGAAACAGGCAGACGGGGATGCGCTGATCTCAACCGTTCTCTTTGACAACTTCAGCGAGGTGCTGCATGACCGGGCAGATGTGAAGACCATCGCCCCGCTCACGGAAAGGGATTACACCGTGCGCGGATGTACCGCCTTGCTGGATGCAATCGGCGGCGCGATCCATCACATAGGGAACGTACACAAGTACGCACGAAACGAGGATGTGCCGGGGCATACGCTCTTTGTCATCATCACAGATGGGATGGAAAACGCAAGTCGCCACTATTCCGGCAATAGGGTCAAGCAGATGATCGAGCGGCAGAAAACAAAGTACGGCTGGGAGTTTCTTTTCCTTGGTGCAAACATCGACGCGGTGGAGACAGCGCGGGGATTTGGCATTTCTGAGGATCGTGCCGTAAATTACCACAGCGACAGCAGAGGGACACAGCTTAATTACGAAGTTCTGAGCGAGACCATTTGTCAGGTACGCGCTCACAGCCCGGTCGCCAGCGACTGGAAGAAGCGCATTGATGAAGACTACAATGAGAGAAAGGACGTGCAGAAATAATGACAAGGACACCCCACAGTGAATGCGTCTAGACTGCACTCGTAAAGCCGGATTACGTTGTTCTCACGCTTTGCGAAGAAGCAAAAACCATCGACTATAACTGTGGCGAGACAAATGTCGTATTTCAAACGAAGGTATGATGTGGATGAGTGCTTACCAATGATTGCGTTGGGCGAAGCAGGAGTGCAGACGTTGAGCCAGATGACATTGATGCAAACGATACAACCACATTCGTGTGGACAATTTCATAACGGGGGACGGGATTATGCTTGGAGCGATTATCGGAGACATTGTTGGCTCTCGCTTTGAATGGAACAACCACAGGAGCAAAGAGTTTGAACTGTTCACTTCAGCATGTGAGCCGACAGACGATTCCATAATGACGCTGGCAATCGCAAAGGCTCTTCTTTCATGCGAGGGGGACTACAGCAACGTTGGAGAAAAAGCGGTTTACTGGATGCGAAAAATCGGTCAGCACTATCCGTCCTGCGGGTACGGAGGGCGCTTCTATGAATGGATGTATTCGGATGATCCGCAGCCGTACCAAAGCTATGGGAACGGATCTGCTATGCGTGTGAGTGCCTGTGGCTTCATCGCCCGGAACTTGGACGAGGCCAAGGCGCTCTCGAAAGCAGTTACTGAGGTAACGCATAACCATCCAGAGGGAATCAAGGGCGCAGAGGCCACCACCGTCGCAATCTACCTTGCGAAGACAGGCAGCAGCATAAGCGAGATCCGCGAGGCAATTCAAAAAAATTACTACCCGCTCGACTTCACGCTTGACGGCATTCGGGAGACATACTGCTTCCATGAGACATGTCAGGAAACCGTGCCACAGGCAATCGAAGCATTTTTAGAATCTACGAACTTTGAAGACGCTATCCGAAACGCGATCTCCATCGGCGGGGACAGCGATACTCTTGCAGCAATCACAGGCGGTATAGCCGAGGCTTATTACGGCATTCCAGAAACTATCAGGCAGTCAGCAGAGAAATATCTCAATCCTGAGCTTTTGGAAATCCTGCGGGAATTTGAAAGCTAATCCTCAACCACTCAGTGAAGTGGTGAAGTGGTAAACTAAATTTGGACACAGAGGTGTGAAAACTGGACTCGCTGATGTAAAATGGGTACAGAAGGGAATCAGTGTTTTGACAGCGAGCACTAACAAACGGACAGGAGGTTTACCAATGAAGTACAGGAAGGAAGAGCGCCTGGACATCGCGAGGCGTGTCTATGACCGAGAGATGACGGTGAGCGAGGCTGCGATCAAATACGATATAAGCCCGATCAACGTGAAGCGGAGATGCGGAGGAAATTTATGGAGAACGCGTTGAGCGAAGGTGAGATCAAGACTACCGGCACGGATATCGACCGCCTGATGCCACCGCTGCCCCGATTTGGCAAAGAAGGAGCAAGGGCGAAGAAAAAACAGATGGTCATCGACAAGCTTGAAAGCGTCCTTGAACGGTTTTTCGGGATTGGATGCGATTCTTTTACCGAGAGAGAAGTTGCTGGCGCAAAGATTGTCCATTATGCGGACTTGGATTCCGATCAGCAGGTACTGATGTTTCGGAAGAGAAGCCCCTTATAGAGAAAGGAAGGAGAAATAGATGTCTAAGTTGAATGTAGATCAGAAAACAATCAAGGATTTATTTCAGGCGAAACAGTCAGACTTCCTGATTCCGGATTACCAGCGTCCCTATGCGTGGGGTGAAGCAGAATGTCAGACCCTTTGGGATGATATTTTCTCATTTGCAATCCCGGACGACGGACGAACAGAATTTGATACCAACAGCGAGTATTTCCTCGGCCCCATCGTTACGTTTAAGAATGAGAAAGGTCAGATGGAAGTCATCGACGGGCAGCAGAGACTCACAACTTTGATGCTGCTGCTCCGCGCCTTTTATGCCAAGTTCGGGCATATGCAGGACAAGGCATCTATTTCCACGAAAGAAAACATTGAGAAGTGCCTCTGGAAAACAAACGAATTCGGTGAGCCGGATATGCAGCAGCTGAAAATTGATTCCGAGGTCGCTACAGATAAGGATAAAGATGAATTTCTGGAGATTCTGAAAAGCGGTACAGTTGATGCCAGCAAGAAAAGCCCGTATGCGGAAAATTACCGATTCTTTCAGAAACGAATAGAGGAATTTTTAAGCAATTTTCCGACTTACTTTGCGTACTTACCTACCCGTATGATGAATAACTGTGTATTGCTGCCAATTGAAGCAGATTCGCAGGATACCGCCCTTACTATTTTCTCAACCTTAAACGATCGCGGCAAGCCGCTGTCAGACGCGGATATTTTTAAGGCACAGTTTTACAAATATTATACGACTTTGGGAACTAAGGATAATTTCATCAATAAATGGAAATATCTGGAGGAACTTTGTGAAAAGATCTTTCATCCGATCAGCGGGACACCGATGGATGAACTTTTCACGAGATATATGTATTTTGTCCGCGCCAAGATGGGCATTAAGTCCTCTACGACGGAGGCTTTACGGAAGTTTTACGAGCGAAACGGCTATGCTCTTTTGAAAAATGACGAAACCTTCCAAGACCTGATCATACTGGCGGAATTTTGGGAAGATGTTTCCAATCAGGATAGGGATCGGTTCTCTCCGCGTATCCTGCGCAGACTTTTTGTGCTGAATTACGCACCCAACGGTATGTGGACCTATTTTGTTTCTGTTTACTTTATGCAGAATAAGGACGCAAACGGAATGTTGGATGACGAAGCCTTCTTCTCTTTCCTTAATAAAATCACCGGTTTCATATGGACGTATGCGGTCACAAATCCCGGTGTGAATGCCCTGCGAACTCCGGTTTATGCCGAGATGGTCAATATTGTCAACGATAAACCGGTAACTTTTTCTGACTATAGATTTGATGCGGAAAAAGTTGAGAATATGTTTTTAAACTTCAGCTTCAATAACGCTCGACCGATTACGAAAGCAATGGCAGCATGGTGGGCGTTCCAGGACGAGAACCAGGAACTTCTTTCTCTTGAGACCGTTTTTGAAATAGAACATATTTTTTCTCGCAGCAGAGAGGATAAGGAACATAAACTTACAGATATTCACAACCTTGAGTCGCTCGGCAATAAAGCGCTGCTGGAAAAGAGAGTCAATGTTCGCGCTTCGGATTATAGGTTTGAGGATAAGATAAAGTATTATCTTGGATTTACCAATACCAGAAACCAAAAGAAAGACGGAACGCAGATTTATGAGCTTGTTTCATTGGCAAATACTCAAACAGACTTTACGGAGGATGATATTCTAGCACGCAACAAACGGATTATGGATGCATTTATCAATTACCTGAGAGAAAATGATCTGACCGTTTGATTTCTATACCACTACTCACTGTTTCGTTCGGTATGCGGACGATATGATAATCTTCTGCGGGAGCAAAGCGAGTGCTGAACAAACCCTTGGGCATATTGTCCCGTTTATCGAGAAGAAGTTGTTTCACAAGGTAAACCGAGAAGACGGCTGTAGCCTATGCAGGAAGAATCCAGTTTTTCGGATACGGCTTTTACAAGGGTAAGAATGGGTACAGGTTGCGAGTCCATGAGAAGGCCAAAGCAAATAGGAAAGCACGGGTACGGGAGCTGACAAGCCGCTGGAAAGTGAATCACTACGAGGCATGGAAGATAGTGGATCTATATTAAAAAAGTGGACACCAACATGGAAGGTCTGATACAATAAAT
>CAZLMA010000011.1:0-56052 GCA_964560675.1 uncultured Subdoligranulum sp. | reverse complement strand
CGGGGCTCTATGGATGATTCAATCATAAGTGTTCAACTTATTATTGCAATTTGCGTAAATAAAATAGTATATTATATGGTGCAGATATTTGGGATTCAGTTTCGTTGCGGTACTTCAAACGCAAACCAATTATTGGCAAATCTATGCAGCGCCATTTTGGTGATCGGAATATTGTCCTTTACAATTTGGCAAATTGTTCGAGAAGGAAGATATAGAAGGGAATCGAAGTTTATCATTGTGATGATTTGCCTTATTGTATTGCAATGTTCTGTGATATTGCTGGCAACCACGGCGTGGAGTTCCGATATTGACTGGAAACAGTCCATGAGCGAATTGCCCGGATATGGTGTATATCATTTAACTTTATTTGTTGCCTCAGGTACCATATTCCTGACATTTCTGTGGATACTGTTGCAATACCTAAAACCGCATTTTGAAAAACTGAAAGAGAGTATTGCTTTAACTGAATACAGAGTATTACAGTCTTTCGCATTACTGCTTGTTATTGGAACAACGTTTTTCTATATTAATCAACATCCAGGCGCAAAAAGTTACGATACCGCGAACCCTACAAGAGCAATACTGGGTGACTGGAAAGCTTATATGACTATGCTTGATTCAGACGCTTTTAGTATGAAGATACAGTGGAACAATTTTTATAGTAAAAATGTTTCTGTATTACCGGTGTATATCCCTCGTACTTCATCCGTTGATATAGCAAATATGGTAGAAATGGATGGAAAGACTTCCATAGTTTTCTATACCCATAAGTCAGAAGTGACCAATCAGATTCTCGATCGGTATTATTACATGAACCTATACGATAAAAACGGAAATCTTATTTCAAGTGTACGGCAAATCAATTCGGACGCGGAACGGCTGTTTATTGGATTTTATCTGGAAAATGGCATTTCCGATATTGGTCATGTTGAGTTTACCCACGAGGACGGCTCCCCGGCATTTGTAGACGGGTTAGAAATTTGTTATCAATGAAATATGATTTCAGTAATTCGGGTGGAAGTAAACAGGATGAGTAATAAGGGCAATGTGAAACACATAAACGGATTCTTTGAGAAATTCAAAAGTAGCAGTCTGCCGCGCTTTTTGATTACGGGTGGGTGCTCCACGGCGATTGACTTCATGGTCTATCTGCTTTTGTCCAGGAACCTTCCCACTGCGGTTTCAAAGGGAATCTCCATGCTCACATCGTCTGTTTTCTCTTATTTTGTGAATAAGAGGTTTACGTTCCGGAACCAAGAGAAGACGAACCTGGGATATCTGCTTCGCTTTTACGCGGTTTTCGCGCTGAATCTGGGAGCAAACATCGGGATGAACGAACTGGTTTTCCGCGTGTCCGGTCACAAGATTTTCGCGTTTCTCTGCGCGACCGCCGCGGGGATGACGGTGAATTATCTGGGGCAAAAACGATTTGTGTTTCGCAAGGAAAACCACGACAATACCCATTCATGACTGCAATTTTATGAGGGAGAGAAAGCCGATGAAGTTTTCAATCGTCATACCATGCTACAATGAGGAAAAGAACCTTGTGCGACTGGTCCGTCGCTTTGACCGTGTCCACAAGGGCCTCGCGGAGCGGGGCAGAGAGATGGAGCTGGTGCTGGTCGACAACGGTTCAACGGACGCAACCCATGCCGGGATACAGTCGCTGGCCACGTCGCGACCTTACATAAAGGAAGTCCGCGTAAAAGTTAACCAGGGGTATGGGTTCGGCATCTTGCAGGGACTTAAGGCGTGTACGGGGGAGCGTCTTTGCTGGATGCATGCCGACCTGCAGCAGCCGCCGGAGGTTCTGCTGATGATGGATCGTGTGCTGGCCGCATCGAAAGACACGCAGAGCGTATTCCTGAAAGGGAAACGCAAAAAACGCCCGCTTTCAGACAGGTTCTTTACTTTCGGGATGAGCGTTTTTGAGAGCCTGTACCTGGGTAAGAGGCTGTACGATATCAACGCCCAGCCGACATGCATTCCCAGGAACTTCTATGAGACATGGGAGAACCCACCGTATGATTTCTCACTTGACTTGTATGCGTATTATCTGGCGGTAAAGCAGGGCATGAAAATCATGCGTGTCCCTGTGAAGCAGTCGGAGCGGAAGGAAGGAAAGAGCAGCTGGAACACGGGACTCTGGTCCCGGGCGCGGCTGATAGCCCGCACGGTTTCCTACAGCAGGGCGCTGAAGAGGCAGCTCAGGGTGCAAAAAAACAAAAATGGAAACGAATGGAAATCGATAACGAAGAAAGGATAGCTCTATGAACGAGACAGTAAAACCCGTGTATAACGATACACCGATCCGGGGGCAAACGAGGAACCTGGAACTGGAATGTTACCGCATTCTGGCAACGGCAGGCGTGATCATTCTGCATTTTAGCGAGGATTATACGGGAACCCATGGGATCATTCCGGGTGGTTACCTCGGAGTCGATTTTCTCTTCATGCTGTCAGGCTATTTCCTGATGACACACTGGATGGGGCAAAAGCGGGATGGAACGGCAGCCCGGAACACCGCGGTTTATTTCCTTCACAGGTTGAAGCGTATTTATCCGCCGTTTCTGGTCGCTACGATTCTGATGCAGTTGATTCAGTGGGCATTTGGAGGATTCGGAATCAGGAATCTCGTTTCCGGGTTCTGGAGTATTCGCTGGCAGTTCTTCCTGAGTCATTTTCTGGGAGCCCCTACCGGGTTCAATATGAGGAGCGTCTGGTATCTGTCCTCGCTGGTTCTTTTGACGTGGCTCATTTATTATTTGATCGACCGAAATTTGGACTTGTTCCTCGGGATAGTTCCGGTTGTGGATATTTTGATATTTGTGTATATATCCAGGACTTTTGGGACTTTGAGCATGCAGGATGCTTATAGCCTTGTGTTTAACGGGGGACTGATGCGCGGATTCGCGGAGATGACGACGGGGGCCATAGTCGCGTACATCGTTCGTGAGATAAAGATTCCAGATCATTATCAGAGATATCTGCCGTTGATCAGTGCGACTACCCGGATATGCAGCCTGTTCCTAATCGGTTTCATTACGATGTTCCGCGGATTTGACGACAAGGATTTCGTGGTGCTCCCTGCCATGATTCTCCTTCTCGTGGTTGCGGGACTGAGACCATTTGGAATGGGGGGGGGTACACTAGCTCGATTCGTCTTATATCTGGGCAGGATCAGTTATTGGGTATACCTGCTGCATCTCATTGTCAGCCTTGTTCTGGTTAAATTCATTCCGGGGAAGGGCTACTGGATCATGCTGGCCGTATTTCTGTTGCTGACGACTTTGGCGGCGTCTGGAGCGGAAGAACTGTTTACTTTTTTGAAGCGACGTATCAGGCAGCCGCGATGATTGCACCGTGTCTCTTAAAAACTCGACAACATGTGGTCTATAAAGATGAGAGATAACAAGATTGTTTACAATATAATCAATTTCCTTGTTATACTGACTACAGCATTTTTCTTTGCGTATGACTGCAGAAACTTCATGGAAATCTTTGCCGAAGAGTCTCCTCTTGCCTTTGTCATGTTGGTTGGAACCGTGATACTGGTGCATCTGGCTAAGATTGGCAGATTATACCTGGCCCTGTATGGTTTTGACATTACGTTGGAGGAACACATCAAAACCTACTGCAAGGTCATGCCGGTGAGCGTGGTCATACCCTTTAAAATTGGCGAGTTTTTTCGGATGTTCTGTTATGGCAACCTTCTGGGAAACGCGTTGAGCGGCGTGATCATCATTTTGCTGGACAGATTCATGGATACATTTGCCTTAATTTCCATTATCCTGCTTGCAAAGCTGATACTTGGATGGGAGATGGATCTGTTTGTGTATTTTCTCATTGCGGTTTTGGTATTTGTTTTGATCGTTTACCATGTCTTCCCCAAACTTCAAGATTTCTGGCGCAAGTACCTGTTAAAGGCAAAGGCAAGCGAAGGGAGACTGAAACTGCTTCGGCTTTTGAAAAGGCTGAATGGAATATACCGGAAAAGCGAAACTATCATAAAAGGTCGCGGCATAATTTTGTATTTTATTTCACTCATCGCATGGGTGGTGGAAATCGGGAACCTCTATGTGTTGAATCTGATAACAGGTGCGGGGAAGGCACAGGAGGTGATCTACGGATATCTGAAATCGGCGATCGGAGGGAGTCAAACCGTTGAAGCGCAAAGATTCGTAATCGTCAGCGTTGTTCTTTTGATAAGCGTATATGGCGTTCTAAAAATCAGCGAAACTGTCTCCGGGAGGAAAAAGATTCATGAAGACAATCGTCATATATGATGATACGGGTAGAAAAAGTGAGCTCATCACGGACATCATCGGCAACAAAGGTTTTTCCGATGTTGTTGTCAGAAAAAAGCGGCTGGAAGAATATTACAGAAGCGAGATGGAAAAAATTTTCCCGAATCTAGTATGGAAAAAAATCCACTCCGCTTTTGGATATGCGGACCTGATGAAAGAACTGGAGATCGACGCGGGAGCGGAGTTAAGAATACTCCACTGTTTTTCGAATTATTTTATCTCCGATGCAGAGCGGGCGGCGCTTTCTTTCCGCAAACTTGAGTTTGTTGATGGGAATTACGGTGTTCTAGAGAACAACCGGGCGGTAGCGGCTATGTTCCCCGGTCTGGCAGGCTATCTCAATTTCTGCAAAAAGATCGTATCCGGCAGGAAACCCTGGGATCTTGTGAAGGAAATGGAGGATTCCTTTGAGATAGACGGCGTTGTGGATCTGGGCCTGTTCGGGAATTTTATACAGTGCATCACCGGAAATTTTGATTCGAGATATTTCAACTCTCTGAGGGAGAATGAATTTACACTGGAAAAAAGTTCGACAAACAAAGCAAAAATCAAGGCGGAATATACCTTTTACCATCTCCTTCCCGACGATATGAAGTTTTGGTTTGTAATGCCCTTTCATTACCGGGAGAATTCAGAGAGGGCAAGCTATACGATGGAACGCCTGCACATGGCGGATCTTTCCATCAAATGGGTGCACGGATCCATGGATGAAGCGGAATTTGAAGAACTGATGGATAGGTATTTTTATTTCTTTCAAAGCCGTCATCAACGGGATTGTACCGAACAAGAGTATCGGGACATTTCGAAAGTTTTGTATGAGGACAAGGTCAGGAACCGTATTTCTGAGTTAAAGTTGCTGCCGGAATTTAAAAAGATTCAAGATATGCTTCATGCGTGCGGTAAAGCGTCCATTGACAAACTGATGGAAAGATATTTTGCGTTGAAGCAGAGAATTGAGAGCAAAACATCTTACCCCAAAAAACTGGCCATCGGTCATGGTGATCCGTGCTTTGCCAATGCACTTTACAATCGATCGACAAAGACGCTGAAATTTATCGATCCGAAGGGCGCGATGACGGAGGATGAGTTGTGGACAAATCCGTATTACGACGTCGCAAAGCTCAGCCATTCCGTCTGTGGCCGGTATGACTTTTTCAACAATGCATTGTTTGACGTTAAGGTGAACAATTCTTTGTCTTATGATTTGGATATACCTTTTGACAACCGAAAATATGTTGAAATATTCAAGCGCAAGGTACGTCAAAATGGATTTGATTACCTTTCTGTCCGGATTTATGAGGTTTCTTTGTTCCTTTCCATGCTGCCTCTGCATATGGATGATCCGCACAAAGTATTCGGTTTTATCTTAAATGCCGAAAACATCATGGAGGAGATTGAAAAAGATGTATGAAGATTACACGTTTGTGTTTGATATCGACGGTACGCTCTGCCCGATAAAGGGAAAAGGCGAAAAATACGAGGATCTGGTTCCGTTTCCGGACATGGCAGAGAAGATTAGGTATTACCAGGCTAACGGTGCGAAGATCATTTTGTTTACTTCCAGGAACATGAATTCCTACGATGGCAATATAGGCCTGATTAATAAGTACACCGCCCAAATTCTCACGAAATGGCTTGAAAAATGGAAAATCCCCTATGACGAGATTGTGTACGGCAAGGTCTGGCCGGGGCATAAGGGATTTTATGTGGATGACAGAACGGTGCGGCCAGATGAGTTCCTACAATATTCTCCAAAGGAACTCGAAGACATATGTGCCGCGTCCAGATGCGTTGCATGGAAGGAAGGCTGCCGGGATGGGAAAGATTGATGTGGTGATCACGATGGGCGGTATCGGATCCCGTTTTCGGAAGATGGGCTATAAGGTACCGAAATACATGATCGAAGCGAAGGGAAAATCTCTTTTTGAATGGTCGATGATCAGCCTGGAGGGGTTTGCACAGGACGTGAACCAGTACATTTTTATTGCGATGGAAGATCAAAATGTGCGTGTGGAAGAGTTCATTCGCAGAAAATGCGAAGAGATGAGGATTCAAAATTACCATATCATTTTGCTTGATTATCTCACGGATGGTCAGGCGACAACCGCGTCTTTGGCAAATCGGTACTGGGTGCCAAAAAATGCGCTCCTTATCTATAACATTGATACCTATGTGGAACCCGGTGAGATGAACAGCGCGGAGTTGAAAGGAGACGGCTTCATCCCGTGCTTTCAGGCAGAGGGGGATCACTGGAGTTTTGTCAGGCTTGATGAGTGTGGCAAAGTGGTCGAGATCAAAGAAAAAGAGCGAATTTCTACCCATTGCACGCTTGGCGCTTATTATTTCAGAACTTGTGAACTTTACAAAGAGCTATATGATGAATATTACGGTGATGAATATTACGGCGAACCCCTGCGGCTCGTGAATCGTGAAAAATATGTTGCGCCGCTCTATGACTATCTGCTGAAAAAAGGCGGTGAGATTTACATCTCCGATATCGATCCCGCCAAAGTACATGTATTGGGAACACCGGAAGAATTACAAAGGTTTCTGGAAAAGTAGGATGAGACAAATAATTCAAAGAGATCCTCGCTACCTGCTACCCTTCCCGCAGGCAACGAGGATCTCTTTTGTACCGATCCTGTTTTTGCATAAATACCGTCATCTCATTTATCGGGTACCATGCACCCGGAGCTGTTCTTCTAAGCCCGGGCGCGGGCTTACAATGACGGTTGTGTACGTAGTATATAGTACCATACCCGGTTTGGAGCCATTTGCCTGCCAGATGTTTTTTACCTCGGTTGTATCCACCGCCACACGGTTTGCGCCTTTCTGGCTGGAATGCAGCACCGCCAAACAGGCGGCTTCTTCCCGCGTTTGGTTCGGGACGTCCTTGCCGCGGCTCATCACCACGACATGACTGCCCGGCGCCTTTTGGACATGAAACCAAACGTCTTTGCCGCGGGCGGTGTGCAGGGTGAGTTTATCATTTTGCACATTGTTGCGGCCGACCAGTATGTCAAAACCGTCTGTGGAGCGATAGCGCAGAAAATCGGCGGGTTTAGGGTGCTTGGTTCGCGGCTTATAATACTTTAGGTAGCCCTGATTTTTAAGTTCCTCACGGATCTCGTCAAGGGCCTGCTCGCCGGTGGCGGTGTCGACCTCATAAAGTACGGTTTTAAGGTAATCGATCTCCTCCTCGCCCTCTGCAAGCAGCTTTTGCAGCATTTTGCCCGCCGTCCGGCTTTTTTTGTACTCCTTAAAATATTTTTGGGCATTGTCGATGGGGGAAAGCCTGGGATCCAACCGGATGGTAACGGGTTCGCCGGTGTAGTAATTTTGCACCGTGATCTGTCTGTCCCCTTTTTGGAAAGCGCCGAAGTTTGCCTGCAAAAGCTCACCGCAAAGGCGTAATTCTTCCGCATGCTCGCTGCGCGCCAGCTCCTCCAGCCTGGCGGCTTGCTTGCGCACAGCGCGATCGTGCAGATTGCGCACTGTCTTATAAAGACCCCGGCTCTTTTGGCGCAATCGCTCCGCGTGATCCCTGGCGGCGTAAAAAGTATCGAGCAGTTCACTGTAGGTATCATACGTTTTTACGATCGCTGCGGCGCCGTACTGGCGCGGAACAAAAAAGCCAAAGTCAGTCGGCTTCGGCGGTTCGTTTTGTGCCTTTAACAAATAGATCGCGGTCGGCTTACCGCCGGTACGGTATTCCCGCTGCAACCCCTCCAGCGCCGCGATAAGAGCACTGCGGCGGTCTGGATCCAGCTGATCGGCCGCTACATCCTCAGCGCGGGGATCGTCCAGCGCGAAGGCGCGATAGACGATTTCGCGCACCGCCATGGGGCCAATACCCGTTATCGTTTTAGAGAGCGCCGCTTCGGCGGGCAGGTTCCACGCACAGGCCTTTTCAACAATCAGTTCCGCCGGTTCGGCACAAAAATCGAGGCGATCGGGCTTTGGCGGCAGCGTGTAGGCAAGGCCGGGCATAACCTGGCGAACGGAACTGTCCGCGAAGTCCACGCGCTTCAGCGCGTCCACAATGATGCCGTTTTGCACAAAAACGATGTTCGCATAGCGGCCCATCAGCTCCACAGCGAGAGTGTTCAGTGCGGGGTCGCCCGCAAGGTTCGTGCAGCAAAAGCGGAAATAGACAATGCGATCCCCCTCCTCCCGCTCGATTTTGAGCAGGCGTCCCCCTATAAAGTATTTTCGCAGCAGCATACAAAAGCCGGGCGGATTGGACGGGTTTTCAAACGTATCGTTCGTCAGACACACGCGCGCAGAACCGCTGCGCGTACACAGCAGAAGCCTGTAGGTCTCCGTGCGCGTGCGCAGCGTCAGCAGGATTTCATCGCGGGTGGGCTCGTGAATTTTGTCGATTTTGGCATTCGTCAGCGTCTGTGCCAGTTCTGCCGTTAAAAGCGCCAGCGTCGCGGCGTCAATCGCCATGCGATCACCACCTCCCGGGATGGGAAATCAAAGATAACAAAACGGATCTCGGTCGCTTGTAGCGGTGTAGACCTTGAGATCCGGTAACTGTTGCGCCAGCAGGTCCGCCAGGGTCTCTGCAATGGGGTGCTCGGTTGCCCAGTGCCCCGCAACCACCAGACCGATTCCGGTCTTGTGTGCCAGCAGCGCGATGTGATGCGCTGCCTCGCCGGTAACAAGGCAGTCCGCGCCGCGCTCCACACATTCCGGCAAAAAACTGCCGCCCGCGCCGCTTACAACCGCCAGCTTTTGTACGGGCTTGGCGGCCTCGACATAGCGCACACCCTCGCCCAGCACCTTTTGGCACAACGTCGCGATCGCAGCGGCGGTAGTGGGAGTGGGAAGATCCCCCATCCGCCCGCATCCTTCGGCGATGGGTTGCGTTTGACCGCACAGACCCAACCGCGCCGCCAGTACGTCATTGACGCCGCCCGCCGCGGCGTCCAGGTTCGTGTGCATACAGATCGCGGAGATCTCGCTTTTCAGCAACAGCGCCGGGATGTCGTCTGCCCTTATGCGCTTTAGCGCGTCAAAAATCACCGGATGATGCGAAACGATCATCTCGCAGCCTTTTTTGGCGGCCTGTGTAACAACAGCGGGGGTGATGTCAAGGCATGTCAGAATTTGGGTCACAGGTCGCTGTGCGTCCACCAAAAGGCCGACGTTATCAAAATCCTGCGCCTGTGCCGCAGGGGCGAATGCCTCTAGTACCGCTAAAACCTGTTTTGGCTGCACGGCCATAACGTATCATCCTCCATCTGCGCAATGATGTTGTCCAGCATGTGGGCTTCGGCGCTGTTTTGCACGCCGCGGCGATATTTCTTTAGTTTGCCGCACTGCCAGGCGCGGTACTGTGCGGCGCCGGGCTGCCCTTGGACCGCGCCGGTCAAGCACCAGAGCAAATCCGGTTCCAGGCACTGCCCTGTGTAGCGGGCGTTCATCACGGCGTACCAACGCCGCGCAACACACACCAAAGTTTCGTCTACCAGTGCAAAGCCATTTTGCAAAAGACGCCATCGCAGCAAAGTGTGCTTCGTGGCGGGCACAAGTATAAAATTGTAGCGTTCGTCGCGCACCCAGGGCGCGGCCAAAAGAATGTCTAAAATCGTCTGCGCGCCCATGCCGGCAATCACAATGTCGTCCACCTCGCCGGGCTTAAGTACCGTCAAGCCGTCGCCGTAGCGGAACTCGATTGTATCCGACCACGGCGCGCAGGCTTTTTGCGCGCGACGCAGCGGTTTCTGCGAGATTTCGCACGCGATCACCCGCTTGCAGCGTCCCGTCGCCGCGAGAGAGGCACTGAGTTTGCCATGGTCACAGCCGATATCAGCCACGGTACAGCCCGGGCGGACAAAGGCCGCCGCCGCGCCCAGCCTGGCGTCCAGTTGCGGCGGGCTTTTGGTAACCGACATAATTTCTTCCCTTTTTGCGAACTCCCGAACGGTGCCAGAAGCTTCGTTTTGCCAGCCGGAAGGGTTATGGCGCGCCGGCGTCCTTGACGTCCAGCGCGATAGAAAGTTCCTGCAACTGCTGCGGATCCACCAGGTCCGGCGCGCCGCTCATCAGTTCCGCGGCACTTTGCACTTTGGGGAAAGCGATCACGTCGCGCATGGTATCGGTGTTCAACAGCAACATCATCATGCGCTCCAGCCCATAGGCGATACCGCCGTGCGGCGGCGCGCCGAAGCGGTAGGCATCCATCAAAAAGCCGAAATTGCGGCGCGCCTTCTCTTGCGTAAAACCGAGTGCGCGGAACATGCGGTTTTGCAGCGCGGGATCGTTGATACGCATGGATCCTCCGCCCATCTCAACGCCGTTTACAACAATATCATACGCTACGGCTCGGCAGGCGCCGGGATCGCTCTCGATTTTGTCAAGATCGGCGGGGTTGGGCATGGTGAACGGATGGTGCTTGGCCATGTAACGGCCCTCCGTATCGCTATATTCAAACAGGGGGAAGTCCGTCACCCACAAAAAGTCAAACCGCTTGGGATCCATCAGCCCCTGCTCGCGCGCGATGGACAGACGCACCTGGCCCAGCGCCGTGCAGGCGCGCTCCCAGTCGGTGTCACTGACGAGGAGCAGCACATCACCGATTTGCGCATCCAGCGCAACGTATAGGGCGTTCTTTCCTTCTTCCGTCAGGTATTTTTCAAAGCTGGAACTGACCGCCGCATCGGTCAAGCGCGTATAGGCAAGGCCCTTAACACCGTATGTCTTCGCAGTTTCAGTCAGCTTATCGATCTTTTTGCGTGTCAACGCACCGGCGAGATTTTTGGCGTTGAGCGCCACGACGGCGCCGCCGCCCGCAAGCGCCTGTGCAAAAGGCGGGAACGCGCTGCCTTTAAAGAGGTCGCTGACGTCGTGCAGCTCTAAGCCGAAGCGGGTGTCCGGTTTATCGGAGCCGTAGCGGGCCATCGCCTGTTTCCAAGGCATGCGCGGGAAGGGTGTCGGCAAATGTACACCCAGCATCTGCCGCCAGATTTCCGCGATCAGCCCCTCGTTGCAGGCAATAATGTCGTTTTCATCGACGAAGGACATCTCTAAGTCAATCTGCGTAAACTCCGGCTGGCGGTCGGCGCGCAGATCCTCATCGCGGAAACAGCGCGCGATTTGATAGTACCTGTCAAACCCAGACAACATCAGCAGCTGCTTATAGAGCTGCGGGCTCTGCGGTAAAGCGTAAAAATGCCCCGGCTGCACGCGGCTCGGCACCAGATAGTCGCGCGCGCCCTCCGGTGTGGATTTGATAAGGCAGGGGGTTTCGATCTCGGTAAAGTGTTGCGAGGCCAAATACGTGCGCACAATTTGACACACCCGGCTTCTCTGCACGATTTTCTCGTGCAGAGAAGGGCGCCGCAGGTCAAGATAGCGGTAGCGCAGGCGCAGATCCTCGTTCACTTTCACCCCGTCGCGAATCTCAAACGGTGGGGTTTCCGCACCTGACAAAACACGCAAGTCTTCTACATACAGTTCTACATCGCCTGTGGCAATTTTGTCTGTAACGGCGGTGCGCTTGCGCAGCACACCTTGCGCCACCACGACAAATTCGCTCTTCAAGCTTTGCGCCTTGGCGAACACATCCGCTTTGGTGTCTTCGTCAAAAACCAGCTGCAAAAGGCCGGTCGTATCGCGCAGGTCTGCAAAAATAATGCCGCCCTTGTCGCGGCAGCGCGCGATAGAACCGCAGACCGTCATCTCGCGCCCGACATCCTGGGAGCCAACCTCTCCGCAGTAATCGGTGCGGCGCAGCGTGCCCATACTATCCATATCGTAAGATCCTACTCCTTTGTTATAAAACCTGGCTTCCACCAAAACCTTCTGGAAGCACGAACACAAAAACCATCGTCCAGCCCTTCTGCAACGCGCGCAAGGCTTTCAGTGCGGGAAAAGTCCCACCCGTTTTAAGCCGCGACGGCGCCGAATGCCGTAACGCCCAGGAAACTCAACACTCCCATGATGCAGCCCGCCAGCAGTACACCGCCCATGCAGGCGAGGACGCTGCTTTTAAAGTCCATGTCCAGCAAACTGGCAGCCAGCGTACCGGTCCAGGCGCCGGTTCCGGGCAGTGGAATGCCGACAAAGAGCAAAAGCGCCAAAAATAGGCCGCGGCCGGCTGTCGCTTGCAGCTTTTCGCCGGCCCTATGGCCTTTTTCAAGGCAAAAGCGGAAAAATTTGCCGATGACTGGCTTGCCAGCGCCCCATTCCAACACTTTGCGAGCGAAGAAAAAAATAAAAGGCACCGGTACCATGTTCCCGATGATGGCGACCACATAGGTGCTCCAAAGCGGCAGGCCGAACAGAACACCATACGGGATCGCGCCGCGCAGCTCGATGAGCGGCACCATCGAGACGAAAAAAACAATCAGGTATTTTTGCAGCATGGATTTCCCTCTTTTATAATATGTTTCGAAAAAGGAAGGCGGGCTGGCCGGGTACATGACATGGATATCCGAATCTTTTCAGGGCCCGACGCGCAGCAATATCACAACGCTTTTTGCCGGCAAGTTCACAGTGCCCGATCTTGTCTTCCCAAAGGGCTGCGGCTGCGCATGGGTGCCGTCACAGAGTGTCTGCCAGAAGCCTGTGGGCAGATCCACTTGCTGCGGCGAGGTTTCCGCATTATAAAAAACAGCGAGATCCCCTCCGCCCTGTTGCGATTCCACCACAAAGCCAATCAGCCAACCGGGCAGCGCGAGCAAGAACGGCGCCGGCTCCCCCGCGGCGCCGGCGAGCGCCGGGTAGGCACGCCGGATGGCGAGTAAACCCCGGTAATAGCGAACAAGAGAGACAAATCCCGACTGATAAGCTCGGCGCCAGGCAAGGGCGTTTACTACAAGCGGTCCTCGGTAACTGTTCTCGTTGCCGTGCTTGGTACGGCCAAATTCCTCACCCGCGTAAAAAAGCGGCAGGCCCTGGCAAGTGCAGAGGATCCCCGCCGCCATCCGGTTTTGCGCCAGGAGATCCGCATTGGGAACATCAAAGTCTTGCACACCGCCGACAGCGCAGAGCTTATCCCACAAGGTCGCGTTGTCGTGTGCGCTGACATACTGCACGACCTGACTTGCCGCACGCGGTGTAAAACCACCCGCGCCGCTGCGCCAGGCACCTGGTGCATGCAAAAGCCGCAAAGCACGCCGGGGGTCTCCGTTTATATAGCCGCCTTGCGCGGGCAAAAAGACGTCGCCCTTGATGGCGTCACGCGTATCATCGCAAAAAAAGCCGATGCGGGAATCCAGCTTATCCAGCGCAGCTTTGTCGGCGGGGACGGCACCTGGATCCATGTTTGTCGCTCCGCCTGCCCACGGCTCGCCGTAGAGCAGGATATCCCGACCGCCGGGTAGTGCGTCCAGTGCAGCGCGCACGGCATTCATTGTGTCGACGTCCAAAAGCGCCATCAAGTCAAAGCGAAAGCCGTCGATGTGGTATTCTTTCGCCCAGTAGCACACGGAATCTACGATGTATTTGCGCACCATTGGGCGCTCTGAGGCCAGGTCACAGCCGCAGCCGCTGCCGTTTGTCATTTCTCCTTGCGGGGTACAGCGGTTCCAGTAGCCGGGAACGGATCGCTCCAGCCATGAGTATTTGTTAAAGGTGTGGTTGTACACAACGTCCATCACCACGCCCAGCCCAGCGGAATGCAGCGCCGCCACCATGGCGCGGCACTCCCGCACGCGGACCTCGCCATGGTAGGAATCGGTCGCGTAACTGCCCTCCGGGATATTAAAGTTGAGAGGATCGTACCCCCAGTTGTAGCCGCCGCGTACCTCGTCAACCGTGGCAAAATCAAAAATAGGCTGCAGCTGCACATGGGATACGCCAAGCCCTTTTATGTAGTTTAAGCAGGTCGGATGCGTTTTGTCGTCGTCCAGTGTGGAATCCGTTACGGTAAAAGCCATATACTTACCGCGCCAGGGTTTGGGCACGCCGCTGTGTTCATCGCCAGAGAAATCCGCTACATGGCACTCCCACACGGCGTTGGCATGGCGGTCAAGGCGAGGGTGGGCATCTTTGTCCCAGCCGTCCGGTGCGGCGGCGTCCAGGTCAATGACCATGCCGCGCCGCCCATTTGCGCCGCACGCGCGCGCATAGGGATCCACAATGGTAGTGCGGTAGAGCGGCGGAGAATCAAACGTGAGCGCATAGGTATAATAGATGCCGTTTGCATCGCCCTGCACAACCGCCGACCAGACGCCTTCGCCCTGCCGTGTCATGGGATAAAAGCCCAGCTCGCGCGCTCCCGGTTCACTGTCCGTTCCGGTTGTATACAGATGCAGCGCGACAGATGCGGCTGTTGGCGCCCACAGTTTGAATACGGTTTTTTGCTTTGTGTAAGCGGCGCCCAGATCGTCACCGGTATATACCGGAAGGGACGCGGCCCGGCGATCGTCCATATAAACAACTTCCCTGCTATAAGCGCTGTGCATGGCACAAAATAACCCGGCCTTTGACTCGGTAAACGGCCGGGTTCGCATTGTATCACTTCGCCACGCTGGTGCGAACCAAGGCCCGCTTCAGGCGTGCCTGCGCCAATTCTACTTCGCGCGCCCCCAGTTCACTTTGCTTGAGTAGTTCCTCGGCGCGGGCGCGGCTTTGCGCAGCGCGGTCTTTGTCGATTTCCTCCGCCCATTCCCAGGTTGTGGCCAGAACGCGGCATTCGCCTTTTATCACACTGAGCATACCTCCCATACAGGCGGCGGAACGGACCGTTCCGTCCTCGAGCAGGAAGTGCGCCTCACCCATGCCGATGGCCGTGCAATAATCCGTGTGCCCGGCCATAATAGCCAAATCACCCGTTATGGTACGGCAGACAAACCTGGTGACATTCCCTGCAAAGGCGCTGCCGTCCGGGGTGACGATGGTGATCGGGAACGTCGCGGCCATGTAGCAAAGCCTCCTTAACAACCTTTTTGGGACAAACACCGCTCGCTTTTATCGGCGCTTGTCGCCTCTATGCGCGATTCAGCCATTGCGGTTATGCGCCCTTATTGCCTTCCTTTTGCCAAAACATCGTCAATTGTACCCGCAAACAGGAAAGCACTCTCCGGTATGGCGTCACACTCCCCGGAAAGAATCATCTTGAAGCCGCGAATGGTCTCTTTTAACGGAACATACTGTCCAGGCATACCGGTGAACTGCTCTGCCACATGGAAGGATTGGGAGAGGAAGCGCTGGATTTTGCGTGCGCGATTTACAGACTGTTTGTCCTCTTCTGAGAGCTCATCCATGCCCATGATCGCGATGATGTCCTGCAATTCTTTGTAGCGCTGCAAGACCCGCTGCACATCGCGCGCTACGGTATAATGCTCCTGCCCGACGACTTCCGGGGATAAGATGCGCGACGTGGAGTCCAGAGGATCCACCGCCGGATAAATGCCCTGGCTCGCAATGTCGCGGCTTAAAACGGTCGTGGCATCCAGATGGGTGAAGGTCGTAGCCGGGGCGGGGTCGGTCAAGTCGTCCGCGGGCACATAGACCGCCTGAACCGAGGTGATGGATCCCTTGCGCGTAGAAGTGATGCGCTCCTGCAAAGCGCCCATCTCGGTGGCGAGGGTCGGCTGGTAGCCGACGGCGGACGGCATACGCCCCAACAGCGCGGAAACCTCAGAACCTGCCTGGGTGAAGCGGAAGATGTTGTCAATAAAGAGCAGTACGTCCTGGTTTTTGACATCGCGGAAATACTCTGCCATGGTAAGACCCGCAAGCCCGACGCGCATACGCGCTCCCGGCGGTTCGTTCATCTGACCGTACACCAGCGCCGTTTTGTTGATGACACCGCTCTCGCTCATTTCGCCGTAGAGGTCGTTGCCCTCACGCGTGCGCTCACCAACGCCCGTAAAGACGGAATAGCCGTTGTGGGCCGTCGCGATGTTGTAAATCAGCTCTTGTATCAGCACGGTCTTGCCCACGCCGGCGCCGCCGAAAAGGCCAATCTTGCCGCCCTTGGCGTACGGGCAAATCAAATCGACAACCTTGATGCCCGTCTCCAGGATCTCGGTCGCGGACTCTTGCTCCTCAAAGCTGGGCGCGGGGCGATGAATCGGCCAGCGCTCCATTCCCTCTGGCGCGGGCTTGTTGTCAATCGGCTCACCCAGCAGATTGAATACGCGGCCCAAACAGGCGTCCCCTACCGGTACCGTAATTGGCCCGCCGGTATCTACAGCTTCTACGCCGCGAACCAAACCGTCAGTACTGGACATCGCGATGCAGCGCGCTACGTTATCGCCGATATGCTGCGCCACCTCTACCGTTAGCTTCTTGCCGTTGTTGTCCAGTTCAATGGCATTGAGAAGCGCGGGCAGGCAGCCATCCGCAAAGCGGATATCCAGCACGGGGCCGGTGATCTGCACCACCTTGCCGACATTTTTCTGCGACATTGTATACACTCCTTTTGCGGGTCAGGATTTGCGCGTGTTGGTCTTTGCACTTTTTAGGAATCCGCACCGGCGCCGGCGACGATCTCGGTGATCTCCTGCGTGATGGCGGCCTGGCGCGCGCGGTTGTAGAACAAATTTAAGTGATCAATCATTTCGCTGGCGTTTTTCGTGGCGGAGTCCATCGCAGTGCGGCGGGCTCCCAACTCGCTGGCGACACTTTCGCAGATGGCGCCGTAGATAACACCGGCCAAATATTCCGGTATGATCGCGTCAAATACAACTTCGTTGTTCGGCTCATACAAAATCAGGTTGCGCGCTTCGTGGCCTCGCTCCGGTCGCGGGGCGTCAAAAGGGAGCACCTGCAGAACAGTTGCGGTCTGGGTCAGCATCGAGACAAACTGCGTATAGCAGATCCGAATGCTCTGGAAATCGCCTTTTAAGAAGCTTTTGCACACCATACGCGCGATTTCAAAGCAGTCACTGATGGAGACATCACCCACAACGCCAAACGCATCCGTCATGATCTCCGCGCCGTGATGTGCATACCATTCCACCGCTTTTTTGCCGATGGGAACCACGCACCAGTCCTTCCCCTGAGTATCTTCCTCGACGGCCTTAAAGATGTTTGCATTGTAACCGCCGGCGAGGCCGCGGTCGCCCGCGATCACGATACAACAGGTTTTTTTGACGTCTCTCTCCACGATATAAGGGCTCATGAACTCGGTGTTAGAGGCGGCGATATCATATAAAGTGCGGTACAGCGTATTAAAATAGGGCCGACTCTGCTCCACCCGTTCTTTGGCACGGCGCAATTTCGAAGACGCCACCAATTCCATCGCTTTGGTGATCTGCATGGTACTCTGCACACTTTTGATGCGCAGCTTGATGTCCTTCATGGATGCCATGCACAACACCTCCTTCTGTCAGGGTTCGGCATCAGTGTGCGCCGAGAAACTGCTTTGTAAATTCCTCCAGAACCGACTGGAGAGTATGTTCGGTTTGCTCGGTCAGGTCCTTTGTGTCGCGAATGGCCTGCATAGCAGCGGCGCCGTCCGCGTCGGTATCGAGGTAGGCATAGAGCGTGCGCTCGTACTCCGCTATATCCGGCACCTTGACCTGCGTTAAGTAGCCGTGTATGGTTGCATACAGGATCGCCACCTGTTTTTCAACGGATACGGGGCTGTTGCGGTTCTGCTTTAGCACCGCAACGATGCGTTCGCCCTGCGCCAGACGCGCCTTGGTGTCGGCGTCGAGATCGGAGCCGAACTGCGCAAATCCCTGCAGCTCGCGGTATTGCGAGTAGATCAGCTTCAGTGTGCCGGCAACTTTCTTCATCGCCTTGATCTGCGCGTTGCCGCCAACGCGGGAGACGGAGATGCCGGGGTTCACCGCCGGCATGACGCCGGAATGGAACAGCTCGGTCTCTAAAAAAATCTGCCCATCTGTTATGGAGATGACGTTTGTGGGGATATAAGCCGACACATCGCCTGCCTGTGTCTCGATGATGGGCAAGGCTGTGAGCGAACCGCCGCCGTTGGCGTCGCTCAATTTGGCGGCGCGCTCCAGAAGTCGGCTGTGCAGATAGAACACATCGCCCGGGTATGCTTCGCGTCCGGGCGGGCGGCGAATGAGCAGCGACAGGGCGCGGTAGGCGACGGCATGCTTTGAGAGATCATCGTAGATGATCAGCACATGCTGCCCCTTCTTCATGAAATACTCGCCCATGGCACAGCCGGTGTAAGGCGCGATGTACTGCAGCGGCGCCAACTCTGACGCCGTCGCGCTGACCACGATGGTATACGCCATCGCGCCGTTCGCCGTCAGGTTCTCTACCAAAGAGGCAACCGTGGAGCGCTTTTGTCCGATTGCCACATAGATACAGATGACGTCCTGTCCTTTCTGGTTGATGATGGTGTCCGTCGCGATGACTGTTTTGCCGGTTTGACGGTCGCCGATGATCAGCTCGCGCTGGCCGCGGCCGATGGGGATCATGGAGTCAATGGCTTTGATTCCGGTCTGCAGGGGCTCTTTGACTGGCTGGCGCTCGATAATGCCGGGCGCGGGGCTTTCGATCGGGCGGTACTCATCCGCCTCAATCGGGCCTTTACCGTCAATGGGCTGGCCCAGAGCATTGACGACGCGCCCGATCATCGCATCGCCGACCGGAACGGAAACCACTTTGCCGGTTCGTTTGACAGTTCCGCCTTCTTTGATGCCTTCATCGGAGCCCAGCAGCACAATGGATACGGAATTTTCTTCAAGATTCTGCGCCATCCCGTATGCGCCGTTTTCAAACTGGATGAGTTCACCGGCCATGCACTTCTCAAGGCCGGAAGCGCGGGCAATCCCGTCGCCCACCATAACAACGGTGCCGGTCTCGCTTTGCTCTACGACGTTCTCATAGTGCTTAATCTGTGCGCGGATGATTTTGGAAATCTGCTCGGGTTTGAGTTGCACTTGTCGGTTCACCACACATTCTCTTGTTCAGGTTTGTTAGGCAGCGCAAAAAGTCGGCCCGAAGACGCTTCTGTGCATCGCAGACAGCCGAAAACCCGCCCTGCCGCACGATGGTAAGCGCTATATACTGGCAAAAGCGCTGCGTTAAAGAGATAGATTCCCGATTTCTTTTTTAGAGTACGGCCTGCGCAAGCTGGATTTTGAGTGTTTCCAGCCGGTTGCGTACGGTACCGTCCAATTGCACGCCGTCCATATCCAGACGGATGCCCCCCAAAAGGGAAGGATCTACGCGCACGCGGAGCGAAATGTGTTTGCCAGTGCGCTTTTGTAACGCATGGCATAATTTTTCCCGCGTGGCGCCGTCCAAGTCGACAGCGGCGGTAACGGTTGCCTCTAAAATGTCGTGCGCGCGGTTATACAAATCGCGATAAGCGCGCACACAACCGGATAACTCGCGCAGCGCGCCTAAATCACACAGCACTTTTAAAAAATTTACTGTATAGGGATGCGCGTCCACGAAAGCCTCGTCCAACAGAGCGCAGCGCTCCGCTTTGGGAAGGTTTGGCGCACACAGAAGGCGCAGATAATCCGGATGCTCTTGCAAAATCGCCAAGACGGCGTCCAATTCTTGCAAGATACGGTCTTCCAACTCCTCTTCGGCGGCCAGTTCATACAGGCTGCCGCCGTACCGTTTGGCCAGTTCCGTCATGCGCTCTCACCTACGCTGCGGATAAATTCGTCGATCATGGCCTTGTGATCCTTCTCGTCGATTTCCCGCTCCACCACTTTGCCGGCAATCTCCAGCGCCATGCCGCCGATCTCGTTTTTGAGATCGTTGACGGCCTTTTTGCGCTCCAGCGCGATATCGTCCTCAGCCTTTTGTTTGATCTGCGCCACCTGCGCGCGCGCTTCTCCGATCATCTCTTCGGTGCGGACAGAGGCTGTCCTCTGCGCAGCGGCGACAATGTCGTTTGCCTGTTCGCGCGCGGCTGCCATATTTTGCTCGTACTCGCTCTTGATGGCATCGGCCTGCGTACGGGCCGCCTGCGCGGCCTCAATCTGCTCATCCGCCGCCTTGCGGCGCGCGTCCAGCACGGCAAGAACCTTGTCCAAAAAGAATTTTTTGACAATGAACATCTGGATAAACAGGTTGCAGATCGTGGCGATCAACGTGAAGGGCTCCACCGCGACCAAGGATTGGTAAATGCTGGGCATTGAAAGCCCTCCTTTTTAAAACGGATTGCGATCCGGATCAGCCCAGGAAATTCATAAACATGCCCGGCGCCAAGAAGATCAGAATCAGGCCGGTAACAAAACCGTAAATACCGGTTGTCTCGGACAATGCGACGCCCAAAATAAGCAGACTTCTGACATCTTTCAGGCATTCCGGCTGTCGACCGACGGCCTCACAGGCGCGGGCCACGGCGTTGCCTTCGCCGATGCCGGGACCGATACCGGCGATCAGCGCGAGACCGGCGCCGATGCCGCACCCCGCCAGCGTTATGCCCTTTGCCAGGATTTGAAAACTCGCGAAATCCATAGTATATGCCTCCTGTCCATGAATGCGGATAACGAAGTTATGTTCAAGCGGCCCGGATCGGTGTCACGCCTCGGTCGCCTGCTTGATGAAGATGGTGGTCAGCGTACAGAAAATAAACGCCTGGATCAGACCTGTAAACCAGTCAAAATAGAAGCTGGTGATCGCCGGCAGGCCAATTGTCAAAATCGGGAAATCCGTAAACACTTTCCCCACCAGCGGAAGAGCACTTAAAATTCCCAAAACGCCAACTATGCTGAAAAGAACTCCGAAAACGAGCACGATTTTGCCTTTATGTTTCGCCTTGCGCAGCCACAGCAACAAAAGTCCCGAGACCAGCATAACAATCCCTACCGGAAGGTTCGCCGACAGCGCACCAAAAAGCGCATAACTGCCAGCAGCTATCGCCGCATAGAGTAGACCGTTGATGACCGTTCCGGATAGAATGTTGCCGAAGTGACGGCAGGCCATGCTGATGGGAGTAAAAACCTCGGACATGACGTTGATGGGCGCCATCAAAAAAATCGGATCCAAAAAGGATTTGAGGTAGCCGACGATGCCGCTCGCCTTAATCTTATGGTAAATGATGATGACGAAAACCACCAGTGCCCAGCCCAGTTCTGTCATTAAATCCGCCGTGGGACTCCAAAAGCCGATCAAACTGATGAGGTTGCAGACGACGCTGGAGGCAAAAATCGTACCCACCAGCGGAACGTAGCGATCCAGCTCGGTGCCCATGTTGCCGTGGACAAAATTGAGAAGGCTCGTGACCAGCATCTCCGC
Organism: uncultured Subdoligranulum sp.; assembly: GCA_964560675.1. GTDB lineage: Bacteria > Bacillota > Clostridia > Oscillospirales > Ruminococcaceae > Gemmiger. Next base: position 34,600 of record CAZLMA010000011.1, on the reverse strand, counting down.
CACCGCTTGCTTGCGTGATATTCCTGTCACTTTGAGCCCGGATCCCAGCCAAATACACAGCGCGGAAATGAGGATCAAAACAACAAAAGCTACAGCAACGGTCTGCGTGATGTGTACGGTACCCAAAATCGGTACGTTTTCAAAGGTGGCGAGGATCCTTGCGCCGTTGATGGATACATCCATGTGATCAGTCCACCTTTCTTTCGTCCCGCCGCTGGGCACTGGCTGCGGCGGGAATCTCGGCCGGGGGCATTTGTTTGTGTACAGCACCGGCCGGTATCACAGCCGGAGAAGTCGCTGCGTCCGATTGCTTTTCAACAGGTTCCTGTACAGCGTCGGACGCAGGCGGGTCTCCCTGCGGATATTTTCCCGTCTTTTGCAAATACAAAATCACGAGCCGCGGGAAAAGCAGCGGCAACGCACCGGCGACAAACTGGAAACAGGGTATCGTCCATGCAGCCACGCACCACAACCCCAACATCAGCATGCGAAGCGTATAACTGAGCTGAATGACGCCGCGCACCGCCTTCGGGTCGCTGTTGACGGCGACCGCTTTTTGCATCGTGACGCACATAAGATAAAAGTTGAGTACCGTTACGCCGCCCCCGCACAGCGCAGCCAGGGGTACCCGATAAGTAAAATGCAGCAAGCCAAACACACAGAGCACCGCGTAGATCAGTATCTCCACACCGACCAGAAGCAGCACGCCGGTGCCCATGTGTTTGAGTTCTTTTTTGCTGTCCGGCTGCAACTTGAACATTCTGTCTATCCTTTGGGCGGAGGGTGCAACCCGCCGCATTGCAGGGTACTTTTTTGACACTTCCGGGTTATACTATCCCATTTCGTTGTTGCGGTAATGCCCAAGCACCGCGCCGCGTTTTTGCCGCGCTCAATGTGCATTAAAGCCGCTGCGGGAAGAAGCAGACTCTTCCCGCTCACGATCCTGCTCGCGAATGCAGTAGCGCAAGAACTTGGCAAAACTCGTAAAGCCGATGAGCATACCCACAACAAGGCCCGGAATGTAAATCCACATCCCGACGCCATGATAGGTGGTTAGCCACCAGCACAAAGCCAGCACACAAACCGGTGCAAACAGGAGCGAAAAGCCCAATTGGAACACCCATGTCAGCTTCTCAAAAATACGGTACCATTCGTTCATTGGCGCAATACCCGGTTGTCTGCTTTATCCCAGTACAGGTGCGTTTGCAGGCGTCCCCATCGACCCGGGCATAGCCGCTTAAAGCAGACGCCCAACGTTGCCTTATTATAGCGGAAAACGAGACATTTTGCAACCGTCATTTTTTTAGAGGGGGGGGTCCTGCTCCCATAGATGCAAAAAATGGGAGTTAGGGCAAGCGCTTGCCTGCTTTCAACTTTTTCTTTACATCCGGGCGGTTTCATGGTATAGTTAGTTGGGTCAGGGTGAGGTATACCGTTTTGTAAAATACGCGTGATTTCAACAAAAAGTATAATATAGTTCCGGAGGAATCAGCCCTGAAGGCAGGTAGAACCTGTGTTGCAGGGCTTTTATTTTTATTTGTATCTCGTTCATTTTTGATGATTTTTCCTTTTATCCCATTTTTTTGCGCTAATCCCCATTCCAAATATCCGCGCCGGCGTAAAGATCGTTACGATGTTGCCGCAAACCCCCAAAAGACAGAATCGATGCGTGTCAGAGTAGGATTGTATCACCGTAGACCGCAAAACTCTTCAGGGCATGGTTCTATCGTGTCGTTTACATAAAAGGAGCATCGGTATGTACCGATTTGATGAGTTGTGGAGCCGCATCGTCAGCAATCTGCAGGTTTTTGATCCCTGGCGCGACACGCTGGACATTTTGATTATCGCGGTCGCTTTTTATCAGTTGATTTCTTTTGCCCGCCGGTCCAAAGCAGGTCAGCTGGTCAAAGGGATTGTTATGCTGCTGGTTTTTATTGTGCTGGCATATTTGTTGGATCTGCGCACCGTCAAATGGCTGCTGACCAACCTGCTTACCGTGGGCTTTACGGCCGCCATCATCATTTTTCAACCGGAAATACGGCGCGCGCTGGAGCGCGTCGGTCAAGGAACCGGATGGGCAAGCCGCGTGTTTGCCGCTCGCCACAGCGATCCGACAATTCGGGATATCTGGCGCAGCGCGGTTGTGGCGGTGTGTGATGCAGCAGAGCAGCTTTCCGACACCAATACAGGCGCGTTAATGGTGCTGGAGCGCGGCAACAATCTGGACGAAATCATCCGCACAGGTACCGCGCTTTCCTCAAACGTTATCCCAGAGATGCTGGGAACGATTTTTTATGAGGGAACACCGCTGCATGACGGCGCCGTCATCATCCGCGAAGGCCAGATTGTGGCTGCCGGCTGTGTATTGCCGCTTTCCAATAACCTGGATATGGGCAAAGACATGGGCACGCGCCATCGCGCGGCTCTCGGCATGAGCGAGAATGCCGACGCCATAGTCGTTGTGGTAAGCGAGGAGACCGGTATCATCTCACTCGCAAAAAACGGGGTTCTTATACGCAGGCTGGATCGCCAGAATCTGTTCAATTTGCTTCAGGAAGAATTCATCCCCCCGGTAGAGGCGGAGAAACGCGGAAAGCACTGGTGGACGCGCGTTAAGAAGGGAGGGGAGAACTGAGATGGAACAGGAACCGGTCAGAGATGTATCCGCGGCCCCACGCCCAGAAAGACCCCGCGGCGGGTTTTTTGTCAACAAAATCGTAATTCCCTTCATTTCCCTTGTCTGCGCACTCGGTGCCTGGCTGATTGTGACGATGTATTTTGACCCGCAAGGCACGCATACGATCAACAATGCCAGCGTCAATTTCGGTTATCAGTCCAGCACGTATACGGCGATGAACCTGGATATTGTAGAAGTACCTGTCATCAATAACGTGAGAGTCAACGTAGAGGGCAACGGTACCATCATCGGAAATATGCGTGCAGAAGACATCATGGTCTACCCGAATTATGCGGCAGTAACGGGACCCGGAGAGGTGACCTTGGGGCTGGAAGCGCGCATTGTCAACAACGATTATTCCTATCAGGGCATTCGCTTGACGGTGGTCAGCCCTACCAATGTTACGCTCATTTTTGATAGCGTCACGACCAAAACGCTGCCCGTCGTCGCGGATACCACGGGTGTGACAATTGCCAAAGGGTATACGCTCAACCGAAGTGTCAGTGTTCCGGCGGAGATAACGCTGCGCGGACCTGCCAGCGAGCTGGAGAAGGTCTCCACGGCAGCCGCCCTCGTTACGGCTCAAACGGAACTCTTCGATAACTATACGACATCGGCAGTGCTGGAACTTCGCGACGAGAATAACGATCCGGTGGAACCGCGTTACACAACGGCCGATACCGAGACCGCGAATATCACGCTGACCGTATTTCAGGTGCGTGAACTGCCTCTTACCGTCAATTTTATCGGAGCACCGAGAAATTTTGATGTCAACAGTTTGGATTACACGCTCAGCCGCGAAACGCTGCGTGTAGCCGGCCCTGCCGGCGTCATCGGCCTGCTTACGGAACTGAACGTCACCAGTTTTGACCTGTCGCAGGAGTTTACGTTTGGGCGCGATTACCAGCGTCAGATCGAATTGCCTTCTGGCATCGTTTCCCAAGATGGTGTCAGCACTGTGACGCTTCGCTTTAACACGGACAACATGGATTTCACAACGCTCAACATCTCGAACATTCAACTCATCAATGTCCCCAGCAATTACGATATTGAGGTTCTTACGAACACGATCACGGATGTAAGGTTGTATGGGCCTACTTCTGAAATTCAGCAACTATTGGCAGACAGTGTTGTTGCACTGTTAGACTGCCAGTCTGTCTCTCTCAATGCAGGACAACAGGTGGTTCCGGTAACGATTCAAATTCCTTACTCCAGCCGAATCTTTGCCACCGGCAGTTATACGGTTGAATGTTTGGTATCGGAAAAATAACGGAGAAAGCGGGAAAACGGTAGGAGTCTGCTCATGACATACCCGTGCTGGAAAGTTAAAAAACCTGCTTGCGGGGCACAACAAGCCTTCGAAAAGGCGGGCATTGGCCCGCTGCTGGCGCGGGTATTGGCAGGCCGTGGCTATGCGGATATTTCTGCGGCACAGTCGTTATTCGGCGAGGGAGATCCCCTCTCGGATCCATACCGCATGAAGGATATGGACAAGGCGGTCATCCGGATCCGCCGAGCGATCGTGGATGCCGAGCCGCTGGTTATTTTCGGCGACTACGATGTCGATGGCGTGTGTGCGACGGCGATTTTGTATGAGTATTTGACCAGTCTGGGTGCGCATGTTCGCTGTATGCTGCCGAGCCGTGAGGGCGGCGGTTACGGCATAAGCTGCGCGATACTGGATCAACTGGCGGCAAAGGGTTATACCTTGGTTGTTACCGTGGATAACGGGATCTCCGCCATTGCCGAGACGCGTCATGCGAAAGAAAACGGCATCGATCTGGTGATTACAGATCACCATTTGCCGCAGCGGGACCTGCCGGATGCGGTTGCCGTCGTGGATCCGAACCGAAGCGATGACGAGAGTCCGTTTAAGTACCTGTGCGGCGCCGGCGTTGCGCTCAAACTGTGCGCGGCGCTTGAAGGTTGCCTCCCGGAAGAACTGTTGGAACCCTATGGGGAACTGGCGGCGATGGGAACCATTGCGGATGTGATGCCCCTGCTGGGAGAAAACCGCACATTGGTTCGTGCTGGACTTTCGCTTTTGCAGGATACGATGCGCCCCGGTTTGCGGGCCTTGATAAAGAGCGCAGGCTATGCGGATCGTGGCGTCAATACCGACACGGTCAGTTATGGCCTCGCACCGCGCCTGAATGCGGCGGGCCGTATGGATTCCGCGTCGGTATCCTTAAAACTGCTGCTGTGTGAAAACGAGGAGCAGGCGGAAGGGATCGCCGATCGTTTGAACGAGATCAATTCGTCGCGCCAGGCCGCGGAACAGACCATCTATGCCGCCGCACAGGAAAAACTCGCTGCTGACCCCGCTTTGGCGCGCAACAGAGTGATTGTGCTGGCGGGGGAAGGCTGGCACAACGGGGTGATCGGTATCGTTGCAAGCCGCCTGTGCGAGCAATATTACCGCCCTGTAATCGTCATCAGTCTGCAAAACGGGGAGGGCAGGGGAAGCGGGCGCGCGCCGATCGGCTTCAACCTACATAATGCGATTGCGTCCTGCGCCGACATGCTGATCCGCTACGGCGGGCACGCGGCTGCCGCGGGACTTTTGATCCAAGAAGAAAAACTGCCTGCTTTTCGCGCTGCAATCAACGCCTGGGCGATGCGAGAACAGCCCACCATGCAGCCGCCGGATTTGGAACTGGATGCCTGCGCACCGCTTGAGGAGCTGAACTTGTCTAACGTGCAAGAGCTTGCGCGCCTCGCTCCTTACGGCAGGGGCAATCCGGAACCGCTCTTTTTGGTTCGCAATGCCCGTATCGACGGCGTGTGGCCGTTAGGCGCAGAGGGGCGCCATTGCCGCATCCGGCTGCGCCAGGGAGCGGATACTTTGTTTGTCTCACGGTTCGGTACTGCGCCAGAGGATCTGCCGTACGCGATCGGTACACCGGTGGATGTTGCATTACAGGTCAATATTTTTAACGGACGCAATGGCCCCATGGTCAGCGCGCAGTGCAAAGCCATCAAACCAGCGGGGCTGGAAAATACGGCGAGCAAGCTTGTGTCTTTGTTTGAGGATTTTCGCGCCGGTTCCAAAATCAGCGCCTTCCAGGCCAGGCAGCTTTTGCCGGGTCGAGTCGATTGTGTTAAGCTCTATCGCCGCATTCAGCACGGCGGGGTTTATGTGAAGGACTTACAGCCGGAATTTGCCGAAGCGGGCGCCGAAAATACCGGCAAAGTGCTGGTGGGTCTGGAGGCGATGCTGGAGTTGGGCTTGGTTGAAGAGCGCGACGGGCGCTACTTACCCAGTCGTACCGCAGAGAAGAAAAATTTAGAGTCGGCGCCTGTTTTGGTTAAGCTTCACGCTCTGGCTGCAAAGGAGGAAGAGGAACCGTGGCAGAGCAGGTTTTGAGCGCGGGGAGCGGAATGCCGATCACCTATGATGTGCTGCGCAAAGAGCTTGAGAACAGTGGCCGCGGTTACGATTTCCCAACGATTGACCGCGCTTACACATTGGCGGAACAAGCGCATGACGGGCAGCGCAGAAGAAGTGGTGAGCCGTATATTTGTCATCCGCTGAGCGTAGCCATGATTTTGGTCGACCTTGGCATGGATACGCAGAGCATTGCGGCGGCGCTGCTGCACGATGTGGTAGAGGATACGGCCGTTACTCTGGCTGACATACAAAGTACGTTTGGCGCGGAGATTGCGCTTTTGGTCGACGGCGTGACAAAGTTGACCCAGATCGAGTTTTCCAATGTAGAGGATCGCCAGGCGGAGAATCTCCGAAAAATGCTGCTGGCGATGAGCCAGGATGTGCGCGTGATGATCATCAAGCTGTGCGACAGGCTGCACAACATGCGCACCGGTGACGCTTGGCCGGAACAAAAGCGACGCGACAAGGCAAAGGAGACGATGGAGGTATATGCCCCGATCGCGCATCGCCTTGGTATCTCCGCCATCAAAGAGGAACTCGAAGACAGAAGCCTTTATTATTTAGACCCGGTCGGCTATCAGAACATCCGCGACCTGCTCAAACAGCGCAGCGATGATTTTCTGCAAGAAGTCTGTGTTACCATCGAAACGCATTTGGCCGAGAATGGCATAGCACAGGCAACCATTCGCCATCGTGTAAAAAGCGTCTACGGCATCTATCGCAAAATGTATGTGCAGAATAAGAATTTTGACGAGATCTATGATGTGTACGCGGTGCGCATCATCCTGCATTCGGTGGCAGAATGCTATACGGCGCTCGGCTTAATCCATGATATGTTTCATCCTCTTCCCAACCGGTTTAAGGATTATATCTCTACACCCAAGCCCAACGGCTACCAGAGCCTTCATACCACGGTGATCGCGCATGAAGCCATCCCGTTTGAGGTGCAGATCCGCACCTGGGACATGGATCGCATGGCAGAATACGGTATCGCGGCGCATTGGAAGTACAAAGCGGGCATATCGGGCGGCGACGGCAAGCTGGAAGAAAGGCTGGCGTGGGTGCGGCAATTGCTCGAGAGCCAGCGCAGCAGCGCTGACGCCGCGGACCTACTCAGCGATCTCAAGAGCGATCTTCTTCCAGAAGAGGTTTTCGCCTTCACGCCGCGCGGTGAGGTGATCAACCTGCCGGCGGGTGCTACTGTGATTGATTTCGCCTATGCCATTCATTCCGCCGTGGGCAACCGTATGGTAGGCGCTAAAGTCAATGGCAGAATCGTACCCATTGACCATCAGGTGGCGACAGGTGAAATTGTAGAGGTTTTGACGGGCCCGGAGAACCATGGCCCCAGCCGCGACTGGCTGAAAATCGTGAAAACCAGTGAGGCGCGCAACAAAATCCGCAACTGGTTCAAAAAGGAGCGCAGAGAAGAGAATATCACCGAGGGCAAAGCCGCGCTGGAGCGGGAGCTGCGCCGCAATTTGATAAGCATCCCACCCGACCAATACGACGCTTTTATGGAGACGCTCGCACGCCGCAACCGCTGCAACACTGTCGAAGAAATGTATGCGGCAATCGGGTACGGCGGCCTGCAGATGGCGCGCCTGGTACCAAAGCTGAAAGAGGAATATCAAAAGCTGACCGCGTCGACGCCGAAACCCGTCACGACGGATCTGAAAAAGACACAATCCTCTTATGGCGTGATCGTGGAAGGAATTGACAATTGCCCGGTTAAATTCGCGAAATGTTGTACGCCTTTGCCCGGTGACGAGGTGATAGGTTTTATCACGCGCGGTTTTGGGGTGTCAATCCACAAAAAGGACTGTCCCAATGTGCAGATCAGTATGCGAAACCCAGAAAACGCCGATCGATGGGTAAAGGCCTACTGGGACGATCATGCCAAAGAAAGCTACAAAGCGACTTTGGAACTTACCTGTATGGATCGCGAGAACCTTGTGTCGGACATTGCGTTGACGTTGTCCGACATGCATGTGCCAATTTACTCTATCAATGCCCGCGCCACAGATCAAGGCCGCGCCTCGATTCGCATCACCATCGGTACGGTGAATACAGATCATCTGAACAATGTGGTCGGTCGTCTCAAAAAAGTGCGCGACGTGGTAAGCGTTGTCCGAAACTAATACAAACACCTCGCTGCCTTGCGCTGCGCTGTACAGCCTTTGCGCCGACAAAAAAGGACAGGTAACCGACCATGAAGCAAATCGAAATTCAAAGCCCGGCCTTGACACAGACCAACACCTTTTTGCTCATCACCGAGGCGGGGTCTGCCGTTGCCATCGACCCGGCGGCTCCGGCTGCGAGATACCGGGAGGAATTGGACCATAACAAAGCACGGCTCAAAGTCATTTTTCTAACCCATGGTCATTACGACCATGTGGGTTCGGCGGTTGAACTTGCCCAAGCGACGGGGGCTGCCATCTACCTGGATCCAAGGGATCTGCGCGGGGACAGGCTCTTTCCGCTCAGCGCCTCTGACGCCCCCTTTTTACCCTATCCACCCAGTAATACCTTGTCGCTTGACGAGCTTACATTCCGCTTTTATCCGACGCCGGGGCATACGCCGGGCAGTTATTGCCTTTACGTCGATGGGGCACTCTTTGTCGGCGATACGTTGTTCGCAGGCTCCTGTGGCCGCACCGACTTAGAAGGCGGGGACAGCGGCGCGATGTTTGCAAGCCTCAAACGGATCAAAAATTTACCGCTCGTAGATGACACAAAGGTCTTTCCGGGACACGGGCCTTCCACCACATTGGGGGAGGAGAGGCGGCAAAACCCTTACCTTCGGAGTCTTTAAGCGGGCGTGAGGAGCGGCGATGGTACTGTTAAACCGGGCCGGGTACGAGGAAGAAAATATCACGCGCCTTTTCTACCCAGCGGCAAAGCGGACGGAAGAGATCCCGGCTGCCGGGGACTTCCTGCTTGTGCAGCGCGACCGCCATTCCCTGTTGGCGATGGCGCGCGTGGCGGGACAACTTTTCTGGAAAGCGGCGGCTGTGGAGCCGGGGCAAAGCGAAGCACAGCTGGAGTACGCCTTGTGTAAAATGCTGTACGCCATGTTGTGTGAAAAAACCGGTTACCGCCCGCCATGGGGTATGCTGACAGGGGTCAGACCGGTTCGCTTGATCCACGATCTCAGGGCGGAAGGTCAGTCAGAGATACAGATACGCGACCAATTTTGTATCCACTACGATTGTCTACCGCAAAAGTACGCGCTCGCCAATTATATCGCGGATTTGCAGACGCCTTGGTTGCGCAATGCCACGGCGAAAGACTGCAGCGTCTATATACATATTCCATTTTGTCCCACCCGCTGTGCGTATTGCAGTTTTGTCTCCTCCGCCGTCGAAAAGCCTGCCATGCGCGCGCTTCGAGAGCCCTATCTCACAGCGCTGTGTGAGGAAATCTCGGCCATCGGCGAGATCGTAAACGCGTGCGGGCTGCGGGTTCATACGCTTTATATCGGCGGTGGAACACCGACGAGCCTGGAAGCGGAACAACTTGCGCGGCTTTTACGACATCTTGAAAGCACGTTCGCTGTTTCGGACCTGGAGGAGTACAGCGTTGAGGCGGGCAGGCCAGATTGTACGGATGCTGAGAAATTAAGGCTGTTAAAACAGTACGGCGTGACGCGCATCTCCATAAACCCCCAGACGTTTTCCGACGAGATTTTGCTGGCGATCGGCCGAAAACATACGGCGCGGGATGTCATCGAATGTTACCAAGCGGCGCGCGCAGCGGGGCATTTGTGCATCAACATGGATTTGATCGCCGGTCTGCCGGGAGATACGACAGCCGGCTTTTCCAAAAGCCTGGAAACGGCGATAAAACTGGCCCCTGAGAACATCACGGTGCATACCCTGACAAAAAAACGCGCATCCGATTTGGTTGTGGAACATCGCAGCGCCGCGTATGGCGCCGTAAACGAGATGGTGGAACAAGAGATGGCTCTTCTGCCCAGGGCGGGTTATCGCCCTTACTATCTGTACCGCCAAAAGGGCGCGTTGCAAAATCTTGAGAATGTTGGGTGGTCGAAACCTGGCTTTGAGGGCGCTTACAACATCTACATGATGGAAGAAATTCACACAATTTTTGCGGCTGGTGCCGGTGCGTGTTCTAAATTCGTTCTAGGTGGAAAACGCCGTGGTCACATACAGCGCTTCTACAACTGCAAGTACCCGCGGGAGTACCTAGCTCAATTTGCGACCGTTTTGCGCAAAAAACAAGAAATGAGGAGTTTTTATGTCCAGGGGTAGTGTCCCAAAACGCCTTGTCGGCTATGACCTAATCAATTTTGCCGTCCGCGATGCGAACCATTTTATCGCGTACTGCGAGGAAACGTATGCAGAAAGGGTCAAAGCGGCGGCGCTAACCATCTTAAACAGTGGCGCGCGCCTTGTAATGCTCACGGGTCCATCCAGTGCGGGCAAGACGACGTCTGCAAACCGCCTGGTGGACGAAATCCGCAGCCAGGGCAAACCGTGCGTTACCGTCAGCCTGGACGACTTTTTCTTGGGAGAGGGAAAATATCCAAAACGACCCGACGGCGGTGATGATTATGAGTGCCCGGAGGCATTGGATCTCGCCGGCCTACATTCCTTTCTTGAAACGCTTTTGCGGGACGGCAAAGCTGTGAGCCCGGTGTTTGATTTCATTAAACAGCGTCCATCGCCCGAAAAAAGGACGGTCGACTGCACAGGCGGCATCGCCATCATAGAAGGGCTTCATGCTCTCAATCCCATCCTGTCGCAAGGATTGCCCTCCGGCAGCCTTTTTTATGTTTACACCGGCCTGCGCGAGGAATACTGCGATCGATTTGGCAAACGCGTATTGCAAACGCGGAATATTCGGCTGGCTCGACGCGTCATTCGCGATCATCTTTTCCGTGGGCATACCCCAGATTTCACCCTGAAAATTTGGGAGCATGTCTGTTCCTCTGAAAAAAAGTATGTGCAGGCGTATAAAGACAGGGCTCATGTAATCTTTGATTCTTCCTTTAGTTACGAGCCTTGTCTTTGGGGCGACGTGCTGGATTCCCTTACGGCACAAACCGCGCCGGACTATCGTGAGGCTTTCCTGTCGCTCCGTGGAGAATTTTCCCCCTTTACACCGCTAGACCGTGCACTTGTGCCGCCTGAAAGTATGTTAAGAGAGTTTCTCGGCGGTGTAGAGTAAAACGGCCACCATCAAGGGCGGGTTGGGCTGTGCGCAAACGACCGTGTGGTGCTCCTTTGTCGATTCTCCGTCCGCTTCCAGAAAGGCTTTTTGTGTATTCGCATGAGAGGAGTGTTTTTCCATGAGAGGTATTTACACCCCCGTAACCGATATTCGCCGCAAAGTGTTTACCGAGGTGGCGCGCATGTCATACGAGGTAGACGACATGAAGGATTTTTCTTATCTGATGCGTGTGTTGCCGTTTCAGATCATTCCCGGAGAAGAGAGTACTCTGCGCAGTTCTATCTTTCTGGAGAGAGCCATTGTCTCGGAGCGTATACGTCTCGCCATGGGGATGTCGTTGCGCCGCATTGACGAGATGACCGCCGTTGACGACGAGCTGGAGGAGAGCGCCATCGCGGACAAATACTACGAACCACCCCTGATCAATGTAATTCCCTTTGCCTGCAATCGGTGCCCGCAAAAATCCGTTCATGTGACGCAGATGTGTCAGGGGTGCCTTGCACATCCCTGCCAAGAGGTCTGCCCGAAACACGCCATCCACTTTGAAAACGGCAAGAGCGCAATCGATCAGACCCAGTGCGTCAAATGCATGCGATGCGTCAATGCCTGTCCTTACGGCGCTATTGTCAAGATTGACCGACCCTGCGCCGCCGCCTGCGGAATGGATGCCATCCACTCGGACCGCTACGGCCGGGCCGAGATCGATTATGACCGCTGCGTTTCCTGTGGTATGTGCCTGGTCAACTGTCCCTTCGGCGCCATCGTGGACAAAGGACAGATTTTTCAGCTGATCCGCGCCTTCAAGCGCGGCGACAAAGTGGTTGCCATTGTGGCGCCGTCCTTTATCAACCAATTTCCCGGCATGACGCCCGCCAAGGTTCGCCCTGCGCTGAAAGCACTGGGCTTTTCCGATGCGGTTGAGGTGGCGATCGGCGCTGACCTGTGCTGCATCGACGAGGCGAAGGATTTTATGGCGGAGGTTCCGCAGAACCATCCGTTTATGGGCACTTCCTGCTGCCCCGCCTGGAGCGTAATGGCGAAAAAACTCTTTCCGGAATATGCCGACTGCATCAGTATGACACTTACCCCCATGGTGCTGACGGCGCGCATGGTCAAGCGCGAACAGCCCGATGTGCGGATCTGCTTTGTCGGCCCCTGCTCCGCCAAAAAGCTGGAGGCGAGCCGTCACTCGGTGCGCAGCGAGGTGGATTTTGTCCTCACATTTGAGGAACTGATGGGGCTGTTTGAGGCCAAAGAGATCAATCCCGGCAAAATGCCAGACGATCCCGACCGCAAGTTTGATGTCGCCAGTGCCGACGGGCGCGGTTTTGCAATTTCAGGCGGTGTGGCGCAGGCTGTTGTCAATGCGATTCACGAGATCGATCCCAATCGCGAGGTAAATGTGGTGGGCGCGCAGGGCCTTTCCGATTGCCGCAAAATGATGGCGCTTGCGAAGGCCGGCAAGTATAATGGCTACCTGTTAGAGGGAATGGCCTGCCCCGGCGGCTGTATCGCGGGCGCCGGCACGATCGCGGATCCCGGCAGAACCGCCGTTGCCCTTGGCAAATATAAGGCGGGTGCGCAAAATCAGTCTTCGCTCCACATGGAAGAAAAAGTCAATATTGACGATCTCAAGTATTAGGACATTGTACAAGGGCGACCGGGAAAGCAAAGTAGTTTCGTTTGAACGCAAAGGGCGCCGACGCATCGCCAGTCGCGGAACTTACAAAAAAAGTTGGCACAAAAGGACTGTCCCCGGAGATGCAAATCTCTGGGGACAGCGGCTTCATTTGTGATATTTCATTCCGGCGTTGATCGTACACGCTCGGTAGATCTGCTCGCATAACACGAGCCTTGCCAGTTGATGAGGTAGTGTGATGCGGCCCAAACTGATCCGGGCGTTTGCCTCCCGCTTCAGGCTTTGGGCCAAGCCGAAAGAGGAGCCGATCACAAAGGCGATGTCGCCCGCACCGCTTTCGGCGCGCGTTTGGAGCAACCGGGCCAGATCTTCACTCGAAATCGCCTCTCCCTCCACGCAAAGCGCAACCAGATAGGATCCGCGGCACACTTTGCGAATGGCCGCCGCCTCTTGCGCTAAGGCCCTTTCGATCTCGCCGCCCGAGGCGGCCTTTTCTTTAAGTGGCGCAGCGGGGATTTCTATAATCCGAAAGCGGCAAAAGGGGCCTAAGCGCTTTTGGTAGTCCGCAACACCGGCGGCGAGATACGGCGCCGTAAGCTTCCCGACACAGACAACATCAATATGCTGCATATTTTTACCCCGATGGCTTTCCGATACGGCCCAAAGCCCCGCCGCGCAATCTCTCGAGGGGTAGCTGCACGCCGTGTCGGTTTTCAATAGAGCTGCGCAAAAAAGGCTCTGTTTTGGCTAACACGGAAAAGCGCTAAAACGCGACCCACGCTGCGGGCTCATTGCGCGGCTGCGTTTGGATGTGAACCGGCTCTCCCGGCGGCGGTGTGATCTTTGCAATCGATAGGATTTCCTTAACGGCTTTCAAGGCAAGTTGCGGGGTATTATTGACCTGGCTTAGGTGGCACAGCGAAAAGTTTCGGCATCCTTCTTGTACAAGATCCAGTATCTCAGATGCGCAGGCGTAGTTGTCAAGATGACCGTGGTCGCTTTCAATGCGAACTTTCAAAAAATAAGGATATGGTCCGTTTTGCAGCATGGCTCTATCGTAGTTGGCTTCTAGGGCGACCAGGTTACATCCGGATAGATTGTACTGCACAATGGTAGTCAGAACGCCCAGATCCGTCGCGATGGCCATTCTGTGACCGTCCGGAGCCGTAATGCGGTAGCCGCAGCAGGGTACATCGTGGCAGGTCGGAAAGGCGGAAACGGTAAACCCATCGATTTCCACGTCCCGCGAGTCGACGGCTTGTGCCTCTGCGGCGGGCGGTAGGATGTCCGCCTGCTCCAAATGCTGCAGCGTATCGATACGGGCAAAAACCGGGATATCGTAGTTTCTTAATAACGTACCCAACCCCGCCACATGGTCGGTGTGCTCATGTGTGATGAAAATGCCGCAGCAGTCAGCGATCGAGAGCCCGACTTGTTTTAGTGCTGTGAGGGTCTGACGGCAGCTTTTGCCTATATCGATCAGCACATAGCGGTTACCCTGTGCAACCACGGCGCAGTTGCCGGAAGATCCCGAATAGAGTGTGGTGAACCGTGCCAATAGTTGCCTCCTGACTGTCCTTTTGCATCGCGAAAGGAAATAAAAACGCCGCCTTTTGGGCAGCGGCAGATAGAATTAAACGCTTTCGTCATATCGCGCGACTTGACACAGAAAAGGGCGGTTCGATGCGGCGGATATCGGCGCCCAAACCCCGCAGCTTTTCCACCATATTCTCATACCCGCGCTCAATGTGGTTCGTCTCCTCCAGTTCGCTCGTTCCGTCGGCGTCAAGCGCGGCGATGACCAGCGCCGCACCGGCGCGCAGATCGGTGGCGCGCAGCGGGGCTGGATGCAGGCGCTCCACGCCTTCGATAACGGCGATCTGACCGTCCACCTTGATTTTGGCGCCCATGCGGGTCAGCTCTTCGACATAGCGAAAGCGATTCTCCCAAATGCTCTCGGTCACGATCGAAGTGCCTTTTGCCAGGCAAAGCAACACCGTAATCAGCGGTTGCATATCCGTCGGGAAGCCGGGATGCGGCATGGTTTTGATCTTGAGCGGCTGCAAAGGTCCCGTACGGTACACGCGAACAGCGTCATCGTATTCCTCTACCTCGCACCCGGTCGCCCGCAGTTTCGCCGAGATGGACTCCAGGTGCTTTGGCGTAACGTTGCACACCGTCACATCTCCGGCGGTAACGGCAGACGCCACCATATAGCTGCCCGCCTCGATCTGATCCGGTATAATGGAATATACACAGCCGTGCAGTTCTTTGACGCCGTGTATTTTGATGACATCGGTGCCGGCACCGTACACCTCTGCGCCCATCATGTTGAGAAAATTCGCAAGATCGACCACATGCGGTTCCCGCGCGACATTTTCAAGCACCGTCAGGCCGTCCGTGAAAACAGCCGCAAGCATGGCGTTCATTGTGGCGCCCACCGAAATGGTATCAAAAAAAATGTGCGCGCCATGCATTTTTTTAGCCCGAACCTGGATCATGCCGTATTCCACGGATTCTTCGCATCCCAGGGCGGTAAAGGCTTTTAAGTGTTGATCAATCGGGCGGGGCCCCAGATTGCAGCCACCGGGCATGGCGACGCGCGCCTGCCCGAACCTGCCCAGCAGTGCGCCCAAAAAGTAATAACTGGCCCGCATCTGGCGGGTTAAGTCACTGGAGACCTCGGTTGCGTCAACACGGGACGTATCAATCTCGTAACAGCTGCGTGAGATCATACGGATCTCGGCGCCCAATTCATGCAAGATCCGCAAAGAGGCCATAACATCGCTGATACAGGGCAGATTTTCAATCACGCATTTGCCTTTTGCGAGAATCGTGGCAGGCAAAATCGCCACCGCGGCGTTTTTGGCGCCCCCGATGGTTACTTCCCCTCTTAGCGGGATTCCCCCGCGAATCACGAATTTCTCCAAGCAATACGCTCCCTAACCATGCAAAATCCCCGCACACAGCAAGCTTATTATACCGCAAGGGAACGGTTTTGAAAAGTGCTGTTGCGGAAATTTGTTAAAGTTGTGCCGAAAAAGTTGAAATTTTGCTGCGCGGCAATGTGCCCTCCGCCGCTGCCAAAGAAATTGGACAGACTTGTCTTTTTTGTCGTTCAGCGGTTGTTCATCGGCATGTTGGAGAACAGATTATAGGCAGAATACAAAACGCCATTGCGCGTCATCTCAAAGTGACAGTGATTCCCATTTGAGTTTCCAGTCGATCCCACATAGCCGATGACCTGCCCCTGCTCAACGGCCTGCCCGCGTGACACGGCAATGCGTGACATATGCGCATACAGCGTCGTCCAACCGTTGCCGTGGTCGATACGCACATAATTGCCCCAGCTTCCGTGCCAGCCGGCTTCCACAACGGCTCCGCCGTCAGAGGCAATGATAGGTGTGCCGTAGTTCGCGCAGATATCGGTGCCGCGATGATATTGGCTGCCCCTTGAAAAGTTGGCCCAACGGCTGATGTAGGTATAATCCGGAACAGGCCAGATAAAGCTGCCGGTTCCGATACTGGCAATCAAGCCGCTGTCCAGATGCGTCCCCGTTACAGTGCGCCTCGGTATCGGCTCCTGGACAACCTCCACTTGAACGATACTGTGTGACACATCGACATTGTCAATAAAGGTGGTATCCGCCGTCACGCGCTGCACGCCGTCAACCCCCTCCTGCAAAACCACGACATCCCCGAAATTGTATTCGCTGGATTCGCTGTTTTCGGTAGGGAAAGCGACGGGCTCCTCATAGATTTCCCTGCGTGTGACTTTGAGCTTGAGCAATTCCGGCGATGCTGTCCCCGTGGTAAGAACTGTCCCTTCCGGTATTTTCTGATCAAGACTGGTCAAGTCGGGGTTCAGCTGGGAGAGCGACTCAAAACTGATGCCGGTGTTATCCACGGCCGACTGAACCGTCTCGCCCCGCGCCGCTGTGTACGTCAGGATTTCTGCTCCCGCGTTAAAGGCAGAGATGATGTTCTGGAGCGGAACAACCGAAGAGTTCATATAAAGCCCGTCGACCAGGCGGATCTCGTGCAAAAAACTTACAGAGGTGTTCGGCTCCAAACCGGTATCCTGTGGAACGCGATAATTTTCAAGATAGGCGCGCAGATGGTCGCCCTCGCTTGTTACAAATTGCAGCTCACCGTCGATATAAACGGCCGTAGCTTCGCTGATGTCGGTACTGACAAGCCGCATCATGGCGTCCGCAAGATCGCCCTCGCTCATCAGGGGATCTTCATCGGCTCCGGAAATAAGAAAATAGCTTGGATTGATTTCCCATATGGCGCCCTCTCCCGACTCTAACCCCGCGGCGAGCAGTGCATTGTGGGCGTTGTTCAAACGCTCCTGTACATCGCTGCGCGCGCTTTCAAAAACCTGCTCGTTGGCAGCGTTTCCGACCGTCTGTCCGTTCATCGTGACTTTGATTAAAAATTGCTGCTCACGTCCGTGCTGCACGGTGAAGTACAACGCGACAGCCGCAGCTACAGGAAGTGCGACCGCCAAAATACCGCGCAAAAAAGCAGCCAAAATGGGAAACGCTGCCGCCAAGCGGTCAGGACGCGACGCATCAACCGCTGTACTGCGTTTTTCACCGCGTACAATCCGGTATGCGGAGTGGTACAGCGTGATAAAGGGCAGCGTTAAATCTTGCAAAACCCCGGTTAGGCTCTCAAAGATCGGATGGAAAATCACCCGCAGCAGGCCAGAAAAATAACTGAATATCGTTTTAGCGCCGCTCAAAATTGTTCGCAATGTGCAAACAATTGTGTATTCCAGCCAGAACCCTACGCGATACAAGAGTTCGCCGATATCATCCGCGGAAATCATCGGATTTTTTAGGTTCACATGCGGCGGCACATGCCCGTTGGAGTTTAATGCCGCAGGGGCATGGGGCGGATCTGACGACGTATGGGCAGTCGGAATTTGAATGGTGTCCAAAACCGAATTCTCCTAAAAGGGTATATCGCTTGCCGGATGATCCTGTCAAAATGATGTCATATGCGCGGCGGCCCTACAGGTTCTCAGCATAAAGCTTTGCTGAGAAACCACACGCTTCACAGAGGCGCGACATGTCGGCAGGCAGGGGACTGCACACCGTTATGGTTCTCATTTCCCCGGTTTGTACCGATCGGGGCGATGGAAAACACAGGCGGGCACAGTGCAACGCATGGCGCGCGATCCGCTCCCGATGCCCTCCATAGAGATCATCCCCCGCCAAGGGATGACCGATAAAAGAAAAGTGTACACGGATCTGGTGGGTCCTGCCCGTGCGCGGTAGACATTCTACAAGGCTGTATCCGCACCCGGCGCACAAAACGCGGTAATCGGTACGGCTGGGCTTTCCGTTCGGCGACACACATCGACCGATGAGGGAATCCTCCCTGCGCGCGATGGGCGCATCAATCACGCCGCTTTCTAGGGGCATTTCCCCTTCCACAACGGCCAAGTAGCGCTTGTGTGCGCCGACCGCCAGCACGGGGGCACTATAGGCGTCTAGGGCGACCAAAACAAGCCCGCTCGTGTTTTTATCCAGGCGGTTGATCGGCCTAAACACGCCAGTCTGGCCATGCGATGCCAGTTCCCACATCCAACCGTTGGCAAGAGTATGATCCGGATAGTTGCGCGTTGGGTGAACCGCTAACCCGGCCGGCTTTTCCAGTACAGCCGCGCAATCGTCTTGGTAACGTATCACGAAAGGTACTGGCTGCGGCCTTACATCGGATTGTTCCGGCACAAGCGTGCACATAACCGTCTGCCCCGCAAAGATACACTGATTTGTGTGAATCGGCGCCCCGTCTATCCGAAACCCATCGCCATGCTTTACGGATCGGATCAGACCCATCGTTACGCCCCGGCTGCGCAAAAAGCGGTCAAGCCGCACCCCGTCGTCGCCGATGTGCGCGAGAAACGAGAGATCCCGCATGCTGTCATACCCTTTGGCTCGAGAAATCGTCAGTCGTGCAAGGGGAACTCTACCGCACAAAATTCCTGCTACAACGTCAATAGCAACAATTCATTGCCTATCCTCATTCTGTCGTAACAAGTACAAACCCCGATTCGCCCAACCGTCCCCGTCGCCAGAATTTGGCAAAAAGCTTCAGAAAGGGATAACTTTTTAGACGATTATGCGTTATATTTGGCAGAGATGACACCTTGCTCTATTTTTTGCACCGGATATTTTCCAATCGAGGTGGCGGGACTCGAACCCACGGCCTCCTGCTCCCAAAGCAGGCGCGCTACCAGCTGCGCAACACCTCGATGACACCCCATGGAACAGTATTGCACCCCTAAATCACACTCAGTATAATCTTTTGTCAGCGTTTCGTCAAGATCCCTGCCGTTATGGCATTGGGTTTACAGGCTGCCTGTTGTCAACACAGGCCTATTCTTGTATAATACCGACAAGCACACAAGAGCTCAACCGCGTGAATGCGCCCGCCTTTCCGGTAAAACTCTCGGCTGACCTAATGGCAGATAGGTTCTTGCTGTCGTCGCCGCATTATATACAGTCGTATAGGGGGATCAAAGTTGAAATTACCCGCGAATATTCCCGGTATCGGTGTCGATTTGTGCAGCATTTCCAGGATGGAAAAATGCTTTCGCGGCGAAACCTTTTTGTCGCATGTGTTTTCCAAAGCGGAGCAGACGCTTTTGTCGCAGCTTTCCCCAGCAAGACGCGCTCAGACTGCTGCCGCCAACTTTGCCGCAAAAGAAGCCTTTTTAAAGGCCGTCGGGTCCGGGCTTGGCGGGTTTCAGCTCCCCGAAATCGAGGTTTTGCGGCGCGAGAGCGGCGCACCATACATTGTGCTAGGCGGAGAGGCGCAAAGATGGGCAAATGAAAATCAGATACAGGTACGCGTTAGCCTTACGCACGAGGCCGACCTCGCCTGTGCATTTGTTGTCTTGGAACAGCCCTAGAAAAAAGGCAAAAGCCCTGGATTCAATATACACGCAATTTTAGCAAAAAGTGCAAAAAAAGTGCAAAACGCGATGTGGAGAAAAGCCTCACACAGCAAGGGATCTCGCGATTTTTTGAAGCCCAAAATTTGCAAAAAAGTTGCAAAATAGGCCAAAAGCGGCAGAAGAGTCCCCCGATTTAACAGTTTGTTCACAATTTACAGTCGGTTTTACACAACAAAAAACCACACAGAAACATTAATTCTGCGTGGTTTTTGCCTGTAAGCTGTTAGGCAGATTTGAACTGCCGACCTCATCCTTACCAAGGATGCGCTCTACCTCCTGAGCTATAACAGCGCAAGGCGACCCGGATCGGGCTCGAACCGACGACCTCTAGCGTGACAGGCTAGCGTTCTAACCAACTGAACTACCGGGCCAGAGTGCCCGCGCGCCATTAGCAGCGCCAAGCGAACAATGCGATTATACAGCCGGATGGGGCGATTGTCAAGTCATTACAAGAGGGTTTCTGCGCGCCGGGATGACGACGTTTTTGCCGATCAATCCAAAAAATCGCGCAATTTTTTGCTCCGGCTCGGGTGACGCAGTTTTCGCAGCGCCTTCGCCTCAATCTGACGAATGCGCTCGCGCGTGACGTTAAACTCTTTGCCCACTTCCTCAAGCGTGCGGGGGCGTCCGTCCTCAAGGCCGAAGCGAAGGCGCAGCACTTTTTCTTCACGCGGTGTCAGCGTTTTCAGCACCTCGGCCAGCTGCTCTTTTAGCAGGGTTTGGCTGGCGGCCTCGGCGGGTATCGGCGCTTCCTCGTCGGGGATAAAATCACCCAAATGGCTGTCCTCTTCTTCGCCGATCGGCGTCTCGAGGCTGACCGGTTCTTGTGCGACGCGCATAATTTCCCTGACTTTTTCCACCGGCATTTCCAACCTCTCGGCGATCTCGTCGGCGGTTGGTTCATGCCCGTTCTCATGCAGCAGCTGATTCGACACTTTCTTTACCTTGTTGATGGTCTCGACCATATGAACCGGTATGCGGATCGTGCGCGCCTGATCGGCGATCGCGCGGGTGATGGCCTGCCGGATCCACCATGTCGCGTAGGTCGAGAACTTGAACCCTTTGGTGTGGTCGAACTTTTCCACCGCCTTAATCAGGCCCAGGTTGCCCTCCTGAATCAAATCCAAAAACTGCATGCCGCGCCCTACATACCGCTTGGCGATGGACACCACCAGGCGCAAGTTGGCCTCGCTCAAGCGCTGCTTGGCCTTTTCTCCGTCCGGTCCGCCCTTTTGGATGCGCAGTGCCAGTTCCACCTCTTCCTCCGGCGTAAGCAGTGGCACGCGCCCGATTTCCTTTAAGTACACCTTCACAGGATCGTCGATGGTGATGCCGTCCGTTGCCAGGCTGTCCTCAAATTCCTCCACCGTTTTTTCCGTCAGGACAACTGTCTCGGCCGCGGTCGTTTCGGGATCGTCCACGACCTCGATGCCGCTGCCCTCCAGCTCCTCGTAGAGCTTTTCCATCTGCTCTACGTCCAGGCCCTGACCGCTTTCTTCTACCGCATCGCCGATCTCGGAGTTGGTCACTTTACCGTTACGGCGCCCGGTCTCCAGCAGGACGCGGATTGGATCTTGCTTGTCTGCCATCTTGTCCCATGCTCCTTTTTGTGTGTTGTCGTCTGTTTTGCAATCGGCAGGTTCTGTTTGTATTGGCAAGCGCGTTTGCAAGCGCGGCGCCTTGGCGCAAAAGCGTATCGATAGCGGTCTTATGCGGCGCAGCGCCTTTGCCTGTTGCGAATCGCCTGCCGTGACAGGCTTCGGTTTGCGTCAAACGGTTGCGCGAAATTTTGCATTTTTCCGCTTGGCAATTTCCTGGAATTTGGCTACGTATTCTTCATCCGTCGCGCCGCTGACATGGCGGCTTTCCGGGTCGGCGTCGCGCAGGCGCTGCAAAAACAGGTCGATATCACGCATATCCAACGTGGTCTCGGCGTTTTGCGCGAGAGCCAACGCCAGCTGCGAGAGTGTTTTTTCATCCAGGCGAAAGGAGAGGGATGTCAGGTTGACCGGTTCCTCCGCGGCGGCGCAGGCGAAGATCGCCTCAATTCCCTGCCGCAGTTCCATGACGGGAATCGTGTCAAGATCCAACCGGTCGCGTACATACGGGATGACAGCCGGATCCTGCAACATCGCCGCCGCCAGCTGCCGCGCGGCGCTCGCTGCGCCCAGCGCTCGCTGTCCGTCGCGCTGCGGCAAAACCCGAAGGTCAGCGGCAATGCCCTGGCGCGACAAGTCCCGCTGCTCTTGGCGGTGCATGCGCTTTGCCTGCAGCGCGCTCTGCCTTTCCACCTCAGCCAGAACGGCACTTTTGCTCACAGAGGTCTGCTGTGCCACCCTTCCCGCATATACGTCCCTGGCCGTCGGCGTCACCTCATTGCGCGCCAGGATCTGCACTGCCTCGCGGATGTAGTCAAGCTGTTGCCCGGTATTGGTCAGATCATACTTTTCTTTTGCTTTGGAGAGCGCAAACTCGGTGGGATTCGCCGCGCTGTTCAGCAATACTGAGAATTTCTCTCGACCGTAAAAGCGGATAAATTCATCAGGGTCTTTGGCGCCCGGAATTTCCAGCACGCTGACTTTAACGTTCGTCTGATAAAAAAGCGAAAGACTGCGCTCCGTCGCCTTGCGCCCGGCATCGTCGGAATCATAGCAAAGAACGACTTCCTGTGCATATTGGCTGAGGATCTTTACCTGTTCTGTTGTCAAAGCCGTTCCGCAGGCGCATACGGCGGTATCAAATCCCGCCTGTTGCAGGCTCATCACATCCATATACCCCTCGCACAGAATAAAACGGCCGCTTTTGGATCGCTTGGCAAGGTTCATGGCAAACAGCGTATAGGATTTGCGGTACACCGCCGTCTCGGGACTGTTGATGTATTTCGGCTTCGAATCGTCCAGAACGCGGCCGCCGAAGGCGATCACATCGCCGTGCAAATCAAGTATCGGAACCATTACGCGGTTTCGGAACATATCATACAGGTTGCCTTTTGCGTTGCGCTTGACAAGACCGCCGGTTTCCAGTTCCTTCTCCGCAAACCCGTATCGTTTCAGCGTGTGCAAAAGGCCAGTAAAATCGTCAGGCGCATACCCCAGCCCGAAGCGCTGGATGGAAGCATCGGTCATGCCGCGCCGTTCACGCCAGTACGCGCGGGCGGCCTGTGCCTGCGGCGTGGGGGCATTCAGCTGCTCAGAAAAGTAGCGGGCAGCACAGCGGTTGATCTCCAATAGGCGCTGCCTGGCATAAGCCTCATGATCGTCTTCTTCCGGCATCGGCATACCGGCGCGTGCGGCGAGCGCTTTGACCGCTTCGACATAACCGAGATTTTGATACCTGCGCAAAAAGCTGATGGCGTCTCCGGAAGCCCCGCAGCCGAAGCAGTAAAAGCTCTGCGTCTGCGGATACACGAAAAACGAGGGTGTCTTTTCGTTGTGGAAAGGGCACAAACCCGAGGCCATGCGACCGCGGTGGCGCAGCGTCACATAGTCCCCCACCAGTTCTTCGATATCCGTGCGGCGCACAACTTCTTGTACATATTCCTGCGGGATCAAAAGAGTCTCCTCTCGTTACAGCACATGCCACTTTTGCGGAACGAACCATTCCACAAACAAGCGCGTAGCGTACTCATCGCTCATGCCGGAGATGTAATCGGCCACGGCGCGTTCAATCCCCTCGCGGTAGGCGATCTGCATATAAAAATTAGGCATTCGATTTGGGTCGGCACAAAGGCGCTCATAAAGCGCGCGAATCAGTTGATCCACTTTTTTCTCATCCCGCTTGGCTTCACCCTCCAGATAGACGTTCGCATACATAAAATCCTGGAGGGTAGCATACGCCTGCTCCACTTCCGCCGAGAAGCATAACATGGGATCCCAGCCCGGCTCCAGGTGGCTGTATGTCACCAGATCCGTGATCATGGTGGTAATCCGTTCGCTTTTGGTGTGACCCAAAACGCGAACGGCACTTTGCGGCAGTTGTTCTTCTTGCAGAATACCGGCCGTTATGGCGTCCTCGATGTCGTGATTTAAAAAGGCGATGTGATCCGCCCTGCGCACGCACTGGCCCTCGGCCGTTTTCGCCCAGGCGCCGGTTGTATGCGTTACGATTCCGTTGCGCACCTCCCAGGTCAGATTGAGGCCATTCCCGCCGTTTTCCAATTTGTCTACTACGCGCAAACTTTGCCGGTAATGCGTAAAGCCACCCGGACAAAGCGCGTGGAGCGCGCGCTCCCCCGCGTGGCCGAACGGCGTGTGGCCAAGATCGTGGCCCAGTGCAATCGCCTCGGTCAAGTCCTCGTTGAGGCGCATCGCGCGGGCGATGGTGCGGGCAATTTGGCTGACCTCCAGGGTGTGTGTTAAGCGGGTGCGGTAGTGGTCGCCCTCGGGGGAAAGGAACACTTGTGTCTTTTGCTTTAGCCTTCGGAAGGATTTGCAGTGGAGGATGCGGTCACGGTCGCGCTGGTAGCAGGTTCGCAGAGCGTCCGGTTCCTCCGGCACACGCCTGCCGCGGCTCAAGGCACTTTTGGCACCCTGCGCGCAGAGCACAGCCTGTTCCAGTGCCTCGGTGCGCTCACGAACGGTACACAAACGTTCAACACCTCCTCTAAAGGTCATTTTCAGCACACAAATCCTTTGCCACGCGGGCAAAAACGCTCGATCAAAACGGCGCAAAGAACGGCGAACCCACCTTTACAGCGGCTTTCCCGCGCGCAAGTGCCTCGATTTGCGCACACAGCGCGCCATGTTCTTCCGCCGGTATGTGCCATGTCAGCGTGACGGCATCGGCAAACCGCGCTTCCCCCTCTCTCGCGCCGCCCTCGGCCAGCAGGCGGCGCGCCGGCTCATACAGGGCATAGGGCAGCGTAACGCTGCATTCCACCAACTTCCGCATGGTCACGATCCGGGCAGCCTGTAAAGCGCCCGACGCCGCGGCCGAGTATGCTCTGACAAGGCCGCCGGTTCCCAGCAGTACACCGCCAAAATACCGGGTCACCACAACGATCACGTCGCTGACGCCCGCGTGCAAAATCGCCTCCAACACCGGCACACCGGCCGTCTTGGCAGGTTCCCCGTCATCGGAACAGCGGGTTCGCTCCCCAGCACGCAGGACATACGCATACACATGATGGCGCGCGGCGTGATGTTCACTTTTTACGCGCCCCAGCACCGCGGCGGCCATCTCCTCAGTATCGGCAAAGGATGCTTGGGCAATAAAACGGCTGCGCTTTTCTTCATATGTGTAGGTAGAAGAGCCTTGTACCGTGCGGTAATCCGGCATGGATCCTCCCCCTTGTAAGGTCTAACAAAAGTGAAGGCGGAACCCCATCGACTCTGCCGTTGGAAGGCGGACTCGCCGCTTAATAGGGGAAAAAAGGCGCCGCTTGAGCGGCGCCGGTACAACAAGCTCTGCTTATCTTGCGGTATTTGCGTTCGCGTAGCGGCGCTTGAAGCGCTCTACACGGCCGCCGCTGTCAACCAGCTTTTGTTTGCCGGTATAAAACGGATGGCATTTGCTGCAAACTTCCACGCGGATCTCCGGCTTTGTGGAACGTGTTTTGATAACATTCCCGCAAGCGCAGGTGATCGTGCAGTCCATGTACTTGGGATGGATGCCCTCTTTCATGTGCGTTTCACCTCATTTCCCGATCATGATACAAGGAGCCATACAGTATATATGCGCTCATCACAACCTTGACTTTTCGGCTACCAGCATCCGCCTTGCCAAAGACCGGCTCGCGAACGGAGCAGCTTTACAAACGATTGCAACGTAAGTGTAGCAAAAAAACCCAAACTTGTCAAATTATAATTTGTGTGAATAAAGTTATAGAAGATGGCGCTTCCTCACGCTGGCGCTATTTTATCGTTGTGCAGGCCATTCTTTACAGTTCTTTTATAAATCGTTCACAGATAATTAGCACTCTCCTATTGACAGTGCTAATTTTTTGCGTATAATAGGTTTCAGAACAAAGGAGCCGCGCAAAACACTCAAAACCGACACCGATGTTCCAATGCATACAAAGTACGATATTCCGATGCAAATGAATGGAAAGGAAGTATGGAATTATGTTGTTCCCCAGCTATTTTGCAGAAAGTTTGTTTGACGACCTGATGGATATTCCGTTCCAGGAGATGGACCAAATGGATAATGAGGTGCGCAGAGTGAATAAGCAACTGTACGGTCGCAATGCCAAACGCGAGATGAAGACGGATGTTCACGAGACGGATTCTACCTATGTGATCGACATGGATTTGCCCGGTTTCAAAAAGGATCAGATTCAACTGGAACTGGATGACGGTTATCTCACGATTACCGCCACGAAAGGCGAAAACCGTGACGAGAAGAGCGCTGGCGGCAAGATCATTCGCCAGGAGCGCTATGTCGGAACCATGCAGCGCAGCTTCTATGTAGGTGGTCAGATTACCGAAGAAGATGTAAAGGCGAAGTTTGAGGATGGTGTCCTGCATTTGGAGCTGCCCAAGGAAGAAGAAAAACGTCTGCCGGAGAAAAAGGTCATCCTGATCGACGGTTGATTGAGAGATCGCTTTTTCTCGAGAGTGTGACCCGCACGCAAAGGGGAAGTTACCGCGCCGGCGCTTGAAAGCGCCGGCGCGATGCTTCGTATCCCTGTTTTAACAGTTAAAACCAACAATACGCCAATATCACCCACGCCACCCAAAATAATATCGCTACAGCGTCAATAAATGGCAATCTTCAGCGTCCCGCTATCGGCAAAAAATGCAAGTGTCAACGAAAATGTCAACCCGCCAGCGAAAAAAATTTTTTGCGTCCAGCTTCAAGCCAGCTTCAAGCCGGTGGTAAAAATCACCCGCACCACCCGCCTGCGCCACCGCCTGCGCGTGTCAGCGCCAGCGGCGTGGGTATCGGTGCGGTTGACAGCACCACTCACGCGCGGTAGAATAAGGCGTATTGCTCCGTGGGCGGATGGCCTTGCTGGCCTTGCCGTCAACGAAAAAAAGCCGCCTGCCAGCTCCAGGCGGTTTTTTGTTGCCTACACCGACGCCAGGCGGTACAGCGCCACCGTGCCAGGTGCCAGCGTGGAGCAGCTGAGAGACGTGGAAGGCGCCACCATCGCCACCGTGCCAGGCGTGGGCATGGTGCCAAATCACCTTGCCAGCGTGGAAGTCACACCGTCCCACCGTCAAGGCCGTGGGCTTTTGGCGCCTTTTAGGCGCTTTTACCATGACTTGCCAGCTTTTTGCGCCACTTTCAATCTTTTACCGCGACTTTGCCGCTTTTGCAAATAGTTACAAAATGGTTACAAAAACCGTTACAAAGTGTCGCTCGCAAAAATTTACGGCCAGCCATCGGTACCCGTATCGCATCGTATGAGTGACAGGTAGGGAGGGTACCCGATAATCGCGTCAGCGCTAAAATAAGGCCTGTCAGAGCGCGTGTAGCAATTTACAAGGCTTGTTATATGCCTAACGCTACAATCGCTTACAGAGCCGTTATTGCCAGTCTCACGGCGTCGGTACTCTCAGCCGCCAAATCACCCGCCGTCAGCAGGCGGCAGGAAGGCCCACCGTGTGCGTGGTAAATCCCACCGAATACTGCGTGGCGCCAGGCGGCGGCACCACCCGCACCACCCGCCTGCATCGCCCAGGCTTGCGTGGTGCTTTGGTGATGCATGGTGTCCGGTACCCGTCACCTGTCACCAAATCCGGCGCGGCGGCAGAAAAAGCGCGCGTAAAGCGCGCCTTTTTTGCTCAGCCGCGCGCTGAGTGTCTTGTCTTGTAAGGAAATTTATGTAATAAATTTCCTTCCAATCCCTTCCCTTCTCTTCACTTCATATATCACCGAATTGCTAAGTGACGCAGCAATTGCCAGCAATTGCTACCAATTGCCAGGCGTCAAGCGTCGTGCTCGTGCTCGTGGTACTCTTTCCAGGCGGCGACGGCGGCAGGGCAAATGTTGGTGTAGCGCTTGCCGCCAATGTACCACACTCTTTCTTGCCCGTTTTCTTTCCAGTCATCAACAAGGCGCGTTTCAACCTCATACCTTGCGTCATCATCGTCTCGGTTGCCATCTCCACCCGCAGCTCGGAATACAGCAAGGAAGGCTTGATAATGTAAAAGCTTGTACTCATCTCTGTCTTTAACCCAATCCGGTGCTAAGATAAATCGCTCGTACAGCAAATCTTTCAGCGTTTCGCTGCAAGTGATAGGAATGTCAAAAAATTGCCACCCGCTATCGCGCAACTGGCAATAGAACGCTGCAACTTCCGCCTCAATTTCCGTGTCACTCTTGCCTTTCTCAGCGTCTACCACTGTATAGCTCATTTCCAGAAATTGCTTTTTTGTCGGTGGTACAAACCGCACCACTTGCTGCTTTTCGGCGGCGGTGGAATCGGTGGAAGGCGCCACCGCCAGCTGCGTGGCCTTGTTTGCCTTTGCCGTGGCGCCCTTCTTGCCGTTCACCCGCAGCTTTTCGCACTTTTTCTCATATGCCCGTTGCGCTGCGTCAATTTTTTCAGTAAGCTCGTAATAAGGCCACCGAATATCGTCTGACACCTCTTCAGGCTCGCCAGTTTTCAGATAATCCATCGCGCTAAAAAATAGCCGGCCCATCTGCTCATCTGACAGCAGTTTCCGGTACCGCTCTGCCGTGTCCGCGTAAAAAGGAAAATAAGTCAATTGCATGCTACACCACCCGCTTTTAAAAATTTTCAGGGCTTTAGGACTTGCGGAAATGGTGTCGGTGATGGTACAATAAACACACCGACAGCTCCCGCATTGCACTGAGCCGAACAAAAAATGTAAAGCTGTCGCCCTGTCCTGTCACCAAGGCGCCTACTCGGTGACAGGATTTTTTTAACTCTCATCCCGCGCGCTCGCTTTCCTGCTCATCGCGCGCCAGCGCTTCCAGCGCGTCCAGGCGCGCCATCACATCCAGCATCTGCCGCTCCAGCGCATCCAGGCGCGACGCCATGTCAGACACCATTCTCGCCTCCCGCCATGCCAGCGCCCGCATCGTGGCCCGCGGTGGACGCTTCCAACATCTCGCGCAGGCGTGTCGTGTCAACGTAAAATCGGCACCCACTACTGTACCCAGGGCATCGCCCATCGCGCACCAGCCTGCGCAGCGCTAACTCACTCAGCCTCAGATCGCTGAGATTTTGCACGCACTCGCGGACTGTCATAAATCTGTTTTCTTCTTTCATTTTGTGTTCCTTTCTCGGCGACTCTTTTTTTGCAACGTACACCGTCGCTTGTCGCCCGTTTTCATTATAACACCACATCTTGCGTTTTGCAATGTGCTGCCCAATTTTGATTTACACAAAAATCCACTATAGATATAGCATAATGTGCATAAACACCCTATTGCTAGCAGCGCAAAAAAAAGCCGCGGCGCTCAGCCGCGGTTTTTGTGGTATCAGCATATCGCGCTTTCAATCGTATTTTCAACGGCATCAACCGCCTTGCGCAATCGATCAGGCTCAACACCGGTGTAATATCGCAGCGTGGTTGCGCTGTCGGAATGTCCCAACAGCAGTTGCGTTTCTTTCACGTTCGCGCCACCCGCCAGTGCCAGGCTCGCGGCGGTGTGCCGCAGTAAATGCGGATGGTAACGCGGCAACCCGTTCCGCTCGCAAAATCCGCGCATCCATCGGCGCACTTCCTCCGGCGCCAGCGCGCGGTATGGATCGCGGCGGTACGGGAAAATGAATGCATCGCCATTAACCGGCCCGAATACCGTCTCGGTTTCATCCTTCAGCGCGTCCAGCATCAACGACAACCTGCGCGGTACAGGCACCACCCGCGCCTTGCGGTTTTTCGGTGGCCCGACGCTAAGCTTGTTTTGGCTATTGCCAGTAACGGTCCGCTCAACCCGCAGCAGCAGGTTTTGGCAATCGTAATCGCGCCACTGCAAGCCGCAAGCCTCACCCACCCGCAGGCCGGTACAAAGCAATAGCAGCATCACTGCCCGCCAGTATATATCCGTCTGCGCATCTTCAAACAGCTTTTGGACAAACACGGCAGCGTCCTTTTCGCTCAAAAATTCAACTGGCTTGTTTTCGCCTTGTGGCTTTTCTCGCGGCGACAATCGGCGCGTGGGACTGGCAGCGATATATCCCATCCGCTCTGCATACAACAGGCCCTCTGCAAGCTTGCTAAAATTCAGCTTTGCCGTGCCAGGCGCATAGTCCTTGCCGGTGCGCAGGAAATTTCCAAATCGCAGGCAATCTTCCGGGCCAATATCCTTCAACCGTTTTTTGGGCCCGAAAAAATCCACAATCACTTTCACGGCGAACTCGCAACTTCTAACCGTGCTTGAGGAATGCTGCCCATCGCGAATGGCATCGGGCAGCCAGTGCTCGTTCAGGAATTTTTCCAGCGTAATTTTTCCTCGCTCTCGCTTATCGCCAGTGCGCGCATACTCTGCGCGTTGCTCCCTTTCCCACTCAGCCGCCTGCATTTCCATTTGCTTCAGCTCTTTTGCCGGAGTCAAGCCCGGCGCCTTCACCGTCATGGTGCGCCAAATTTTTTTGCCATAACAACTCACGTCCGCACCGACTGCGCAGCGAAATCGATACGAAATCACTCGCCCGTTTTTGTCCGTGTTCGCCGTTACACTTGCCACAAAATCACCACCCAAAATCAGCCAAAAAGTGTCAACTCAACGTCAACGTTTCCGCGCAATGGTGCTTTACAGCCCTTCACATTGCAATACCATTCTACCATAAATATATCGATATTGCAATAGAATATGGCAATTTCTGACACGTTATAAGGCGCAACAAACCGTCAATATTGCCTCAACAGTTTAAACCACATAGCCGCCGTTTTGGCCAAGAACCTGCCCGTTGATGTAGCCGCTGTCCCTGCCCGCCAAAAATACAATCGTTTTCGCGATTTCCTCTGCCGTCCCCAGCCGACCGGCGGGGATATCGGCGCACAGGTCGGTTTTTTCCTGTTCGGTAAACCCGGCCATCATCGCGGTATCGACGGCGCCGGGGGCTATGCAGTTGACCGTTATCCCGCTGGGTCCCTCTTCCTTGGCCAAAGCACGGCATAGGCCGATCAGTCCCGCTTTGGCGGTGCTGTACAGCGCTTCGCAGCTGGCGCCGACCTGCCCCCACATGCTGCTCACAAGGATGATGCGCCCGTATTTTTGGCGGATCATCGCGGGCAAGACCGCCCTGCAGGCGTACACGGCGCCGTCTAAGTTGACGCCGCGCACGCACCTCCAGTCATCATCGGTGGTATCGCTGAAAAGACCGTACTGCGCTATGCCGGCATTGTAGACGAGCACGTCCGCGGCGCCGCCGAAAAACTTCTCCGCTTCGCGCACAGCGCGCGCAGCGTCAGCGGGTTTGGCGGCATCGGCGCATAGCGAGCAAACCGCGCTGCCCGCCTGCAGGCACACTTCGCGCGCGTCTTCCTTGCTTGCATGCCAGGTAAACGCGACACGGCAGCCCTCGGCGGCAAAGGCGCGCACTGTGGCCGCCCCGATACCGCGGCTGCCGCCGATAATCAAAACGTTCACGGGTCTCAAAACGGTTCTCCTTTGCGCTGCTGTGCTTCCCGGCGTTTAACACAGGAAAGCTGAGGTTCCGGCGCTATTTGCCGTGTCCACGCTGTCCGTCGCCGGCGGTGTTTTGTCTGCCAAAGTCGGGTCAAGGGCTTCGGCGACCTGCATCATCAAGGCGCATTCCATGCGCTTTCTAAACAGTTTGCAGCCGTATTCGTAGACGCCGTTCAGATCACCTATGGTGTGGTACGCGTTGGCGGCGCAGCCGCCCGCGCACAACAGCCTGGCCCAGCACGTCCGGCAGGCGGGGCGGGTATAAATGTTGCACTGCTTAAATTCTTCCCGCAGTGCGGTATTGGTCACGCCGTGCCATACATCGCCCAGCTTCGTTGCCTCGTCTCCGACAAATTGGTGGCAGGGGTAAAGGTCGCCCCAGGGCGTGACGGCCATATAAGTAGAGCCGCTGCCGCAGCCGGCGACGCGCTTGTAAAGGCAAGCCCCGTGCTTTAGATCCAACATATAATGGTAAAACGTGATGGGGTGGCCTGCGCGCCGACGGCGCAGCATCTCTTGTGCCAGCAGCTCATATTGTTGATACAGGATCGGCAGATCCTCTTCCGTCAGCGCTTCCGGGCTTGCTGGATCCGCCACCACCGGCTCCATGGACAGTTCGCAAAAGCCCAGATCGTCCGCCATGTGGAACAAATCTTTCGTGAAGTCCGGGTTGTGATGCGTGAAGGTACCGCGGATATAGTACCCTTTGCCGCCACGTTCCCGCACCAGCTTTTGGAAGCGCGGCACAATGCGGTCGTAACTGCCGTTCCCGCTGGTGTCCCGGCGGAAGCGGTCATTTACCTCTTTGCGCCCATCCAGCGAGAGGACGACGTTGTAACATTCCCGATTGGCCCACTCGATCACTTCGTCGGTCAGGGCAATGCCGTTGGTAGTCAGCGTAAAGCGGAACCTTTTGCCCGCGTCTTTTTCGATGCTGCGCGCGTACTCGACCAGTTGTTTACAGACCGTAAAGTTCACAAGCGGTTCGCCGCCGAAGAAATCCACTTCCAGATTGCGCTGCGTTCCGCTGTTCTCCACCAAAAAATCCAGTGCGCGCTTTCCAACTGAAAAGGGCATCAGCGCCGACTCTCCGTGGAACTTGCCCTGTGCGGCAAAGCAATAGGTGCAGTTTAGGTTGCAGCTATGGGCCACGTGCAAACACAGAGCCTTGACGACGTCGGGGTGGCTCTCGCATGTCTGTGGGTGCCTTTCCCAAAGATCCGGCGCGAACAGTTTGCCGGTCTGGATCAGCTCGTCGATATCGGCGAAGAGATCGTCCATGTCTTGCTTTGTGGCTTCGGGATATTTTCTCTGTAACGCTTTTTCGATGTCCGGACGCTCCATACAGTCGTCCTGCATACAGATGGCATCAAAGGCTATGTCGTCAACCGCATGGATGCTGCCGCTGTTTGTGTCCAGCACGATATTATAACCGTTGAGCCGATAGGCATGAATCATAGGTATCTCCCTGTATCAAAAGGGCGCCCTGTCGGGGGCGCCCCTGTGGGTTATACAGCCGAAAGCTCAGTCCTTTTTCTCGCAGGGCTGGTTGGCGATGCCGCAGCTGGTTTTGCAGGCGCTCTGGCAGCTTGTCTGGCATTCTCCGCAGCCGCCGTCCCGCAGGCTTTTGGACAGGTCGCGTGTTTCAAGCGTCACGATATGCTTCAACGAAGGTCACCTCTTTCTCCTTTTTCTCTGTCGATAGTATTGTACTCACCTCGCCGCCGCTTGTCAAGTGTGGCGCGCCGCGCTTTCAAAATGGACAACGCCCTGCGCCCTGCGCCCTGCGCGGCAGCGCGGCAGCGCCGCGCAGATCCTCTGTGCAGATAGGATCAGACAAACCGGAATTTTTCCTTTGCCATCTTGTCTTCTTTGTGGTATCCTGTAAGCGTGAATTGCAGGATTTCGCAGAGCCTTGCGCACACATCGGCATAGGGGTGGAAAAAGCAGATGGATCCCGAAAACGAAACGGTACCGACCGAACTGGCGCAGAACCTAAAAGTTGCGCAAGAGGACGACGCTGTCCGCTATGACGCCTCGGCGAAAAAGCTGATCGCGGAGAAAGCTGTGCTCGCCTATATCCTCAAGAGTGCCCTAGCGGAGTATGCGCCGTATACGGTGCAGGAGATTGCTAAGAACTTCATCGAGGGTACGCCGGAGATCGGCACGCTCGCCGTCCACCAGGATCATCCGGACAGAGAAAGCATAGAGGGTCTGCCGACGGAAGACGCATCGCTGCGCGAAGGCACCGTCTACTTTGATATCCGTTTTCTCGCGATTGTACCGAAGGACGGGCAGCGGATGGAGATCTTTGTGAACTGCGAGATCCAGAATAACGATACACCGGGATACCCCATTCCCAAGCGCGGGATCTACTATGCGGCGAGGATGATCTCATCCCAGCGCGGCAGGGCGTTTCAGGATCAGGAGTACGGCAAGATTGCGAAGGCCGTGAGCATCTGGATTTGTGAAGACACGGCGGAGGCGAGGTCTGACACGATCAACCGGTACGCGTTTGCCGAGGAGTGTTTGCGGGGCAGCTACCACGAGGAAAAGCAAAACTATGACCTGATGACGGTGGTCATCCTACGGCTGGGCAGCAAGGGAGAGAGCAGCGCGGATCACGCGATCCGGCTGCTCAGCAAGATGTTTTCCACGGATCTCGACTATGAGAAGAAACTGGACGCGCTGCGGGATGAGTTTCATATCAGCGTGACGAAGAAGATCAGCAGGGAGGTGCTGGACGTGTGCAACTTAAGTACGGGCATCTACAACAAGGGGATTGCACAGGGCAGGACGGAAGGCATAGTACAGGGCAGGACGGAAGGCATAGTGCAGGGCAGGACGGAAGGCATAGTACAAGGCAGACTGGAGGGCCGACTGGAAGGCCGTAAAGAAGGCCGCAAAGAAGGCAGGCTGGAAGGCCGTAAAGAAGGCAGGCTGGAAGGCAGAACGGAAGGCAGAACGGAGCAGGCAAAGAAGATGGCATTTAACCTTCAAGCTATGGGTGTGCCGCTCGATAAGATTGCCAAGGTATCAGAGGTCAGCATAGAGACCGTGCAGGATTGGCTTTCCGGGCAAGAGGGTACAGCCAAAGAGTAAACATTTTTTCCGAATGATGGTGAATCGTTACATTAGCTGTTAGCTTTTAGCTCGATTTTGTTATTTCCCAACTTA
>CAZLMA010000010.1:54846-69124 GCA_964560675.1 uncultured Subdoligranulum sp. | reverse complement strand
AAAACGAGGTTTTGGAACAGATCAAGCCGCTTGTGCAGGTAGCGCAGACACTGGCACAGAAGTATCATGTGGTGGTGACGAATCCACCGTATATGGGATCGTCTAATATGAATGGTAAACTATCTGAGTTTGTTAAGAAAAACTATCCCAATGAAAAATCTGATTTGTTTGCCTGCTTTATCAATCGAGGCAATTCGATGGTCAAAAAGAACGGCTTCAATTGTATGGTAACGATGCAAAGTTGGATGTTTCTTTCCAGTTTTGAAAAGATGAGAGCCAATATTTTGGCATCAATGTCGATAACAAATTTAATGCACATGGAAAACATGGTACTTGGAATTGCTTTTGGAACGGCCGTGACAGTGTTTAGGGACGGTTATATAAAAGGGTTCAAGGGGACATACAATCAAATAAAGCTATGTGATATTGAAAATGATGTGCCAAGGGAATTCCCAGTAAAAAAGAATCGTTTTGCACAGGTAAGTACTGACAACTTCTCCAAAATCCCCGGCTCGCCCGTGGCGTATTGGGTGAGCGAAAAAATGATGTATGTATTTGAAAATTCGGAAAGAATGTATGAGTATGCAGAAGCACGTAAAGGACTTGTTACTGGAAATGATGATAGATATCTGAAATTGTGGCATGAAATTTCTATTGAACAATTTTCAATCTTCTCAGAGTTTAGTACAACTAAGTGGAAACCTTGTAACAAAGGCGGGAATTTTAGAAAATGGTACGGTAACAATAATTACGTTGTTAATTGGGGAAGTGATGGGACTGAACTGGCTAACCATAGATGGCCTGACGGAAGACAAAGATCATCTTTGAGAAATTCACAATATTTTTTCAAGAAAGCTATAACGTGGACATACATCACAAGTGGTACCAATTGTTTTAGGTATTATCCTGATGGTTTTGCATTTGCAGGCGTTGGCCCAGGCCTTTTTCCAAAGAATAGCAAGGACTTGTTTCATATTCTAGCATATGCAAATTCTATAGTGTTTGATTCTATTCTTAAAATGATTGGCTCCTCGACTATTTCACTGGAAAGCGGTGAAGTTGAAAAAGCTCCCATTATCATTCCTGTCAATCAAGATATATCAAAAGTTGAAAAGATAACCATCAATAATATAGTACTTTCCCGCGCCGACTGGGATTCTTTTGAAACCTCCTGGGACTTCCAGCGCCACCCTCTTGTAGTGGGGAGTGGGGAAGTGTGCAGTAAAGAAGATTCTTCCCACGATTCACTAACCACTAACCACTGTTCTAATCACTCCTCACTCATCACGAACCACTACGCCGCATGGCGGCAAGAGTGTGAATCCCGTTTCCAAACCCTCAAATCCAATGAGGAAGAACTCAACCGCATCTTTATTGACATCTACGGCTTGCAGGATGAACTCACCCCGGATGTGGAGGACAAAGACGTCACCGTCCGCCGCATCTTTGATACAAAAGAATCCATTCCGGAGAGTATGCGCGGCAGCAGCTACGCCCTCACAAAGCGCGATGTCATTGTCAGCCTGATCTCCTACGCCGTGGGCTGTATGTTCGGCCGCTACTCCCTCGACGTGAATGGCCTTGCCTATGCCGGCGGCGAATGGGACGCAACCAAATATAAGACCTTTATCCCGGATAAGGACGGTATTTTACCCGTCTGCGACGATGAGTATTTTGAAGACGATATTGTCAACCGCTTTGTAGAATTTATCCGCGTCGTTTATGGCGACGATACCTTGGAAGAAAACCTGAAATTTATCGCAGACGCCTTAGGCGGAACGGGCACGCCCCGCCAGGTGATCCGCAAATACTTCCTCAATGACTTTTACGCCGACCATTGCAGAACGTACCAAAAGCGCCCGATCTACTGGCTCTTTGATTCCGGCAAAAAGAACGGCTTCAAGTGCCTTGTCTATCTGCACCGCTATAAGCGGGATACCATCGCCCGTGTCCGCATGGACTATGTTCACGAGCAGCAGAGCCGCTACCGCACGGCGATCGCCTATCTGGAGCAGCGCATAAGCGGCGCGTCCACATCGGAGCGCGTGAAACTGAACAAGCAGCTCTCCGGGCTTCAGGCGCAGAATGAGGAGATCAAGGGCTATGAAGAAAAGATCCATCACCTCGCCGACCGGATGATCCAGATCGATCTGGACGATGGCGTTAAGCACAACTACGAAATCTTTCAGGATGTGCTGGCGAAGATCAAGTAATTGAGGGTGCCCTTATGGATTGTGAAAAAATCATACAGGACTTGAATCGCCGGTTCGCGGCGCCGCTGCCGGAGTTCTATAAACGCCGCATCATCGTCTGGCATGACGAGGACCGGGAATTTGAGGACAAGCTGTCAGAAATTATTCTGGCGGACGCAAAAGTCGTGGCGCTTGATGGTACAAACAATTTCTATGTGAAGAAACTGCTGAGCGTGGATGATACGATGAGCAACTACCTCGTGTATTGCCCGATCTCCTATGAGTCCTTAGAGGATGACTGGCTGCTGGACATCGAGCTGTACAGCGAGGCGTTCCGCGCCGATCTTGTTTCGATTTGGATGGACGAGATGGGCGTCCCGCAGACGCCGGGGCTTCGCCAGGGGTTCAAGGCGTATCGCAAGTTTTTTAACGCCAGGGAGCGCCGCAGGCAGGTGACAATGCAGGCGGGCATCCCGGCTACGCCCGCGCAGCTTCAGATGGCGGTTATGGCCGCGCTTGCAGGGCAAAGGATCGCAAAACCCAATCATATCCTCAAGGCTGTCTTAAAAGGCGGCCTGTCCGCAAAGAGCAACAGCGTGTATCAGGAATTCGTGAATTATGGCATTGACGAGGCGTTCTGGCGCATGGTGGCCCAGGGAACAGGCTATCACGAGGCGGAGGCGGACTTGGGCAGGCTGGCAATGCATATCCTTCTCACGGCTTCTACTCGCACCATGCGGCAGGAGTTCCTTGTGGGATTGGACGGTTTTATTTCCATGCCCCATCAGGCGTATTGCTTTGACTTCGTCTCGGAGTGGCTGCACAGCGAGGATGCGCGGGCGCTCCACGAAATCGCGGAGTTCGTGGAGTCTGAGGCAAGGCTCCCGCAGCGGTTCATGAAACTGACCGTGGATGACCTAGTGGACACGGAGATGTTCCCGTGCGTCAACGAAGTAATCCTTGTAAAGCTGATGAGGGAGATCGACGACCATATCATCGATGTGGATCTCATCAACCGAACCGTAGAAAAGCGCCGCACCTGTGTGTGGTATGAAGAAGTAAAGGACTACTATGATGGCATCCTGCAGGTCTCTAATATGCAGGCGTTCTACAAAACGCACGCCGCGGGGTTCCACACGGTCGAGCCGAAAAAAGTATGGGCGGAGTACACCTCCACCTATTACATCATGGACACCTACTATCGCCTGTTCCACAAGAGTTATGCAAAAAGCCTGAAAATGTACCATCCCGACCTGTCGGACCTTTTCACCTCCGTGATGGAAACGGTCGAGGGGCTCTATACAAACTGGTTCCTGGGTCAGCTTGGCAGCAGCTGGTCGGATGCCTGCGCGGACGACTTGCGCGAGTACGGAAGAATTCTGGAAGTGCCGCGGCAGACGGATTTTTACCGCAGCAGGATCGCGCCTTCGGATTCCAGGGTATATGTCATACTATCCGACGCCATGCGCTATGAGGTAGCTGTTGCCCTTGCACAGCAGCTCCGCCGCGAGACACAGAGCAAGGTAACTTTAAGCACCATGCAGGCCATATTCCCGACCATCACGAAGTTCGGCATGGCCGCGCTCCTTCCGCACAAAAAGTTGTCGGTAGAGCTGAAATCCGGCAAGGCGGAGCGGCTTGCCGTGCTTGCGGACGGCCAATCTACGGAGGCAAACAACCGGGATAAACTGCTGAAGAACGCGGACGCGAAAAGCATCGCCCTGAAATATAAAGACATCATCGGCATGAAGCGCGCCGAGAGGCTGGCCCTGGTAAAAGGGATGGATGTCGTTTACATTTACCACGACACCATCGATGAGGCGGGGCACCTGGAGAAGTCCATCTTTGGCGCGTGTGACGAGGCCATTGATGAGCTGAAAAATGTCGTGCGCATCATTACAAACGAGCTCAGCGGAACGAATATCCTGATTACCTCCGACCACGGCTTCCTTTACACCTACAGCCCTTTAAACGAGGATGACAAGGTGGATAAGACCACACAGACCGAACAGGACATCGAGATCGGCAGACGCTACGCCATCATGCAAAAGGGCGCGCGGCCGCAGTATCTGCTGCCTGTGAAGTTCCTTGACGGCGAGACGGATTACGACGCGTTCGCCCCGAGAGAGAACATCCGA
Organism: uncultured Subdoligranulum sp.; assembly: GCA_964560675.1. Classification (GTDB taxonomy): domain Bacteria; phylum Bacillota; class Clostridia; order Oscillospirales; family Ruminococcaceae; genus Gemmiger. The sequence goes on along the minus strand of CAZLMA010000010.1, from coordinate 64,794 downwards.
ATCAAAACGAAAGGCGGCGGCCTGAATTTCGTGCATGGCGGAATCAGCCTGCAGGAAATGGTCGTGCCGGTCATCGATTATCACTTCCTGCGCAATAATTCCAAAGAATACAGGCGCAATAAGAGCAAATATGACACCAAGCCCGTGACAGTCTGCCTGCTTTCGGCAAGCCACAAAATCAGCAATATCATCATCGCTTTGAACTTCTACCAGAAGGAAGCTGTGGGGGCGAACCGCGAACCCGCTACCTACCAGCTGTACTTTACGGACAGCTCCGGCAAGGTCATCAGCGATGTCTCCAGAATCATTGCGGACAAGACAAGCGAGAACGTGAGGGAGCGCACATTCCGCTGCACTTTCAATTTAAAGTCGCTTAAGTACAGCAGTACAGAAACCTACTACCTTGTCATCGCGGATGAGGATGGTTTGCCGATATCCCGCGAGGAGTTCCAAATTGACATCGCCCTGGCGGTGGATGCGTTTGACTTCTTCAGCTAACGATGCGGAGGGTGAGGCATGGGCCAGATTTTAGAGGGTACCGAAAGCGCCCGTGAAATCATCCAAGAAAAACTCCGTCAACACTTTGACGGCAAAATCGTCTGCAAGGACTTGACGAAGAAAATCAAGGAAGGCGCCAACGCGCCAAAAAATGTTTGCGAGGCGGAGTTTTCCAATTTCCCCTAGAAAGGAAGCCTGAAAAATGCTTGAAAATAAACTTGGAATCACGGATGCCGCGCTTCTTGCGAGGGAAGAAGAACGCATCAGCAAAAAGAAAGCGGCGGAGTTGTTTGAGAGTGGAATGCTTGAAACCTTGACTCCCGGCACATTCGCTGCGCTCGCGGCGATTCATAAATACTTGTTCGAGGATATTTATCCTTTCGCAGGGAAACGGCGCACTGTAAATCTGGCAAAAGGCAATTTTCGCTTCGCTTCGGTGATGTATCTGGAGGCGGCACTTGAAAATATTGAGAAAATGCCGCAAGGCACTTTTGATGAGATCATTCAAAAATATGTGGAAATGAATGTTGCGCACCCCTTCCGCGAGGGAAATGGCCGCAGCACACGCATTTGGCTCGACCTTATCTTAAAAAAAGAACTTGGCCTTGTGATCGACTGGAGCCAGGTGGATAAGGAAGAGTATCTTTTGGCGATGGAGAGAAGCCCTGTGAAAGATGTGGAAATCAAACATCTGCTCAAACAGGCATTGACCGACAAGGTAAGCGACCGCGAGATCTTTATGAAAGGCATCGATAACAGTTACTGGTACGAGGGATATTCCGCCTATAAAACGGAAGATCTGTAAACAGAAACCTACTTTTCTTGTCATCGCGGATGAGGATGGTTTGCCGATATCCCGTGAGGAGTTCCAAATTGACATCGCCCTGGCGGTGGATGCGTTTGACTTCTTTTGTTAACGATACCGCTGTTTAAAAGGCGCCGGCGGGTGGAGAGGGACGGCAGGTATTGCTTCCAGGCGTTGACCAAAACGACAAAACGCAACGAGGGGGAGGGATTTACATGTTGAGCGCACTACTCCGGCTGCGGGAGGCGCAGCCCGCCATGAGCAGCACGGAGCGCAATATCTCGGAATACATCCGGTCGAATCCGTTTGATGCGGCGCAGATGACGGTGCGGGAATTGGCGGAGCGAACGTATTCTTCGCCGTCCAGCGTGGTGCGCGTCTGCCGCGCCGCGGGTTTTGACGGTTACAAAGAACTTAAGCAGGTGCTGCTGGTGGAACTGGCCACCTGGGGGCAGGACTTGGAGCACGGCGAGCAGGAAATCACAGCGCAGGACTCTGCGGAGGATATCATCCGCAAGGTGACGGACAAAAATCTGCGCTCGTTGGAAGATAGCCGCCGCCTTCTAGATCCCGAAACGGTGGCGGCGTGCACGTCGCTTTTGAGCCGCAGCCGCAACATCCTTTTGTTCGGCATCGGTTCCTCGCTTTGTGTGGCGCGCGACGCCTATCTCAAGTTTTTGCGCCTCAACAAGCCCTGCGTAATCAACGACGACTGGCATTCTCAGCTGCTGCAGGCGCGCAACTCAACGCCGGAGGACGTCGGGATCGTGTTCTCGTATTCCGGGCAAACGGCAGAGATGGTGACCTGTATGCAGGCACTGAAAGCAAACGGTACGCCCACCATCGCGGTGACGCGCTACGCGCCTTCGCCGGTCTCAAAGCTCGCCGACCATCTGCTTTACATCGCCGCGAACGAATCGCTGTTCCGAAACGGCGCGATGTCTTCCCGCTTATCTCAGCTCAACGTGGTGGACATTTTGTACACCTGTTTTGCGAGCAGCGAGTATGAGTACTGCCTAAAGCAGCTCGCGCGAACCCACATTTTTAAGGAAGGCGAACCGACCGATTTCGCGCTGGGCGCCAAGACCTAACAGCCCGGGCGCAAGGCGCCCTGTTTATTACAAAGCACGCCGCTTAAAATCCCTCGCGGTCATCAGGGATTACAGGCGGCGTGCGGCTTTTATTCTTTTTACTGTGCTTCGGCGCCCAGAACCTGTTTTGCGATGTCGGCGCTCGCCTTGGCGTCGTGCGCGTAAAAATCGGCGCCGATCTCCTTAGCAAACGCCGGCGTCAACACCGCGCCGCCCACCATGACCTTACAGGGCAGCTTAGCGCTGTGCAGCGCCTCGATGGTTTCTTTCATGGCGGGTACCGTAGTGGTCATTAAGGCGGAGAGACCGACCAAACGCGCGCCGGAGGTGCGAACAGTATCGACAACGCGCTGTGCCGGCACGTCGCGGCCGAGATCCAGCACCTCATAGCCGTAGTTTTCCAGCACGACGCGCACGATGTTCTTGCCGATGTCGTGGATATCGCCCTTGACGGTGGCGAGCACGATCTTGCCTTTGCCAGCGCTCTGCGCCCCGTCAGGCGCGGCGGCAATGGCCGCTTTTACAGCCTCAAACGCGGCCTGCGCCGCGGCGGCGGATCCCAGCAGCTGGGGCAAAAAGAGCGTGCCTTTCTCAAAGTCCTCCCCCACCGCGTCTAAAGCCGGAATCAGTGATGTGTTGACCAAATCGAGCGGCGCGAGCCCCGTTTGCAGGGCCGCCTCGGCGGCGGTTTTTGCCTGCGTTTTTAAGCCTTTGCGCACGGCGTCATAGAGCGCACGCTCCGGTGTGGTGTCGGCTGCGCTCTGCGCGGCGTTCGGGCTCATGTTTACGGTGTTGGGCGCGGCATTTTGCTGCGCCAGGGTTTGCCGGGTCGGCTGTTGCGCGGCGGCAGAAACCCCCATCGCTTTGGGCGCGGCGGGCGCCGGGGCTGCTTGCGGCATAACCATGCCGGCATAGGCCGAGATATACTTTGCACTTTGCTTGTCCTGGCCGCTTAAAACGCGGAAGGCGCGAACGGCGGCCATCATCTGCGGCGTATTGGGGTTTAAGATCGCGAGATCCAGCCCCGCCTGCATGGCCATGGTCAGAAAAGTGGTGTTGAGAAATTCGCGGCAGGGCAGCCCGAAACTGATGTTGGACACGCCCAGAACGGTTCGCGCACCCAGTTCCCGCTTGCAGGCGTACAGCGCGCTCAGCGTCTGCTGCGCGCTGTCCTGCTCCGCGCTCACGGTAAGCGTCAGGCAGTCAATGTAAACGTCTTCTTTGGGGATCCCGTACCCCTCGGCCGCCAGCAGGATACGCCGGGCAATCTCTACCCTCCCCTGCGCGGTTTTGGGTATGCCGTTTTCATCCAGGGTAAGGCCCACTACGGCAGCGCCGTACTTTTTGCAAAGGGGCAGTATGGCGTCCAAAACCTTCTGTTCCCCGTTGACAGAGTTGACGATGGGCTTGCCGTTATAGACGCGCAGCGCGCGTTCCAGCGCGGCGGGGTCGGAAGAATCCAGCTGCAACGGCAAATCGGTGACGGCCTGCAGTTCCTTTACCAGGCGCTCCAGCGTAGCCGCCTCGTCAATGCCGGGCAGGCCGGCGTTTACATCCAAAAGTTCGGCGCCCGCCTCGGCCTGCTGCACGGCCTGCGCGCAGGCGTACCCCATATCACCATCCCGCAGCGCTTGCTGCAGCCGTTTTTTGCCGGTCGGGTTGATGCGCTCGCCTACTACCGTGATGCCGTCTACCGCAACGCAGCGCACCGGCGTACACAGCAGGCTGCGCCGCAGCGGTATGCGCTTTGCGGGGCGCTTGTCGCGATAAAAATCGTGCAAAAGCCGGATATAGTCCGGCGTGGTGCCGCAGCAGCCGCCCACCATCGAGATACCGGTTGTGGTATAGGCCTGCATCTGCTGCGCAAACATCTGCGCACTCAGCGGATAGCTGCCGTCCGGGTCGGGCAGACCCGCGTTGGGCTTGACGAACACCGGCAAGCCGGCGGGAACCGTGCGGCAAAGCCGCCGCGCCAGGGGCAGGATTTCCTGCGGCCCCAAAGAACAGTTGATGCCCAAAGCGTCGGCACCAAGGCCCGAAGCGGTGACGGCAAAACTCTCCACCGTGCAGCCCGTAAAGGTTCTTCCGTTCGCCTCAAAGCTCATGGAGGCCGCAACTGGCAGCGCGCTGTGTTCCTTGGCGGCGAGAATCGCGGCCTTGAGTTCATAAAGATCCGTCATCGTCTCGATAAAAACGAGATCCGCCCCTGCCGCAGCGCCCGCTTCCACGATCTGCGCAAACGCTTTATAGGCGTCTTCAAACGAGAGCGTTCCGGCGGGGCTCAACAATTCCCCCAGGGGCCCGATGTCCAGCGCCACCAAAGCGCCCGTCGTTTTTGCGGCGGCGCGGGCGCAGGCGATGGAAGCCTCAATCGTCTGCTGCAGCGTATAGCTGGTGCCTAAGAGCTTGCGTGGGTTCGCACCGAAGGTGTTGGCGCACAGGATGTCCGCACCGGCGGCGGCATAGGCGGCATGGATAGCCGTCACGGTTTCTGGCATAAAGAAAGCAGCCAGCTCCGGCATTTGGCCGGGGCGCAGCCCGCGCTTTTGCAGCTCGGTTCCCATCGCGCCGTCCAAAAAAAGATAGGAAGATCCGCTTAAAAACACCTGCATCCTCGGATGGTTCTGCCAAGAAACTTTTGGCATTTGTTTTTCAGCCACAGGTGGTGCCTCGCTTTCTGTAAGCACAAATTGTGCGCAAAGCGCAGTGTTCACACCCAGCACGCGCGCCGGTAACCGGTCTGTCGGAAAGGCCCAACACGGCGGTCGTGCTCTTGCGCGGGGTGAGCAAATGCTCGTCGGTTACGGCCATGCCGATGCCGCGCACCGTGTCAAGGGCAAGGCAGATGGTATCGTTGAGCGCCAACGGGCAGTCCCCGTAACCCGGCGCGAAGCGGCCGGTCATGTACTGACCCGCGGGCAGCTGCGTGCGGATCAGCGCCTCTTGGGTGTCTGCCGCCTGCTCCGTCAGTGCCGAGGCGGTGGCGTCCGCAGCGGCGGCAAGCGCTATATCCGTGACCTCTAGGCGGCGCAGCAAGGCATCGATCCGGGCACCCAGCGTAACGGCCATAAAAATCACGCCGGTACAGCACCGCAAGTGCCGGGTAAGATCCGCGCCGATATCCATGCCAAACGGCACAAAGTCGAAAGATTCGGCGCCGCCCCCTTGCTGCGCGGCGGACCCGGCGCTTTGCGCAGCCAGCACAGCCCCCTGCTTTTCCGGCGCAGAAAGCGGCAGGGCGCGCCAGACCCCGCGCGGCGCGGCCTCGCTTTGCACAAGCGCCTGTGCGCGCGCAAGCAGGGCGTCGGCAGCCTCGTCCGGCTGCCAGCCAGCGGCACCCCAATACCTTAGCACGGTGTCCCGATCAGGAGCGGCGGGCAATGTAAGCCGCATGGCGGACCCCCCTTCCGATACGCGCCGTTGCCCAACTTCTTTACAGCAGATCCTCTATGCCTGCATACACCTCGGCGGCAACCTGCGCGTCGTTCATCGCGTACAGGTGGATGCCCTCCGCGCCGCCCTCGATAAGATCGCGCAGCTGGCGAACCGCGTACTCTACGCCTGCCTTGTGCAGACCGTCCGGGTCATCCTGCCAGCGGGAAATCATATGCGTGAAGGCGGCGGGCAAACTCGCGCTGGACAAGGCGACGGTGCGCTCTATCTGGCTGCGCTTTACAATGGGCATCACGCCGGCCGAGACCGGCAACGTGACGCCGGCGCGTCGGGCAAGGTTTAAGAAGCGGTAATAGCTGATGTTGTCAAAAAAAAGCTGGGTGATCAGATGGCTTACGCCGGCCTCCTGCTTAAAACGCAAATTCTCGACATCCTGCCTCAAAGAAGGTGATTCGGGGTGGCCTTCGGGGTAGCAGGCTCCGTGGGTGGCAAAAGGCAGCGATGAATCCCGCACAAAGACGGCCAGGTCCGACGCGTGCGGGAAATCCGCACTGGGCGCGCGCAGCGGCGTGCGATCCCCGCGCAACGTCAACACGTCGCGCACGCCGATCGCGCTAAGATCCTGCAAAAGTTGCAGCATGCTCCCCTTGTCGCTGCCCATGCAAAGGACATGCGCGAGCGCCGTGATGCCCAATGTATTTTGCAGATAATCCGCCACTTCAACCGTAGAAACGCCGCCCGCACTGCCGCCCGCACCGAACGTGACGCTGACAAAATCCGGCTTTAATGCGGCCATTTTTTGCAGGCTCTGCTGCATTTTTGCAAAGTTGGTCGTCTGCTTGGGCGGGAAACATTCGATGGAAAATACGCAACGCTTGGCGGCGAAGGTTTCCAGGATGGTGGGCATCTCAAGACTCCTCCCTGCATGGGATCATGCGCCAGAAAATTGGGCTCTTTTTTATGCGGCGCGCTCCGTCACGTCTTTGCCGGCGGCATGGAAGGTGAGTTCCCCGTCTTGCCACAGACAGGTGAGCGTACCGCCTAAATCGGTTCGCGCGTACTGTATGCCGAGATCCTCCAGGCGGGTCAGCACCTCCGCATGCGGATGGCCGTACTCGTTGTCAACACCGCAGCTGATGCAGACAAGCTGCGGGCTGACGGCGTTTAACAGCGCTTCGGAATTGGAGCTGGACGATCCGTGATGGGCACCTTTGAAGAGCGTGCTGTGCAGCTGACCGCGGTAGTCGCCTACAAGCTGTGCCTCAGCATCTGCCTCGGCATCGCCGGTATCCAAAAAAGAAAACGCGCCCAATGTGTAGCGCAGGCAAAGCGAAGCATCGTTTTCAAGGCTGTTTGCGCCCGCGGCGGAATCGCCAATAAACCCCGCCTGCAAAACCGTTAGAATCCCCTGCCCGATCGCATAGGTTTGCTCCGCCTCGGCGCGCAGCACACGGGTGCCCGCGCTCTGCGCCGTGTTGGTAAGCATCGTCAGGGTCCAGGGGGTATCTGTGCCCGGAGGGTCGGGCGGCAGCAGCAGCGTATCGACAGAAAAATCCTGCAGAATCTGCGCCATGCCCCCGGCGTGATCCGCATGCGGATGGGTCAGGACCACAAGTTCGAGGCTCTCTACACCCATGCGGTCCAGCGCAGCGCTCAGCGCCTCGGCGCTCTCCGGTGTGCCGGCGTCCAATAAGCAGTACGCGCCGCCCTGCGCGATCAGCACACTGTCGCCCTGCCCAACGTCAAAAAACGTCACGGTGACCGTGTCATCCAGCGCCACGCCCTCGGCGGGCGACTCCATCGGAATGGAAAAGAAGCGGTACAGCTGCTCCCAACTGGGGATACCGTATCGGCCGCCGAACGCCTCGATCACAAACGAAAAGAGCAGCGCCGCGAGCAGCAAAATCCACACGGCGTCGCGCATCGGATGCGACGCGCGGCCAAGCGGCGCGTCATCGCGCGGTTTTGTTGTCTTCGTCGCCATGGGGATCAGTCACCGTTTCTGGCGCTTACCTTGCGCTCTTGCCACTGGGCACGGGTGACCAGAACGCTGCGAGGCTTGGCGCCTTCATATGGGCCGATGATTTTTTCTTGGTACATTTGATCCATAATGCGCGCCGCGCGCGCATAGCCCAACTTACACCGGCGCTGCAAAAGGCTTGTGGAAGCCTGACCGGCGTCGATCACACATTCAACGGCCTGATCGAACATCGGATCCAGCGCGCCGTCCTCCTCGTCGGAGTCCTTCTTTGCTCCTTTCTCCGCCACAGCGCGCCTTTCCATCTCGTTGATCATTTCCTCATCGTACTGCGCCTCAGAGGTACTCTTGATAAAGTCCAGCACGGCGGCGATCTCTTCGTCCGTGACATAGGTTCCCTGCACGCGCAGCGGTTTGGGTGCGCCGACGGGCAAAAACAGCATATCCCCGTTGCCGAGCAGCTTTTCGGCGCCAACGGTATCTAAGATGGTCCGGCTGTCCACCTGGCTTGACACCGCGAAGGCGATGCGGCTTGGAATGTTCGCCTTGATGAGCCCTGTGATGACATCCACGCTTGGGCGCTGCGTGGCCACGATCAGATGCATACCGGCGGCGCGCGCTTTTTGCGCGATGCGGCAGATGGAATCCTCAACTTCTTTGCCAGCCACCATCATCAGGTCCGCCAGCTCGTCAATGACGATGGCGATATAGGGCAGATGCTCCAGCGTTGGATCCCGCTCGGCCAGGCGGTTAAATGCCTTGATCTCCCGCACATTATTGTCGGCAAACAGCTTATAGCGACGCTCCATCTCTGCGACGCTCGCGCTCAGCGCGCCGGCGGCCTTGCGCGGATCCGTCACGACCGGCATCAACAGGTGCGGGATGCCGTTGTACTCCGCCAACTCCACGACCTTGGGGTCTATGAGCAGCAACCGCACATCCTCCGGTCCGGATCGGAACAGAAAGCTGATGATGATGGAATTGACGCACACCGACTTGCCACTGCCGGTGGAACCGGCGATCAGAAGATGCGGCATTCGGCAAAGATCCGCTACCTGCGCGACGCCGGCGATATCCTTCCCCAAGGCCATTGTGAGCGGGGAGCGCATATTGATATAATTGGGTGACTCAAAGACCGCGCGAATATTGACGGTAGAACGTATCTTATTGGGCACTTCAATGCCAACGGCGGGTTTGCCGGGGATCGGTGCCTCAATGCGAACGCCAGCGGTGGCGAGATTTAACGCGATGTCATCCGAGAGGCTGGTGATGCGGCTGACCTTGATGCCCGCCTGGGGCTGTAACTCATACCGGGTAACGGAGGGCCCGCGGCAGATATCAAGAATCTTGGTTTTTACGCCAAAGCTGTCCAGCGTATGGAGCAAAATATCGGCGTTGCGGCGCATCTCCTGCTGCGCGCCGGCCTCATCCTCCGGCCTCGTCGCATTAAAAAGATCCAGTGAGGGGTAAACATAGGGCTTTGGCGCAGGCGGGGGTATATCGTCATCTCCATCGTCGCTTGCAGCGGAATCGTCTTCATCAGGCGGCAGCAAGGCATCTTCCTCCTGCTGCGCGACAGGGACTTCGGAGCTCCGGGGAGAGTCAAAGTCTGGCGTTTGCGCCGGCGCGTCGCCAGGATCCGGGAGCGCGGCTTGTGTATCGGCATCGTAATCTGGGACGTCTGGCTGCAAAACTGCAAAAGGGGCATCCTCGTCCATCGTGCCGGACAAAACATCGGTTTGGGAACCCAAAAGCACATCGGCGATAGAAGCGATTTCGTCACCGGACAACGGCGTTTCGGTCCCGAGTTCGGTAAAGGATTGGGCCGGCTCGGTCGATTCGGCGAAAGATATAGAAAGTTCTTCGTCAGACGGGAATGGCGTTTCGGGTTCTGCGGAAGAGACGGGTTTTTCCGCATCCGCGGGCTCGTTTGGTTGGGTCGCCTGCTGTGTGTGAAGGGATCTTGTCCGGAAGCGACCCGCGGCGGCCTCCGTCTTTTCGGCTGAGTGACCGGAGGAAGATTTTGTTTTCTCGGCAGACAGGTCGGCAGCGGGGTTTATCTCGCCCAGCAGTGCAGCCAATTCCTGCGGAGAAACGTAACGCGTGTCGGTCGCCGGCGCCGCTGCGCCAGGATCCGGTAAAAACGTTTCGGGTGCAGGCGCCGCTGCGACAGGATCCGGTAA
>CAZLMA010000010.1:0-54746 GCA_964560675.1 uncultured Subdoligranulum sp. | reverse complement strand
CAGGATCCGGTAAAAACGTTTCGGGTGCAGGCGCCGCTGCGACAGGATCCGGTAAGAACGTTTCGGGTGCAGCGGTATCGGGCATGCGCGCGGGCGCGGGCGGCGGGTTCATCGCCTTTCGGATCAGCTCGTCCAGCTCATCGGCTTTGATCTCTTCCTCCGCCTGCCCTACCGTCTCGGTGGGAATCTGCTGTTCAAACTCCGGCACTTCGGTGTGCTGCGGTTGTTTTTGCTGGCGCGCAGGTTTGCCGGGTTTGCTCAAATGGCTGAGCGGATCTAAACCAAAAGTGCCACCGGGGCCGATTACAACGGGCTCCAGGGGATCGTTCTCTGCGGCATTTTGCAAGGCCTTCTCTTCAAGGCTGGGCCCCAAATCAACATCAAACGCCGCACGCCGCGCGGTGGTTGTGGTGTTCGTTTGCGCAGATGAGTAGGGCGTTCGCGATTGCACAGCACTCTGGGATGGCTGCGCCGGCACGGTTTGCGAGGCGACGGTCGCCGCGGCGGATGGCGGATAGGCTTGCTGCGCAGAGTTCGCTGCAGAGGCGGCTACAACAGAAGGAGCCGCGGGCGATTGCACAGTCGTCCCGGCTTGGCGCGCCGGTGGATCTAAGTACGGATTGCCGCTGAAAGCGGGATGATGCGCGGTCGGCTGCGCGCCCCCATGCACCGGCGGCGGTGCAGAGGCACGCGGCGACGCGGATGCCGGAGTGTGCGCAGGTAACGCATCGGTTAAGGACTGCAGCGGTTCCTCTTCCGGCTCGGTCTCAAACAAGGGCGTATCATAAGCCGTCTGTTCCGCAAGGCGCTCTTCGCGAAGCTGCTGCCAATACTGCCATTTTTCCCGCACAAACTGTACAATGTCCAGCGGGGACACGGCGAAAAACACCATCAACCCGATCAGGAAAATCAGGATCATCAGGATTTTGGCCACCGTGCCGCCGCAGAACGCGAGGAGCGGCACGCCTAGAACGCCGCCCAAAACACCTCCGCTCCAGAAGTGGCTGCTGCCATGCGCGAACAGCATCTTGACGATCTCAAAAAACGTCTCGTCCCCGTGGAGCGTAAAATCCGAAAAGACGATGGGTACGCTGGCAATCAGCAGCGCCAACAGCCCCGTTTTTGCGCAGAAAATCCCGATTCTCTTTCCGCTGGCGATCAGATACCCCAGATAGAGCAGAAGCGCCCAGAGGAAATACATCGTAAAGCCGCCCACACCGAACAGCCAGCCGCGCACCATCTGCCAACCGCTCTTGCCGGGCACCAACACCATAACAAACAGCAACAGCCCCACCCCGAAAAAGGCTAAGCTTGCCAGCAGATTGGTGCGCTGCGCGCGCCGACGCTGCCGTTTTGAAGCGGCTTTGCCGCCGCTTGCACGCGAAGAAGAACTCTTGCCGCGCGAGGCTGTGCTGCCGGAGGCGCTGCGGCCAGAGCCACCGCTGCCGCTGCGCGCGGTTGTGCTGCGTTTTGTCGTACCGGACTGTGCCATCCCTTTATACTCCTTACCGGAAAACCGGTTTTGTATCATCATCTGATTTTGTGTGCGATAAATTGATTTTTATCTGGAATTGCCGCAGGCAAGGCGGGCGGCAAGGCGATGAAAGCACAAAACACCAAGATGGATTGTAACACAAAACGAGGCGCTTGTAAAATGCTTTTACCGGCTAGGTTCTACTCCAATTATCGTAACGGGTTTTATGCCGCGAAAGTTTCTTGACATGAGTTTGGCACATGTTAGGCTGGATAGCCGAAGGCAAAGGCCGCTGTGGCGGCATGATTTGCCGCTTTTGCCTTACATACATGTGCCAATCGAGGCTCATGTCAAGAAAACCGTGGAATAAGTCCGTTAGAATAATGGTTCCTTAAACCAACTGATTACGATTTTGGGAGTAGAACCTTGCGCATGGGTTCGAACCTTTCTTTACTAGCACAATGTCACGGCGATCCAAAAATTGTCAAAAGCTTAAATTGCCCAACATTTTCCTACCAAGCGAAATTTACAGTTACAAGCTATTGGATGCATCCGGTAATTTTTGATTTCAAAATTCCTTAGGCCATGCAACGGACACGCCCTCTTTGCCTTCTCTCATAAACGAAACTTTCACCGTCAGGAACAGGATCCGAAGGTTCTTTAGACGTAAACAGGCTTTGCGCAACAGTTTTTAGAAAACGTGCAAAAAACACTTGCCATTTGCACCTGATTTTGGTATGATTACTAGGCAATTTGTAAGGAGGTATATGTTATGGCCAAATGTTCCTGCTGTGGCAAGAGTGTGACGTTTGGGATCAAGGTATCTCACTCTCACCGCCGGAGCAACCGTTCTTGGGCTCCCAATGTCCAGCGCGTAAAGGCGATCGTGGACGGTTCACCGAAATATATCTACGTATGCACACGCTGCCTGCGTTCCGGGAAAGTGACCCGTGCCGTCTGATGAAAAAGAAATGAGCCGGCTGCGGTGAGCGGTCGGCTTTTTCTTTGCTTTTTCTCTTTTTCTTTCTATACTCAATTCACTTTTATGCTTTAAAGCGCGGATTAAGTGCTGCACGGGCAACCCGGGCTGCCAATTGGATCGCGCGGAGACGATTCGTTTTATTTTACGGGGGAGGAAGCCGCAACGTGAACTTTGTTTTTATCAGCCCGAATTTTCCCAAAACTTACTGGAACTTCTGCGATCGACTAAAGCGCAACGGCGTGAACGTGCTTGGTATCGGCGATGAAAGTTATGATACCATCCCAAACGAACTCAAAGCCTGTTTGACGGAGTATTACCGTGTGGACAGCTTGGCCGACCGCGACGCCTTGACCCGCGCGATGGGATTTTTCACTTTTAAGTACGGCTTGATCGATTGGGTGGAATCCAATAACGAATACTGGCTTGAAAGCGATGCCCAACTGCGGACGGATTTCAATATAACCACCGGTGCGCAAAACGACTTTATCAGTCGCATCAAGCTCAAAAGCCGTATGAAAGAGAGCTATCGTGCTGCCGGCGTTCCGGTCGCCCGCCACCACATGGTAAAGGATCTGGCAGGCGCACAGGCATTTATACGAGAGGTGGGATATCCCGTCATCGTCAAGCCGGACAACGGCTGCGGCGCGGAGGCAACCTACAAGCTTTCTGACGAAAGCGATCTGAGGGCGTTTTACGCGGCGCTGCCCGACGTCGCGTACATCATGGAGGAATATATTGACGGCACGATCGTCAGCTTTGACGGCGTAGCGGACAGCCACTGCGTACCGCTCTTTTATGCCAGCAATTACTTCCCCACGCCCTTAATGGACATTGTGAACACAAACGGCGACCTTTCTTATTGGACACAGAAAGAAGTACCCGAAGCGCTGCGCAAAGCGGGCTTTGCCACCATCAAAGCCTTTGGCGCCAAAAGCCGGTTTTTCCACTGTGAGTTCTTTAAGCTCAACAAAGACAAAGAGGGGTTAGGTAAAAAAGGCGACTATGTGGCGTTGGAAGTCAACATGCGCCCCGCCGGCGGTTACACGCCGGACATGATCAACTTTGCCAACAGTGTGGACTGTTACCAGATCTGGGCCGACATGGTCTGTTATGACGAGGTTCGCAATGTAAACCTGAACGGGGAAAAGCATTTTTGCGTTTACGCAGGGCGCCGCGACGGCAAAGTGTACAAACACAGCCACGAAGAAATCCTGGCGCGATACGGTTCGGTCATGAAAATGTGCGACCGCATTCCGGAAGCGCTGACACTGGACATGGGCAACCAGATGTACACAGTGGTGTTAGACACGCCGCAACAGCGGGACGCGTTCATCCAGTTTGTACAGGAAAAGGCGTAGGCGGTAGCGCACTGCGGTGCCCTTTTGGTAGGAAGTTGAGCCAAGGCAAGAACTTCTTGTTTTATTTCGCCGCTTTTTGCCCGCATCCAGCGCCGATCCTCAGCCCTCGCCCGGGCCATATGTGTGGGTACATACCTCGTGGATTTTTTGACGCAGGGCGACAAAATCGCCGAACGCTGTCGGCTTGTTGTTGGGATTGCGCAGTAGCGCTGCCGGGTGCATGGTCGCCATAAAGTAGGTGCCCTGCTTTTCATAAAATTCCCCGTGCTGCTTCATGATTAAGAACTTAGGTTCAATGAGCTGCTGTGCGGCGATGCGGCCCAAGCAGACGACAATTTTGGGGTGCAACAGCCGAAACTGCCTGCGCAGCCACGGTAAACAGGCCGTCGCTTCCTGCGGGAGCGGATCCCGATTTTCCGGCGGTCTGCACTTTACGATGTTCGCAATATAGACATTACGGCCGCGGTCGAGATCAACCGCTTCGAGATAATGATCCAGCAACTGTCCACTGCGGCCCACAAAAGGAAGGCCTTGCTCGTCCTCGTTCGCGCCGGGTCCTTCCCCGACAAACAGGACCTCGGCATCCGGAACGCCCTGACCAAACACTACATTTTTGCGCGTTTGGCAAAGCGAACAGCGCGTGCACCGCAGGCACTCTTGCCGTAAACTCTCCATATCCATCGTACATTCTCCCGTTTGACGGCTGCCATGCAAAAGGCTGCATGGCAGCATCGTTTTGTGCACACATAAGCCGACCAGGCCTGCGTTTTCCCGGGGGATCGACCACGCCGCTGCGCCGCCGCTCAGTTTTGCGCAGCCTTCGGTTTTTGCGCTTTTGCCGGAGTGCTAACAAGATGCGCAAACTGATCCGGGATAATCGGATTTTCCAGCTTAATCACGCGCCCGGACAGGTAGGCAAACGTATTTGTCTGGGGAACCAAACCGAACGTTAAGCGAAACGCGCAGAGCGCCTGCGTGGAGAGTCCGGCGCGCTCGTTACACTTACGGTTGCCGTACTTGGTATCGCCCAGTACGGGGTGCCCCAAAAAGGCAAGGTGCGCGCGGATTTGGTGGGTGCGGCCCGTGATGAGCCGTATTCGGCACAGCGCATAGGGCCCTCGCTGCTCCCGGATCGTGATTTCGGTTACGATTTGCTTGTATCCCGGTGCCTGCGCGGCGCGCACCTTGACGCGGTTTGTTTTTTCTTGATGGCACAGCCAGGCTGTATGGCGCCCCGCCGGCGGCGCGCCGACGGTAATCGCCAAATATTCTTTTTTGACAAGATCTTCCTTAAAAAGCGCATTCATATCCCGCAGGGCTGCGTAGGTCTTGGCGATGACGACCAGGCCTTGCGTACCGCGGTCCAAACGATTGCACAGCGCCGGTGAAAACTGATTTTCCGCTTTGTCATCGTACTTGCCCTCGTTTACCAGCTGCGCTGTATACGCTTCAATCAGGCTGGGATCGCCGGTTTTGTCACTGTGGCAAAGCAAGTGTGGAGGTTTAAATACAACGGCGATGTTCTCGTCCTCATAGACGGCGGTGATGTGCGGCAAGGCACGAACGGACTGTGAGCGGTAAAGCTCGGCAGGGAAAAAATTGTCGTTAATATAGAGCTCGATGTGATCCCCAGCGTGCAACCTGGCGTCTGGCTCTGCGCGCCTGCCGTTCACCTTGATGCGCCTGTGGCGGAACATCTTGTAGAGTAGGTCGTGCGGCAGGTTTACGGTCACCTTTTCCACAAAGCGGGAAAGGCGCATATTTTCTTCGTTTGAGTCGGCGGTATAGGATTTCATCGACGCACCTTTCGCTCTATTGTCCCTTATCGTTGCTTTGTGATCCGTGCCGCAAAGCCCGCGCAGGAGAAGTCTAACCCCCCGCTATCCCGCTGAGCAGTACGGTTTTTGAAGAAGGGGCTTTGCAATTTTGCCTACCGTTCGGTATAATATTGCCGGAAAAAACCGGCTGCAGCGAGGGCTGCGACAACAAAAAGGATGTGCTTGGCAAATGAGCGATTCCAAAGCTTCCACATACCATGAGCACCACAGACAACGCATGCGCCTTCGCGTGCAAGAGCAGGGCCTTGAATCCCTGCAGGAGCACGAGGTACTGGAATATCTTTTGTATTTTGCTTTGCCCCGCGTGGATACAAAGGAGATCGCCTATGAGCTGCTGCACCGCTTTGGCGGGAGCATCTGCAATGTGCTGGAGGCGACCGAAGAAGAGCTGTGTAGCGTAAAAGGAGTCGGCGCCAAAAGCGCAGAACTGATCCACATCATTCTTCCTCTGGCAAGGTACTATGCGCAACACAAGCGCAATCCACGCGCACCGCTTGACTCGTTTCAGGCGGCGACAGCGTATTTGCGTCCCCTCTTTGAGGGGCTGCAAGAGGAATGCTTTTACGTCATCGCGCTGGACGACGGCGGCTGCCCGCTGCGCGATCTCCTGGTCGCCAAGGGGCTGCCCAACCATGTGCAGTTTGATACCGGCGCGCTGCTGCGCCAAGCGATCAACACGCGCTGCACCTACGCCCTGCTCGCCCACAACCACACGGCCGGACCCGCACAGCCCTCACCGGAGGATATCCGCGCCACCGCACAAATCGTGGGTCTCTTCGGCCCCGTCGGCATAACGGTATTGGATCACATTATCATCACGCCGTCAGACGCCTGCTCCCTGCTCCGGATCGGGGAGCTTCCCCGTTACGACCGGGCTGAACAACGGGTTGTGCCCGGGAACAGCTCGGGTGGCGCGAACAAAAAATAACCTACCAGGTCGGCATTACGCCTCCCACTGGGCGCGGCCGCGCTCCAGTACGGGTTTTAAGTACTGACCCGTAAAGGAAGCCGGATTCTCTGCCACTTCTTCCGGCGTTCCCGTCGCCACAACCAGCCCGCCGCCGCTCCCGCCCTCGGGGCCTAAGTCAATGATGTAGTCGGCGCACTTGATCACATCCAGGTTATGCTCGATGACAATGGCCGTGTTGCCGCTGTCCACGAGCTTATCCAAAACGCGAACCAACCGGTGGACATCTGCGGCGTGCAGGCCGGTCGTCGGCTCGTCAAGAATGTAGACGGTCTGACCAGTATCGCGCCGCGCGAGCTCATTTGCCAGTTTGACGCGCTGTGCCTCGCCGCCGGAAAGCGTTGTGGCGGCTTGCCCCAACTGAATATAGCCCAAGCCGACATCCTGCAAGGTCTGCAACTTGCGGGCTATTTTGGGTTGATTGGCAAAAAAGGCAAGTGCTTCCTCCACCGTCATATCCAAAACATCCGAGATGGTTTTGTCTTTATATTTCACTTCCAGCGTTTCGCGGTTGTAGCGGCGCCCTTTACACGCGTCGCAGGGCACGTAGATGTCCGGCAAAAAATGCATTTCGATCTGCAGAATGCCGGCGCCCTCGCATGCCTCGCACCGCCCACCCTTGACATTAAAGCTGAAGCGCCCTGGGCCGTAACCGCGCTGTTTGGCGTCTTCGGTCTGGGCGAACAACGTGCGGATATCGCCGAACACACCGGTATAGGTAGCAGGGTTAGAGCGCGGCGTGCGCCCAATGGGCGACTGGTCGATGCCGATGACCTTGTCAAGCCATTCCATGCCGCGCACCTCGTCACAGGCGCCGGGACGAGTTCGCGAACCTTGCAGCGCCCCCGCCAACGTCTTGTACAAGATCTCGTTGACAAGCGAGGATTTTCCGGATCCGGACACCCCCGTCACGCAGATAAATTTGCCCAGCGGAAACTGTACATCGATGTTGCGCAAGTTGTTTTCCCGTGCGCCGATCACCCACAAATTCCTGGCGTTGCCAAGACGGCGTGTCTTGGGAACCTCAATAAAGCGGCGACCCGCCAGATAGTCGCCGGTGATGCTGCGCTTCTCTTTGCAAATGTCCTCGACGCTGCCGACGGCAACGATCTCGCCACCGTGCGTGCCGGCTCCGGGTCCTACATCAACAAGATAATCCGCCTTTCGGATGGTATCCTCGTCATGCTCTACGATAATGAGCGTGTTGCCCAAATCGCGAAGCCGCTGCATGGTCGCAATGAGCTTGTCGTTATCGCGCTGGTGCAAACCGATGCTGGGTTCGTCCAACACATACAACACGCCGGTCAGCGCGCTGCCGATTTGGGTCGCCAGGCGTATGCGCTGGCTCTCGCCGCCGGACAGTGTCGATGCCCCGCGCGAAAGGGTCAAATATTCTAACCCTACGCTCTGCAAAAAGCCAAGCCTTTCTTTGATCTCCTTAAAAATTGTCTCGCCGATGCGACTCTCCCGCTCCGTGAGCTTGACCGTACCGATAAATTCCAGCTCATCATGGACGCTCATCTCACAGAAATCGGCGATGTTGATATCGCCCACAGTCACAGCAAGACTGGTCGGTTTTAAGCGCCGGCCGTGGCAGGCGGGACATTCCTCGCCGGACATGGTAAGGGCGATCTCCTCTTTCATCCAGTCACTGTTGGTCTCGCGAAAGCGCCGCTCTAGATTGGGAATAATGCCCTCAAATGTGTTTGAGTAGGTTCCCGTTCCAAAAAGGCTCTCGCGCTGCATCTCGATGCGCTCTTCGCCGGTGCCATATAAAATCGCATGGACGGCTTTTTTGCTCATTTCTTTGATGGGCGTGTCCAGCGTGAAACCATACCGCTTGCCTAGCGCCTTATACGTCATCTCCGCAATAGATCCCTCAGCATAATACCAACCGCTCGCTTTGATCGCGCCTTCCCGGATCGATTTGCGTTTGTCGGGAATGACGCGGTCAGGATCTACCTTCATGAAGGTTCCGAGGCCCGTACAGGTCTCGCATGCACCGTAGGGGTTGTTGAAGCTGAACATGCGCGGCGAGAGTTCCTCCATGGAAATGCCGTGTTCCGGGCAGGCATAGGACTGGCTGAACATCAGCTCCTGTCCGCCGATGACATCAACGGTGACGATACCGCCCGTCAAAGACAGCGCTGTCTCAAGCGAGTCGGCCAAGCGACCGCGGAGCTTCTCCGTTTCGTTGATAACAAGACGATCCACGATAATTTCTACCGTGTGTTTGGTATTTTTGTCCAGTGAGATGGACTCTGACAAGTCGTACATGCTGCCGTCAATGCGAACGCGGGCAAAGCCACCGCGCCGCGCGGTGTCCAGCTCTTTGGCCTGGGTTCCCTTGCGCCCGCGCACGACGGGCGCCAATACCTGAAAGCGTGTTCTTGGCGGCAACTTTAAAACCTCATCCACCATTTCGTCGACGGTCTGCTGTGCGATGGGACGGCCGCAGATCGGGCAATGCGGTGTGCCGATGCGCGCGTACAACAGGCGCAGGTAATCGTAAATTTCCGTCACGGTGCCCACTGTAGATCGCGGATTGTGACTTGTGGTCTTTTGGTCAATGGAGATGGCGGGAGAAAGACCGGTAATCTCGTCGACGTCCGGCTTTTCCATCTGGCCCAGGAACATCCGCGCATAACTGGAGAGGCTCTCCATGTAGCGGCGCTGCCCATCCGCGTAGATGGTGTCAAAGGCAAGGCTGGACTTTCCGGAGCCGGACAGTCCCGTCATGACGATCATCTTATTTCTCGGCAGTTCCAGATCCACATTTTTCAGGTTATGCTCACGCGCACCGCGGATCACAATGCGGTTGTTCGGATCAATCCGGATTTTTTTGGCTCTGGGACGCAAAGCGGTTTTCCTCCCCATCTGGCAAACGGAATCAATCTGTAAAAGAACTTTTTCCCGCTAATTTTTAAGAGGTAAACGGCACGCGCGGGAAAGGCAGCGCGCAGCTTATTTTTTTCGACTCGTGCGTGCCCCTTTGCTTCGGCGCGCCGCGGCGCGCCGCGACACTGCGTCCTGCGCAGAAGGATTTTCGCCGCGCTGCAACCGTGCGATCTCGTCTCGAAGCTGAGCCGCGTGTTCAAACTGCAAAAGGCTCGCCGCCTGTTTCATCTCTTTGGTCAAACGCGCGATGGTCTGCTCACGCTCCGCCTTGCCCATGCGGTTGGCGCGGGCGTTTTTGTTTTCCTCGCTCACGCTGATCTCAAGCCCGCCCGAAATCGCCTTGACAATGGTAGTCGGCGTAATGCCGTGCGCCTCGTTATATGCCTGTTGAACCTCACGGCGGCGCGCGGTCTCGGTGATCGCGCGCTCCATGCCAGGCGTCACCTCGTCTGCATACATGATGACCATGCCGTTCGCGTTGCGAGCGGCGCGGCCTATGGTTTGGATTAAGCTGGTCTCACCACGCAAAAAGCCCTCTTTGTCGGCATCCAGAATCGCAATTAGGGAAACTTCCGGCAGATCCAGACCTTCCCGCAACAGATTGATACCGACAATCACCTCGATGGCGCCGAGGCGCAGATCTTTGATGATCTCCATACGCTCAAAGGTATCGATCTCGTGGTGCATGTAGCGCGCCTTGACGCCATGTTCCTCAAGGTAGTCGGTCAGATCCTCCGCCATCTTGACGGTCAGCGTTGTGATCAAGGTGCGCTCGCCGCGCGCAACGCGCAGACGAACCTCCCCCAACAGATCCACAATCTGCCCCTCGACCGGCCGCACCTCCACCACTGGATCCAAGAGGCCGGTAGGCCGAATAAGCTGCTCTGCAATGCGGCCGGAATGCTCCCGTTCATAGGGGCCGGGCGTGGCGGAAACAAAAATTTCTTGCCGAATCTTGGATTCAAACTCGTCAAAGCGGAGCGGCCGATTATCAAAGGCGGACGGCAGGCGAAAGCCGTAATCGACCAGCGTCTTTTTGCGGCTTGCGTCTCCGGCGTACATGCCGCGCAACTGCGGCAACATGATGTGGCTTTCGTCCACCATCAGAAGGAAATCGTCCGGGAAATAATCGAGCAGCGTGGTCGGCGTAGATCCCGGCGCGCGACCAGAGAGTACGGCGGAATAATTCTCGATGCCCTTGCAGGTGCCAATCTCTTGAAGCATTTCCATATCGTAGCTCGTTCGCTGGCGAATTCGCTGTGCCTCCAGCAGCTTTCCTTCTTTGGTAAAATAGGCAACCCGCTCTTCCATTTCGGCGGCGATTTTTTCAAGCCCTCTCTGCATTTTATCCGGTGTGACAATGTAATGACTGGCCGGGAAAATCGCCACGTGCCGCACGATGTTCTTTCTTTCTCCGGTCAGGGGATCAAACTCACTGATGCGATCCACTTCATCGCCAAAGAACTCCACACGAATGGCAAATTCATCGTTGTAGGCGAGGTGGATGTCCACGGTATCGCCATGCACACGAAATTTATTGCGGATAAAATTCATATCGTTTCGCTCATATTGCAGCTTTACCAGGCGGCGGCAGAGTTCGTCGCGCTCCATCTGCATACCGGGACGCAGACTGATCACCATACTGCGGTAATCGATTGGATCGCCCAGAGAATAGATACAAGAAACACTTGCCACAATAATGACGTTGCGCTGTTCCGACAAAGCCGCCGTGGCGGAATGACGAAGACGGTCGATCTCATCATTGATGGCGCTGTCTTTCTCGATATAGGTATCCGTAGAAGGAATATAGGCCTCTGGCTGGTAATAGTCATAATAGCTGACGAAATATTCTACCGCGTCGTCGGGGAAGAAGCCGCGCATCTCTGTGCAGATCTGGCTTGCCAGGGTCTTGTTAGGCTCTAAAATCAGCGTGGGACGGTTGCAACGGGCAATGATGTTCGCCATGGTAAATGTCTTGCCGGATCCCGTAACGCCTAACAAAGTCTGCGCGCGCTCGCCCTGCTGTACGCCGCGCGAGAGCGCTTCAATCGCCTGCGGCTGATCACCGGTAGGTAAAAACGGCGCTTTGAGGTGAAATACTTGCTGTTCCTCCATACAAAACCGTTTCCTTTCGCCGACATTGCGTCGGCTCTATCAAACCGCGCAAGGCAGAGCGCCCGGCCTAATGGCCAGGCGCATAGAACCAGGTGGCATCGGCTTACTGACAAAGCAAAAGAAACTCAAACAAGGTAGTGCATGGGCCAGGTCATAGCTAAACCACGACAAAATGATAGATCAAGGCACCTGCGATAATCATCGCGCAGATAACGGCGGTGACTGGCGGCGCCCACCGAATAATGCGGGCTGCCATGGTGTCATCCTCCGTCTGTTCGTCCTCGTCGGCATAACGGCCGCGACGATCGCGCGGATCCGAACTGCTGTGCGCTGCCGCATCGTACAACGCCGTATCGTCCTCGTCGTAGGCACGCGTGCCGTCGTCTTCATCGCTGAACAAAGTTCCCGCCGGCGCATAGCGGCGCACACGCTCGGCCTCCGGGTCTTCTGGATAACCGTTTGGAACGGGCTGAGGCTGCGGATACGCCTGTGTCGGCGCGTAAGGATTCTGCACAGGTGGCTGCGGCGCATAGGCGTTTTGTACCGGCTGGGGCGGCGCGGCGTAGGGTGTCTGCATCGGTGGCGCGTAGGGGTTTTGCGGCGACTGCGGCGGCATATAGGCGTTTTGAACTGGCTGTGCCGACGCGTAAGCGGTTTGCGGCGGCTGCTGGGCATAGGCATTTTGCGGTGCGCCGTAAGGCGTCTGCATCGGCGGCGCGTAGGCAGATTGGGAAGACTGTGCGGAATTGACCGGAGGCTCCACAGGCGTAACCTTCCGATTGATCGCAGCCTGTGCGGCGGCAGCGGTCGCAGCGGCGGGATCGACCGCAGCGTTCATCTCCCTTTGCTGACGTTCCGCCGCGCTGCGCGCCTCTTCTAGGATCTCGGTCAAGATCTTCTTGACCGATGCCCGATCGGCGCCGCATTCGCTGCACTGTACGGCATTCTCTTCATTGGGATGAAAAGCCCCACAAGCGCAAAACCAACCGTTTTCTGTATCTTGCGGCACACAAGTGAGCTCTTTGTTACCGGTGCGGGATTGCAGCGTACGCGCGATAGAACCCGGCAGAACACGCTGTGCCGGCAGGCGAACTCTTCTGTACCCACGCAGGTCGACGCCTCGACCGTTCAGGAACACGCGATCCTGCTCAATCTCCACACTGGAGACAGGTGTATCGCTAACATAAACTGCATCATCGCTGCCGAACATGGCGCCCGGTTGGACGTTGAGCTGTTCATAGTAAAAGTCGTCCTCGCACAGGATCTCGCCGGAGGCATCCTTGCATTTAAAATGGATGACAAGCCCTGTCAGCGGCTCGCTGCCTACGTTCTTGAAAGTCAGGCAAACCGCAACCTCGCCGGTCACATCGCCTTTGAGCAGCTCCACGCGCACAAACTGTACCGGACTGCCGGCCGTATAGTAGTTGGCGCGGGACTGCACGATCAGAGAGTAATTCTGTTCCATGCTGATTCACCTATCCTTTATAAAACATATTGATGGCATGGCGGGTCCGGCTTATGGCGCGCTGTCCGGCTGCACAACGCTTTGCTGCGGACTGATAGCGGAAACTTCTGTCTCGGTCTTCTCGCCGTCCTGCATGATGCGGTTGAATTCTTCTCCGCTGATTTTTTCGCGCTCCATCAAAATCTTCGCGACAACGTGCAGTTTATCCATGTGCTCGGAGAGAATGCGGCGGGCAGTCTCATAACTTTCGTCCAAAATATCACGAATCTCATTATCAATCTCCGAGGCGATCGCTTCGGAATACCCTTTCCCCTGCCCGAAATCACGGCCTAAGAAGGTTTCGCCGGGGTCGGCGCCGTACACGACGGGGCCCAGACGCTCGGAAAATCCATAGCGCGTAACCATGGCCCTGGCTGTATCTGTCGCGCGCTGCAGGTCATTGGAAGCACCGGTAGAAATATCGTCCAGAACCAGCTGCTCCGCCACTCTGCCGCCTAACAGCGTCACAATGTCCTCGTTCATGGCGGTCTTGGTCACATAGCTGGGATCTTTTTCCGGAAGGTACATCGTATAGCCACCGGCAGATCCACGCGGGATGATGCTGATCTGGTGAACCGGGTCATGCGTTTTGCAAAAATAACCCGTTATGGCATGCCCAGCCTCATGGTAGGCCGTTAAGCGCTTTTCGGCATCGGTGACGACACGGCTCTTCTTCTCCGGACCTGCCACCACCTTGATAGAAGCCTCTTCAATTTCCTTCTCGGTGATGGCTTTTCTGCCGCGGCGCGCTGCCAGCAATGCAGCCTCGTTGACAAGGTTCTCAAGATCCGCTCCGGAAAAACCGGCCGTGGATTTCGCGATCGTTGCCAGCACCACATCCGGCGCGAGTGGTTTGTTCTTGGTGTGTACGCGCAGGATTTCTTCACGGCCCTTTACATCCGGCAAACCGACGTACACCTGCCGGTCAAACCGGCCGGGGCGCAGCAACGCCTTGTCCAGAATATCGGCGCGGTTGGTAGCCGCCATCACAATCACACCGTCATTGGCATCAAAGCCATCCATCTCGACCAGAAGTTGGTTGAGCGTCTGTTCGCGCTCGTCATGGCCACCGCCGAGCCCGGCGCCGCGCTGCCTACCGACCGCATCGATCTCGTCAATAAAGACAATGCTGGGCATGGTCTTTTTTGCCTTTTCAAACAGGTCGCGCACTCTCGACGCGCCGACGCCGACATACATTTCTACGAAATCCGAACCGGATATTGCATAGAAAGGAACCCCAGCCTCGCCGGCGCAGGCGCGGGCGAGTAAGGTCTTTCCCGTTCCGGGAGGGCCCACCAACAAAACGCCGTGCGGGATGCGCGCGCCCAGGGAATTAAACTTTTCCGGAGACTTTAAGAAAGCTACAACTTCCTGCAGCTCGTTTTTTTCTTCCTCCGCGCCGGCTACATCGGCGAAGGTGGCTTTGCGCTGAGTTTCCTGCTGATCGCGCACCTTGGCGCGTCCGACATTCAAAATACCACCGCCACCGGCAGCACCACGATACATCGACACAAACACCAGGCCCAACATACCCAGCAGCGAGGCATACAGGATGATTTCCATCCAGGGTACACTCTCGCGGACGGGTTCCCAGTCATACACCATGGGATGATCTGGGTTTGCCTCGTTATAGGCGTCCTGGTACTCCTTGAGCTCAAACTCCAAAAAATACCCTATATACGGCAGGCGGTAGGTCACCACCATCACACCGCCGTTCGTCGGCTCAAGCGCATCGCCGCTTCCCATCTGGCCTAAAAGGCCCCCAGTAGACGGCGCAAGCGCCTCGTCCTCGCTCTTTGGCAGATCAATGGGACCTTCTTTCAGGCTCAGTTGAATTTCGCCGGTATTCAAATCCAAATTATAGGCGGTCACCTGGTTGTTCTCAAAATACGCCTCCATCTCGGAAAGCTTCATTTCGTTGCCGGACTCTCCAGCCATACTGGAAAACATCGTGAACAACACAAGACCCAGCACCAGCAAAACGGCCAAGATCAATCCATAGCGCGGTCTATGCTGCAAAATATCCTCTTCCTTTCCTCCGTCCCGACAAATGCGGGAATTCAAAGTTTTCAGCGATTGGCTTTATAAATCTCTTCTTTCAGAACACCCACAAAGGGCAAATTGCGGTATTTTTCGTCATAGTCAAGGCCGTAACCGACCACAAATTCATCCGGAATTTCAAAGCCGAGGTAATCCGGCACGATATCCGCCTTGCGGCGGCTGGGTTTACTCAAGATCGTACACAGGCGGACGCTCGCGGGGTTGCGCATTTTCAGCATTGGCGTAAGATAAGATAAGGTGATGCCGGAATCCAGAATATCTTCTACCAGCAGCACGTGGCGCCCGGAAAGATCCGCGTCCAGATCCTTGATGATTTTGACAAGGCCGGTGGACTGGGTATTGGCGCCTCCGTAACTGGACACCATCATGAAATCAATGGAGCAGGGAACCGTGATTGCGCGCATCAGATCCGCCATGAAAACGACGGCACCTTTTAAAATAGAAACCAGCAGCAAATCCTTGCCCTCGTAGTCGCAGCTGATCTGGGCGCCTAACTGCTTTACCTTTGCCTGCAACTGTTCCTCGGTGACAAGAATATGATCAATATCACAGTAAACCGACGCCATATCTAACGTTCCCCCTGCCCTTCCACCTCGAAAGGTGCTCCCAATGCGGTTGCGCCGCCCTTTGTACCGGTGGGTTCCTGCCTACACTCTATACAAAAAACTTCCCGCGTCTTTGCGCCTGGCTCTAGACCTTTTGCAAACCCGTGCCCCCAAAGCCACAAAACCTCACTGCCATCGGCCAACAAAGGCAACAAAGAACGGCAGGGCACCGGTATGTGCTGTTCGTTCATGTACTTTTTCAGCGTCTTATGGACGCCGCTCGCGGCGGGACGATAGCGATCGCCCGGCATGCGGGTGCGCAAAACCGCGCTCTTTTGTATTTTAGCATAATCTGCGCAAGAGGTTAAGTCCTTGTTTGCGTTTTTCTTAAAATCTTCATACTTTGCGGTCGAAATTTTTTGCAGGATCAACGTATAACCACCGGGAAAGCGGTAGGTTCCCGGTATGGCAGGCCGCGGATCCAGCTGCTCGCACAAAGCGGTAGATACGGCACTGGCACGAATTGGCGTGAGGAAGCCGTTTTGCACGCGCAGAACAACGTCTTTTGAGAGTTGTACAGCGCCACTCCCTTTTTGCAGAGCCACCACCAGCAAATCCACGGTTTTTTGCTGCACAGGGCCATACCGTTGCGACAAAAGACAAAGAGCGGTCTGCAAAATTGGCGCAGGCGCAAGGAGCAATACATCGCGCCGCCAACTCTTTTGCGTTTGCGCCCGAGCAAGGAGTGCGTGCGCCTGTTCTTGCAGCCAAGAATCCATCTGACGCATACGGGTTGCCATTTGCGCCATTGCCTGCACAGCGTGCGGGTTTACCGCTGTCAGGGCCGGGATGGCCTGCGCGCGGATGCGGTTGCGCGCGTAGCGAAGATCCGCATTGGTGGTATCCGTCACATAGCGCTGCCCGAGAGCAGTACAATACGCCTCCGTCTGCTGCCTTGTGAGGCAGAGAAACGGTCTGATATAGTCGCCGCGGCGCGGCGGGATACCGCCCATCCCATGCACGCCAGCGCCGCGCGCAAGACGCAGCAGGAGCGTCTCCGCCTGGTCGTTGGCGGTGTGGGCTGTGGCAATCTGCGCCTGCTCGCGTTTAGCCAATTCATCAAGCCAGGAGTAGCGAAGTTGCCTTGCCCAGTCTTCGCTTGGTTGTTCGGGGATGTTTACCCCTTGCCCGGCGGCGTCAAACAAGAAGAAGGGAACGCCATGATGGGCGCAGAAGTCCGCCACAAACGCGGCATCCTCATGCGCCGCCTTTCCGCGTATGCCGTGGTCTACATGGGCGGCAGCCACACGGATGCCAAGCTCCCCCCGCCGCCGCAAAAAAAAGAGAAGCAATGCCATAGAATCCGCGCCACCGGAGCAGGCAACGATCACGTTTTTGGAGAACGGGGAAATCCCCTCACGACCGCACCAGGCGAGGACCGTCTGCTCTATCCCCTGCGCAAAGGTCAAATCAGGAGTAATCATGAGCTGTATCAATGTCAATGAAGCGCGTGTGCGGACCGTCCCAGCCCAAATAAACGGTACCGGTCTCGCCGTGACGGTTTTTGGCCACGATGCACTCCGCCTCTCTCTCGTCGGATTGTGCATCTTCACCGTTTTGGGCGTTGTAATAGGCCGCACGGTACAAAAACAAAACTACATCGGCGTCCTGTTCGATAGAGCCGGAGTCCCGCAGATCCGACAACTGCGGGCGTCTGTCCGTTCTTCCAGCCGATTTTTCAGCCGCGCGTGACAATTGGGACAAAACCAAAACCGGCACATTGAGATCTTTTGCCATAATCTTGAGGCTTCGCGTGATCTCGCTGATTTCCTGCACGCGGTTTTCGGTGCGGCGCCTGCCCTGCATCAGCTGCAGATAATCCACAATCACCAAACCGATCGGTTCTTTGTTCGGATCCTGGTTGATCTGCCGGATCCTCGCCTGGATCTCCGGCACCGAGATTCCGGACGTATCGTCGAGATAGATCGGAAAGTTGCTGATGAGGTTTGCGGCGTCGGCAAAATCGTTCCAGGAGGTATCGTTCATCTGGCCGGTGCGAAGCGACCGGCTGTCAAGACCGGCAGCACTGGATAGAATGCTGTTCGTAAGTTGCTCACACGTCATCTCTAAACTAAAAATGATAGTAGGTGCACGACGGGTTCGCGCTACGTTGCTCGCAATGTTCAGGGCAAAACTCGTCTTTCCCATGCCGGGGCGTCCTGCAAGAATGATTAAGTCAGAGCGGCCTAGACCCCCAATAAGATGATCCAGATAGGCGTACCCCGTGGGAATACCGGTATACTTCTCTCTGTCAGGACCGGACAGATTTTGCATGGTGCGGATGACATCCTGCACAGCATCCCGGAGTGTTTTAACCCCGGTAGAATCGGAATCATCAAGCTTGCGGATGTCAAAAAGATGCTGCTCGACACTCTCCAGCACCAAAGAGGCATCCTCTTCCTCGCTGCTCTGGCTCAGCACGTCCGCCATGGCCTGTATCAGGCGGCGCATTCGATATTTGTTGCGCACAATGCGCAGATAAGACGGGAAATTGGAGATCGAGGGCACCGTTTCCGCCAGACGCAGTACATAGGCCTTGGCATCGTCTGCGCCCTGAAAAGCCTTGTCGTTGGACAAGGCATTGACCAAGGTGACGATGTCCACCGCATCGCTGTGCGCATAAAGAGTCTGCATCTGAGCACAGACCGCCCGATTCTGCTCGGAATAAAACATCTCCGGCGTAATCTGCTGCATGGCGAGATTCAACGATTCTTCATCCAGAATTGCAGCGCCGAGAACGCTCTGTTCAGCCTGCATATCGTAGGGCAGCTGAATCCCCAAACTACTCAAATTGAGCTCGCGTCCGCTCTCGGGCATGATGTGCCCTCCGTTTCCAAAAGATCGCTACCTGCTCAAAGGCCACCCGTGTTCGCTGGCACTTATAACCCCGCAGATTCCACCAAAAGCGTGAAGGGCGCGCTAATCCCCGCGTATAGGCGCAGCCTGGCCGAATAACTGCCAAATTCCTTGATGGTTGGGATCTCCAGTTTCTTTCTGTCTACGTCCTGCCCAATCGCGCGGCTGAGCGCCGCGGCTACATCCTTCGCCGTCACCTTGCCGTACATCTTGCCGGAAGCGCCGCCCCGGACAGACAATGTAACCGTTTTGCCGCTGACCTTTGCCGCCAGTGTCTCGGCCTGCGCGCGGGCCTCGGCTTCGTGGTGTGCCTTCGCCTCATTCTTGGTGCGAACCCGATTGATGGCGCTGGCATCCGCTACGGCAGCCATCCCGCGCGGGAACAAATAGTTGCGCGCATACCCGTCCGCAACTTCGTGAATCTCATCTTTTTTCCCAAGATTCTCCACGTCTTGTTTCAAAATCACTTTCATCGGTCGCTTTGCCTCCTGTCTTTCGCCTGCGCCTTGCCTTCCGGACGCTGTTTTTGCTGTGCCATGCCCGAGGCAAACGCCGCCTGTTTGACGCGGTAGAGATCAATCTGCTCCTTGATCTGACGCTCTGCCTCTTTTACGGAGCAATCTTTTAACTGCGCGCCGGCCATGGTAAGGTGACCGCCGCCGCCCAGCGGCTCCAAAATCACCTGCACGTTGAGTGCACCCATACTTCTCGCGGAGATGTTGGCGCCGCTCGCCTTGGCAACAATTACAAAGCTGGCATCAACACCGTCTATGGTGAGCAGATCATTGGCCGCCATCGGCAGCACCACGCTCATGTCGGGTTCCAATTCATCTGAGATCGCGATCGCGCAGCCTTTGTAAAGGTAAGAACTCTCAACAATATGCGCGCGCGCCTCGTACTCCTTCTTGCTTGTATTGAACAAAAGCTTCGTCTGGGCAGTCTGCGCGCCGCGGCTGCGCAGCCAAGCGGCTGCCTCGAACGTGCGCACACCGACATGTAAGGCGAAACTGTGCGTATCCAGCATGATACCAGCCAACAAGGCCTGCGCCTCCTGCGGCGTAAGATTATCCTCTTGCGGCATAAACTGTAGCAGCTCACAGACGAGCTCGCTGGCGCTGGAGGCATAGGGTTCGTGATAAATCAAAAGCGGGTCGTCAATATGGCCCACGGCCATCCGGTGATGGTCGATGACCACGACTCTCTCACACTTCTCGTAGATTTCCACGCTCTCTAGGAGCGTTTTCTGATAGGTGTCGACGATGACAAGGAGCGTGCGGTCTGTGATGGTGCGCAACGTCTTTTCGGGCTCTACAAAGTAGCTGTCGTACCCCGCCTGCGTAAAGTTCTCAATGAGAGACGTCGCCAGTGTAGACTGGCGCCGCACAGCTATGACCGCGGGGACCCCGCACATTTTGCACATGCGCAAAATGCCAATGGCGGAGCCGACTGCATCGAGATCGCTCTGGCGATGGCCCATCACGATCACAGTATCGCTTTGGCGGATGAGATCAGCCAGAGCGTGGGAAAGAATGCGGCTGCGCACATGGCTGCGCTTTTCCACCCCGGCCGAGACGCCGCCGTAAAATTCGAATCCGTCCCGTGTTTTGACGGCCGCTTGGTCACCGCCGCGCCCAAGAGCGATGTCAATACTTTGGCGTGCAAACTCCTGGCATTCCGCGAGATTCTTGCCGCCGTGCCCCACACCAATCGAGATCGTTATGGCGCCCTCTCCGACATGCAGATCGCGCACGCGATCTAAAATATCAAACTTCTCTTGCTGCATGCGCCGCACATCCTGCTCTTCCACCACAGCGATGAACCGACTGCTGGAGACGCGGCGCAGAAAGCCGTTGGTTCTACCGAAATATTCCTCCAGCAGCGTGTTGAGGGAATGCAGTTCATGCGCCTGATCAGAATCTTTCATGTCGTTGAAGATTTCATCATAGCCATCAATCTCCAAGACAAGGTAGGCGGGGCGGCTGTCATCGTAGCGATCGAGGGTGTCTTTATAGAATGTGTCGTCGATAAGATACACGATGGTCGCTGCGCGTGTACCGGCGCCAGGGCTCGCATAGGCGGTAAAGCGATACTTCCCCACCGGCAGATCCTGCCCGTGGGAACGGCAACAAACCGAGAGATCCAGATTCGGCAACAGGCCGGAAACAGCCGGGTGTACCGCATCTTCCCCCTCGAGCACCATTTGGCGAAACAAATCATTGTACCAAAGGATCACGCCGTCAGCTACCAGGAAGGCCGGTACCGGCACGCGGGACAGCGAATACTGGACATCGCTGCCATCGAAGGTATTTCCGCAGAGCTTCTGCGCCACAAATGACCGCAAGCGCCGATTTTGCACGATCATCAGTAGGAGCGCGACCAGCACCAACACCGCCGGCGCAATCAGCCACAGAGGGCGCAACAGCGCCACAGGAACTGTCAGCGCTATACAGGCCACCAGCAGCAAAATCACCATCGGCGCCGCGCCCGCGCCGCCCATGCGTTTCAACCGTCATACCTCCCTTAAAGCCGGCAAGCCGCGCCGTCACGCCCTACAGCTCCATGATGATGGGTACAATCATTGGGCTGCGCTTGGTGCGCCGGTAAATATAGCCGGACAATGCCTCCCGCACGCGGTTTTTGGCAGCGTTCCAATCGTGGCGGTCTTCCGCCAGCGATCGCTCCAATGCCATCTCGGTCTGCACGCGGGCGCCGTCCATTAATTCCTCGCTCTCTTTGACGTAGACGAACCCCCTTGAGACGAGCTCCGGACCCGCCAGAATCCGGCCGTTATGACCATCAACGGTTACCGCAACCATGATGATACCATCTTCTGACAGGTGACGGCGATCACGCAGTACCACGTTGCCAACATCCCCGACACCGTAGCCATCCACCATCACGCCCTCGGCGGGAACGCTGTCTTCCAGCAACAGCGCGTCGCGCGAGACGCGCAGATACTGTCCGTTCTCGGCAATGTAAATGTTGTTTTTGGGTATGTAACCCAAATGCTCGGCTGTCTCGGCGTGGCGCTTGAGCTGCTTGAACTCACCATGGACGGGCAAAAAATACTGCGGATGCGCCAGCGTCAGCATCAACTTCTGCTCCTCTTGGCAGGCATGGCCGGAAACATGGGTATCGTACATGTTCTCGTAGATGACCTCGGCGCCCAGTGCCAACAGTCCGTTTACGACTTTTGTAACCGTTTTCTCGTTGCCTGGGATGGGGCGCGCCGAGATAATGATGAAATCTTCGGGTCCGACCTTGACATTGCGGTGGTTTGCCTGCGCCATACGCGATAACGCGGAGAGCGGCTCGCCCTGACTGCCGGTGGTAATAATGACCACTTTTTCGGGCGGATACCTGTTGACATCTTCGATCGGGATGCGTACCTCTTCCGGAGCATGCAGGTAGCCCAATTCGCGCGCCATCTCGGTATTAGAAACCATGCTGCGCCCGTCGACAACCACTTTGCGATTGTATTCAATCGCCAGATCCACAATTTGCTGCACGCGGTAAATATTGGAGGCAAACGTCGCCACAATGATGCGTTTGTCGCGCGCTTTTTCAAACAGAGATCTGACACTGTCCGCCACCGTCTGCTCTGTGGCGGTAAAGCCGGGACGCTCCGCGTTGGTGGAATCAGAGAGCAGCGCCAACACGCCGCGGCGACCGTATGCGGCGATGGTGGAGAGATCCGTCACGGCATCACCGGACAGCGGCGTGTAATCCACCTTAAAGTCACCCGTATGCAGCACAATCCCTGCCGGGCAGTCAATGGCAAAAGCCAGTGAATCCGGAATAGAGTGGTTGACATGGATCGGCTCCACGGTAAAACAGCCCAGTTGAACCTTTTGCCGGGGGCGGATCTCGTGGAAGCGGGCGGAATCGGCCAGGCCATGTTCTTCCAATTTATTGCGGATGAGGCCGATGGTTAGCCTTGCGGCATAAATCGGGACATTAAAGTGATCCAATAGGTAGGGCAAACTACCGATGTGATCCTCGTGACCGTGCGTGATGAACAGGCCCTTGATCTGTGCGGTATGTTCCAAAACAAAGGAAAAATCCGGGATCACCATGTCGATGCCGAACATATCGGTATCTGGGAATTCCATACCGCAATCAACCAAAATCATGTCGCCCTGACACTCATACAGCGTCATATTTTTGCCGACTTCGCCCAAGCCGCCAAGTGGGCAGATATGCATCGGGATTGCGGGGGCATCCGTTTCCACAGCGGGGCGTACGCGGCGCTGCTTCTTGACATTCAACCTGCGGGGCACACTACCGGAATGCCCCGTGCGCCGCAGCGTTGTTTTTATGGCACCGCCCGTCATGCGCACGGCATGCGGCGCGTTTCTGTTATTTTCCTGCATCGATTCGCCTATCTCTCAACTTTATCAAAAAGGCAAGCTCCGCGGGCAAGGGGTCCTTTTAGCGCGCGACTTGTCACGAAAATCCAAAACGGTGTACCAATTATACCGTCTTGCCAATACCTTGTCAACGTGATTGTCAGCGTTCGCCCGCCCATCCGTTGCGCAAAAAGCGCATATCTCAGCGTTCTTTTGTGCGGGTATTGGCAAAACTGCCGTAAAAAAAGCTTGACTCTAAATCCGACTTATGGTAAAATACTGAGCAAATTTATGCCATTCTGTTCCCACAAAATAAGCAGAAGAATTCGAAGACTTTGATGCACAGAGTGCCACCCAAAACGGGCATGACGCAGGATACGCTACCGGTCGGGAGAATGATATGATCGAATTTCAGCATATCTACAAAACCTACGAGACACACGGTGAGGAAAATGTCGCCCTTGAAGATGTCAACCTAAAAATCAATGAGGGCGAATTTGTTTTTGTAGAGGGCCATTCCGGCGCGGGAAAATCCACCTTTATCAAGCTGATTATGATGGAGGAACTGCCGGACAAAGGCAAGGGCAAGATCATCATTGACGGGCAGGATCTCTCTAAAATACGCCGTGGTAAGATTCCTTACCTGCGCCGCGAACTGGGTGTTGTCTTCCAGGACTTCCGCCTGATCCCCACCATGACGGTATATGAAAACGTTGCTTTCGCCATGCGCGTGACGAACATCGCCACCAAAACCATCCGCAAGCGCGTTCCGTTTGCATTAAGTCTCGTCGGCCTAGAGGACAAGATGGATCGCCTGCCGGACGAGCTATCCGGCGGGGAGCAGCAGCGTGTGGCGGTTGCAAGGGCGCTCGCACACGGGCCAAAAATCATCATAGCGGACGAGCCGACAGGAAACATTGACCCGGAACTGAGCCTTGACATCATGCAGCTGTTTGAGGCCATCAACAAGGTGAAGATCACCGTGGTGGTTGTTACGCATGAGCATGAACTGGTAAAGGATCTGGCGGCGCGTTATCGCAACCGTGTCGTCACCCTAGCGCACGGGCATGTGGTTGCCGATACGTCCGATCCGCGGGTAGCAGCCGCTTGGAACCCCGATACAACCGGTTACGTCGGCGCTACGTACTATGGCGAACCACTGCACGTCCGCTAAGGGGGTATGCCGTTATGATGCGTTTTTCCAGTTTTGTCTATTTGGTCGGGCAGGGGCTGCACAACATGAAGGCAAACCGCCTGATGACATTTGCCTCGATGGGTGTGTTGACGGTCTGCATGATTTTGATCGGAACGGCTTTTTTATTCGGCATCAACATCGATTCCATGGTTGCCTACCTGGGCGATCAGAACTATATCGTCGCGTTTTTGGAGAGAGATCTCAGTGAAGAGCAGGAAGTTGCCATTTACGACGCGATTTGCGCCATCCCCGGTGTTGCGGACGTCACATACAGCTCCCCGGAGGATTTTTTGGACAATTACAGCGACATGCTAGAGGGCAACGTCAACATGCAGGAGGTATTTGCACAGGACAATCCCTTTCACCCTTCTTACCAGGTGGTTTTGGAAAACATTGAGGACATGGACGCCGTCGCCGCGCAGCTAAACAGCATTGCCCATGTCGTCAGCGTCAAGGCGCCGACCTCTGTGCAGCGTCTGTTTTTATCGCTGCAAAAGGCGATCACATACGGAAGTTACGGTCTTGTCGCCGTACTGGGGCTTGTCAGTATGATCGTGATCCACAACACCATCCGGCTGACCGCCTACGCGCGCCGGCGGGAGATCGGCATCATGAAGCTGGTCGGCGCCACCAACGGTTTTATCCGCTTCCCGTTCTTTGTGGAGGGAACAACCTCCGGGCTGATCTCCGCCGCCGTAGCCTCCGGCATTGTGTGCGGCGCATACTATTTCGTAGAAATCTGGTATTCAGAGCATCCCACCATTCTCTCGGATCTGTTTGGCAACACGCTTGTGCCGCTTAACGAAATATGGTACTTTATTGTAATCAGCTTTGTCATTTTCGGCTTTGTGCTCTGCGGCATCGGCACCGCCACCAGCATTCGCAAGCATCTGCGCGTGTAATGTGCACATCCATCGCGTGCGGTGTAACGCGTTAAGAAGCCTATTATAGAAATTTGTGACCTTGGTTGGTATTCTTTCCTATTCTTTGTGCTAGGACCCGATTCAAACAGAAAGGCGGCGCATAAGAAAATGTATCATAACGAGTCTACCGTCAGAGAATCCGTACTATCAAGCCGAAATTTGCCTGCGCACCTGGGCAGGCGCGCCGCGGCGCTGGCACTTGCCGCAGCGCTCGCCGTGAGCCTTTTGCCTGGCGCTTCTGCGACACAGGCAACCCAGGAACCCGCACAAGAGGACAACGGGGTCGCCGCACAAGGCGAGGAACCCGCAGAGGAAAACAAAGAACCGACGGAAGAAGAAGAGAAGCCTTCGGAGGAAGAAGACAAAGAACTCTCGGAGCTGCGCGATAAATACCAGGACGCACAGGATAAGCTCGACAAAATTAAAGACGACATCAAAGATACCGAGCAGAACATCGAAGACAACAAGGCGAACCGGGAGAACCAGCTGGAAGCACAGAAACAGATCGGTACCCAGATCGGCGTATTGACGGAACAGGTCGATATTATCACCGCGAAAATCCAGGAAAAGCAGCGGCAAATTGAGGAGAAGCAGCGGGAAATCGAACAAAAGCAGCGGGAGATCGACCATAAGCAAGCCGAATTTGACGAGCGCTGGACCGGTTTTAAGCAGCGCATGGCCTCCATGCAAATGCTCAACGAGGGAGGCGCCATCGCACTGCTCTCCAGTGTGACGAATTTGTATGAGCTCCTCACCTTCAGCCAGGCGATGTCGGACATGGCGGAGCGCGACAACGAGATTTGTGATGAACTGGAAGCGCAGCGCGCGGAGCTGAACGCCGCCAAAGAGGACTTGGAAGATTCCAAGGCGGAACTGGAAAGCGTCAAGGCAGAGTACGAGTCTAACCAGATGCTTTTACAGGGCCAGCAAAATCAGCTCGGCTCCAAATGGGACGAGTTGGATCAATACATAGACGCATTGGATGGAGAGATTGCCGAAGGCGTACAGACGCTGGAGAGCCAGCATGCCGAACAGGAAGCGTTAGAGAAAGCCTTCCAGGAGGCCGCCAACGCCTTAAACGCCTACTTAGAGGCGCAAAACGCAAAATACAGCTCGCCCACCTTGCATTGCTCACTGGATTTCGGCATCCCGCTGCAAAAATACACACGCCTTACGACCGATTTCGGGGAAGGTGGCCATTTGGGACACGATATTGCCGCCCCCGCGAACACGCCCATCTATGCTGTGGCGGACGGCATTGTAACCGCAGCCGGATGGCACGATCACCCTACGGCAAGTTACGGCAATTATGTGCAAATTCTGCACGGCAAGGACGATCAGGGCCGCGAATTCTCTACGCTTTATGCCCATATGATTTCGACGCCCCTTGTCAGCGAGGGGCAGACGGTAGTAAAGGGACAGTGCATCGGGTATGTCGGCTCTACTGGCTACAGCACAGGCAATCATCTGCATCTGGAGATGAAAATTGACGGTACGCGCGTAGACCCGCTGGATTATGTGCCGCTTCCCTGATGGGAACGAAAGCTTTGCAGGGCATCCGGTTTCGGTTTTTCTAGGTGGCCTGCCTTTATTGCAAACAGACCCTGCGGTTAGGAGATTTTCTTTGCCATGAAACCACCCAAGTCCAAACTGCCCGCGCGCATTGGATGCGTGGTCATCGCCGCCTTGATGGTTTTGGGCTTGGCGGCCACCGTCCTGCTTTCGATGGCGGCATAAATGTTTGTAACCATGGCCCCGCACGGCTGCCGATCTGCCGCGGGGCCGTTGCCTTATCAGAAGGAGCGTTTCATCGATGAGAAAAGCAGTCAGTTGGAGCGTAGTGATCGCGATCGCCCTGATCACCTCGGCGGTTACGTTCAGCGTGACCATGTCTTACGCGATGCGGCGTTTTAACAACACTGTGTCCAGCGTAAACGATAAGGAGCGAATGTACAACAAACTTTCAGAGGTGGATCGTTATGTGCGTGCCAACGCCTACTTTCCCATCAATGACGACACCTTAAATGATATGATCGGCTACGGGTACATGCAAGGGATCAGTGACCGGTACGCCCGCTACTATACCGCGCGCGCCAACGCGGAGCGACTGGGTCTGGAAAGCGGTGATCTGATGGGCATCGGCGTCGCGGTTGTAAAAGACACCTCCTCGGGCTATGGACGCATTATCCGCATCTATGCGAACAGCCCCGCCAGCGAGACGCAGTTGCAAGTTGGAGGGTACATCACCGCCATCGGAGAGATCGGCGTGCGCAGCCTTTCCGACACCGCTTCCATCACTTCTGCGCTGCTGGGCGAGGAGGGATCCTCTGTAACTCTGGGCTATTTGACGCCGGATCGGCAAGAAATGACGCTTGACCTGATCCGCGCCAATTACACCGTCACCACCGTCTTTGCGCAGCTTCTGGAGGACGGCTGCGGCTATCTGCGTGTCGATGATTTTTCTGTCAATACCGGCGCGGAGTTTCGCTCCGCTGTGGACAGTTTGCTGCAGCAGGGCGCATCCGGTATCGTGTTTGATCTGCGCGATAATCCGGGGACCAATCTCAATGCGGCCCTTGTGTGCGCCGATCGCTGCGTGATCGGCGGTGTCATCGCGCAGAGCCAGGCAAAAGATGGTACGACTACCAACTTGCGCATCACGGACGAACAGGAAATTAACGTGCCGATGGTCTGCCTTGTCAACGGTTCAACGGCGGGAAGTGCGGAATTGTTTGCGAATGCCCTGAAAAAGATGGGCGGCGCGATCCTGGTCGGCAACAACACGGCCGGGAATGGCGCTATTTTAGGTGATCCGCAGAGCTTATCGGATGGCAGCGCACTGGTGGTCACGGTCGGAATTATGCTGGATAACGAGGGAGAAAGCTGGGATGGCATCGGCCTTTCGCCGGATGTTGAAGCCGCCCTGACACCCGATGAAATCGCAGCCTATTACGATTTTACAGTAGATTCCGACCCGCAGATCCAGCGGGCACACGCCACACTAACCGCCCTGTTGAGCAATTCCAACGCTGCACAGAGCGGCGAAGGCGCCGGCGAGGGCGAAACCGGCGCAAACGATCCCGGCAGCGAGGCGGGCGAGACCCATGCCCCCTAACCACATCGCCGATCTGACGAATCGCGCGGTCATCCGGGATATTTGCCGGCGGTACGGCTTTACGTTTTCAAAGCGACTCGGGCAGAATTTTCTGATAAATCCCAGCGTTTGCCCGCGCATGGCACAGGCAGCGGTCGGCGGCAAAGACTGGGGCGTTTTGGAAATCGGGCCCGGCATCGGCACTTTGTCACGCGCGCTCTGCAGCGCGGCGGGCAGGGTGGTGGCTATAGAGATCGATCGGCGGCTGGGTCCTGTCCTGCAAGAGACAATGGCCGGATATGAAAACTTTGTACTTTTACAGGGGGACGCGCTCAAAATGGATTTGGCCGCTGTGCTGCGCGCGCAAATCGGCGAGCGTCCCGCGGCGGTCTGTGCCAACCTGCCCTATCAGGTCACCACGCCCCTGCTGATGAAACTGTTGGAAGCACGGTTGCCTGTCGGCAACATTACGGTAATGGTTCAAAAGGAGGCGGCCCAGCGGCTGTGCGCACCGCCTGGTACACGGCAGGCCGGAGCAGTAAGTTACGCAGTTGCCTACTATGCACAGGCAGAGCGGCTGTTCACCGTACAACCGGGCAGCTTTATGCCGCAGCCAGACGTTATGAGCACCGTGATCCGGCTTTTGCCGCGCGATCACCCGCCTGTTGCGGTGCCAAAGGAAGAGGAAGCGTCGTTCTTCCGCCTGATTCGCGCCGCTTTTTCGCAGCGCCGCAAAATCGCCACCAACGGAATCTCCGACGGTTTGCATCTGCCCAAGCAGCAGGTTTCGGCAGCGCTCTGCGATGCCGGCCTTCCTGAGCAAGCAAGACCGGAACAACTGACGCTGGAAGACTTCTGCACCTTGCATAAAGCGCTGCAAAACCGCCTGGCGACAGAGAAAAGCAGCATGAGCCTATCGGTTTGAGCGCAAAGGGGATTTCGGCGCCGGTCATAGGGGGCGTACCACCACCGCACCCGACTTTGCGTTGTCGGAGAAAATTTTCCTACACGAATACCCCGGCGAGATCCGTCTCGGTCTCGTCGGGGCATTTGTTTTTTGCTGCAATTTACGCCTTAAAAAGGATCCTGCGATGATGATTTAAAGCCTATGGCATGCCGTTTGTTTAAGCTAAACAGCGCTTACCCGCCGATCTTTTCAAAGTCGGCGGCGCCGTGCTTGCACAGCGGACAGATAAAATCATCCGGGAGGGTCTCGCCCTCGTAAATATAACCACAGATCTTGCACACCCAACCGGTTTTACCCTCGGTCTGGGGCTTGGGTTTGACATTCTGCTGGTAGTAATTGTACGTCATGGTCTCGTCTTTGGAGATAACGCGCGCCTCCGTCACATCGCAAATGAACATGCCGTGGGTGCCCAGATCCAGGTACTGGGTAACCTTGAGCGAGATGAAGCTGTTGATGTAGCGCGGCAAGAAGATAAGGCCATTGTCGGAGCGGGGCAGTTCGTCCCAACCGGCAAACTTATCGACAGTGCGTCCGCTTTGGAAGCCGAAGTTCTCAAATACACTGAACGGTGCTTGCGTGGAAAGACAATTGATATTCAGCACGCCGGTGCGCTGAATGATATGATGGCTGTAGTTTTGCTTGTTGATTACCACAGCGACCTGGTTCGGCGTGCTTGTGACCTGACTGACCGTGTTCACGATCAGACCATTGTCCTTTTTGCCGTCGTTACAGGTGACAACATACAGGCCGTAGCCGATGTTGAACATCGCCTTCGCGTCCTGTTTATCGACGGTCACGCCGCCGGCGCGCGCGACATAATCGCCGCACAAGGCCTCGGCTAGCCCATCGAGCTTCGCGCCGCTCTCGTCATTGAGCGCACCCTTGATGGTGACGGTGGGTTCTACAAGCGTCAAATTTTTGCAGGGCTCCAACATCTTTTTCATGGTACGCGCGGCCATTGGCGCCCAGCTGCCGTTCTCTATAAAGGCGACAGTGCGGTTGCGGAAATTGCGCTCTGTTAAATGCTCGATAAATTCCCGCATGAAGGGGAAGATGTCAGCGTTGTAGGTCGTGGTGGCCAAAACGAGCTTGCCGTACCGGAAGGCGTCCTCGACGGCTTCCGCCATATCGCAGCGCGCGAGATCGTTGACAACTACCTTAGGGCAGCCCAGCGCACTGAGTTTGGCGGCTAGTTTTTCTACGGCCGCTTTGGTGTGGCCGTACACCGAGGTGTAGGCGATCACGATGCCGTCGCTCTCTACGCCGTAGCTCGACCAGGTGTTGTACAAGTTGAGGTAGTAGCCGAGATTCTCTGTCAAGATGGGACCGTGAAGCGGGCAGATCATGGCGATATCGAGGCCCGCCGCTTTTTTGAGGACGTTTTGTACCTGCGCGCCGTATTTTCCCACAATGCCAATATAGTAGCGTCGCGCCTCACAGGCCCAGTCTTCGTCCGCGTCCAGTGCACCGAATTTGCCGAAGCCGTCCGCCGAAAAGAGAATCTTATCGGCGTCATCGTATGTCATGATGACTTCCGGCCAGTGAACCATCGGCGCGGTGATGAAGTGCAGCGTGTGTTTGCCCAGGCACAGTGTGTCGCCCTCGCCGACCACAATCTGGCGGTCGGAAAAATCCGTTCCGAAGAACTGCTCCATCATCACAAAGGCCTTGGCGCTGGAAACAATCTTCGCCTGCGGGTAGGTCTTTGCAAAATTTTTGATGTTGGCGGAGTGGTCGGGTTCCATGTGCTGCACGACGAGATAATCTGGCTTGCGCCCACCCAGCGCGGATTCCAGATTGTCGAGCCACTCGTGGGTAAAGTTCTGATCCACGGTATCCATGACCGCCACTTTGCTGTCCCGGATAACGTAAGAATTGTATGCCATGCCGTTGGGTACCACATATTGGCCCTCGAAGAGGTCAATTTTATGGTCATTGACGCCGACATAGCCAACATCTTTCGTGATATTCACTGAAATCCTCCTTTGCGTTTTGTCCTATAGATCTGTTGATACCAAGCACCGGCAACTGTTTGGAAGGAACTGCTGAAAACAGGCTGCTGGGCTTTTGCCTGGCGCGAGAAATCCTCACGGGTTCCTGATATACTTGGCGCCGTCGCGGCGCTCTATTATTACCGGATTATCTGCGCGCGTCACGCTTTTTGGCGATTTTTGCAAGCGCATCCTTGCGGGACAAATTGATACGTCCCTGTTGGTCGATGTCGGTCACCATGACAATGATAGGATCCCCGACGGCGACGACGTCTTCTACGCGCTCCACGCGGTGATCCTCCAACTTGGAGATATGCACAAGCCCCTCTTTGCCGGGCGCGATTTCTACAAAGGCACCGAAATTCATCAGCCGGGTAACACGGCCTTTGTAGATCGCGCCGATCTCCGGATCTTCGACGATGGTCTTGATGGTCTCGATAGCGCCCCGCGCATTGTCCGCGTCGATGGCGGAAATATAAATATGGCCATCCTCTTCAATATCGATCTTGCAGTCATAGGTGGCACACAAATCCTGTACAACTTTGCCGCCTTTGCCGATAACATCTTTGATCTTGTCGACCGGGATCTGCATGCTGAACATCTTGGGCGCGTATTTTGAGAGCTCGGGACGCGGCGCGGCTATGACGGGCTTGATGATCTCGTCTAAGATGTACAACCTGCCCTTGCGGCACTTTTCGAACGCTTCCTCGATAATCTCGTAGGTGAGGCCGTCTACCTTGATGTCCATCTGGATCGCCGTAATGCCGCGGCGTGTTCCGCCGACCTTAAAATCCATGTCTCCGTGAAAGTCTTCGACGCCCTGGATGTCCAGCATCGTCATCCATTTTCCGCCGTGCGCGGGGTCACCGTCGGTGATAAGGCCGCAGGAGATGCCTGCCACCGGCGCCTTGATGGGCACACCGGCGTCCATAAGCGCGAGGGTGGAACCGCAGATAGAGGCCTGGGAGGTGGAACCGTTTGAAGACAACACTTCTGACACAAGCCTAATGGTGTAGGGGAATTCTGTCATATCGGGCAAAACGGGAACGAGCGCGCGCTCCGCCAAATTGCCGTGCCCGATCTCGCGCCGACCCGGGCTGCGCGGCGCGCGCGCCTCACCGACAGAGTACGGCGGGAAGTTATAGTGATGAATATAGCGCTTTTGCTCCACATCGGACAAATCGTCCATCAGCTGCGCATCTTTGACACTGCCCAGCGTCGCGACAGTCAGCACCTGTGTCTGCCCGCGTGTGAACATACCAGAACCATGGGCGCGCGGCAGTACAGAGACTTCCGCGGCGAGCGGTCGGATCTCGTTGATGCCGCGTCCGTCCACGCGCTTGCCATCGTTGAGCAGCCAGCCGCGCACGACTTTCTTTTGCATCTGGTAACTGATGATATCCAGCGTGGCCGCATCGAGATCCGGGTATTCGGCGGAAATGGCGTCCAGAATAGGCAAAATGGCAGCGTCCCGCACATTTTTATCGTCTGTGTCCATCGCAGCCCGGAAGTCGTCCAGGTGCCTTTGTTCAACATCGTCCAACATCTCGGCATCTAGCTCCATCGGCGTGAATTCCACCTTGGGTTTGCCGATCTGCGCGACAATATCGTTT
Source organism: uncultured Subdoligranulum sp. (assembly GCA_964560675.1). Taxonomy (GTDB): domain Bacteria; phylum Bacillota; class Clostridia; order Oscillospirales; family Ruminococcaceae; genus Gemmiger. The sequence goes on along the minus strand of CAZLMA010000010.1, from coordinate 21,956 downwards.
ATAAAGGCAAGCATCTTTTTGATCTCGGCGTGACCTGTTTTGATCGCCCTCATCATGGTCTCTTCATCCACTTCGTTGGCGGCAGCTTCGATCATGACAATCTTTTCTTCGCTTGCGGCAAGCGTCAAATTGAGATCGCTTACCTCGCGCTGGTGCTTGGTGGGGTTCAAGACGATCTCGCCGTCGATAAGACCAACGGAAACCCCCGCGATGGGGCCATTCCACGGGATATCGGACACAGCCAGACACAGGCTCGCTCCGTTCATGCCGGCGATCTCCGGCGAACAGTCTGGATCCAGGCTCATCACCGTCATGGTCACGCAGACATCGTTGCGCATGTCATGGGGGAACAGCGGACGAATCGGGCGATCCACAACGCGGGAGGTGAGGATGGCATGCTCTCCGGGGCGTCCCTCGCGGCGCATAAAGCTGCCGGGAATGCGGCCGTCCGCGTAGAGTTTTTCTTCGAATTCAACGCTGAGCGGGAAAAAATCAACGCCTTCCCGCGGCTTTGGGCTCATGACAACGTTGCAAAGCACGCAAGTTTCGCCGTAACGGATCATAGCGCTTGCGTTGGACAGTCCGCACATTTTGCCGGTCTCTACAACAAAAGGGCGGCCGGCAAAAGTCGTTTTGAATGTTTGAAAATTCGGGAATGTTTCTTTGCGCGAAGAAAATTCAAGTGGCATAGCGTTCTCCTTTTTGATTTTTTCCTGCCTGTAGGCATCTATACAGCTTTTTGTAAAGGGTACAAAGAGGGGCAAGGCCTATAGCTTGGCCCTGCCCGATATGCAGGTTTATTTGCGCAAACCCAACTCGGCGATCAGGCTGCGGTAGCGATTGATGTCCTTCTTTTGCAGATAGGCGAGCAGGTTGCGGCGGCGGCCGACCATCTTGAACAGCCCACGACGGCTGTGGTTGTCATGCGGGTTTGCCTTGAGATGTTCCGTAAGGTGGTTGATTCTCGCTGTCAGCAGGGCAACCTGAACCTCCGGGGAGCCTGTGTCGCCCTCATGCAGGGCCGCTTTGGCAATGACAGGCTGCTTTTCAATCGCGGATTTCTGGCTCATGATTTTGTCATCCTCTCTTTTTTTACAATAAGCCGGCGGCGAAGCGGCGGGTAGCAAAGAGTTCCCATGTAAGATCCGGGCATACGCCCGCAGCTGCGCCGTGGTAACAAAGGAAGTATACCATACGGGCAGACAAAAAACAAGGCATATTTTACCACGGTCAAGGTTCCGAACGCGTTCGACAGGCTTACCCAAAAGCTAGAGGCCACTCCGCGTCAAATTTGCCGGATGGCGCAGGATGATGCGCTATAGCGCTTTTTGAGAGAAGTAGGTCCTTGCCGCGTCACCGGCCTGCAGGATGACGGCGCGCAGCTGCGCAAGATCGTCATACTTGCGCACGGGGCCGTAATAAGCATGGAATTCCAGCGTCGGGTTCCAGCCGTACACATCACCTGCAAACTCCGGGACATAGGTCTCACAGCTCGGCGCGGCGCCGGGCGCGTCCACTGTGGGCCTAGGACCGATACCGGTTGCTGCGGGGCGCCATTTGCCACCCAAATCAATGCGCGTCAGGTAGACGCCTTCGCACGGCAACAGCGCCCCAACGGGGCATTGTTGATTGATGGTAGGGGTACCGAGGCGACTGGATCCCAGGCCTTTGCCGTGCACAACCGTCCAGTCCAGCGCATAGGGCTCGACTAACATCGCGTTGGCATCTTTTATATTTCCCGTCTCCAGTGCCGCGCGAATGCGCGTGCTGGAGACGTCTTGTCCTGCGAATTTCGCCGTCGGAACCACATGCACCGCAATATGATGCGCGGCGCAGAGTTCTTGCAGCAAATCGACACGACCGACAGCATGCGCGCCAAAGGTAAAGTCACTGCCGCAAAAGACGGCTCTCGCATCAAAGCAGCGGATGAGAATCTCTTCGACAAAGGCGGCGGGCGACAGGGAACGAAAGCTTTCAAAGGGCGGTTCTACACATTCCCGGATGCCCAGCGCCTGCATACGCGCGTGCTTTTGTGTCGGCGTTAAAATGCGCACACCTTTTTGCCGACTGTCCGCAGGAAGAGAAAACGTAAACGCCGCTGGCGTGCAGCCCCTTTCTCGCGCCCAGGCGACTGCGGCTTGTAAAACGCGGCGGTGGCCGAGATGCACACCGTCAAAAAAGCCCAGCGCTACCGCACAGTTGCGCGCGGGAACGGGAGCGAGCAGATATTGAAGGTTCATGGGCATTCCGGGTTCAAGCCTCGCTCACAAAAAATTTTTTCGACCTGTAAACAACCGCTCTGAACACTTGCCAATCCGAGAAAACAACCGCCATCGTCATAAACGCGGTACCGGCCGTCCCCGGCAGGGAAGCGGTAGGTTGGGCAACCGTTTAAGAGATGCTTGCAAACGGTTTCGTCGACCGCCAGGGGCGGAAGGGTGAGAAACGCTCTGTCTGTGCACAGCACCCAGCCCGAGGAGAAAAGTTCCCCGCTCTGCGCCGATGCCAGGATCTGGGGCAGCGTATGGGCATCCTGTAAGCGGAATGCGCCGCAACGCGTGCGCCGCAAAGCTTCCAGCGTGGCGGGGACGCCCAGTGCCTGCCCGATTTCTTCGGCAAGAACGCGAATATAGGCACCCTGTGAGCAGCAAACACGCACCGCGCAGGTGTTCTCGTCACCGCCCAAGTACACAAGTTCGTAAAATGTGACGGGGCGCGCGGGGCGATCAACCACCTGTCCGGCACGCGCGGCCTTATAAAGCGGCCGACCCTGAATTTTTACGGCGGAGTACATCGGGGGCTTTTGTAACCGCTCACCCAAAAAGGAGGGCAGCACTGCGCAGACATCCTGCGCCGTCACCCTCTTTTCGCTTTTTTCCAGCACGGTGCCGGTGCTATCCCCGGTATCTGTGCGGATGCCGAACCGGATGCGGGCCTCGTAGGTCTTGCGGTTGTCGGGCATGCGGAAAGCTGCGGCGGTCGCGGGGCCGATAAAAACCACCAACAGACCGGTCGCCGGCGGATCCAAAGTGCCCGCATGGCCCAATTTCCGCGTGTGCAGCGCACCGCGCAGCTTGGCTAACACATCGAAACTCGTCCACCCCGCCGGCTTATCGACCAACAAGATCCCGTTGGGACAATTTGCGGACATAAAAAGCTCCCCGCTTTATAACGGTATGCCGATACGCCTGATGGCAGCAACCCAGGCGATCGGCATTGAAATTCCCTGCTTTACGCTTTGCGGCCGGAAGCTCCGCCTTTTGCGGGCGATGCTTTCGGATCCGCCGCGTCCAGCGCTCTTTTGACTTCGTCCACCAAGGCGTGGCAGGCGTAGTCAAGGCTGCCGCTCACCTCACAGCCGGCGGCGCGCAGATGGCCGCCGCCGCCCATGCGCCGCGCAATGGAGCAGGCATCGACTGAACCGTCCGTGCGCACACTGATCCGCCAACTGCCGTCTTGCTGCTGACGCAGCGTCAGCCCCACCTTGACGCCCTCGATGGAACCGGGCAGGCTGGTGAGATCCTCCAGTTCCGACTCCGCTACACCGGACGAGACAATCTGATCTCTCGTCAGCATCACGATGGCGCACCGACCGTCCAGGCAGTACTGCAGAGTCTCCAGCGCATAGCGCTCGACTACTATGCGGGCGCGAGATCGATTTTCAAATAATCTCTGGTGGAGCCAGGCAACATTAGCGCCCAGATCCATCAGATGCGCGGCGGTTCGGTGCGTAGCGGCTGTGGTGCTGGAAAAGCGGAAGGAACCGGTATCCGTCGCGATGCCGGTGTAAAGACAGTCCGCAATGGCGGGCGTTATCTTTACACCCATCAACTCAATCACATCGGTCATGATTTCACAGGTAGAGGCGGCCGCGGCATCCAGCAGCGTCTCGTACGCGTAACCGGAATTGGACGCGTGATGGTCGATGCACAGGTCAATATTTTCCGCATGCCGCGCGATGCCTTTGGCAGCACCAAACAGCTGCGTACCTGCTACATCCACCGCCACAACGAAGGAGGGCGTAAAACTTTCGTCAAAAATCGGGATATGCATATAATCATACAAGGCCGGTATGGCGTCGCTGCAAAGAACCCCTACTTCCTTTTTTTGACCGCGAAGCGCAAGGCTGAGCGCCCCCGCGGAGCCGATTGTATCCCCATCCGGGTTTTTGTGGCACAGGATAAGAACATCGTCCGCCTTTTGCAGGCGTTCGGAAGCGATTTTGCGATCAATCGATATGGTCATAAGTCGTCTCCTTGCGTTTTTTGCCACGCAGCGGCGGCGGTCCAAAAGCATGTCGGTCCATGTCGTAACCGGCTTATGCGTTCGCCGTCCGCGGGCGATCTTCCCCGTTCGGTGACTGCGGTAGGGTTTCTCCCTCGGTGGGTTCTAAATCCCGGATGAGCTTGTTGATGTGTTCGGCATAGGCGGCATTGCCATCGACCATGAACAGATAGCGTGGGGCTTTGCGAATGTGCATGCGACGGGATATCTCGGTGCGGATATAGCCCGAAGCCCGGTTGAGCACCGCGACCGCTGCCGCGCCGTCGTCTGGTTTGCCCAAAACGCTGACGTACACCTTCGCTACGTCCAGATCAGAAGTCACCTCCAGACGGGTAACCGTGAGCAAACCTTGCGCAAGGCGCGGATCTTTCATGGCGCCGATGATGGCGATGAGTTCCCGCTTCATATCCTGCGCCATTCGGCCCTGGTTTTTGGTGGGCATGATGCAAACCCCCTTCCGATTCTGCGGTGCGATCTGTTGCCGAATCCGCTAAAGTCGTTTCGGCATTCTTCTTTTTGTTTTCTTTTCTCGGATTCTTTCTGCGGCAGCGACCGGCAGACAAATGCGCTTAATCGCGGTATTCTTCCAGCTTAAAGCACTCAAACACGTCGCCCTCTTTGATGTCGGAATACTTCGCAAGGGTTACGCCGCACTCATACCCCTCGGCGACCTCTTTGACATCGTCCTTGAAGCGCCGTAGCGACGCGATGGAATCTTCGCAGACGACAATGCCGTCGCGCACCAAGCGCAGCAGTGCGTCGCGTGTTATCTTTCCGCTCGTCACGCGGCAGCCCGCCACCGTGCCGACTGAGGAGATCTTGTAGACCATGCGCACCTGCGCCTCGCCCAGCGCGACTTCGCGAATTTTGGGCGCCAGCATGCCTTTCATGGCGTCGGAAACATCGTTGATCGCATCGTAGATGACGCGGTACATGCGCATTTCGACGCCGACTTGATCCGCCTCGGCCTTGGCGATCGGATCCGGGCGAACATTAAACCCGATAATGATGGCGCGCGAGGCGTCCGCCAGCGATACATCGCTCTTGGAGATGGCGCCGACCCCCGCGTGGATGACCCGGACGCGAACTTCGTCGTTGGAGATCTTTTCCAGGCTCTGTTTGACGGCCTCGGCGCTGCCCTGCACATCGGCCTTGACGACAATGGGCAATTCTTTTACATCGCTTGCGGCCATGCGCTCAAACAGGTTGTCCAGCGTGACCTTGGTATAACTCGCAAACTGTTTCTCTTTTGCCTCCGCCATGCGGCGATCTGCCAGCTCGCGCGCCAGCCGCTCATCCTCCACAGCCTCAAACAGCTCACCCGCAAGGGGAACTTCGGTAAGGCCCGTGATCTCCACCGGCGTGCTGGGGCCCGCCTGCTCCAGCTCTCTGCCTTTATCATCGCGCATGGTGCGCACGCGCCCCACAGCGGATCCGGCGATAAGGCAATCACCTCTGTGGAGGGTACCGTTCTGCACCAGGAGCGTCGCGATGGGGCCCTGGCCTTTGTCCAGCCGCGCCTCCACAACGGCGCCTTTGCCGCGGCGGGCGGGGTTCGCCTTTAACTCCATAACCTCCGCCTCAAGGGCAATGCGCTCCAGCAAGTCACTGATGCCCATCCCGGTAACGGCGGACACCGGAATGCAGGCGACATCGCCGCCCCAATCTTCCGGCACAATTTCGTACTTGGTCAGCTGCTCTTTTACGCGCTCCGGGTCAGCGGTGGGCTTATCCATTTTGTTGATGGCAACGATCAGCTTGACGCCGGCGGCCTTGGCGTGGTTGATGGATTCAACGGTTTGGGGCATGATGCCGTCATCCGCCGCCACGACCAAAACCGCAATATCCGTCATGTTGGCGCCGCGGGCGCGCATGGCGGTAAAGGCCTCGTGGCCGGGGGTATCCAAAAACGTAATCACATGGCCACCGACAGTAACCTGGTAAGCCCCGATCGCCTGCGTGATACCGCCGGCCTCCCCTGCCGTCACGTTCGTTTTGCGGATCGTATCCAGGATCGAGGTCTTGCCGTGGTCGACATGACCCATCACCACCACAACGGGCGGCCGCGTGATCAAGTCCGCAGCGGCGTCCTCGTCCTGCACAAAGAGTCGCTCCTCGATCGAGACATGAACCTCGTGCTCCACCTTGGCATGGAACTCCTCCGCGATAAGGCTGGCGGTGTCAAAGTCTACGACATCGTTGATGGCATGCATCTCGCCCATCATCATAAACTTCTTGATGACCTCGGCAGCGCTCTTTTTCAGCCTGGCCGCCAGCTCGCCGACCGTGATCTCGTCAGGGATCGAGATCTTGAGCTGGGCATTGCGCGCTTTTTCAAGCTGAATGCGCTGTAAGCGCTCCGCCTCGGTCTCGCGCCGGCGCTGGAACTGACCTCGATTTTTGTTTCGGTTGCCGAGCTTTTGCTTATTAGGGGAGCCCTGCTTTTTGCGGGAAGTGGGAATATTGCGGCTGTCGGCGAGATCGTCATACCGGGCGCTGAACTTCTCTACGTTGACGTCCACGGTGCGGGTATCCACCTGAACTTGCGCACGGCGAACCTGCACCTGCTCGGTTTTCGTGACCGGTTCCTTTATGCCGGAATCGGCCGCGAGCTGCTGCATCGTCACGCGTTTTCCCGCATGCTTCTCGGCATGGCGGTTTTCGGTTCGGCGGTTCTCCGCCTTTTTGACGGGTGCTTTTGTGGCATCCGGCTTCGCGTTGGTTGCGGCTTCGGCGGGTTTGGTAGATTCTGTCGCTGACGTTTGCGCCGGTTCTTCCGCATCCGGAGACTTGTCCTGCGTCTTCGCAGGAACATCGATCACGGTTTCGGCAACAGAAGGTTCCGGTGTTGCCTCGTTTCCACTTGAAAGATATTCTTCTAAGCTCGGAACGGCGTATTCCCGCAAAAGCCCCTCCACCAGGTAGTTTGCCTCGGTTTCGTCAAACGTACCGCTCGGTTTGCGCGGTTGACCCGTAAAGGAGCTCACGATCTCGGCCGCTCTTTTTAAGGTAATATTGAAATCCTTGGAAAGATCCGCAATTTTATACTTAAATTCCATGGGCGATTCCTCCTTGAGGTATCGGTTTTTCTGAGAGATAATTGCCGCAAAGTTTAGCAAGATTTGGATCCGTGACGGCAAAAATGACAGCCGGGCGTGCGGTGAGCTTTGCCAAATCCGCAGAGCGCAGCTCAAGGTTACAACAGGCTACATTTCTGTTGCAGAGGCGCTCCAGTCGGCAACGGGTGCGTTGGCTCGCATCGGCGGTCAGCAGCACAAGGGCAGCTTTACGGCTCTTGACGGCCTGTTCCACCCGCTCGGCTCCCCAGAGCAAAGCGCCCGCTTTGCGCGCGAGTCCCAGCGCGCCGATCAACGGGTCTTGTTTAAGCATCCGGTGCGCTCCCCCTTTGCAAAGGCTCCGCAGCCAATTTTTGCGCAGCTTCGATCTCCTGCTGCAAGTTGTCATAAAGAGCGGGAGGGATTTCGGCTTCAAAGGTACGCTCCAAGCGCTTTGCCTTTCGCGCCTTGGCAAGGCAGACCGTATCCGGGCAAAGGTAGGCGCCACGGCCGGATTTCTTCCCCGTTGCGTCGATGCACAGCTCACCTTGCGGGCTGCGCACCACACGCAGCAGTTCTCGCTTTGGTCTTCGGGCATTGCAGCCGATGCAGCGCCGAATCGGTATTTTTTTTGTTTTTTGCTGCAAGTAGGGTTCCTCTTTTCGGCTCAAGGAATGATTTATTCGTCCGCCTGTTCGCCGTAATAGCCGGATTCCGGGCGTATGTTGATATTGTACCCCGTCAAATGGGCGCAGAGGCGTACATTCTGGCCGCGGTTTCCGATCGCCAGGCTCAGCTGGTGATCCGGTACCGTGACGTCGCAGCTCTTTGGTTCGCCGGGAAGCAGCTTGACCTTGACGACTTTTGCGGGTGACAGCGCTTCGGAGATAAACTTGGTGATATCCTCATTCCACAAAATCACGTCCACTTTTTCTCCGTTGAGCTCACTGACAATCTTCTCAATGCGCGCGCCGTGCGTGCCGATACAGGCCCCGCGCGGATCGACATTGGGATCCTTGCTGTATACGGCAACTTTGGTGCGCGCGCCGGCCTCCCGCGCGATCGCCTTGATCTCAACAGTGCCGTCGGAAATTTCCGGCACCTCCAGCTCAAACATTCGCTTGACAAGACCGGGATGCGTGCGGCTTATGGTAATGCGGGGCCCGCGCTCTGTATTGAGAACATCGACCACATAGACCTGCACGATATCCCCTTCCGCGTAAGTTTCGCCGGGAACCTGCTCGCTGCGTGGCAGCACCGCACTGCCGCCCTTGCCCAGGTCCAGGACCAGGCTGCCGCGCTCCGGCTCAATAGAGACCACCGTTCCCGTAACGATCTCGTGGGCGCGGGACTGCATTTCGGTGTACTGGCGGTCGCGCTCTCCCTCGCGCAGACCCTGCCGAATCACATGCTTGGCGTTTTGTGCTGCGATGCGCCCGATGCTTTTTGTTTTAAGCGGTGTGACAAGATTTTGGCCAACGCTGGCGGTTTTGCGTGTGCGCCTAGCATCCTCTAAGCTGATCTGTGTGCGGGGGTTTGTCACTTCCTCCACGATCTCGCGCACCAAACTGGCGCGGAAGGTACCCGTGTCGGGATTGATTTCCACCACGACGTTCTGATCGTCGACGTTATAGTCTTTTTTGACTGCGATCACGATCGCTGACTTGATTTTCTCAATCAGATATTCCATAGGCAGTCCGCGCTCTCTCTCAAGCGCTTCCAAAGCCTCAAAAAAATCGCTGTTTGCGCTAGCCATTTTCCCGGTATCCTCCCTGGTCAAACCAATATTTTCGATTATTCAAAAAGGTCTTCTTCATCGCACAGCTTTATGTAACTTGCGCTCTTGCGCGGGAAAGTTGTGCTCTGCCCATCCGGCTGTGCCAGCGTGACGGTGTCTTGTGCCGAAAGGCCCTGCAAAAGACCGGTCACTTCACGCCGCCCCTGTTCGTCGGGGCGGATCAGGCGGGCCGTGCATTTTTGACCCATGAGCCAGGCAAAGTGTTCCGGTCTTGTCAATCTTCGCCCCAGCCCCGGGCTGCCAACTTCCAGAAAGTAATGCTGTGCGATCGGATCTGCTTTATCCAGTATCGGGTCAATCGCGCGGCTCACTTTCTCGCAGGTGTCTGTGTCAAGCGGGGTGTCCCTATCGATTAAGACGCGCAGATACCAGTCCGGCCCTTCTTTTTCAAGGCGGACATCCCACAGCCGCAAGCCCATCCCCTCGATTACGGGTCTGACCAGCGTTTCAACCTTTTTGGCTGCACCCGCCTGTCCACCCGCTGTGTTGCCTTTCTTCGCCATACATGTGGCTCCTTAACACCTCAATCGGCCCTTTACAACAAAGAAAGCGGACCATGCGGCCCACTTCCAACAAAAACTCCATCCAACGAATATTTATATAACACAAAAAAGTAAAAAATGCAAGTATCTGTCAACAAAAATCTCGGCCGTCCTGCAAAAGCAGACCGGTTCGAAGGATCCGGCACTGCCACGGCTCGATGGAAATGCCGTGCTGTTCGCCCAGCGCTCCCAGGTACGAAAGCAAAAGGGCGGGGTTTACGCTATCGCCATCCGCCTGGCAGGGAAGCGTCAACGTGACAACCAAGTTTTGATCCTGCCACACAGGCGCAAGCGAAGGAAGGAATGCTTTGAGATCGATTGTTTTTTCGGCTCGCTTTGTCTTCTTTTGAACCGGAGCGGTTTCGGCTGCGTTGTATGCGTCCAGGACGGTCACGGCAGCGGCGGGCATTGTGACCGCATAGCGCGCCGCACAGATCTCGTTTGTCTTATGAACAGCTGGCGCTGCTTTGTACAGATCGATGCCGCGCGGCATATAGGGCTGCAGAACGCCGGGCCATACCGAACAGTTGACGACTTGCTCCTGGGTCTTTACATCAAAACTCTCGCAAAGGCTCTCCTGACCCAGAGAGAGCGGATTGCAAAACGACAGATAGATGTGCGGATTAAACCCCTGTGTGTACCAAATGGGAAGGCCACTCTGTTTGAGCAGGCGCTGAAAAACCCGCTGGAGGTCTAGCAACGAGATGTAGGCGGCCTCACCGCACTTTTTAAAGAAGATGCGAACCGTAGTCAAAGCAGGGCCTCCCCAATAACTTGTCGGCGCCGCAGGCGGAGCACCGTTGATGACAGGGCAGTGTTACGGCGCCTTGCATCGCCTTTTTGTATTCGCGCAGCAGAAATTCCTTGCGAACGCCCACGTCCATATGATCCCAGGGTGTTGTTTCTGTGGGGTCAAGCGTGCGATAGTGATAAAAGTCCGGATCCAGTCCGCAGGCCGCGAAAGCCGCCTGCCAGCGGCTAAAATCAAAGTACTCTTCCCAGGTATCCAAAAAAGCGCCGTTTTCAAACGCTGTCTCGATCACCTTGGACAGCCTGCGATCCCCCTTCGCGAGGATCCCTTCTAAAACACTGACCGCACTGTCATGGTAACGGATGCGAATCTTGCGCGAGTGCACGCAGCTGACGAGGTACTTTTGTTTTTCCTGCAAAACTTCACGGCGATCCTGGGCGCAAAATTCAAACGGCGTATGGGGCTTGGGAACAAAGCTGGCAACGCTCGCTGTGACCTGCACGCTTTTCCCCTTGGGATGATCGCAGTGGTAATAGAGATCCACAACATTTTGACAAGTATCGGCGATCCCCTTGATGTCCTCCATTGTCTCGGTGGGCAGGCCGATCATAAAGTAGAGTTTTACCGCCGTGTATCCCTCTTGGAACGCGATGCGGCAGGTGCGCTCGATCTGCTCCCAGGTGACATTTTTGTTGATGACGTCGCGCAACCGCTGGGTTCCCGCTTCCGCTGCGAAGGTCAATCCGCTTTTGCGGACGAGGGTGGTCTTTTCCGCCATGCTCGCGGAAAAGTTGTCCATGCGCAGGGAGGGCAGCGAGAGGCTTACGTGCTGTTCTTGCGCCCAGCTGTTCACCTCGTCCAGGATTTCCTCTAGGTGAGAGTGATCCGAGGTGGAAAGGCTGGAAAGGCTGAGTTCGTCATACCCGGTATTTTCACAAAGCGTTCTGGCCCCCTCGCTGATTACATGCGCAGAACGTTCGCGAAAAGGCCGATAGATCTGCCCCGCCTGGCAGAAGCGGCAGCCGCGGGTGCAGCCGCGCAGCACCTCCACACAGGCGCGATCCTGCACCGCCCCTACCATCGGTGTAACAAAATTGCGCGGCGGGGGTATGGCATCCAGGTCCCGTACAATCGCCTTGGTCACCCTTGCAGGCACACCGGCACGGTTGGGCGTTACGGCGCGTATGCAGCCGTTCGGCTCATACGTGACGTCGTAAAAAGAGGGCACGTACACACCGGGGATACAGGCGAGCTGGGCCAATAGGCGCTGCTTTGACCAGGCCTGTTTTTTGGCTGCCTCGACGGTCGCGCAGATACTTTGCAGCATCTCCTCGCCCTCGCCCAGCTGCATCACATCAAAAAAATCCGCAACGGGCTCTGCGTTGCAGACGCAGGGGCCACCCGCGATAACAAGCGGCCAACGCCCGTCTCTGTCGGCTGAGCGCAGCGGAATGCCCGCTAAGCGCAGCATAGCCAGGACGTTTGTATAGCAGAGCTCGTATTCCAGAGAAAAGCCGACGATGTCCATATCGGTCAGGGGATCCTTGCTCTCAAGGCAATAGAGGGGAATCCCCAGGCGATCCATCTGCTGCTTCATGTCCGCCCAAGGCATAAAGCAGCGCTCACACCACCAGTTCGGATGATCGTTGAGCAATTCATACAGGATTTTCATGCCCAAAAAGGACATACCGATCTCATAGGTATCCGGAAAGCAAAAAGCCATGCGCACATCCACCGCGGCAGGGTCTTTGTAGGTGCTGCCGGGCTCGCCGCCGGTGTATCGACCGGGTTTTTGTACATAGCTCAACGCTTGTTTAAGAGTTTGTGAAATTTCCGACATGCCCGGAACCGTCCTTTATTGAAAAATCAACGCGCAAACGCAAATGTTCACAAAAAAAGATAACACCGAAATCCGCTTGCTAGCGGGCAGTACGAACTGCCTAACTATCCACAGCAAAGAACAGCCGAGACAGTTTTGCGGCTTGGCCGCCTCAAACTGCCGACTGCAATTCCTTTGTAAAGCGGCGTGTGCGTCGCCAGAACTCCTTAGCGGCGGGCGACAGACTTTTGCGTTCCAGGCAGGCAAGCCCGATGGCGCGGTGGAAAACCGGCTCCAGCCTTAGCACCCGACAACGATCACCCGGACCCAGCCTGCCCTTTAGAAGGAGCTCGGGCATGATCGCAAGCCCCTGCCCGCATGCCACCATCGCCACCGTCGATTGATCGTCACTGACGTAGCAGCGCGGGTCAACATCCAGATCGTACTTTTTGAGGTAGTTTTGGATATCGGCGTCGGTATCCGTCAACTGGCTGACAAAAGGCATGCCCTGCAGCTCTTCCGCGTGAATCATGCCCGGCCGTTTGGGCTCAAAATCGCGCGGCGCAACGCAGACGAGCGGATCGAGATAGAGCGGTTCAAACTGCAGATCCGTAGCGCAGGAATCCGAGAGCAGACCAATCTCGGCCGTGCCGTTTTTTATCCAACCGGCGATATCGGCATAGCTTCCCTGATAGAGTTGGAGGTCTATGCCGGGATAATCCGCGTGGTAAGCGGGCAGCAACTGCGGCATCCAGGCGACACAGGCGCTGTTGAACACACCCAGGCACAAAACGCCCTTGTGCATACCGTTGATCTGCGCAATGGATTGCTCTAAGGATTCGTTGCTGCCCAGCAGCCGCTGAACGGCAGGCATCAGCGTTCGGGCGGCGGCGGTCAAGGTCACACCGGACTTGGTGCGGGTGAACAGCGGAAAGCCGCACTCCGCCTCCATACCGGCAACCGCGTGGCTGATGGCAGAGGGCGTCAGGTGCAGCTGCTCCGCCGTTTTGGCAAAGGTGCCTTCCCGCGCGATGGCGGCGAAAACCTGACAATCGAGAAGGGTCATTGCCAGCCTCCCATTAAGCTTTCCCGATTTCGAACATAAAGCCCGGCGACACAGGGCATACGCGATGTCGTTCCGGGCTTTATTATAAACCGATGCACAAAGCGGCGTCAATACCAAGGCAATGCCAAAAACACAAGACAGGCAGAGCGCGGCGAAACAGGAAATGGATGAACTTGCCACTGGACATCATGACCTGGTTACGTGGCACTTGATTGCCAAATGCTACAGGTTCTTTACAGCTCTATCCCAGTAACTGTAATGCTCCGTCCACATATACAAAAGTTTTCATGCACACAACTGTATTGCTACTATGATTTACAACCGCCACTCCCAACATATCGTCCGACGACGTTACCCATGCCTGCGGCTCCTGGCCTTCCAGTTGCAACGACAGTCCACCCTCCACCGACGATATGGAGAAGGGCAACGCAGCCCTACCTGTACCGGTTACCGCCCACACATCCGGGTTTCTCCTGGCGGGAATCAGTTCCGTATCCGTTACTGGAATTGCGTTGTCAGTTCCGTTGTCAGCTGCGACTGCCTCTTCCATCATGTTGGTCGTATCCTCTACCGGAATTTTTATGAGTTGAGAACTCTCTACACCACTGTCAACCTGGATCTGATTCGCGTACACGTCCTTAAAGTCGCCCCGCTTGTCATAGAAAAGCACCGTGTAATCTCTTCCTGCAATCCATCTCAGGATCCATTCAATCTTATTTTCTTCGCGAATCGAATCGTCAATTGCCGCGTTTTGCCCGGCATCCGACTCTGTTGTAGCAAAATCCTCAGGGTGACGCTCTTTGAGATCCAAACTGAACTGCAAGCCCCCATGAGCATTCATATGTCTCGTATCCGTAAATAAATTCTTTGGGTATGTTTTTGTTTCCCAATCCACCGTGAGCGAGGGATACACTGCCTGTAAGCTGTCATAATACGCATAGAACATTTTGTTATAATTGTCCGTGTATTCGCTGGTGTCAGGAAGAGGCAGCTTTACAATGCGCGGGGTGATGCCGTTTTCAAGGCACAGTTCGATGATTTTCCTGTAATACTCATCAAAAAGAGGATTTACCTGGAATTCATCAAAAATCATAGGATCGGTGATTTCATATTCACCCAAATCCCTGCCAAGATAGTGTCCGGCATGCAGCTCATCTACCCGCATGAAATTAGAATTGGTTTCGTAAGTTTTGTAAAAGCTTGTGTCCCAAATCGAAGTGATATACGTCCTCGGCAAATACATCTGGGAGGAAATAAAGTCAGATAGAGATTGTTCTACCAGAATGGATGGCTCTTGGTAAAAAGCAGCCGCCTTGAGCATCTCAACATCTTGCTTCAGGCTATACCGATGAGCCCACATTGCCGTCCAAAAATAATTCGCAACAAGGAAATGACCATCATCAAAACTGATGTAACAGACATCCGGCGCCGAATTATGGGCAAGCCAATCCTGCAATGTATAGTAATTTTCCATTGGCGTCGAGCCGCCAAGAGACAAATTGATCGTGTCGCTCGACAGAACCTCCGGCACGTAAGATGCATTTGCCATGGAATCGCCAATCACAACCACTCGGTATTTCTTTTCCTGTGTCGTATTTGTCTTTTCGCGGTTCCAAATATAACTTGGATCTACAAGCGCAAACATATCGCGATTTATGCAGTGTCCCAAGATGATAAACGGCATAATCGCGCAGACGCATTTTAGAGTCCATTTCCCTATCGTTTTCATCCCATACTCTCCCAAAAGAATCCACAATTCAATCCATTGCCGCCCCAATTGCCGAGAGATACCTGCTCCGTTCGTTCACGCAGATGTTCCGACTTAGGGCAAGCCTGGCAAATTCCGAGATACCCCGTATCTCGCAGAGGCCGCCTGACAGGAGGATCCCACCCTCCGGGACTTTCTCCAGGAGCGGTCTGGCCTTTCTCAATATTTGCCAGATGGCCGCCTTTATGATTTCATCCACGTCAAGGAAATCCTGCGCCAACAGCTCCACGATCTCGCTCTGTGCGAATACAGCGCAAACAGACGAGAGATGGGCTTTCGGCTCCCCAGCGCCCGTCAAATCGATCGATTCAAAAGTCCTGTTAAGTATGCTCAAGACATTTGTCAGGAAAATTCCACTCCCGGCGGCGCATTTGTCGTTGATGAAGAACCCTTTTAAGGAACCCTCCTCCTGCTGGATGACCTTTGTGTCCTGGCCGCCGACGTCAAGCACAAGGGCGGATTCCGGGCATATGCGAAACGCGCCTTTTGAAAGGGATATCAGCTCATGCACGCATTTCACAGTTTCGATGTTGCCCTTCCCATAGCCACAGGACACAATCCTTGCGCCGGGATATTCCAGCAGAAGTTCCCTGGATCTCGTTCGAAAGTATTCTCGCTGTCTGACAGGCGTTTTCTCGCAAAATAACTTTTCGATCTCCCCACCCTGCATCACGCAGTACTTTGTGTAAGTCGATCCTACATCCACCCCTATCGTGAACATATGGCATCTCTCAAAAGCCCGATCCGGCTCTTGGCTTTCTCCTGAGATAAAAATTCACGGTCAATCATGTCCATTTCAAGCTCTGTTTGCACAATCCCAATCTCCCTTGCCGAGACAAAGTCGCACTTGCAGCTTTTGTTGCGCAGCGACACCGCACAGGCTGCGCCAGAATCCTTGATTAAACTCGTTAGGCGTTCGGTTCTTGTCTTCTGCGAAAGGTTGAGGAAGGTGTAATTGTAGGCGTTGAAAAGCTGTTCAAACACATCCTCACCGCGAAAGTCTAAATTCCACCAAGTGATGTAATTCGAGCCGCATACGCGGAAGCCCTCCAGGCACTCAGAAAGGTATCGGTCAGAATGGTACCAAAGCGGATATCCGATCCAGTAAATGGGTATCAAGCCACCATCGGCATCCGGGGCGTTCGCAAGCTCCTCTCCTAAGATCTCGTAGAGCTTTGCGGTATTCGGTTTGCATCTTGACGTGATCAGGTACGAAATATCGTCAAAGAATACCATCGGCTTCACATCTTTTTTCTTGAGATTCCCCGCTAAGATCTCCCATTGGCGGATACTATCCCGGCTGTGATTGACACATTGCTCCAAAGCCTCTTCATCGAGAATGTTGCCTGACAGTTTTTCCAGCTTCGCTATCAAATCCTTATGCTGTGCCGTCACGTAAGCAAGGGCACGTCCGCGCTCAAACGTTTCCCCCGGATAGTCAAGGACGAGGAGCGGAGCATCGTACCTCTCGGATAAAATGTTCCACCAGTTCGGGAGAGTATCGCACTGGTTGTTCGTGGCAATCAGAATATCGGGCTTCGGTGGCGTTCCCCTTGGCCCATCCGCCAGGGCAAGGCATCCCTCGATACAGCAGGAATAGGAGCAGCAGTCCAGGCAAAGAGATCGTTGGCTGCTTTTGCTCAAAAACTGCTGTTCCATCCCACTGGCAGCGATAACCGCGGCATAACTCTCCGGATAGCAATAGTAAATCCCAAGTGCCTCCAGAATTTCGACCGGCGTGAAGGACGTCACCCAGGCAACCTTTTTGTCCGGCGATCTCCCATGGGCGTATTTCGAGAAATATCGGTAATAATCACGCAGCAAAGCGGACTGCAGTTTTATCATCGGCTGCGCCATAGTGCACCTCCTTCAAATCGTGTCCGAGAACGCCTCCAGAGGGAGCTCGGCTTTTCCGGGATCCAAAGAATGATGAAACGATATTTTCAGGATGGGCACTCCCGCCGATTCCAGCCTTTTCTCATAAACGGAATAAAGGTAGTCATACGGCTCGCAATATTTCTGTGTCAGGAAAATCACCCCGCGAACCTCTTTTTGCCTGATCTCCGCCAAGTCGCGCTCCAGGATTTTCCTGAAATGATTCTGCGTGGGGGAAAGACGATTGGACAGCATGCTTTCTGCGATGTTTCGATACAGGTCCCCCGTGGTCGCGCAGGGCGGCGTACACGCCAGCCTGCCGGATTCCGGAAGGTTATCGCCAACGACCACAAGCCCACATTTTTCCATGGTCTCCAATATGTCAACGGAACAAAGAGTTGAGCCTACCAAATAAACATTCTTGCCCCCCCCCGCAGCATTTTTGGACTTCTCGAGGCCCTCCGGGATGACCTGCTCCGACAAAGGCTGAGAGAGCATCCTGTGTATCCCGCATAGGTATTTGCCGTAGCGGATATCCCCCAATTTGCCATAAAGTCTCTGAATGCCATGGTTTCGTTCGTTGATTTTTATGATTCTGTCTTTCATATCTTCAAGTCGGATGCCATAATGTGCCTCGACCGCCGCACGGTAAGCCCGGAGTTCCCCCGCTAAGTACTCCACCGCAGCCTCATCCTGCCGCGCCGGGATATGAATCCTGTGGATAAACTTACCTGTCTCGCCAAGGTAGCTGCTGATAATCCGGCAGCTGTCGCAGGATCGTGGGAACACCGCGCCGTCAACGGTATTGTCAGTTCTCACCTGGGTGACAAAATCCGCCACATAGCCGCAGTAGTGGGGAATCTCCGCATCCCCCTGATACCCCAGAAAACGCACCGTGTCGCAAATTTGTTCAGGGACAAAGCTCGATAGAGAGAGTATCCTCATAGTTCCCTCCGAATCTACACTTCAGAAACCCAAAGGGTTCTGAAAGTATTTTTCCATTGTGACGAAGCGCACTGGTACAGCTGTCCTTACCGTGCGTGTGATCATCGGGAAACACGCACAATCTTTATCGACCCTCATACCGGAACTCCGGCCCACAGAGGTTTTCATCACTTTTCCCCGGTATGCCTGACAATCGCATCCACAAGCTCTCCGACGTTTTTGGACCCGGTGACTTCCGCCAGGGTAAAGCGTATCCCGAACTCGTCCTCAATGTCACCGATAAAACTCAGGTGCGACAGGCTGTCCCAGCCCTCCACTTCTGCGGCGACTGTTGATTCCCCGATCAGGATGTCCTCATTGTCAAAAACATCTCTTGCGATTTCGTTTACTTTCTCCAATATCTCATTTCTTTCCATCTGAAACATCCTCCCTGATATGGATTTTCTTTTCCTCGTATTGATCCACTTCCATGACGTAGTTGCCCTTTGATAACTCCGTGAATCCCATTTTTTTGTAAATGTCCTTCACCATCCTGTTTTTGGCTGTCGGGATGTATTCTCCGTACACCCTTTTGAATTCGCCGCGCCTCGCCTCGCGCATCAGGCAGTTGACGATGTATTCCTCCATCCCGCGCTTGAGCACGCGGCAGCTCATGAGCCAGGTGTCGATGAAAAGCTCGTCAGCGGATCTTTTCACCATGATAACAACTCCTACAAGGCCGTGGTCGCCAAACCGATCGCGAAGGGTGTAGGACAGCGTCACATAACGCGGGTCATTGGCAATTGCCTCGATGTCCGCTTCTGAATAGCGCACCGTGCGCAGATTGAACTGGTTCGAACGCTGGGTGAGCTGTGCGATCCTCGCATATTTCGACTTCTCGAACGCCCGTGCCTCCCCAACCATCTCAAGGCTCTCTAAATAATCATCGATAGACTCAAAAGATGTGCTCAGCTTCACGCGCTCAAATTCCGCCTGATAGAGCTTCGTCCTGTCAGAACCGGCTCCGGTAAAAGAAGCCGTCTCGAAATAATTTTGCCCTTGCAGAAAACCGAGGTACAAGGCCGGATCTTCGGGTAGCTCCGGAACCTCGATCTCCGGAATCTTCTGCCGCACAAGGTTGCGCTCAAACACGTTGTCGTCAAGGAATACGATGGTATCCATTCCGATATTCAAGGTCTTCTGGATCAGACGAATATTCGAGGCCTTGTCCTCCCAGTTCGCAACGAACAGGGCAATGTCCGAGAGGCGTAGAACCATCTCATCATGTTCCTCAAAGGGCTTCTTTGCGATATCCTCCTCGTTTTTGCTGCAAACGCAGAGGATCACTCCACATTCCTTAAGCTGTTTCAGCCATCGCTGAAAGTCTGTGAACACATGCCCCCTGCCGAGCTCTCCGATCTCAATATGATCCATCCCGTCATCGCCGATGACCCCTCCCCAGATCGTGTTGTCGAGATCCAAAACGATGCATTTTTTGAGTCTCCCGGAAAGTGCCATGAGGACGTCCACAACCGCTTTCGAGACATAGGGCAGGGCGCGCTGAGAAACACTCATCTTCGCATTGTAATACAACGGCGCGTCATAAAACGTATCGGTACCCAGTCGTATTTGGATGGAAAAAAGGTCAATCGGGTAGACATCCCTTCTGCTTGCCATCGCCTCGGAGAGCCGGTAATTGAGTTTGCGGATCTGATAGGCAAAAGTCGAATCTACCTTGCAGGAATAATTGCCCAGAGCCTTGTCATCGATCTCGGTAAAGTTCATTTGCAAGATGCCCGCCCTTGCGTTTTGCCCGATGAGGTCCCAATAGTTCGTGAGTTTGGCTATGATGCTGTCCGCAAAGCCTGGCCGTTCCTCGATCGGAAGATCCAGAAATTCCTCATATAGCTTGTCACTGGAAAGCCACAGGAGAATGTTGTCCGGAGAAAACCCATAGACCTCGGACGAAGGATCCAAAAGCTGTGCGTCGATCTGGTTATAGTCCGCGTCGTAGACGAGCAATGGGAAATGATGAAGCGAAGCATAGCCACGGATGGCAACTGCCAGAAACTGTGTGGACACATTGCCAAGCAGGGCAAGACGGCGGGGATTTCCGACGGGATCGTCTTTCGCGTGTTTTCGCAATTCTTTGAATGTGTACATCCTCACACCACCCTTCTTACATCCGATCCGATTCGATTGCCGTCCAGACGGATTTCACGACCGTCAATACTCTGCACACTTCGTCCGGGCCGCCTTGCAAAATCAGAATCCCTGATAGATGAAGTCCGCTGGGTTATACCCCGGCCCATACATGCCGAAGATCAAAACTCCGAAAATCAGCGCATACCACAGTACCCACCTAAACACGATATTCTGCTTCGCGATCAAGTCCCGCAGGCTGCCGTATTTCTGCTGCAGAATCGATACAATGAGAAGAATCAGGAGGCAGAACATCAGAAGACCGAAATTCTTCTGGTCAAGTCCCAGCGCATAAAGAGACCCATCAAAAAAGATTTCCGGATTATGGGGAAACAAACCGGCCTTAATTGTATGTAGAGTCGTCAGAAAGCCCTGTATACGGAAAAACATGTTCCCTATGCACACGATTCCGTAAACCCGCAGGGATTGGAACAAATGCCAACTAAAACATTCGGTATTGATGCAAAACCGGGAAATCATCTTTTTGAAAACAGGGTCCAGCAACATGGCGCAGGTAATACAGAGCCAGTACCATATCCCGTTCCCGAAAATGTAGCTCCAGGTTCCCCCATGCCATATGCCCATCAACAGCCATACACACAGCATCCCCAAGATATTCGGGATTTGCTTCGCGGCTTTCCTGCCCCATTTCGCCTTGATCCACCTTGTCATCTTCCGCCACAATTCTGTATGAAGCACCGGGTAAAGGACATAGTCCCTCATCCAGCCGCCAAGCGTGATATGCCACCTCTGCCAGAATTCCTGCACGCTACGTGAGAAAAAGGGCGTCTTGAAATTGTCCGGGAGCTGAATGCCATAGCACTCAGACGCACCCGATACAATGTCCATGCATCCGGAAAAGTCCGTGTACAACTGCAAGGGGAAAAATACAGCCGCAATCCAAATATAAAACCCACCATAAGTCGCCGTGTCGCCATAGATGGTGTTTACCACAACCGCCAGCCTCTCCGAAATCACGAGCTTCTTGAAGAAACCCCACAACATCCGCTGCATACCGAACGCTATCTGCCGGGAATGAAACCGATGCCCGACATAGAGCTGATCTTTCATCTGATTGTATCGGACAATCGGCCCGGATGTGAGCTGTGGATAATAGCCAACAAAAAGCGCTGTTTTCATGACGTTCGGCTGCGCGGGACATGCCTGCAAATATACGTCTATCAGGTAACCTGCCGCTTGAAACGTATAAAAGCTGATACCGAGCGGCGCAACAAGGTTTGACAACGGCAGACCGTCAGAACCACCCAATACCCGAAACGCGAAGTTTACATTTCGGATGAAGAAGTTTGAGTACTTTAAAAGCGCTAGGATACCAAAGTCGGTAACCAACCCCACAACAAGGAAGATCTTGGCCTTCTTCTCATTTCCCTCCGCCCTTGCCCCGGCGATTCCCCTTGCACCGACAGTCGTCACGAGGACGCACACCACGGCATAGAATAATGTATAATCTACCGCAGAGAAATGGAAGAACACCACGCTGAACACCAGTAAAGCCACCCAGCGGCAACGCAACGGCAACAGGTAGTAAATGCCAAGCGATATCGCAAAAAAGAGCAGAAAATAGAATGAAGTAATGGTCATGGTTATGCCCAAAGTCCTAACTCCTCCCCGCAGCGCATAATATAGCGGCAATCTGCTAATAGATCCTTATGCAACCGTCAAAAAAGCGCAAAAAAACGAGCCCATTTCCCCCTTATGCATTCGTGGGAAATTGAGCCCGTATTCTCAAACTATGAATATTTGGATTGCCCTTATCAAGCAAAAACGCAGCACACAAAACAGACAGATCTACACCACTGTCTGTCTGTCTGTCTGTCTGTCTGTCTGTCTGTCTGTCTGTCTGTCTGTCT
>CAZLMA010000009.1:0-74208 GCA_964560675.1 uncultured Subdoligranulum sp. | reverse complement strand
AATATTTTTCTGATGCCGCTTCCCCTACGCTCCATAAATTTCATGCGGTGGAACAAATCGGCGATTACCGGATTCCTTCGTACAGAATCAATTTCTTCAAGTCCGAGTTCCTGAATGGGTTTCCCTTCATACATCCCACCGGGAGAGTGGATTTCCAAACAGTCATCATACATATCAATGTTGTCGTGGTATTGTAGATCTCGGAGTAGGTCAGGTCTTCGCGGATGTCCTTCTCGATGGTGCCGCCCGCCACCAGCGTTTCGATTTCCTCTCTTGTCTTGTCGTCCGCCATGGCGACAAAACGCTTGATCACGTCGTTGCCGCTTGTGTTGATCCAGTAGTTTTCCGGCTTTCTCTCAGGATTGGCGCGGAGCAGGTCGCAGTAGTTTAACACATCCCAGGGGCAGTACACACCATTGCTACCAAACCGGTAGCCGTCATACCACCGCCTGATCTCTTCGTAACAGTCTGTCAGCCCATAGTATGAGAGCAGCTCCTGCACCTCACGATTCGTCTGTTACGGAATAGACGGACAGGTTGTTAAGCCCTGTAAAGATGCTCTCTTTGGAGATACGCAGGCACCCGGTCAGCACGGCGAACTCGAGGCTTGAATTGGTTTTGAGCGCGGCGCGCCGGATGAGCCGCGCGGCCTGCCTAAGAGCTGTATCATAACTTTGCGCGTCGATTCCCTTGAGCGTTAGAAAAATCACCGGGTATTTGTCCATGTATCTCTCGCAGAGCTCTTTTTCTTTTGAAATCGCAAGCCCCTCAAAGATCGATCTGTCCCCGTCCAGCGAGAAAAAACTCGCCAGCATGCTCATGTTTAAGGACTTACCAAAGCGCCGCGGGCGGGTGAACAAGGTGACCTGTGTTTGCTGGCAAGCAGCTCCTTGATAAGTCCGGTTTTATCAGCGTAATAAAAATCGTCACCTCGTATCGCCTCAAAGCTGTCATACCCGATCGGAAGCATCTTTTTCTTTACCATACAGCCGCCCCTTCCTTAGCTACGATTATATGGAAAGCATTTCGCATAAGCCACCGTTGTCATTATACCCCGCAATGGGAGGCGGTATCAAGCGACTTTCAAGAATCCTGTAGTGTTTCATGTAGTGTTAATCGATGTGAGACTGAGCGGGTTATAGGAAACGGCGACTTGTAATTTCATTTGGAAGTACGGGAAGGGCTTGCTGCGTAGCTGCGTGCCAGTTCGTGACTATTCATACTTAAACATGAACTGTTGCCGAGTTTAACAACTCTATATATAGATCCAGGCAGGGTATATGATTCCGTCATGTACGTTTTTTGTTGCGATTTAAACTTCTACCAACTCTCCCTTGGAGCTAGCCTTTAGATATGCATAAATAAATCCGTCCAGATCGCCATCCATTACGGCCTGTACGTTACTGCTTTCATACCCTGTGCGATGGTCTTTTACCAGCGTATAGGGCATGAAAACGTAACTGCGAATTTGATGTCCCCAGGTAATCTCATTTTGAACACCTTTTATATCCTCAATCTTATCCTTGTGCTGTTGCAGTGCAATTTGGTACAGTTTAGCCTTGAGCATCTCCATGGCATATTCTCGGTTTTGCAACTGGCTGCGCTGTGTCTGGCAGCTCGTCACAATACCAGTGGGTTTATGGATCAGGCGCACAGCGGAACTTGTTTTGTTGATGTGCTGTCCACCGGCGCCGGATGAACGGTAAACCTGCATTTCAATGTCTTCTGGGCGGATATCAACATGAATGTTGTTGTCGAGTTCCGGCATTACCTCCAGGCTCGCAAAGCTGGTCTGTCGGCGCGCATTCGCATCAAAAGGACTTATGCGAACCAGACGATGAACACCGTGTTCACTTTTCAGCATGCCATAAGCGTTTGTGCCCTTTATCATTATGGAGGCAGACTTGATCCCCGCTTCGTCGCCATCCAAAATATCTAGAACTTCCACTTTGTAGCCGTGATCAGACGCCCAGCGATTATACATCCGATACAACATCTCTGCCCAGTCCTGCGCCTCGGTGCCGCCGGAGCCTGCGTGAAAAGTAAGGATTGCATTGGAATGGTCATATTCGCCGCAGAGTATTGTCATCAGCTGAAGTTCATCGATGGCTTTGCCGACATAATTCACTTCCTGCTCGGCTTCCGGAATTAGGTCAGGGTCGTTTTCTTCCTCAATCATATCCAGTAAAAGGCTGGTATCTTGGTACTGATTGGTAAGTTTTCGGTATCGATCCAGCTTGACCTTGAGATCTCCCATTTCGGAATAAACTTTTTGACTAACTTCCTGGTCTTCAAAAAAACCGGGCTTCGTCATTTGGTGCTCCAGCTCCGCCAACCGCTTTTCACTGGCTTCAATTGAAAGCGCATCGCGCAAATCAAGAACTGCATTTTCATACTCTTTCAGGTGGGTTTTGAGTTCAGCGATGGTAATCATACGTTCCCTCGGTTTCTATCGGTATTGGTTTGTCTGCCTTTAATTCCGTGATTTAACAGTTTCTTTTGTGTCCATTACATCCACGTTAAGAGTGTAAAGTCTAAAAAAATTATAATCGAAATGCCGCTGGCTGTAAAGGGTCCGAGATATTGGCAGTTAACACGGTACATCAAGTCTTCTTAGCCACCGAAGCTTTTTATAGCATGCCCAGGCTTTCCAGCAGAATTTTAATGCCGATCAGGATCAACACAGCACCCCCTGCGCGCTCCGCAAGGGATCGGTAACGCGCGCCGAATACGGCGCCAATGACGACGCCAACCGACGAGATCACACATGTTGTACAGCCGATCAGAGTGACAGCAGGCAATAGATCAACGCGAACAGCGGCAAAACTCACACCGACCGCTAGCGCATCGATACTGGTCGCCACGGCGAGCGGCAGCATCGCCTTTGCATGGAAGTCATCATCCAGTTCTTCACACTTGCCAAAACTCTCGCGGATCATGTTGAGGCCGACTAACCCCAGCAAGGCGAAGGCGACCCAGCCTCCCAGGCGCATAATCCAGCGGCTGAACCGGCTTCCCAAAAAATAACCTATGGTAGGCATCAGGGCCTGAAAAGCGCCAAAATACACCCCGCACAGCAGGATGTGTTTTGCCTGGATGTGTTTCACAGACAAACCCTTGCACACGGAAACTGCAAATGCATCCATGGAAAGCCCAATTCCAACAAAAAACAGATCCCAGAAGGACATGACCATTTTCTCCCTACTGCCCAATTTATGACAGCTCAAAGGGCCGTGACCCATTTGCCATGGCACGAATCACGAATCTTTTGTTCAATATTGGCTTAGCCAATCGTATCTTAATGCGCAATCAACTCCCTCGATCCCTGAAAAGTGGTCGGGGTATCTTTGACTGTACAAAAGCTACCTGTGGTTGCAAACCAATACCATATGCGCTACAATGGTATTTTGTAAAAGGCAGGGCGTAGCTCACTTTGACGCACAGGTACACTAGAAGGTAACCGGGGCTTATTATACTCCGTTTGCTTCGCTGCTACAAGACGTTGTGCAACCGATTTTCCTCCACATTCCTTCTCCGCCCCGCATTGACAAATACGCCGTGGAGAAGAGAGGCAAGATTTCTTTCTATTGACAACCGAACTTTGCGCCTTATAATGGATGTTGCGCTCAGGAGAAGATCCCTGACGTGCATATGAAAATAAGATAGCACGCCAGAGTTCAAACGTAAAAGTCATAGCGATAAAACAACCCTACGAGGATTATCGGTATGCAGAGCATCGAGCAAGGCGTACCCTAAAAGAATAGACAAATGGTTATTTCACGCAAAATTTATCGCGAGGCGTACATACATGCAGGCATATCTCATTCTTGCATCCGGCAGAATATTTGAAGGACGCAGTATCGGGTGGAAGGGAACGACAATCGGAGAAGTTGTGTTCACCACGGGTATGGTCGGCTTTCAGGAAACCTTAACCGATCCCAGCTATTACGGGCAAATCGTTACCCAGACATACCCATTGATAGGCAATTACGGGTTTAACGAGTACGATTATGAGAGCGGTAAGATCTGGGCAAAGGGATATATCGTTCGTGATGCTTGTGAAAATCCCAGCAATTTTCGAAGCACAAAAACGTTAAGCGATTTTTTAACAGAGAATAAAACGATCGGCATAGAAGGAATTGACACTCGTGCTTTAACTTGTACGTTGCGGGAAAGCGGTGTTATGAACGGTGCGATAACAACTGATTTTGACCCCACGGACACAGCAAATTCCCAAAAGCTGGAATCGCTGTTAGGCCAAATTCAAGCCTATGCGATTACTGATGCAGTTGCTGCCGTTACTTGTAAACAGGAGTTTACCTATTCTCCGGTGATCCCACAGGATATTAGTCGTTATCATGCGAATGAATTTCACGCACAGGCAGAGCTTGAGGATAAGGCCCTTCATATAGCCCTTCTCGACTTAGGCAGCAAAAACAACATTTTGCGGTGCTTGCGCAAACGCGGTTGCCGTGTGACAGTGTTGCCATCTTCTTCAACGCTGGCCGATCTGAGGCGCATTCAGGCGGATGGTTTAATGCTCTCTAACGGCCCGGGCGACCCCGCAGAGAACACAGAGATCATTGCAAACATCCGGGAGATGCTGGATGCCGGCATACCCGCATTCGGTATCTGCCTCGGACATCAGTTGGTGGCTCTGGCCGCTGGAGCAGTGACCGAAAAGCTCAAGTATGGGCATCGTGGCACCAACCAACCGGTTACCGATTTTGCAATGGATCGCACTTTTATCACATGCCAGAATCATGGCTACGCTGTCGTGGGCAGTACCATTCCGATTGACATGGGTGCCGTTAGCCATGTGAACGCGAACGATAAAACCTGCGAGGGGATTGCATACGAAAAATGGAACTGTTTTACCGTACAGTTTCACCCGGAAGCAAGTGCAGGTCCCCGAGATACAGAGTTTTTGTTTGACCGCTTCTTATCGAGTGTTCGTCGTAGCACAACGCGATGGAAGAGCAGCGGGGAGGCAATTTGAACATGCCAAGAGATCCTAGCATAAAAAAGGTTCTTGTTATCGGTTCCGGCCCAATTATTATCGGACAAGCGGCAGAGTTTGACTATTCCGGCACGCAAGCTTGCCGTACACTCAAAGCAGAGGGCGTTGAGTCTGTTCTCGTCAATTCGAACCCCGCCACAATCATGACAGACCCGGATATCGCCGATCACATTTATATTGAGCCCCTTACCGCTGAGATTGTGGAACAGATTATCAAGAAAGAAAAACCCGACGCCATTTTACCCAATTTGGGGGGACAGATCGGTCTCAATCTGAGTATGGAACTGGCTCGCAACGGCTTTTTGGATCGCAACGGCATTCGTTTGCTGGCGTGTCGTCCAGATACAATCGACCGCGCTGAAGACCGTCAACTCTTTAAAAATACGATGCAGAAGTTGCATCAGCCTATCATACCATCCCGGGTTGTAGAGGATATACAGAGCGCTCTGACATATGCCAAAGAGATCGGCTACCCTGTTATTGTCAGGCCGGCGTTCACGATGGGCGGCACCGGGGGAGGGATCTGCAACAGCGCCGAGGAACTGCGAGAAATCGGAACCAATGGGCTGCGACTTTCTCCGATACATCAGGTTCTGATCGAAAAATGTATTTCCGGCTGGAAAGAAATAGAATATGAGGTTATGCGTGATAAAAAAGGCAACGTGATTACTGTCTGCAATATGGAAAACATGGATCCCGTGGGCATTCATACCGGTGATTCGATCGTTGTCGCCCCCAGCCAGACCCTTTCTGACCACGAATATCAAATGCTTCGCACGGCCGCGTTAGATATCATAACAGAACTCGGTATTGAAGGAGGCTGTAACTGCCAGTTTGCCCTAAAACCGGACAGCTTTGAGTATGCTGTCATAGAGGTGAACCCACGTGTTTCTCGCTCTTCCGCGCTGGCATCGAAGGCAACCGGCTATCCGATTGCCAAAGTGGCAACGAAAATCGCACTTGGATACACATTGGATGAAATTGTGAACGATGTGACAGGTCAGACATGTGCATGTTTTGAACCGGCGCTCGACTATGTGGTCGTGAAGTTTCCCAAATGGCCTTTTGATAAGTTTGTCTATGCAGATAAGTCATTGGGAACACAAATGATGGCGACCGGAGAAGTTATGGCAATCGGCAACAGCTTTGAGCATGCCATGATGAAATCCGTCTCTTCTATTGAATTGGGTATGGATACCTTGACGCTTCCCAACCTAAAAGAACGAAACGATGATGATATTGTTGCAAAGCTTTCGGTACAAGATTCTGAACGCGTGTTCGTCGTATATGAGGCACTAAAGAGAGGAATCCCGCACGAGAAAATCCATGAGGCCACCAAAATTGACAATTGGTTTTTGGATAAGCTGCAAAATCTTGCGGATAGAGAAGTAGAGTTGGAAACAAAACCGCTTACCGAGGAACTATATCATGTCGCAAAAAAGCAGGGCTTTTTAGACGCAACGATTCTTCGTTTATCTGGCAATGACAAACTTCCCTGTAAACCAGATCATGCTGTGTTTAAAATGGTAGACACGTGTGCCGCAGAATTTTCTGCGCACACACCGTATTTTTATTCTTCATGGGATAAAGAGAATGAGGCGCTTGCGTTTATTGAGCAACATAAAGAGAAGGCGAAGAAAAAGATACTGGTGTTCGGTTCCGGTCCCATTAGGATCGGCCAGGGAATTGAGTTCGATTACTGCTCGGTACATGCCGTCTGGACGTTAAAGAAATATGGATATGAGACCATTTTGATCAACAACAATCCCGAGACCGTCTCAACGGATTTTGATACCGGTGACAGGCTCTATTTTGAACCTCTCAATCCGGAAAGTGTAGATCACATTATCGAGACAGAAAAACCGGACGGTTGTGTAGTTCAATTTGGCGGACAAACTTCAATAAAGCTTGCCAAGCATATGGAAGAATTCGGTTTGCCTATCTTGGGCACGCCGGCAGATTCTATCGATGAAGCGGAGGATCGAGGTCGATTTGACAAACTGTTGCAGCGCTGTGGAATCCCACGCGCCGAGGGAAGGACCGTATATACGCTTGAACAGGCACTGGCTGCAGCAAAAGAACTTGGGTATCCTGTGCTTATGCGCCCCAGTTATGTACTAGGGGGGCAGAACATGATAATTGCTTATAACTCCGGCGACGTGGAAGAATATATGGAAGTTATCACATCGCATGTAGATATGTCTCATCCCGTGCTGATGGATAAATACATCCTTGGCGTGGAATGCGAGGTTGATGCCATCTGTGACGGGGAAGAGTATCTGGTACCAGGAATTATGGAGCAAGTCGAACGCACTGGCGTACACTCAGGAGATTCCATCTGTGTCTATCCGCCTTTCGATCTATCCAAGACTGTTATCGACACATTGGTCGATTATACCGGTCGATTTGCAAGGGAGTTGCATGTGGTAGGATTGGTGAATGCCCAGTATGCAGTACAAAATGAAAAAGTTTATGTGATCGAAGTAAATCCCAGATCCTCTCGTACAGTACCTTACATTAGCAAGGTGACGGGTGTGCCGATGGTTGATTTGGCCGTGCGCTGTACAATGGGTGAAAAATTACGGGATATGGGATATGGAACGGGTTTGTGGCAGCAGGGGAGAAGTCAGTACACAGCGGTTAAGGTACCGGTTTTCAGCTTTGAAAAGCTGCACGGTGTTGATACCATGCTAGGCCCGGAAATGAAATCCACCGGAGAAGTTCTGGGCATCGCGCCAACTTTCCATGAAGCCATGATAAAAGGACTCATTGGGGCCGGCTATCCATTCAAAGTTCCGGGACCGGATTCTTGTGTCATCATATCCGTAAAAGACAGTGATAAAAGCAATGTAGAAGACCTTGCATGGAAATTGCACGATTACGGATACAAGATCTATGCGACTGCCAAAACGGCGCATCATCTCAATCAACAGATGATTCCTTGCTCAGCTGTACGTAACGTAAGTGGCGCGCATCCCAATATAGTCGATCTATTGGAGAGCGGTTTGGTTGATTATGTGATCTCCACATCGCCACATGGCAGAGATCCACACCGCGATTCCGTGCGGCTTCGTCGAAAAGCATCCGAACTTTCCATTCCAGTCTTCACATCGCTGGATACAGCCCACGTGCTTGTGGATTCTCTGCGAAGCAATCACAACATAGAGGATGTCGAACTTGTCGATATATCGATATTGCATCAAATACCAAAGCCTATAATGGACCTTGACATTTCGGGTAACGCAGGGTATACTGAGTAAGTATATGATATTTCGCTAAAGATAAGTTTAGCGAAGAACAGGAGAGGGCATGAGCAGTTATATCGACACCATCCATCCTGAACGCCATGCGCCGTATCTGGATATCCCGAATGATGTTATTGAGTACCTGCATTATCTTGATTTTGTAAAGCAGCGTTCTCCGCGTACGATCAACGGATATTATCTGGATCTGCGCAGTTTTTTTCGTTATATGGCTTATGAGTGGGATCTTGTTCCACGTGACGCAAAACCGGAGTCCATTGATTTAACCACGATTGATACCAAACGGATTGCTACCGTTCGTAAATCGGACATTTTCAGTTTTCTCGATTTTGCCAGTATGAATCATAATGGTTCTAGTTCTCGATCCAGAAAAATGTCTGCGTTGCGCGGTTTTTTTGATTATATGTGCAATCAGGTTGGCCGCTTACAATCAGACCCGACGGCTAATATATCCCTCGGTGTACCCAAAAAAGTACTTCCCAAATATTTGACTCTTGAGGAGAGCGTTCGGCTGTTACAAAACATTCATAGTGATTTTTATGAGCGGGATTATTGCATACTAACGTTATTTTTAAACTGTGGAATGCGCCTCACAGAACTGATTTCGATCAATTTATCCAGTTTTCGGGACAATACAATTCGAATCGTCGGCAAAGGCGGTAAGGAGCGTCTTGTCTATTTAAATGACGCCTGTCACAGCGCTCTTGAGCCTTATCTGGCGGCCAGGGCTTCGTTACAGAATCTTGTAGACAAGGACGCTCTCTTCGTTTCTAAGAAAACGGGAAAGCGCTTAACTTCGCGCCGCGTTGAGCAAATCGTTGCGCGCTGTCTTGATAGTGCAGGACTCGGTGGCCAAGGATATAGTCCCCATAAGTTACGGCACACTGCCGCAACGTTGATGTATCAATACGGCGGTGTTGACATGCTGGCTTTAAAAGAGATTTTGGGCCATGAAAACGTCTCTACCACACAGATCTATACGCACGTCAACCAGCGGCAGTTACAAGATGCCGTCGCGGCGTCTCCGCTGGCCGATATCCCTTACATACCACCCCAATTGCCGCAACAGGATAACGATTCATAAAATTGGCTTCAAAAATTGTGCGATTGACGTTTGTTTGCGAACCGCTAGGAGGTTATTTTTTCATGTTGATTCCGCATTATCATGAGGATCCGCACACATTGGATGTAGGTGCCGAGCCGTTGCGCTCTTATTACATTCCCGCAGCGCCCGGTCAAGAGCCGTTCGGAATACAGCGCACCAAGAGCAATCGTTTTTGTTTATTGAACGGGAATTGGCATTTTCGCTTCTTTGCCAGTGTTTACGACTGCCCTGAGGAATTTTTCTCCGATCAGTATGATCTTTCCGGATTCGACATCATACCGGTTCCCTCTAACTGGCAAGACCACGGCTACGACTGCCATCAATACACCAATACCCTTTATCCGTTCCCCTTTGACCCTCCATATGTACCGCAGGATAATCCATGTGGCGCTTATGTTACCGACTTTATTTATATTAAGCCGGAGAGAACCGAAAAATACTATTTAAATTTTGAAGGTGTGGATTCTTGCTGCTATGTTTGGTTGAATGGTGCCTTCATCGGATATCATCAGGTATCTCATTCCAACGCGGAATTCGATATAACAGAGCAATTAAAAGAGAAGAATCGCCTTGCGGTTTTGGTTCTGAAATGGTGCGACGGGAGTTACCTAGAAGACCAGGACAAATTCCGATCTTCCGGTATTTTCCGTGACGTTTATATACTGGCTCGTCCCGAAAACCATATTCGAGATTACTTTATAAAAACGACGCTCAAAAATGATTACACCTCAGCCGAAATTCACATAGAACTTGACTTTACCGGAGACTGTCTACCGGTAACCTTTGAGGTCTTTGATGCCTTTGGACAATCCGTAGTGAAAGGAACAAGCAATGAACATACCATAGATTTTACGATGGATGCGATCAATCTATGGAACGCTGAGTCTGCCTATCTTTACTCTCTCTCACTTGCCACATCCGATGAGGTCATACACGAACAATTGGGTTTACGAGAGATCACGGTCAAAAACTGCATTGTATATTTGAATGGAAAGAAAATACGTTTCCGCGGAGTCAATCGTCATGACAGTGATCCGATTGTCGGCTCTGCCGTGACGTTGGAACATTGCAAGCGGGATTTGGTGTTGATGAGACAACACAATTTCAATGCGGTCAGAACGAGTCACTACCCCAACATGCCGCAATTTTACCAGTTGTGTGATCAATATGGTTTTTATGTCATTGATGAGAGCGATCTGGAAGCGCACGGAGTTGTTGACCTGTTCAATCGAGATATCGATGATGACTCTCGATTTCCATTTCCTCCCTTTTTCTCAGACAATCCTGATTGGAAACAAGCCTTTCTGGATCGCGTACAGAAGAATGTCATACGTGACAAAAATCGCCCCTGTGTGCTCATCTGGTCTATGGGCAACGAATCCGGCTATGGGTGCTGTCTGGAGGATGCGCTCGCCTGGACCAAGGACTATGATCCCAGCCGTCTGACACACTACGAAGGTTCGCTGCATGCACCTAGAAATCCAAGAAATGGCCGCAACGATTATTCCAATATTGATCTATTCAGCCGCATGTATGCCTCGGTTCCGGAAATTCGTCAGTATTTGGATCACACACCGGGCAAACCGTTGATCCTGTGTGAATTCTCGCATTCGATGGGAAACGGCCCCGGCGATTTGGAGGATTACTACCAGCTGGAGGAAGAATATGACACATATGTAGGTGGCTTTGTGTGGGAATGGTGCGATCATGGCGTCTATGTAGGTACCACAGCGGAGGGAAAGAAAAAATATCTCTATGGTGGGGATTTTGGAGAAAAACCGAATGACGGGAATTTTTGCATGGACGGGCTTGTATACCCCGACCGTACCCCATCCCCGGGGCTCAAAGAATATAAGAATGTCCATCGTCCCCTGCGCGTTCAGCTTGTCGACGGATCAACTGGCCTGTTTGAACTGCACAACAACATGGACTTTACCAATTTAAAAGATTTTGCTTACCTGGAATATGACATTCTTCTTGATGGGAAGATCGTAAAAAGCGGTGAAGTTCGTGACACAGACCTCCTGAATGTACCCGCGCGAAGCAAAAAGCTTGTGAAACTTCCCTTTACCCCGTATGGAGAAGGCAAATGCACGGTCCTTATCCATGCTTGTCTGCTGCATCAAGATTTTGCCCGGTGTGAGGGCTTTGATACAGGCTTTACGGAACTGATCCTGCGAGAATCCCCAACAATGCTACTGACTGCGTTGCTGAATGCGGAGACCATGAATACCGAATTACCGGGTGTTCGCTTCTGGGAAAGCGATCGCTCCTTGTGCATTTATGGAAACGATTTCCGCTATAACGTAGATAAACGAACCGGTCTATTTACCTCAATGGTATATCACAATTGCGCCCTGCTTGACCGCCCGATGGAGTTCAATGTCTGGCGAGCCCCCACCGACAACGACAGATTTGTGAAAATCCTTTGGTATGGCGCTGGTTATGATCAACTCATACCCCGTGCTTATAAGGTGTGTGCCGTTCCCAATGCAGATGGAAGTTTGCAGATAAGAGTTGTTTTCTCTATGGCGCCGCTGTCTAGACAAAAATATCTTGATATTGAAACCATATGGCTTGTGCGACCGGACGGTTCCATGATCGTTCATTTTGACGTAGAGCGCGATGCGGTAATGAACGGTGATCTGGCCATGTACTTCCGTCACGCTACGGATCTATCAAATGATCCAGAAAAGGCAAAAAGGAGCGCGCTGTGCGATGCGTATTTGCCTAGGTTAGGATTGCGCCTGTTCTTGCCAAGAAACATGGACAAAGTTGCTTATTTCGGCTACGGCCCCACTGAAAGCTATATTGATAAGCGCCATGCATGCTGGCAAGGATATTTTACATCGCAAGTTGCCGCTATGCACGAGGATTATCTACGACCTCAGGAGAACGGCAGTCATTACCATTGCGAATACGTTCAGGTCACAGGATCGGACTGTCGCTTAACGGTTTACAACGAAATGCCTTTTAGCTTTACTATCTCCCCTTACACACAGGAAGAATTGACGAAAAAAGCGCACAATTACGAACTGGAGACCTGTGGTTCCACAGTTTTGTGTCTGGATTATCGACAAAGCGGTATCGGATCCAACAGCTGCGGACCACAACTGTCGAATTCATACCGCTTGAATGCAAATCATTACCGCTTTTCCTTTCACTTAAAGCCTGAGCTTGTTGAGCATGATGGCTTGTAGTGCAAAAGAAATGCGACATGAGAAACGTAAGTGCAATCTTCAGCTATCGGGATAATACCCTTCGCTGGCTACAAACCGCAAAAAGGCCGCATTCCCTTTCGGAGTTTGTTTAAATACGCCGACATCTTCTAAAACGTGTTGAAATACGATACCGACCTCCCTTTGAAGGACCGCCTGTGCCGTCTCTTCCGACAATTCAGTCCCGTATATTGAACGCAGTTTATCAATCCAATGTGCATGAACAAACAGATCGCTGTCTTCACAATGGTACGAATCATCTTCTTGTCCGGTTAATATCCCTGTGATAGCAAGCATTTGTCTTTTTAGACGAGTTGGCAAAATGGCCATACCCATCACCTCAATCAGACCGATGTTTTCCTTTTTGATATTATGCCATTGTTTATGCGGGTGGAAAATACCGTCAGGGTAACGGTTATCGGTTCGGTTGTTGCGCAAGGCAAGGTCAAGCACATAACCTTCCTCTGGGTCATATCGTACAATAGGCGTTACCGTATTGTGTGGAGTACCGTCCGCATCCACCGCCAAAATCTCTACGTTCTCATCTGAATATTGACGCCATGCTGAGAGGATTTTAGCTCCGGCGCTGCAAACGGCGTCACTGTCTTCGCCACTCAGCCGTAGTACAGAAACGGGCCAATTCAGAATACCTGCTTTTACGCCTTTCCTTTCCGGATTTTTAAGAGCAACCGAAATATTTGCGCGCTGCATCGGGAAAATGTAACGCCCTGCCTGAAAATGACTGTGACTCAAGATACTTCCACCCACTATGGGTAGCTCTGCATTAGAACCACAGGTATAATGCGGAAACTGACGCACGAAGTCAAATAATTGATCCAGCGTATGTGATGTCATTTCCATTGGAATATGATCTTCGTGCAGCACAATACAATGCTCATGAAAATAGGCATAGGGGCTATACTGTAAGTAGAATTGATCGCCTGCCAATTTAACCGGGACAATGCGAAGCGTCTGCCTGGCAGGAAAATCGATACGCCCCGCGTAACCGATATTTTCCTTGCACAGCATACAGGCAGGATAACCGCTTTTGGGATGAAGACGCTCCATCGCTATTGTTTTCGGATCCTTTTCTGGTTTTGTCATGTTGATGGTAATTTCCAGTGTGCCGTATTGAGTAGAGACAGTCCACTGGATATTGCGCGCAATCTCTGCGGTGCGGATAGAATTGCTGACAATGCAAAGATTGTAAAACCAGTCAGTAGCAGCCTCTGATCCCTTCTTTTTCAGAAGCTTTTTGAACTTTTTGACCACTTCTTCTTCGCGCGGCATCAAAGCCCCCATCAGGCGCGTTTCAAAATTTTGCCGGATCTGTATGGTGTTATTGTCATAGAGGCCTTTCACTGCTGCAAGGTCCAGCATGTGATCCAAAATCGTGGAAGGGGTTCCATCGTCTAGGATTGAGCCCTCGTCCGAAACATATTCTTTCTCGCAGGGGTTTGGGAGATCAAGAAGATCGAACAATGCGTTGCGTGCCACTACAACATCCAAACCGCGAACCAATTTATGTCGCCGACCAAAGTCAAGCAACTGCTCCACACAAATTTCTAACTCGGTATTCACATCTGCCATATGCCGCATCACTCCATCCAATCTTATGGTCAAGAAGTAAGCTCTTCACAGTACGCAAGTAACCAGGAACGAAAATCCTGTCCAATTTCTGGGTGTCGCAGTGCCAATTCTACATTTGCCTTGGCAATACTGAGCTTGTTGCCCATATCAAAGTGCTTGCCGATGAAGTCCACAGCTGTAATGCCATATTCTCTTGCGTATATCGCCATTGCATCGGTAAGCTGGTATTCTTCGTTTGCCCCAACTGACAGGTTTTCTAATATCGGATAGATGTCAGCGTCAAGTAATACGCGGCCTAAGATGGAATAGTTGCTATATTCCTGGCCCTTTTGGGGCTTTTCAATCATGTCATCGACAAAAAATTCTTTGTTGCTGCCCTCAATCGGGTGTATTTTCAGGCTGCAATACCGTCGGAGTTCCTCCCAAGGCACCGCTTTGACACCCACCACCGGGCGACCGTACTGCTTGTAGGCATGGATCAACTGCTTGCACACCGGCTCATCTGCGTCGATAACATCATCTCCGTAAAGAACCATAAAAGGTTCGTTTCCGGTGAAGGCTTTCGCGCATAACACAGCGTGGCCCAAACCAAGCGTCTGCTTTTGGCGTACAAAATAAAGATTCGCCAAGTTTGCGATCTGAAGACACTCAGCATAGGGATCTTTTTTCCCGCTCTTCAGTAATCCGGCTTCCAGTTCCGGTGTGCGGTCAAAGTGATCTTCGATGATGCTTTTGTTGCGTCCCAGTATGATGAGGATATCGGTGATACCGCTGGCGACTGCTTCTTCCACCAGATACTGTATCGCAGGCTTATCAACCAGCGGCAGCATTTCTTTGGGCATCGCTTTTGTGGCAGGTAATACACGGGTGCCAAGACCAGCAGCGGGAATTACAGCCTTTCTGACCGGTTTCGTATGGAGCATGTAAGCACCTCTTTTTTTTGGTTTATTATTAGACCACCAACGTCAGTCTTGCTTTCTCTTGCAAATTTTGGATGGATTGTTGAAAATCACTTTCCGGATGTAAAATCATTCAGCACTATGGGTTGCCCAATATCATATCTAAGAAATAGAACCACTGTTTTTCCCACCATGGCCAGTCATGATTTACGTCATAACCCCAATAATCAAATGATGCAAAGATGTTCTTGCTTTCTAAAACATTTTGCAGCTCACGCGTCGAAGCAAGCGGTATGTCTTCCCAGGCGCCTTGCCCTACACAGATGATGAAGCGATCGGCTTTTTCGTACAATGCCTTGTAGGGATGGTCATCCGGAAAATTGCGCATATAGTAACATGGACTGTTGCGGTAGACAAGATCGTCGCAGTAATTACCGAAGAAGATTTCGGGGCTGTAAACACCGCTCAGGGCAATCGTTCCACGGAACAGATCGGGTCGCCGCAGATAAAAGTTAACGGCGTGGGTCGCGCCCATACTGGCTCCCCCAGTTAAGATGTCTCCCGTATGATCCGACCCCTGCTCGCGATTGATCTCCAGGATACGGGGTACAAGTTCCTCGATGATATAGTTAAAATAACGTTCCTGCATTTCAATCCGTGGGCGTTCGGCTCCATAGCCAGCCCAACTTTCGCTGTCGATACTATCTGCACAAAATATCTGTAGCTTGCCCGCATCGATCCACGGCGCGGCAATGTCACACATGTGGCGATCCTCCCAGTCAAAAAAGCGCCCGCTTTGACAAGGAAAGATCAAAATCGGTCTGCCTGCATGGCCGTACACTTTAAACTCAATCTCACGATCCAAAAAGTAGCTGTACTCTTTGTAATAGCGCGTTAACATGGGATATCTCTCCTGTTTTGAAAAAATTGAAAGAACTTATTCTATCGGGGGTCCAAAGAACCGTCGCCTACTGTGTACAATATCATTATCATTCAGCCAAGCTTTATTGATTCATTATTTTACGATATGACGACGGAAAAAAGCGCACTCCTCTATGTTACATATTTTTGCAAGTCTCCTGTGCATGTTGCAGTGAAATACATGACCCATGTATTTCTGACGTTCGTTACCATAAAGGTGGTATTCTGTTTCTACGCCTCGGCTGTGTAGATAATCCGCCATCGGTTGCGCCTTATCGCGCAAGAAATCATACTGACTTGTCATCACATAAGTCGGCGGATAACGTTTGTCTATCGCTTCCAAAACGCGGCACATCGGTAGAAGTTTTGGTTGCGAAAGGCGGTCTTTGCCCAGATAGTCATCGTAGGGGTCCCCTATACTTTCAGACCCCGCGTTATTCGGTTTTTGTTGAAAGGCTTCTTGTGACAAATCGTACATTCCGCAGTTGAGTGCAATTGCCCGTACCGTAAATCCAGAGGCGATCCGGAACGGATACAGAGCGGCAAAATCCGGGTTTGCATACAGTGCCGTGTAATGGCTCGTCAGCTGTGCCCCGGCCGAATCCCCGACAAGAAAAACATTGTCGACATCAAGCAGATACTCCTCTTGATGTTTTACCATCCATTCAAGAAGTTTGTTGATCTCAGTGAGTTGTACCGGGAATTTTGACTCCGGTGCTAGGTGATAGTTAAAGTTGAGAACCGCAAATCCTTGCTGTGCTAAAAACATACAGTAGTATTGGTACACTTCCTTTGTACCATACACGTAACCGCCGCCGTGCGTGTTAACGATTACCGGTAGTTTTTTCTTGCTATTTCTGGGTCGATACACGTCCAAAAGATTCCACTTCTCGCTTCCTGTATCCCCATAAGACAAATCCCGAAAGGCCTCAACATTGGCAGGCTGAGAAAGTCCTTCGTCGCGTCGCGCGTCACTTTCTGCTGCGGTAGCGCGAAACACTTCCGAAAATTGCGACATGCCGCTCCCTCCTTATACTTTCTGAGAACATCATACCACAAAGGCAAGCGAAAGTCACTCAAAAGATATCGTACTGCAGCGATTTGCACCAATTCAGTATCTCAATAGTGAATAGCACACCCATTTTCCGTTCTCAGCATAAATACAAACGGCAGTGTGACCGCAATAGGATAAGCAAGGAAATCATGAGTGTGATCAG
Source organism: uncultured Subdoligranulum sp. (assembly GCA_964560675.1). GTDB lineage: Bacteria > Bacillota > Clostridia > Oscillospirales > Ruminococcaceae > Gemmiger. The sequence goes on along the minus strand of CAZLMA010000009.1, from coordinate 56,975 downwards.
CAGGTTTGTACCGCCTAGTGCCGGCTTATGATATGACTTTACAGGATTGAAACAATATGTTACAATCAGTAACAAAGTCCTACATTTGGTGGAAATGCTACTGTATGGGGCGTCTTTTTGACGATATACTAAAGAATTTAAAATTTAGTAATATATTAAGCATAAATCTGTGAAATAATGCAGTAAGATGGTAGAATGATCAAAGAGGGCGACATGGCATGATGGAGAAACTGCAACGTTTTATGCGGGGACGATATGGCTGGGATATATTTGGTCAGTTTTTGACTTTTGCGGCCCTCGTCCTGTTTTTCCTCGGGATGCTCACCTGGCGCATTTTCTATTGGCTCGGATTGGCTGCTCTCGTATTTAGCTACTATCGCATGTTTAGCCGCAATATTGAGAAGAGACGTTCGGAAAATGAATGGTATCTCCGCACGCGTGCCGCACTGGTTCAAAAGATTAGGCAACTCCGACGTCGCTTTGCGCTAAGGCGAACCTATAAATATTTTCTTTGCCCGGAATGCGGGCAAGAGCTGCGCATCCCACGCGGGCGCGGAAAGGTAAGCATCCATTGCCCAAAATGTGGCAAAGAATTTACACGTAAAAGCTGATATGTCGGGTTTTTACCATGTTCGGTTATGTTGACATTTATGCAAAAGATCTATCCTCGACAGCTCGGGAATGCTATCAAGGCTACTACTGCGGGCTGTGCCGCACGCTGCGATCCCGCTACGGATTAACAGGGCAGTTGTCGCTGAGTTTTGACATGGCCTTTGTTGCTCTACTGCTCTCCGCTCTTTATGAACCCCCTACCAGTGTTTCACAGGGACGATGTACGGCTCACCCATGGAAGGCAAGGCCGCGTACAGTTAACCAATATGTTGATTATGCGGCCGACATGACCGCTGTGTTAGCGTACTACAATTATGAAGATAACTGGAGTGATGAGCACAAATACAGCAGTCACCTTGCAGCTACTAAGTTAGAGCAATATATACCTGCGTTGCGGAAGAAGTGGCCAGATGCCTGCGGCGCTATTGAAGGGGAATTGTGCGAACTGAACCGTATGGAAGCTGCCGACAGCTCTGATTTGGATGCACTGTGTGGGTGTTTCGGTAGACTGCTGGGCGCTGTGTTTTGTGTGCACAATCAAGATCCATGGGCTTCAACACTGATGCGCCTGGGATACGGACTCGGGTGTTTTATTTATTTGATGGATGCCTATGATGATCTGGAAAAAGACAAAAAGAACGATTGCTTCAATGCACTGGCTGCCTTAGCGACAGTACTGGATCCGAAGGAATTTGAGAAAAAATGTAAAAGTCTTTTAACCGTGGAATTGGCATCCTGCGCCGAGGCATTTGAGATGTTGCCAATAGTAAAAGATACGCCGGAAGGCGAACTACTTTACAATGTTCTGTATTCCGGAATTTGGGGACGATATGAGCTGCGCAGAGCGATGCGCGAGCGGCTGCTCAAGAAAGGTGAAAGGAAAGGTGTTCAATGAACGACCCCTATACCGTACTGGGCATAGCTCACGGCGCCGACGAAGAAACCATTAAAAAGGCATATCGTCAAAAATGCAAGCAGTACCATCCCGACTTGCACCCGAATGACCCTGACTGCGAGGAGAAATTCAAGGAAGTTCAGGCCGCTTACAGTGCCATCATGCACCCGCAGAGCTCGTCAAACTATGGCGGTGGAACTGCGGGCGGCGCGTATCAAAACCCGTTTTCGGGGTTTGGTTTTGGAGGGTATGGGCCTTTTGGGTTTGGCAGTTACGGAACCGGTGGGCAGAGCGGTCCAAATACATACGACAGTTCCTCGCCGGAACTGCAGGCAGCTGGAAATTATATCCGATCCGGTTATTATCGTGAGGCACTCAATGTTTTAGACGGTATGCCGCAGAGCCAGCGCAGTGCACAGTGGCACTATTATGCTGCGCTTGCCTGTAACGGATTGGGCAACAATATTCGTGCGCTTGATGAGGCGCGCACGGCAGCCGATATGGAACCAGGCAACTATCAGTACCAGAACTTACTATCCCGCCTGCAGGGGACGGGTCAGGCTTACACGTCCTATCAAAGAAATTATTCGCAGCCGGGAGCGCCAACAGGAAACCGTTGCCTATCTTTCTGGATGTATATGATGTTGTGCAACTTAATAAGTTTGTGCTGCTGTGGAGGCAGAGGAGGTTTTCTCTGCTGTTAAAAACGATAACCCAAAGCAAAATGGGAAAACGACAAAAATCGGCCTGACCCAAGCTTAAAATTTAAGCACGGTCCAGCCGATAATTTGTGCCTTGTGATAGATCCCGACCACGTGCTGAGTGGAGTTTTTTCTGGCAGCCCTCTCCCCTCTTTCAAAAATCGAAGTTTGCGTTATCGGCGGTAGCAAGAGGATGCTGCCTGATATACTGCTCTAATAAGACTGCAGAAAGGCGAATCAGTTCCAGGCAGGGGCGCTTTTGATAAAATTCTGGTGTGCGTATTGTGGCAAACGGTGAAGCATTTTCTCCTTTTTTCAGACCGAGAAGTTCCCTGCAGAGCAGTGTATCTTTCCCGTTTTTCGAAACAAATTGTGCAGCAAGATCTTGCACTGCGCGATAGATATCCGTCTTTTTGGAAGGATCTTCACTTCCGTAGAGTGCGCCCAGAACAAGTACTGCTCCGCAAAAAGCACCGCAAGCCTCGCGCATGCGGCCCAGTCCCCCGCCGAACCCGGCTGCAAGCTGTGCGACGCGTTGCTTTGACAATCTCATCTCTGGAGCAAAAGCAATCGCTACGCTCTGTGCACAGTTATAACCGCTATAAAAGGCACTACAGGCAATCTCTTCCTTCTTTGACACAGTTTGGCCCCCTTCCGCCCGTAAAAAGGCAGACTACCAATTTGGGTAACAAAAATATACAGGCTACACCGCACGAAGGCGGTTGTGCGGTGCAACCCTTGCTTTTCGTTGATAAACTGCGAAGCAGGACGGTGATCGGAGAAAAATCAAAGACGATCGCCTGCATTTATGTACTTCTGATAGCAGCTTCCAAATGGATCACGGCACGCCCCCTAGATCAGTGCGGCTGTTATCAGTGCCATCTTGTAGACTTCTTGTGCCACACATCCGCGAGAAAGGTCATTGATTGGGGCATTGAGACCTTGTAAAATGGGTCCGTAAGCTTCAAATCCGCCAAGTCGCTGGGCAATTTTGTAGCCGATATTGCCGGATTCAATATTCGGGAAAATGAAGGTATTTGCGTAACCCGCCACTTTAGAGCCAGGGAATTTTAGCTGGCCTACAACCGGTGAAACCGCCGCATCAAACTGCATCTCGCCATCTATGGAGAGCTCTGGCGCTTTTTGTTTGGCGATAGCCGTTGCCTGCTGGCTGAGCGCTACCGTACCACCCTTACCGGAACCTTTGGTGGAAAAACTCAGCATGGCCACCTTCGGATCAATGCCAAATATCTGCGCTGTGTGCGCCGTTTCAATGGCGACCTCTGCCAATTTCTGCGCACCGGAGAGAACAACATTCCCCTCTTTATCCAAAGTATCCTCATAGGAAAGATTGATTGCACAGTCTCCCATTGCCAGTTTCTCTTCTCCGCGCACCAAGATAAAGCTGGAACTGACCAAGTTGACACCGGGCTTGCACTTAATAAGCTGTAATGCAGGGCGCACCGTATCCGCGGTAGAATAGGTGGCCCCACCCAGAAGACAGTCTGCCTTGCCCATTTTAACGAGCATGGTTCCAAAATAGTTGGAATGCAAAAGTGCTTCCTCACACTGCTCTGCCGTCATTTTCCCTTTGCGCAAGGCGACCATTGACTCTACCATCGCAGGAAAATCCGGGTCGGATGCCGGATCCAGGATGGTGGCGGAAGAAATATCCACACCGGCAGCCGCTGCAGCTTCCTTTACACTTTCCGGTTTGCCGAGGAGAATAACCTGTAAAATGTCATCCTTTAACAGACGATCCGCGGCATAGAGGATACGGGCATCCTCCCCTTCTGTAAATACTATGGTCTTTGAATCTGCCTTGAGCTTTAGCTCAAATTCCTTGAAAATGTCCATAAAATAAAACCTCCCTGTTTTAACGATTTAAAACGGGCCAACAGCGCTTTTGACGGCCGTCTCGACTGGTCTCAACGGCACCGACAAACAGATACTGGACGATATTCGTTATTTTACCATATTTTTTTTGAAGTTTGCAAGAACTAGTTGAGCATTTTCAAGAAAACTGTGCGAGAATGAACTTTATTTCATTGTTACATATTGAGAGTAAAACCCGCACATGCCCGTGCATTGACATGCCTACGGACAAAGAATATAATGAACCCGTACCTGCGCTCCTTACTCCAATCTTTTCAGGCGATATGCGATCGCAGCGACCTGTGACGAAATTTAACACAGCTTTCTTCTGGGTAAAAAGATTTTCTCCATTTGGACAGACAGTGAGGTAATAAAATGGCTTATTACAATGGTTATGATCCCTGTCTGCTGGACAATGTTCGGCGCATACATTTCATAGGCTGCGGCGGATCGGGTATGTACCCGCTCATCCAGATTCTTCATTCGCGCGGCTTTGAAATCTCCGGTACCGATGTGGAAGAAACAAAAATTACCCAAGCGGAACGCGCGATGGGTATTCCTGTGTCACTGGGTCATGACGCAGCCCATGTGGACGGTGCGCAACTGGTTGTGTACAGCGCTGCTATCCACGCTGACAATCCGGAGCGACTTTATGCAGAAGCGCACGGTATCCGGTGTGTAGAACGCAGTGTTTTGTTGGGATATATAAGCCGTCTGTATGTTTGGAGCGTCGGTGTTGCGGGCACCCATGGAAAAACGACGACTTCCGGTATGATAACCACTATGTTAGAGTTGGCAGGTAAAGATCCTTCTGCCGTTATCGGGGGTAAGCTGCCAATCATAGGCGGGTACGGCAAAGCGGGCAAGGGCTCCGACATTGTAATAGAAGCATGTGAGTTCAGCGAAACATTTTTGCATTTAACCCCGACGCTGGGTATTATCCTCAATATTGACAATGACCATCTTGATTATTACGAAACAATGGGAAAGCTCAAATTGGCGTTCCAGAAATTTGCATTACTTTCCCAGACTGTCGTTTTTAATATGGATGATTCTAACACACTGGATGTGGTGAACAGCATTGACCGACCGGTACTCTCCTTTGGCATCCGGGAAGAGGCTCGGTTCCAGGCGGTGAATATCAAGGTCTATCGGCCCGGTTTTTATGAGTTTGACGTTAACGAACTGGGTGCGCATTTTGCGCACATCCGGTTGCATATACCGGGCTACCACAATATCTATAACGCCCTTGCTATGTGCTGCTGCGTTCGCCCTCTGGGGCTCAAACCCGCCGATGCGGAGCGTGCGGCGGAATCTTTTAAGGGAATCGGGCGCCGCTTTGAGATGAAAGGCGAATGCAACGGCGCGGTTATCGTTGACGACTATGCACACCACCCGACCGAAATCGCAGCAACCATTAAGACCGCGCGAAGCTTGGGATACAACCGAGTTTTGGCAGTGCATCAGCCCTTTACATACAGCCGTACTAAGGCATTGTCAGATGATTTTATCAAATCGTTGAGCATGGCGGATCAGGTTATTCTGCTGCCCATCATGGGCGGTCGTGAAAACGATGACGGAAGCATCAAGAGTGAAGATTTGGCTGCCAAACTGTCCGGAAGCGTTCTGGTGGATGGACTGGAAGGCGCAGCCGATTGGGTCAAGAAAAATGCCAAGCAGGGAGATTTGGTTCTTTGCATGAGTTGCGGCGACTTGTATAAAGCCGCGGACAGTATGGTGGAGTAACTTGCCCTGTGTTGCGAACGCAGCAAAACAACAGGGTCATTTTTTCTGCTAATTCCTTTTTAGCGTGTTGACCATGGTATCGAGCGTGTTCACATCGTCGCAGATTATTTTCACGGGTCGGCTGTAATCTAAGCTCATCATGCCCAGAATGCTCTTAGCATTCGCAATGCTACCCTTTCTGTCACTCACATGGATCTCTTTACAGCATGATCTCTCTGCGACAGAAACGATGCCACGAACTTCACTGAAGGTGGAAATCCTTACTTGCTTAATCATAACTCCCTCACAAAGTGTGCACAATAAGCGTTGTTAAGTCCCAATTGGGGTACATAATGCTTTTTTCTCCTGTGTAAATCGTGCTTTTGCGTCGCGCGTCGTTAACAAGATATAGTGTTAAAACGCACTACAAGGGTTCATTATAACAGATTTTTCTGTGTCTGTGCGTTTCTTGCGGAAGTTTCCTGGATTTTCTACGACCTGTACAAAAGTGTTCGGCAATGCTATACCCTTTTGGCGACGATACACCGCAAATAACTTAAGCTGCACGGTACCCCTTTTGGTAGCACGCATCGAAACGATCCAAGGAAATGCTTCTATTCCAAAGAATTTGCACTGAAAGTGTAGAATGGCAAATTGTAATGAAACTGTAATCTGGAAATCCTGGAGCAATCGATTCTCAAATGTGAATTACAGTGGTATAATGTCTGTGGAATCCAAATATTGATTCTGAACTCTTCAAAATACGAGGTATTACCCGCGATGAGCCGAAACCAGTCTGGAAGATCTTCCTTTAGTCATGTGCAGCGTCACGCCTGTGTAGTACTTCTATGTTGTGCTTTGGCAGTCATTGCCAGTTTCATCATTTCATGGGTTATCATGCCTATGGTTCTGCATGCCGCAGACAACATTGTAGAGTATGATCCATCACAATACCCCTTGGATAACACCAGTGAAGCCCTGCTAAAACAGGGATCCGAAATCGATGATTATATGTCTGGAACCGTGTTTGTCGGCGGACGCAATACCGTTGCCTTGCAACGCATGGGTCTTTTGACGCTAGACGAGTTTGTTGGCTCGGAGGATCTCTCACTTTCCACACTTCTTCGGGAAGAGTGTGTCTATTTTGTCGATGATGTTTCCGGTTATACGGTGCCGCAAGCCATTGTTAAGATGAAGCCCCGCCGTCTTGTTGTGATGCTAGGAGAAAACGAAATATCAGCAGGTATGGACGTTGATCTATTTTTAACTGATTTTCATCAGGCCTTGCAGGCGATAGCAAGCGCTTATTCCTACTGCGATATGATCGTTTGTGCCGTTCCTCCTGTTGCGGAATCTGAGAAGAATTCTGATGAGATGCAACTCCGCATTGACTCAATTAATCAGTCTCTGCTTGAACTGTGTGAAGGAAATGATTACCATTTTCTCAATATCGCGGAAACACTAAAAAACGCAACAGGCTTTGCCGAGAGTAATTATTTGGATAGCAGCGGCACGCTCAATGCTGCTGGCGGCAACGCACTGCTTATGTATTATCGACAACATCCGCTTTACAGCGAAGATCGACGCCCAGACACAAATGATATACCACTTCGCGCTACGGATCCGGCCTCTGCAGTCGCAACTGTGAATCCCAGCCCTACGCCCAATAGGCTAACAGCAACCTATAGGATTGCAGATGCCACACAAGGAACACTGCAAACAACCTATAACGGTGGGCTGAGCGGTGTAGTACAACTCGATTTGGAAGTACCTGAACAGCAAAACGTGACAGTGGAAGCCGTTGCGGCAGAGGGATGGCGTTTTGTAAGATGGAGCGATGGGCAAACCAGTAATCCGCGTACGGACATAGTGACCAAGAGCTTTAGCGTTACGGCGGAGTTTGAAGACGCTCGTTTGGATGTTACTTTGGACGGCAAAGATACACAAATCGAGGTCGGAGAAAGTATTACACTCCATGCCAGCGTAACTTACGCCGGTGAACCCTACACGAACGAGCGCGTTGCACAATGGGTCGTGAATGAAGATTATCCTGTAGAGAATGAAAATTTTGATTTTGTCGAAGACGGCTTTCAGTTTACCTTCACACCAAAAGTAGCGGGTACCTATGTGATTGTATTCGCTGCAGAGGTGAACGGTTCGCGAGATAAAGAACAAATTACGGTAACGGTTCCCCAACCGAAAACCTTTGCGATCAAGGCAAGCGCGGAAAGTGCGCAAGTCAACGAATTTGTGACCCTCAATGCCGAAAGAGAAGGTCTGGAAGGCACGGTAGAATGGCACTGTGACCAAATTGCCGCTGATACTTGGTCGCCGACGGGCGACACCGTTACCTTCTCGGCTGAGGAAGCAGGCACCTATGAGGTCTATGCGGAGTGCGGCGATTACCGTTCCAATAAAATCGTAATTACGGTAGAGGACAACACGCCTACACCTACACCGACATCACAATCTTTTCCGTTCGGACTTGGACGCGCAGGATCATAAGCCGTCTTGTGTAGATAATAATCAGATAGGAGAATCAGATCTTTTGGCTATTTATACATGTCTTTTGCTGGATATAGACAATACCTTGCTGGATTATGATACTGCAGAGCGTCAAGCCTTAATTGACACACTGTTACACTTTAATCTTCCCTATAATGACGAATCGATTGCGCTATACCACGATGTTAACCGTAAATTATGGACAAGCCTTGCCAAAGGACAAATCAACAAAAACAAGCTGTTTTCTGTTCGTTTTTCCCGGTTCCTTCAGATGCTGAATCTGCCCGATGACGGGAGCAGCCGCCGGATGAACGACTTCTACGAGGTACAGCTTTCACTGCATTCTGAAAAGCTTCCCGGCGCATTGCAGGCTTTGGATGCGTTGAGCGAGGTCGCTACGCTTGCCGCAGTGACGAACGGTACGGCCAAGGTGCAGGGAGATCGCATTCGGGAAGCCGGTATTGAACCGTATTTAGACGGGATCTATATTTCCGAGAAAATGGGTGTTAGAAAACCACAGGCGCGATTTTATGAAATGATCTTAGAGGATCTGGGGATTTCTGACCGCAGCAAGGTGTTGATAGTAGGCGATGATTTGTCTGCCGACGTGCAGGGCGGGATGAATGCAAACATCGACACATGCTGGTTTAATCTTCAAAGAGAGGAAAATGCGACCAAAATTTGCCCAACGCATACCGTATATAGCTATCAGGGCCTATATGAGGTCGTAATGGAACCGGAGGAACTGGAGATGGTGGGAATTCAAAATCCGCGTCATCGCAACGACCTTTAGAGAATTTTGATTGAAGAACAACACCGTTGCCCGGTACTTTGGGCAGCGGTATTTTTAAGCGAACGAAAGTGCGAAAAGATGCTTTTGGAATTGCAGCATATTGGTAAGTTTTTCGGTGAAGATGAAATTCTTCATGATATCACCGCAACGCTCCATAATAATGACCGTGTCGGGCTGATCGGTGCGAACGGGGCTGGCAAGACGACCCTTCTACACATTATCTGCGGGTTGGAATTGCCAGATGAAGGCAAGATCCAGTTCTTCGGCAACGCCAGGGTGGGATATTTGGAACAAAATGGCGGGCTTCTTGCGGAGGAATCCATTTGGCAAAGTGTGCAACACGCCTTTGACCCGGCGCTCAAAGCCATACAGTTACAAGAGGAACTGCAAAGTCGGCTTGCAAAAAGACCGGATCAAAGCGAGGATCTAGGCGAACAAATTGCCGCGTGTATCTCGGTGATCGATGCATTTGACGCGTACAACATGGATATTCAGATCAAGAAAGTGTTGCGTGGGATGGATTTCCCTTCGCAAGATTGGGATAAACGAACTGACAAGCTCTCCGGTGGGGAGCAAACCCGTCTTCGCCTCGCACGCCTGCTGCTTAGCCACTATGAACTGCTGATTTTGGACGAACCAACCAATCACCTGGACATTACAACCATGGAATGGCTGGAAGCCTTCTTGCAAAGTTATCGTGGAGCCGTACTGGTAGTAAGTCACGACAGGTATTTTCTGGACAGTATCTGCACACGGATCTGGGAATTGCGTGAGCACTGTCTGCATTCGTACCGAGGCAACTATTCCACTTATCTGCCGCTGCGGCAGGCTGCCGATGAACGCAAACGCAAGCAACATGAGGCAGACATCGCGAAGGCTGCCAAACTGCAAGACTATGTAAACAGGAACTTGGCGCGCGCCAGTACCACCAAAATGGCACAGAGCCGACGCAAGCAGCTGGAAAAAATGCAAATCGAAGCGGCGCCCAAATCAGAAGCGCGAGATCTGGATTTTCGCTTTGCTTATGATATGGATCCGTACAAAGACGTCGTAATTATAAAAGATTTGTGCGTACGTATTGAAAATCGTACTTTATTTGAAGACTTGAATCTTACCGTGCACCGGGCAGAACGCTTGATCATTGCAGGGCCAAATGGCGCCGGCAAATCAACACTTTTGCAGGTGCTGTGCGGGAAACGCCTGCCGGTGAAAGGCAGTGTGCAACTAGGAATCGGAACAAAAGTAGGGATATTTGAACAGCAGCAGGCGGATCGTCCCGGCCGCGTAATCGATGCGCTTTGGAACCGCTACCCGCGCATGTCGGAACTGGAGATACGTAATCACTTGGCGCGCTTCGGCTTTCGCGGCGAAGAAATCCTAAAAGATTGTATTTCCCTGTCAGGCGGGGAACGGGCAAGATTACGCTTCGCGGAGCTGGCTCTGGAGCGTCCAAACCTTTTGCTTCTGGACGAGCCAACGAACCACTTGGATATTTATATGCGCGAAAGTTTAACCGATGCGCTCATGGCCTATAAGGGTACCCTGCTGTTGATAACCCATGATCGTTGGCTGATGCAGACGTTCGGTTGCCCCATTCTCTATATCGAGAGCGGAAGCGCGACCTTGTACCCGGATTTTGCAGCCTTCCACACGAGGGAAACCGCTGCGCCCATCGATGCTATTTTACCCGGAGCGGAAAGAGAAAATCAAAGCCGTCTGCCTTACGGCAAAGAGGATCGGCGCCATAGAGCGGAAGTAAGAAATCAAATCAAGGCGGTGGAAAAGGAGATAGAGGAATTGGATTTGCGTATTGCCGGGCTGGAAAGCGCTTTAAATGATCCAACCGTACTGCGAAATTACCGCTTGACGAAAGACAAAACGGATGAACTGACGGAATGCCGTATACAGCAGCAGGAGCGTTTCGATGAATGGGAAAAGCTTCTCAGAGAACAAGAGCGCTTTACGGCCCCGCAAACCGGTGTAGACTAGCTCGTTTGTAACTTTTGGTTCGATCGGATCTGCCATATCGGTGGCATTGGCCTCAAAACACCCTGCGCACCCAAAAAACAGCACGGAAGATTTTATCCGTGCTGCTGCTTTTCTGTTTTTCTCTGTTGGGCCTGTGCCTACACGTTCTAAGACAAGGATATAAACATAAACTCCTTAGCTCTCTCCTGCCCGGATCGTTTAAACGAAACGCAAGAAAGTATATCGTTTTTTTGAGTCTTCCGGGAAGCAGGCGCAAGATGGGTTAAATCAGCCCCTATGCTCCGCCAACCAGCGAGCAGCCAACCAAATGTACATGGCAGCGCCCTGACAGAGGACGGCATCATCAAACTTTACTTTTGGATGATGCTGCCCATACTGGTAACCCTTGGAACTGTCACCGGCAGACAAGAACATCGTAACGGTGGGAACTTTATGACTGACAAAAGAGAAATCTTCGCTGCCGCCGCCTGGTTTTCCACCGCTCAGGGCCGTCATATCCAGCGCCGCAGGTCCGATTAACTCCTTCAAATAGCGCAGTGTATCCGCACCCAATTCCGGATCGACTGACATACAGGGGCAGAAATTACTGAATTCTACCGTCGCCTGGCAACGCAAGGCTGTCGCCACACCGGCGCTGATTTCTTTAATACGGGTCTTGATGCGTTCACCCACAGCGTTATCTTGATCTGTGGTGCGAATGGTTCCCCACATCTCGGCCTTATCTGGGATCACGTTGGATGCCTCTCCGGCAGAGAAGCGTCCCGTTGTAAAAATACCGAATTCATTACCATCCAGTTCACGTGCACTGATCTCCTGCAGCGCGATATGAATGTGAGCGGCAGCTGTGATTGGGTCTATCGCAGCTTGTGGCATAGCGCCATGTCCGCCCTTGCCCTGCACGGTGATGTGATACTGCTCACAACTTGCCGTTACAACGCCACCGGTCGCCACCTGAACCACGCCGTTCGGGATCGGCATTCCGGCAAGGACGTGCATCATGATGGCCGCGTCAACATGCGGGTTCTCCAATAAGCCGTTGTTGAGCATGTCCAGCGAACCTTGAAAAATTTCTTCCGCAGGTTGAAACTCCAGTTTGACAGTTCCTTCCAGTTCATCTTCGTGCTTTTTGAGGAGCTTAGCAGCTCCCAGTAGCATAGTGGTGTGCATATCATGCCCACAACCGTGCATCTTACCGGGTATCTCGCTGGCAAAATCGACATCTGCCTCCTCTTGCATGGCCAACGCGTCCATATCAGCGCGCAGCAGTATCGTTTTGCCGGGACGTTTGCCACCCGCCAACGCCAAGAGCCCCGCTTTGCCGCAGTCCACAGGCGTATAGCCGATTTCTTCTAGTTTTTCACGCACAAAAGCCTTGGTAAACGGTAGATCGAAGGCCACCTCGGGATGTTTATGAAGTGTATGGCGGATTTCCTGCAATTCACACTGCAGTGCGGATGCCTCAGATAGAATCTCGCTTGCCTGCATGGGAAAACTCCTCTCTTATGGATATTCATACCGAATTGCTGTCAAATCGGGGACAAGCACGGATGCCCGTGCCCGACAATTGATATCCTCGATACAATCCTATTATAGAGCGTTACAAAACCATTGTCAAACACAACCCGCCTTGCAGGTGGATTAAAGTAGGGAGGGTAACAAATCTCCAGCAGCTTTCAGCTACACACAAGCGCTACCGATACATCATTGACATTTGTGCCGGTGGGACCGGTTACCAAAAGGCCGCCAATCTTCTCCAACGCATGATACGCATCGTTGTTTTGAAGAACATCAAAAACAGAAAGTCCTTTTTTCAACAGTACCTCCTGGCTATCCCCATCGACATAGCCACCTGCGGCATCAGTAGGGCCGTCTGTGCCATCACTCCCCACACTGAACACACAGGCAGGCAAGCCGGCAATACCGGGGGCTGCAGCCAGCGCAAGTTCCTGGTTGCGGCCTCCCAAACCGTTGCCTGTCAAATGCACAACGGTCTCTCCCCCGGCTATATAGGCTAATTTCTTTTTCTCTTTTACATGTGTGCGCAGGATACTGGCAAGTATACGACCTGCTTCCCTCGCCTCGCCATCCAACTGATCCGTCAGCAGTACCGGCTCATATCCGCGCTGCGCGCAAGCTTTGGCAGCTGCAACGCAGAGTTCCCGGACACTTCCGGTAATCTGTGTTGTGACATTGTGAAGCTCTTTAGGCGTTTCCACTGCGAGCAGTCCCCTGGCCTGCTCACTGAGTTTTAGGTGATATTTATCGGCCACTGCTAACGCCTGTGCGCAGGTTGAACTGTCTGGGCATGCCGGACCGGAAGCGATCATATCCAACGGATCCCCTAGGATATCGCTGAGCACGATGCTGAATACATGGGCAGGAGCGCAGGCTTTGGCAAACCGACCGCCCTTTACACCCGACAACCGCTTTCGGATGGTATTCATTTCCACAATATCCGCGCCGCTCGACAACAGTTGTTTGGTTATATCCTGCAGCTCCGCTCCGGAGACAAGTGGTTTTTCAAAAAGTGCACTGCCGCCGCCGGACAACAGGAACAACACGGTGTCCCTATCGCTTAAACCCTTTACAAGATCTAACGCTTTTTCCGTAGCGACAAAACTGTTCTCATCCGGTACGGGGTGGCCGGCTTCACAGCACACAACGCCGGGAATTTCGCCTTTTACGTGGTTGTATTTCGTCACAACCACACCTGCGTCCACATGCCCTAGAGTATCCACAGCGGCCTTCGCCATCTGCCAGGCCGCTTTTCCGGCTGCCACCAACAGTGTTCTACCCCCTGCAGGCGAAAAAGAATGCAAGGCACGGCGAACTGCTTCATCTGGTAGAACAGCCGCAATACTGGCTTTTACAATGGCTTGCGCATCGTTGTATAAAATTTGATTCATACGGTTTCACCTCACCAAGCAAGGCTTTTTGTGATCATACTTCCAACCAGGAATCAGGTATTGCATAGCCATTGCGTCATCGCGGTCATGGTTGGGAAGTTTATTATACAGTCGATTGGCAGCCTCCACACGCTCCCAATTCAGGTGCACACCCATACCGCTTCCACTGGGTACCTGCAATTTCCCTCCAATAATTTGCGGCGTATCGTCCAATAAATTTTGCCCGTCCTGCCAGATCCAGTGTGTATCCAAGGGCGCGGGATTGCCGACCGCCGCGGCACCCACATGGGCAAAAGCTGTTAAGGTAATATCAAAATGGTTATTGGAGTGCACGCCCCACGTCAGGCCCCAACTTGTGAGCAGCTGCGACATCCGGACTGCGCCGTCAAAGCCCCAAAAATGCGGATCTGCCAAAATAATATCACAGGCATTCAAGCTGACTGTGTGATAGAATTGCCGCCAATCCGTAGCGATCATATTGGTAGCCACCTGAAACTGGGTTGCGTTTTTGAATTCGCGCAGTATCTCACGCCCGGAATACCCCGCCTCTGGGCCGCAAGGATCCTCCATGTAGGTGATAACATCATGCATATCTTTGCACAGTTCTATGGCTTGCGCGAGACTCCACGCACCGTTAGGATCAATATTGACTCGTGCCTTGGGGAAGGCTTTTTTCAGCGCGCGGCAGGCTTCCATCTCCTCTTCTCCTCTCAGCACGCCGCCTTTAAGCTTGAAATTCTCAAAGCCATATTTTTCGGCAACTGCCTGTGCTTCTTCTACGATACGACTCGGTGTTAAGATCTCCTCGCGGCGAATCCGAAACCACGGGTCCAGGCTGTCGCTCTCATCGATATACTGCTGTTGATTAGCCGGTACCTTGTTCTTATCACTGATATAGAACAGATACCCTAGCATCTCCACTTCGCTGCGCTGCTGCCCTTCCCCTAGCAGCTGGCACATGGGCACGCCCAGATACTGCCCAAGCAGATCCAGCATGGCACACTCAATCGCCCATTCACTTTTGACAACAAACTTTAATTTCGCGATATCCAGCGTTTGGATATCCCCCTTGTCACCATCCTGCCCTGCTAATTTATGGATGGTCTGCAAGACCTGTCGATAACAGGCCACCTCTTTGCCTTCCACAAGCGGGCGAACGGCGTTCAGGCAGTCACATGTGTAATCGCCGCCATGGATTTCGCCAATACCGGTATGGCCCGCACTGTCGAAAAGAATCACCAAATTTCGGGTAAAACAAGGCGCATGCGCGCCGGATAGCGTCATCAACATGCTGTCATAACCGGCTATCGGAATGACTTGCATTTTCGTAATCACGGGACTGCTGGACATGTAACCCTCCCATCGCCGGTCGGCCGCCGGCAACACCGTATTGTGATCCACACTGCCGTTGAGATAGCATTTTTCATCACGTTACAACCTTTACGGTCAGACACAAAACGAAACCTGTTCGTTTTTCCTACCTACTATCTATCATAACGCTTTTCCTGTTTTTAAAGCCGGCAGACGCAAACGCCTGCCGGCTTTATGCTGCTTACCTCACCATGCAAGGCTTTTTGTTGTCAAATTTCCAACCTGGAATCAGATACTGCATGCCGATCGCGTCATTGCGGGCGCCCTTGCCGTAGCACTTGTCCATATACAATTGGTGCGCCTTTTCAATCTGGCCACGATCCACCTCAATTCCAAGACCCGGTTTGTCGGGTAAATCAATGCACCCGTCTACAAACTGCAACGGCGCCTTGGTCAGGCGTTCCCTTCCTTCTTGCCAAATCCAATGGGTATCAATGCCGTTCATCTTACCAGGTATGGCAGCCGCACATTGCACAACCATTGCCAGACTAATATCAAAGTGATTGTTAGAATGGCATCCCCACATCAGACCAAAGTCATTGCACAACTGACCCACGCGCACGGAACCTTCCATAGTCCAGAAATGCGGATCCGCCAGCGGGATATCCACACTCTGCAAGGCGATGGTGTGGCACATTTGACGCCAGTCCGTGTTAATCATGTTGGTCGCCGTGGGCATCATGGTTGCCTTCCGGAACTCCGCCATGATCTCACGCCCTGAGAATCCATCTTCCGCTCCGCAGGGATCCTCGCAGTAGGCAAGAACTTTTTTGAGATCCGGCGCCACGGCTAGGGCCTGTTTTAAGCTCCAGCAACCATTGGGGTCTAAATCTACACGGGCATTGGGGAACGCTTCTTTGATTGCGGTGACTGCCTTGACTTCCTCTTCCGGCGCCAGTACACCGCCTTTGAGCTTGAAATCTTCAAACCCGTATTTTTCGTGTGTAGCTTTGGCCAAAGCAACGATAGCCTCCGGGGTCAAGGCCTCTTCATGGCGCAAGCGATACCAGTCGCATTCGGCATCCGGTTCCTCTTCATACGCAAGATCGGTCTTTTTGCGATCTCCGATATAGAAAAGATACGACAAAAAGCGCACCCGCTCGCGCTGAATGCCATCGCCCATTAACGCAGCAGCCGGAACTCCCAAAAACTTTCCCATCAGGTCCAACAACGGGGCTTCAATCGCTGTGACGACATGGACACCGGTGCGCAGATCAAAAGTCTGTAAACCGCGCACATCGTCTTTGATATTGGCATTTAACCAGGCACGAACTTTATTGAGCGTGCCTTTGTAATCCGCGATGCGGGTTCCCAAGACCAAATGCTTGACATCTTCCAGTGCCTGGGTAATCTTCTCCCCGCCGGGCACTTCACCGACGCCCTCTTCCCCATTGGAATCCGTCAAGATTACCACATTCCGGGTAAAGTACGGAGCATGCGCACCGGAAAGATTCAGTTCCATGCAGTCATGCCCGGCTACCGGAATCACTTCCATTTTCGCTACGGTCGGGACAGCAACAGACATAAGGATCGCCTCCACTCAAGTTTAAATCAAGCCAGCTTGTGCCATAGCGCTTTTGATAGTATCGAGCACCGGCCCTTCCGGAGTTGGCAGACTGGGCAAATAGGGTGCACCGATATCGAGACCGCGCAAATTCGCCATATCTTTAGCGGCCACGGGGAAAGAGGCACCATCCATAGAGAGGCGAACCGGATTCAGTTTAAACTGTGCCTCTAAAGCGCCTTGCAGATCACCGGCAACAAATTTATTGTAGACATCACCAATCAGCTCCGGCATAAAATTACCCGCAGTGCATACGCCGCCTACGCCGCCCACGCACAGGCTGCAGTAGAGAAGCGTATCTTTGCCCCCAAATACCTTGAACTGAACATCGCGGTTAAGGCGAACACATTCCTCGGTCAGCGTCATATCTCCGCTGGTGTCCTTCATACCGACAATGTTGGGAACTTCATGCGCCAGCTTACTGATGAACGCCGCAGTCAAACCGTAACCAACCCGACCGGGGTTATTGTAGATAAGTACCGGTGTATCGGGAACCGCATCCGCAATACTCTTAAAGTGTCGATACAGCTCTTCTGTGGTCGGCTTTAAAAACATCGGCTGCAAAACCGAGATTGCTGCGGCGCCATTTTCCACAGCCATTTTGGCAAGACGGATGCACTTTTTGGTGTTGATGGCACCTATGCCAAAATAGACCGGCACGCGACCAGCCGCTTCGTCCACAGCGAGCTGAAGACCGAGCTTCATCTCATCTTCCTCAGCCTGATAGAACTCGCTGTTAGATCCCCAGACCAGAATGCCGTGCAAACCTCCGTCAATGATATAATCAACCTGTCTGCGGAATTTTACCTCATCGATACGCTCATCGGAATCAATGGGTGTGATCATCGGCACCACAACGCCTTTGATGAAATCGGTGTTCATGGGCTACTCCTTTTATCTGCCGATCTTTATATCTGTTAAATATTCATAATACTGTGCAATGGCACTGTGGTCTTTCTGTCCGCCCTCATGGTTGTGCAGCCACTGCAAAATCTCCTGCACCTGCGCCGTCATCGGTACCGGTGCACCGACACTGTGTGCGCAGTCCAGCGCATTATTCAGATCCTTAATGTGCAGATCAATTTTGAATCCGGGCTTGTCATTGCCAGCAATCATCATCGGAGCCTTGGCGTTCAAAACCGTGGAACCCGCTAATCCGCCCTTGATCGCCTCAAATACCAACGCCGGATCCACCCCGGCTTTTTGCGCCAGAGTCAACGCCTCCGCAACCGCCTGAATGTTGCAAGCAACGATGATCTGGTTCGCCAGCTTGGTTGTGTTGCCTGCGCCTACCTCTCCGCAGCGCACAATGGAAGCGCCCATTGTCTCAAGCAAAGGTTTAAACCGGTCGAAGACTTCCTGCTTGCCGCCCACCATAAAGCTCAACGTGCCGTCGATGGCTTTGGGTTCGCCTCCGGAGACCGGCGCGTCCAGCATCTCGATACCCTTTTTGGCGAGCTCTGCCGCGATCTCTTTGCTGGCGACCGGGTTGATGGAGCTCATATCAATAAACACCTGGCCGGCCTTCATGTAGGATGCCACACCATGCTCACCCAGCATAACGCTCTTGACGTGCGGGGAGTTGGGGAGCATCGTCATCACAACATCGCAATTCTCCCCGATTTCCTGATTGGATCCGGATTTGGCACCGGCAGCCACAACCTCATCCACAGCAGCCTTGTTGAGATCGCTGACCGTAAGGTCATAGCCTGCTTTCAGCATGTTCTTCGCCATAGGCTTGCCCATGATACCAAGACCGATCAAACCGATTTTCATAAAGTTTGTACCTCCGTTTGTTGAATTGGTAAAAAAGTATTACTTTACTGTTCTAACCCAATATTAGCTATAAGTACATGTTCTTACAAGGTGGTGTTGTACTCTGCCCAAGTATGCAGCAACGACCAGCACGGGTCACGCTCTGGAAACAGGCCATGATCTTCTAGCACAAGTTGCGGTGACACACTTGCAGGGTATTTCCCTGTATAGAAACGGTTGCGAAGGAACAAGGCAGCACCTTTTGCCATTAATCGTAAAGCTACAATGGATTTGTATTGCTGCGCGATCTGGACGAAGCGCTTCGCCATGGCAGTGGGGAGCCTATTTTCAGGAACATGTGTGTACAGATCGAAGGATTTTGCTAAAGCGTAGGGCGCCGATTGTTCACGATAACCGCATTCTTGAAGGAAATTTCGCAATGCATTTTGATCAACCAAACCGTGACGTAACAGCAACCAGTCACCATTGACCCCGTTGGCAGGGTGATTTGTGGTAAACAATGTGCCGCTGATAAACTCATATTCTGTCCTATTGCCATGTGCTTTTGGATAATGCAATGTCAATTCACAACCATAGATAGATACATCATCAAGAATGCCGGTAAAAGCGCGATTGCACAGCAAACTGTTAGGACCACGCAAAAGCGGTAATAATTGCCAGGCGGTAAAGTCTTCCTGCGTTAATTTTTCTGCGGGGCACTGCAGTTCTTGCAATGTAGAACCAATACCGTAACGCACACAAGCCTCGCCCATAGCGCCATCATAGCCCCCTGTTATGCGGCGCACAATCAACAAGTAGACCAATAACGTAAAGGCTGCGAGACCAAGACCTAGCCAGGCATTGAAAAACAACAACAACCATGCGGATATCAATACCAGTGCTGTAATCGCAATAAGGCTAACACGCGCGTACAGGCGCAATTTTTTGATCCGCTGTTCACATTCCTGCTTGGTCGTATCCTGCTGATTGCTTTCCCGAGAAGAACTCATATCCGTTCCCCGTTTTCAGTTGTTTTGCGGATCTGCCATAAAAGACAGTAGTTCATTTCTTTTTTGATCCAGATATTTGCCCCATGCCTCGTCATCAATAAAGGCATTGGGTCCATCTGGATTCTCCAACTGCTTTTTATGACGTCCCAGCGTATCATTGTTAATGCAGTGATTTCCTAAAAATAGTTCAACTTTTTCACCGCGAACTTTAGCAAGAGAATCCAAATAGATCTGTCTCATACTGTAGGAAGTGTCGCCGATTTCCAACAGATAATCTTTGGACAACGTATTAAAACCAAATCCGCCAT
This sequence comes from uncultured Subdoligranulum sp., assembly GCA_964560675.1. Classification (GTDB taxonomy): domain Bacteria; phylum Bacillota; class Clostridia; order Oscillospirales; family Ruminococcaceae; genus Gemmiger. The sequence continues at coordinate 36,966 of CAZLMA010000009.1, read as the reverse complement.
AATATCCACAGCGCTTGTTGCCTTCAGGACCTTGAGCATCAAAGAAACAGGCTATACAGCCGTCGGTATGCCCTGGAACCAAATGGAATGTCATGGTCGTATTGCCAAATGTTAAGACATCACCTTCCTGGATCTCATAGTCTGGTGTAAATAGCGCATCCTTCAAATCATGTGAATCTTGGATCACAGAAATTTCCGGATGTTGACGGAACATTTTAGCATCCGGCGCACCTAAATACAACTTGGTACCAAACATTTTTTTAAAAAAGTTCGCAGCGCCTATGTGGTCAATATGCCCGTGAGAATGAATAATCCACTTTACATCAGACGGTCGGAAGCCTGCCTCCCAAATCGCGTTGATCAACATCGCGGTTGCACCGCAGTTACCGGAATCAATCAACAATAGACCATCCCCTGTGTCAATGAGATGGACACAAACCCAGCTATCTCCCACATACCAGATATTTCCATAAATCTGAAAAGGATGCACATAGCGGTTCTCTTGGTCAAAGAAATACTTGGCCATAGGATGTTTTTGGAACTGAGCGCGATTCGATTGATATGCGGCGTAATCCTCGCGCATAGACATTGTGAATCTCTCCTTAACGTTTAACATGGCGGGCGGAACTCTGCGGGCTCCGCCCGCGCAATTTTTTAAAACGCAAACGATTGTTCTTATGCCTTCGCTTCGGATTTATTTCGGATCTTTTTATAGACGGAAGAGATTACCGGCCACAGTACACAGCAGATTGCAATGACCATCAAAGTACCGGAAATCGGACGAGTGAAAAATGTCGTCCATGTTCCAGAGACCTGGAACGCACGCAGCATATTTTTCTCCATTGTCGGTCCCAAAATAAATGCCAAGATGAGCGGGCTGGTAGGCAGTCCGCCCCAAGCCATCAAAATACCAACAACACAGAAGAGCAGCATCATACCGACTTTGTACAGGTTACCACTATCTACATAAGCAGATGCAAGGCAGATGATTAGCAAGGCAGGGTACATAAAATGACTCGGGACGCGCAGGATGTATGGGAACCAGCGTTTACCGAACGCCTGCATCACAAAGACGACAACAGCCACAACCGCGACTGTGACAAACATTAAGTAAACAATATTGCCACTGTTCTGGAACACCATCGGCCCCATCTCTAGACCATGTATCGTCAGAGCACCAATTAACAGAGCCGTAGTAGAGTCACCTGGGATACCTAAGGCAGCCATAGGTATCATTGCACCGCCAATAGAGGCATTGTTGGCCACTTCCGGCGCCCAAATACCGCCTGCCGCACCGTGACCATATTCCTCTGGATGTTTTGATCCATTCTTGGCAGCGGAATAAGCTACAAGATTGGAAAGGCCGGAACCCATACCAGGTAAGAAGCCAATGCCTAGACCGATCAGGAAGGAGCGGATAATATTGACCAACTCACTTGTGATATCCTTAACGGTCAGCCCAAAACCACGTAGTCCCTCTTTACTAACGTCAGGGGGAGGATCAAAGCCTTTGCCGAACGTAATGAGAATGTGGCTGACAGCAAAGATACCTGTTAAAACCACAATCATGCCTAGACCGCCGATCAAATACATGTTGTCAAATGTGAAGCGATACTCCGCATCTATAGGTGACATACCGACGCAAGCCAGAAGTAAACCAATCGCTGTGGACGCTAGTCCTTTGAACATATTGCCCTTCGAGATCGCCAGAACCATTGTCATGGCAACCAAGCACAAGGCTGTATATTCCCAGTTGCCCATTGCAAATGCAATACGTGCTACTTGTTGCGCCAGCAGACCACCTATGATGGCGCTGAAGAACGTTCCGATAAAGGATGCCGTCATGCCAATGGCCAAAGCCTTACTTGCCTGACCTTTTTGTGCCATTGGATGGCCATCCCAGCAAGTTGACACAGCGGAGGCGGAACCCGGAATGCCGAGCAGGACGGAACCAATGAAAGCGCCTGAACAACCACCAATCCATAAAGAAAGCAGGAAAATAACAGCCGTGGAAGACTGCATCGTATAGGTGAGCGGCATAAACAGCATAACTGCCATCGTGCCGGAAAGGCCAGGTATCGCGCCAAAAATAATGCCGACGAAAGAGCCAATAATCATTAACGCAAGATTAAGAGGTTGAATCAATTGGCTGAAAATATAGGGGAGATATTGAAGCATTGCGTGTCACCTCCTTCTCAACCGAACAATTCGCCTGTGGGCAGAGGCATGCTGAACAATTTGACATACATGAACCAGATGCACACCGAAACCACCAAGGAAAATACAACACGAACCCAGAGCTTTGTCTCGATTTTGCTTGCTTTCGCAAAATAAGTAGTAATCGCATAGAGTGCGATTGGCGTGCAGATCAAAAAGCCGATATACTTTAACCCCAGTACATACAAAACCAGCACGCCGAATGTGACCAGAACACGCACCCAGCCGTCTTTGTTCAAAAATCCCTTTTCATCATCTTTTTGGCGGCAACCATTGATAAAAATACCAACACCGCAAACGATCAACATGATGACGGCAATATAGGGCATCAGTTTGGGTCCGGGATACTCAGGTGTAAGTGGCTTTTTAAACTGACTGGTAAGAAAACCAAAAAACAATCCTAACAGGATCAGGACAGCGCCTGTTCCTTGATCGCGTTTGATTTTCACATTCGATACCCCTTTCTGAATTTTTTAGAAAATACGCCTTGCCTCCCTCCGGAGAGGCGCGGCAAGGCGCTCATACATCACAAACCGAGAAAATTCGGGTATTCATTAGCCGGCGAGACCCAGATCTGCACAAGCTTTGTTTAGTTTTTCTTGTTCAGCAGAGATCAGAGCCGGGCCATCAGCGTAAGGTACAAACGTGGTGCCCATGCCTGCGCCGTTCAAAATTTCCGCAGTGTCGGGATCTTCTGCTGCGGCAGTGAACAATCTGCAAATCTCCTGAGCTAACTCATCACTCATGTCTTTCGGTCCAAGTACATAGAAGTTGGTACCGTAAACACAGTCATAACCTTGTTCTTTGAAAGATGGTACATCCGGAAGATTGCTGCATCTGCCACCCTCGTCGCTAGAGGAGAAGCAAGCCAAGGCATTCACCATACCACCCTCAATGTACTGCTTTGCTTGGTTAGCGTTGACAAGAGCACTGTTGATGTTACCGCCCACAAGACTCGTCAACTTATCGGTGTCAGCACCTGCATCGGTATACTTCAAAGTGACACCCATCTGCTCTGCGGCAATACCTGCCATGATGTGAGAGCTGCCGCCAGTTTCGATACCGATTGTAAATTCGCCGTTGGCCTCATTTGCAGCCGCAATGTAATCATCCAGCGTCTCAATACCGCTGTCGGCAGATACAACCAATACATATCCACCCGGATCGGTTGACTGTCCGTAAGCGATCAATTTGAAGTCATCAGCTGCACTGTAATCGTACACACCGGTTGCAGTCTTGATAGCCATTGTAGTATGGAAGAACAAAATTTTGCTGGCATCCGCCTTTGCCGTGCGAACGGTTTCCATCGCCACAACGCCGGAACCATCTGTATTGTTCACAATCGTCATGTTGGTATCACTGTTCTGGTTGATATAAGTGGTCAACGCTCGGGCTACAACGTCCGTACCGCCACCTGCGGATGCGGGTAACTGCACCTCAATGCTTTTAGGTAGTTCCACAGAACTACTGCTGGAACTTTCGGCATTCTCGCCGTTATCAGAACTTGCAGCATCTCCGCCATTGCCGGAATCACCAGAATTCCCACCTCCACCGCAGGCAGCGAGACCCAGCGCCAACGTTGCTGCTAAAAGCAGGGAAACAAGTTTTTTCATGTTGGTCTTTCCTTTCTTTGATTTGTATTTCTATTTTGCTCTGCACATTCCTGAAAAAACGAGGTCTCAGGTGCTGCAGAATTATAAAGAAAAAATACCTCACTTGACGAAAACTGACAATGTGCAAAAAGTCAAAAGTCAGGCTATATTTTCGTTGTTTCATAATAAAATTCAGAAATTGAACTGAAAATTTCATTTATCATGGAAGTATATTTCAAAATGATTACTAAAGATATAAAGCAGAAATACGTAGGATTTTATGATCTACAGACGAAATACCCAAGTAGGTCCCGTTGTAAACATATGAAATCTGGAGTTTCAAACAATTATGTATAATTTTTTTGGTAGATAGTGCCAGTTGTAGAAACCTGACCTTTGCGTTAGGCTTATATTACCGTATTTGAACCCGTTGGTTGAAACTTTCAAGTATACTTCTTGGCGCGTTTGACCATCAAGTTAGGGATCTTTGTTGTTGGCCTCTGACACTTTCCATACAGGCAGTAAACAACCTTGCAAACTGTTTCCTCAAGCGCGGGGCAATGTTCGCACTCAGACATTCAATAATGATCGTAAAAGAAGGGAAGCGCACTATGGAAAAGAAAATCTATTATGCTCCGGTCAATCATCCCCGCTGTGGAGATGATCTGGATCACCCTTGGAAATACGCAGTGCCTGCCTACCGCGTCACACCACATGTTTGGAATGTAGGTGGTCAAGATGATGTCTGTGCCTATCTTTTTGAGACAGGCGACGGTTTGTTGCTCATCGACACTGGTTACCGGGCTTCCTTTTACCTCCTAATGGATCGCATCTGGGGATTAGGTCACGACCCGCGTGAGATCAAAACCATCCTTCTCAGCCATTGGCATTGGGACCATGTGAACGGGGCGCGGTATCTACAAGAGATCAGCGGATGCAAAGTTTATCTATCGCGTCGAGATGAGGAATGTCACCAGCGCTACAAAAATGAAACCGATCCCATGCCTATGGTTGATTACAACGTGACAAATTTTTATGACGATGAGCAACCAATCCGGCAAGGCAGATTTACCATCCATACGAAACTTACACCCGGACACACACCTGGTGCCACGAGTTTCCATTGGGAAGACATGGACGATACCACAGGCAAAACTTACCGCTGTGCGATGCACGGTGGTATTGGAGTTGGACTGATGACGCCGGTAATGTTGGAACGTTGGGGCACCAGCATGGCCGATGTGCATTGCTTTGTCAAGGATTGCACGGAGATGGCAAACTGGCCTGTAGATATTTGCGTACCGAGTCACCTCAACCAAGGTAACGTATTGCCCAACATCCCCACAGATAAAAGTGACTACAGTGTCTGGGTAGCTGATTATGCTTGGAAAGACTGTATGCTCGGTCGTGCAGAGGCTGTACGGAAAATGTATCCTGAAGAGGATTTTAGCAAATAATTGTCCATTCCTGTTCACCCAATTTGTTATCACTCCTGTACTGTAAACCATGGAGCAAGTTTCAAAATCCCCTTAAATGAAAGCAAACGAGGTGTTCCCAATGTCTGAACGTATCACTGTGCAGATCCAGCCGCAAGATAACGTCGCAGTGGCTGTACACGACTTGAAGGCCGGAACTGTGATTGAATCTGGCGTAACGACATTGCAAGATATTCCGCAGGCACACAAAATCGCGCTGCGGAATATCCCGAAGGGAGGCGAAATCATCCGCTACGGTGTGGTGTTAGGCTATGCGAAGGATGAAATCCCTGCTGGCAGTTGGATCAACGAACATATGCTGAATCTGCCCAAGAGCCCCAGCGTAGAGAATCTGCCGTATGGCACCAATTTGGTCGCAAAAGAAGATCTACCGGATCCTCCGCGCACCACATGGCTTGGATATCGCAACAAAGTGGGACCGGCCGGCACACGCAACCTGCTTGGCATCGTAACTACAGTGCAGTGCGCCGCTGGTGTGCTAAAGGTAGCTGTGGATCAAATCAAAAAGGAACTTCTTCCCAAATATCCCTATGTGGATGGCGTGGTCGCCGTGACGCATCCATACGGTTGCGGCGTGGCCATCAATGCGCCGCTAGCACCGATTCCGATTCGCGCCGTATCTAACCTGATCCGTCACCCCAATTTCGGCGGAGAAATCATGGTTGTTGGGCTTGGATGTGAAAAATTGACGTATGACCGCGTGCTTCCGCCTGATGCGATCACCCCTGAAAACGTTCTGACGCTGCAAGATTATCCCGGTCATGACGCGATGATGCAAGCCATCTTGGACATGGCGGACCGCAAGCTGCAAAAGCTGAACCAGCGCCGACGAGAGGAATTACCTCTCAGCGAACTTCTGATCGGCATGCAGTGCGGTGGATCGGATGCTTTCAGCGGAATTTCCGCCAATCCAAGCGCCGGTTACGCTGCTGACATGATCGTGAAGGGCGGCGGCACCGTGCTGTTCAGCGAGGTAACTGAGGTGCGCGACGGCGTGCAGATGCTGGCGGCGCGCTGCCCGGATGCCCATACCCGTGACCGCCTGGCGGAAGAGATGAAATGGTACGATGATTACCTGGATGCCGGTGGTGTGGATCGCGATGCCAACCCTACGCCTGGCAACAAGAAGGGCGGACTTGCCAACATCGTAGAAAAAGCAATGGGATCTATCGCCAAGTCCGGTACAAGTCCCATCGTGGAAGTATTGTCACCAGCCGAAAAGCCAACAAAACACGGCTTGATTTACGCAGCTACCCCTGCCAGCGATATTGTCTGCGGTCCCTGCCAGGTCGCCAGCGGGATCGGGCTGCAAGTGTTCATGACAGGTCGAGGAACGCCATACGGGCTGGAGATCGCACCGGTAATCAAGGTGTGCAGCCGCAATGAGCTCAAAAATCACTGGTTTGATCTGATTGACATTTCCGCAGGCGATGTCGCTACAGGCGACAAGACGATTGCGGAAGTGGGTACGGAGATCTTCCACTTTATTTTGGATGTGGCAAGCGGCATAAAACAGCCGTACAGTGACCTGCACGGCTTCCATAACGATCTGTGTATCTTTAACCCTGCCCCGATCACCTGACGGGGCGATCAAACCGAGAAATCTTTTGCGATGCTGTATTTCTTCATGCGGCGCCACAATGTAGTTTTGCTGATCCCCAGTTCGGCGGCGACCTTTTCACGGCTGCCGCCATATTTTTTTAGCAAATCCGCGAGTTCCACAGCTTTGGGATCCTTATACAGTACGACCTTGTCTGTACCGGGAAGCAAATGGGAGGTAGTTTCTTCCAACTGCCTGCGCACAAAAACCTCGTCAATATTGCGACGTTCTGTCAGCAGAACAATGCGCTGGCATACGCTGTTGAGCTGGTTGAGGTTACCCGGCCAATCATACTCCTGCATAAAGCGCTCTGCACCCTGTGTTAAGCGAACATAGCGCTTATATTTATCTTGCCACTGGCCCAGATAGAAGGCGATCCAACCGGGGATATCCTCGCGCCTTCGGCGCAGCGGCTGCATTGGAAGTGTCAGAACACTTAGGGCATAATATAAATCGCGACGGAACGCGCCGCTCTCTACCTTGGCGATCAAATTGGCACCGGATCCGGCCAACACGCGCACATTGGCGGAGGTGGGCTGATTGATGCCGTTGTGCAAAAATCGCCCTTGAATCAGATTAAAAAGCTTATACTGCGTTTCCGCCGCCAAACATTCGACATGGCTGAGGTATAATGTACCATTCTGCGCCAGTTCCACCATACAAGCGGGGGTGTCTTTTCTTGCCGTCACATTGCCAAACAGCATGGTGTCCAGTGTTTCCGGTAGCCATGCACTGCAATCGAGCCAAATATAAGCGTTTTTATGTGCCAAGCTCGCATTGTGGATACATTGTGCCATCATCGCTTTTCCGCTGCCGGCTTCGCCGATAAGCAACACCGGCGCGTTGTACAAAGCAATCCGTTTGGCGGTTCTCACCAATTCCTTCGTTGCGGCACTTTCACAGACTATGTTGGAAAACGTGTATTTCGCGATATACCCCCGCCGATACAACTCTCGCCTGAGTTCGCTGTTCATCTCTTCGATGCGCTGTGCCGCTTGGAATGTTAAAATCGCTCCATCTACTTCACTGTCAATGCGTATCGGAACCAGATCCATCACCAGGGCCTGCTGTCTTAGTTCCAAAACTACCGCGTAACTTTCCTGACCGGCTCGCAATGCTGCATCTAACGCCTGGGGATCCAGATTTGGCAGCAAATCCTTGACCGGACAACCCAAAACTTCACTGGGCGGCAAACCGATCAAGTCATATCCGGTACGGTTCAGACGTAGAACATTGCCAAGGCTGTCCACACGCATAATGCCAATGGCAGTATGCTCCAGCATGGCTGTCATTTCTGCCTGCGAGCGCTTTTCTAAGTCAATCGCATATCCCACACGGGACGCGGTTTCCAGTGCAATACGAATACTCTCAATCCCGGATGGAATGAACCTGCAGGGCAAGCCAATGGATCTGGCATGCGCACAGACAATATCCCCACCCACGACCGCTTGACATCCATCTCGCCTGGCCTGCTCTACAGCCGGAATCAAATCTTCGCTGTTCTGAACAAAATACGTGTACAATTCAATGCCAAACAAAGTGTTAAACGGGGAGGTATCGCAAAACATATTGTCAAAGCCCAAAAGACCTATGCGGGGGCAAGTAAGGCCCAGTTCCCGCTTGATCCCCAACATGATCACGCCGAGTTCCTGCGCTGTAACGCGAATTTCCACCAGCGGAATGCGCGTACAACGGTGGATGATCCGCGCGTGAACACCACGCGCCACAATCAGTTCGCATCCATCGCGCTCCAAGGATCGCACGCGTGTTTCTATTCGCTCTGTCAGGATATACTCCAGTGCCATCACCTGCACATGCGGATATTTTCCAGCCAAAGGGCGGGTCATCTCGCACATCTCTTGATACGGCACAAGGATCGCTGTTTTTGCCATCCGCCACCATCCTGTTATAACTGTTTAACAAACCTTCCCTGTATGCGACCGTATTTGATTTTCACTTAACGACCGATCTTGATACAAGCTAGATGTTCATAATACTGTGCAATGGCACTGTGGTCTTTCTGACCGCCCTCATGGTTGTGCAGCCACTGTAAAATCTCCTGCACCTGCGCCGTCATCGGTACCGGTGCACCGACACTGTGTGCGCAGTCCAGCGCATTATTCAGATCCTTAATGTGCAGATCAATTTTGAATCCGGGCTTGTCATTGCCAGCAATCATCATCGGAGCCTTGGCGTTCAAAACCGTGGAACCCGCTAATCCGCCCTTGATCGCCTCAAATACCAACGCCGGATCCACCCCGGCTTTTTGCGCCAGAGTCAACGCCTCCGCAACCGCCTGAATGTTGCAAGCAACGATGATCTGGTTCGCCAGCTTGGTTGTGTTGCCTGCGCCTACCTCTCCGCAGCGCACAATGGAAGCGCCCATTGTCTCAAGCAAAGGTTTAAACCGGTCGAAGACTTCCTGCTTGCCGCCCACCATAAAGCTCAACGTGCCGTCGATGGCTTTGGGTTCGCCTCCGGAGACCGGCGCGTCCAGCATCTCGATACCCTTTTTGGCGAGCTCTGCCGCGATCTCTTTGCTGGCGACCGGGTTGATGGAACTCATATCGATAAACACCTGTCCGGCCTTCATGTAGGATGCCACACCATGCTCACCCAGCATAACGCTCATGACCTGCGCGGAGTTTGGCAACATGGTGAGCACAACCTCACATTCCATTCCGATTTCAGCATAATTGGATGCGTGTGCACCGAACTCTGCCAACTGCTGCACGGCGCCTTGACTACGGTTGGCAACATACAAATCATAACCGTTCTTAAGGATGTTTTTGGCCATGGGTTTACCCATAATGCCTAGACCAATAAACCCAACTTTCATTTTGTTATTACTCCTGTCTTATAAGTTGATTGTATACACCTATCCAGGATAAGGGTAGTCAAGCGTCAAGTCCCATATTGGGCGTAGATTCGGTTTTGCCTTCCGGTTCGGGATCGTTTTGCCTTGCGGACTCCTGTTGTGTATCATGCGGCTCTGCAGATGCCATTTGCGCTTGAGCTGCTGGCTCGTTAGCCTCTTCTTTTTGTCCGGAAGTCGGGTTCTGCACCGTGACGACTGGTTCGGTTCGCAAAGAGATCACGTCTTGTGACGCATCCTGTCTCGATCCTCTCTTTGCCGGTCTAAATCCCAAAAGCCACATTCCGACAAAAATCAGCAAACAAGCCACTGCAAGCGTTGGTATATCACGGAGGACTCGGCGTAGGATTCGAACTGCCGTGCTGTCGTAATAAAGTTCTGACAGCAATCCTCCCAACCAACTGTTGACGAGTACCTGATACACACCCAAGATGCCAAGGCCTATCAATAGCCATCCGAAAATCTTTCCGTTTGGAAAGATCCCTTTTTTAAAATCATCCATATCGCCTACAAAAAGCAGTTTGTCCTTTTTGGGTTGGCCGGCAGCAGCATAGCGAATCAAATCATAGGTGTCAAAAAAGCTGTACATCCATACAATGGCCGCCGGTAGGACGAGCACGCCGCTGATCTCAAATCCTGCCATGAGAAAAAAACAGAAGATGCATATCAAAGATAAGCCGCGCTGCATATAGCCGTAGTACATCTGGCCGGCACCGGGGATGCAAGCAAATATCACTGTTAATAATTGACTCTTTTTCATTTTATGATGTCCCCTTCTCTTGTGGTATCCTTGCTTACGATCTGCGCTAAGCTCTGATCCGAAAAGCTTTGCAACTTTTCAAATGTTGCGTCAATACTCGCTCCGGCGTGTTCAAACGCCAGGCAAACATCTTCTACCCAGCTGGACGTTTGTGCTGAAAAAGAAGGTTGCGGATTTACTACAGCGACTGTCGAGTCTCCGAACACACCAGCACTCCACAACACAAACGCAAGCACAACAGCGGCAGCTGCTGAAAAATAGCGGTTGGTAAAAACACGGAAACTACGCCGACGCATCAAAGTCTGGATTTGGGAAACCAATTCCAGCATCGGCTTTTGCATACAAGTGGGCAGTGCATCAGCCAAAACGGTGTAACGGGGTAGACAATCCTCACAAAAAGAGAGATGTTCTGCCGCCTCCAGCCTTCCCAGGTCGTCGAGTCGATTTTCTGTCAGTGCCAGCAGCCCGCTGTCGGTCAGATGACCATCGTCGTCAAACAGGTCATCGTTATCAAACGCAGTTGTACCCGGCATGTTCAGATCAGTTTCCTTTCCATGATTTGTTCGCGTAGAATCGTTTTTGCGCGCCAGAGTTGGTTTTTAACTGTGGAAGGCGGTCTGTTCAGCATCGTTGCAATCTGGGCAATGGACAAGTCTTCCAAAAAATACATTCTTGCCACAGGGCCATACGGTTGTCGGAGGTTCAGGATCAGATTACGAAGCGCCTGTTCGCTCGATTTTTCTACCAGAATTTCAAGCGGATCCCGCTGCTGTTCCCTACTCTCCTGACCGCTGTGCAAAATTGCCGTAGTTTCGCTCAGGAGATTGGTCTCATCGTCTTCCTGGTACAGGGCACCGACATGCCGAACCCAGGCGCTTTTTAAATAATCGCGGCATTTATTAACGGCAACGCGTATGAGCCACTGCTTGTAAGCGGCCTGGTTACAACTTTCGATACACTTGTAGGCTGTTAAGAAAGTATCCTGCGTAAGATCCTCAGCGGTGTGTGGTTCCTGGACGAACTGGTAACAGACTCGGTATACAAGGCCCTGATAGAGCTGCATCAAATCGGAAAACTCTTCGTCGGTCAGTCCACACACCCCCTGCCTTTGCCTCTTTCGCATGACTCCCTATATTGATAACGATTCAGAAACAAAAAAGTGTGCAACGCAGGGGAAATATAGCATAGCGTCCTTAGAATCCACGCATATACCGGATATATCCATACGGAAAGCGTTAAGAATTCACTGCTTCTGTGCTTGTGTGTAACATTTGACAGCGGTAAAGATCCAGCGCTCTGTATCCGGCTTCACGTCGCCAAACGTTTCGCCGTCCGCCAACCTTTTCAGAGAAAAACCATACCGGTTGAGCAGTTGCTCAACCAGTGATAAAGGATAACTATATTCTTCCAGGGATTCTCTAAACGATTGTCCCGTATCGGTATCGGTAAGATCCAGAAGGATCTCGACTTTGCCTGTTTTCACGTCGTATCGATTTTTCCAGATTCCGGTAACGCCTTCACTTTCCAGAATAAATTCGTTATTGCCCAGGATTTCCGCATGCTTATAGGGCGTGTTCAAATCAAAAACAAACACACCGCCTTTCTCCATAAAAAAAGAAATTTTGGCAATCGCCTGCTCCAGTGACGATGCGGGACCTGTGTGATTGAGCGTATCAAATGTGGAAACTGCAGCACGAACCGTGCCAAAGAGATCCAATTGCAAAATATTCTGTCGCAACAGCAACACTCTCTCTGCCAGGCCCCATTCTTCCGCCTTCGCGCGCAAAACCGAGAGCATTTCTGCACTGCGATCCACGCCGATCACATCGTAACCGGCCTTGCTGAGCCGCAGCGTCAATTCTCCCGTACCGCATCCCAGGTCCGCGAGAAGGCCGCTCTTGACGCCATGGGCTGTCAGTTCCCCCACGATATAGCGAGAGAGCGCAGCGTAATCCGCCTGTGTGTTGAGCGCATCATAATAGCGGGCAAACGAGCCGTAGGCCATTCTTTTTTATCCGCCTTCCTGCTTTAAGTACCAATGCACTGCCAATGCGCCTTTTTAGTTTTTAATTTCGCGCTCTAGACAGAGCATCCAGTATCATCGCTCTAAGTGTCTCAATCCCCTCTCCGTTTGTAGCACTGGTCAAACAAACGCCCAGGCAGTTATGCGGGGTGAGCATTTGTGTAAATTTGTTTTTTGTGATCGCCTTCTGCTGATTTTTCAGCTTGTCACATTTTGTAAGCACAGCGACACAAGGAAGATGGTAATACTGCAAATACTGCAGCATTTGCCAGTCATCGGGTGTAGGATCGCGGCGGCAATCCAACAACTGTACGATCACAATACCATCCTGAACGACCTTCCCGCTGATGCGTTCAAAATACCCGTTGACAAGTTCTTGCCAGCTTGAGTGCTCTTCCCGGCTAACCTTTGCATACCCATAGCCGGGCAAATCCACAAAATAGACGCAATCCACCTTATAAAAGTTGATACAGACAGTTTTGCCGGGTGTAGAGCTGACTCTTGCCAGTTTTTTGCGCTGGCACAGGCGATTGATCAGACTGGATTTTCCAACATTGGATCGACCGGAGAATACGATCTCCGGCCGATCGTACTCCGGCAACCGACTGTGTATGCCATAAGATGTTAAGAATTGGGCATCCTGAAAATTCATGGCGTGCGATCGTATCCTTTTACATTACAACGGGGGTCTGCACAGGCGGTTTGCGCTCGATTGGTCTGGGATCCGCAGGCAGTATATTCTGCACTCTGGTAGCTTCGCGCGTTTTAGTAGGCTTGTGCCTGGTATCTGGCAAAAGGGCAAACTTGAGAACCTGCTCCAGATTTTCGACCGGAACAAATCGGATCGCTTCTCTTACCTCGGGATCCACGTCATGCAGATCACTCATATTATCCTTGGGTATAATAACCGTATGAATGCCTTCTCGGTATGCGGCCATACATTTTTCTTTCAGTCCGCCGATCGGAAGAACCGCGCCATGCAACGTGATCTCTCCCGTCATAGCGACATCACAGCGCACCGGTGTATCCGACATGGCGGAAATCAGAGCCGTGGCGAGGGTAACACCGGCTGAAGGTCCGTCTTTTTGTACAGCGCCTTCCGGCGCGTGTATGTGAATATCTAACTCCTTGATATGCTCCGATTGGATCCCATACTTATCCGCGTGCGCGCGCGCATAGCTTACGGCTAGATGTGCACTCTCTTTCATCACATCTCCTAAACTGCCGGTAGTTTCAATCTTGCCGTTTCCCTGAGGGAGAAGCAAAACCTCAATCGGTAGCATCTCGCCACCGACAGCCGTCCATGCAAGGCCGTTGGCAATGCCAATGTTATTCGACCGGGAAATAAAGGTAGGTTTTACTTTTTCCGGACCGAGCATTTCTTTTAGGTAGGTAACGCCAATACTTTTTGGCTGCGACTCCCCTGCCGCCATTTTCTGTGCATATTTGCGCAAAACGGTCGTGATGGTACGCTCTAATGTGCGCACGCCTGCCTCACGCGTATAGCTGTCGATCATCTCATAAATTGCTTTGGTGGTAAGATTTACTTTCCCTTCCAAACCGTTATTCTTCAGTTGTTTGGGTAGCAAATGTCGCTTCGCGATATGAAATTTTTCGGTTCTTGTGTAGCTGCTCAGTTCAATCACGTCCATTCGGTCATACAGCGGTTCCGGAATGGATGACGCATCATTGGCCGTGGTGATAAACAGCACCTCACTTAGGTCAAAGGGAATATCCAGGTAGTTATCTTTAAAAGTTTTGTTCTGTTCCGGATCCAGTACCTCCAGCAGCGCACTGGATGGATCTCCGTGGTAACTGTTGGACAGTTTATCGACCTCATCCAGAAGGATTAAAGGATTAGAGGATTTTGCCGTTGTAACGGCACTGATGATACGCCCCGGCATGGCGCCGATGTAGGTGCGCCGATGCCCGCGGATCTCTGCCTCGTCATGTACGCCACCCAGACTCATACGCGCGAATTTACGGCCCATACAGTCGGCAATAGAATGGGCAATGGATGTCTTGCCGGTACCCGGAGGTCCCACAAGGCAGAGAATCTGCCCCTTCACATCGGCATTTAACTGCCTGACGGCCAACAGTTCCAAAATGCGCTCTTTGACCTTCTCTAACCCATAGTGATCACGATCCAAAACTTTTCTGGCATGGGCTTGATCCAAATTATCCTGTGTTCGAATTCCCCAAGGCAAATCCAGACAAGTGTCCAAATAGGTACGGATAATGGCTGCCTCGGGGCTTGAGCCCTGCATACGGACCAGTCGGTCACATTCTTTGAGCAGCTTTTCGGAGCTCTCGTCATCTAAGTGTAAAGCTTCGATCCGCGCGCGATATTCCTCTGCCTCGGCAGACGTCTCTGCGCTGTCGCCCAATTCCTCACTGATGATGTGCATCTGCTCGCGCAGATAATAATCGCGCTGGCTTTTTTCTATCTCGTCATTAACCTTTTCTGCGATGTCTTTTTCGATGCCAAGAATTTCACACTCTTTGCGCAAAAGAACCAATAACTTTTCAAGGCGACCCGTGATGGAAGCCTCGTCCAGGACCATTTGCTTGTCCTCAAAGCGGAACAGCATATTGGCGGGGATGTATTCACTCAAAAAGACCGGATCATCAGAAGAGAGGATATTATAGGCCACATCCTTCGAGATCTGTGGACCGTAAGACAAATATTTTTCAAATTGCTCCTTAATGCTACGTACCAGCGCCTCGGTGCGCGTACGTTTGCTCTCCGGGATGTTGCGAACTGGCGCGAGACGCACCGTTGCCTGCAGATAACGCCCGGTATCGCTCAGCTCTAGTAAGCGCGCCCGTGTTCTGCCCTCTACCAATACCTTCACAAGGTTCTCCGCTACGCGAAGCACCTGCTTGATATCGGCAATCACGCCATAGGTATACAGATTCTCTGTAGTAGGTTCCTCATCATCGGTTTCACGCTGTGCAGTCAAAAAAATGCTGCTGTTACTGTGCATGGCGGCCTCAATGGCTGCAATCGATTTGGGCCTGCCAACCTCAAAATGAATAATATTGTTGGGAAATACCACCAGTCCCCGCAGCGCGATTGTCGGCAACCGTACAATATTGCGTGAGAGCCTTACTTTTACTTTTTGATCTGCCATATGTATTTCCTTTCCCGTCGGATCGTGACAAAGGCGGTTACCATCCAACTGAAACGTTATGCTTATTGTAACGGTTTTGACCCCAGAGTGCAAGGGAATGGATAGAAGATTCTTCAGCGGTAGGTGTGCAAAACTGTTTCGTCCTATAAAGCTGTACTTCCTACCTACTGGTAGTATGGAGAAAAGCACTGGAGGAAACTTTCTGGCGACATTATGAAAAAAGGCCAGCCCAGCGGGCCGGCCCGAGTTTCATACGGAAGAAATCACTTAAAATAACGATCCAGCAAGCCCTGCATACCGCGGCCATGGCGGGCTTCGTCTTTCGCCATCTCGTGAACCGTATCATGAATGGCGTCTAGGTTGAGAGCCTTTGCCTTTTTGGCGATCTCCATCTTGCCTGCGCAAGCTCCACACTCTGCCTCAACACGCATTTGCAGGTTCTTCTTGGTGCTATCCGTCAGCACCTCACCCAGCAGTTCGGCAAACTTGGCGGCATGCTCGGCTTCTTCATATGCATAGCGTTTCCACGCCTCGGCAATTTCGGGATACCCTTCACGGTCTGCTACGCGGCTCATGGCAAGATACATGCCAACTTCGCTACACTCCCCGTTGAAGTTCTCACGCAAACCTTGAATAATATCTTCCGGAACATTGCTCTCTTTGGCTATGCCGACCACATGTTCTGTAACGTAGTTATTTTCTTTCTGCTCCACAAACTTGGAAGCGGGCGCTTTACAAACAGGGCAGAAAGCCGGGATCTCGCCCTCCGCCACATATCCGCAGACGGTACAAACATACTTCGCCATTCTTGTAATGACCTCCTATGATAATTAGGTAAAACACATTCCGTGGGCTGCTATTAAAGTATAACGCTCGGGTTTCGTCTTGTCAACCGGGAACCTTGGCAACGCCTCAATGTAGGAAGATTTTTTTGCCATGATCGCGCTTGGGTGGCAGCACACGGCACAAGGCAGGAAACACCGCGCGGGACAAGACGGCGGTTCCCATACCAACGACCAAGCCGGCAAGCAACAAAATAGGCGCCATGGACAAAACAAGAGAAGGCGTTGAGAGAAGTAAAGACGCTGCCAGCATTTGTCCGATGTTATGCGCCAAAGCGCCGCTGACCGAAAAGATGTAATCCGTAACCGGCAACGGTATAACCAACAGCAGCCAGAGAACCAAAAGCGAAAGCAAGCCACCGGATAAAGACAATATGCCAGCGGTTGCGCCGCGTGTCAAAAACGCAAATCCGCTTTTTAGTAAAACCAGCGTGAGCGCCTCAGCGGGGTGCAAAAACAAGAGGGCGTACATCACGCAGATATTGGAAAGGCCGAGTTTTATCCCCGGCATCAGCCCGAAAAACGGCGTTATGATAGATTCAAGCCAGGAGAGTGCAATACATAAGGCAAACAGCAGCCCTGTTAACGCAACCGTATAAGCCTTGCCCGTGCGCATAACAGTCGTTATCCCTCCTTATATGAAGGCATTGAATGCGAAAAGTGCTGCCTTTTTAAAATGGAAAAGAATCCGATCCTCTCACCGACCAACATGCAGCTCGAATCGTCTATACAAAGGGATTAGCAGTAGAAATAAACGAACCCCGCCTAATAAAGAAAGCGGGGTGATAAAAATGCCGCTGACCGGAATCGAACCGGTACGATATTTCTACCGAGGGATTTTAAGTCCCTTGCGTCTGCCAGTTCCGCCACAGCGGCACATTATATCGCAAAGTATTGTAGCGCAAACTATGTTGTGCGTCAAGCAAATTTTCCGATTTGTTAGGATGGGATTTTGTCAGGCTCGCGATAGTGTGGTAAAATATATGCATCAAGGGGTCTGCTTGGACGATCAACAAGCCTTTTATTGGATTGGTCTAACCGCTCGGCTCTAGCACAGCCACATACAGTATTGTGACTTCTCATAGGTTTACTGCAGGAGATTCGTTTCATGAGAGAATGGATTGTGCAAATTTCTCGTCCTCAACGACTGGATACATACCTTTTGTGGCTTTTCCCCGCCCTGTCCAGGGGCACCTTGCACAAAGCTCTCCGTGAAAACAAAATCAAGTTGAATGCAAAAAAGCAACCACTCAACACCCTTTTGCACAGCGGGGATGTGGTAACGCTTTATCTGCGAGAAGAACTGCTTTGTCCCAGTATACCCATCCTGTACGAAGATGAAAATCTGCTCATTGTCAATAAGCCCGCAGGCATTGCAGTGGACGGAGATGGCGATACATTGCTGGGGCGCGTGTTTGAAACGATGCGCAGAGAAAAACGTTTGAACGAAAGCAATCCACCTGTACTCTGCCACCGCCTTGATACCGGCACCAGCGGGCTTTTGCTGCTGGCGAAAACCGAGGAAGCGGAAAACTTTTTGACCTACCTGTTAAAGATCCGCGCAATCGACAAGCGCTATCTTTGTGTGACAGTCGGTCATCCGCAGCCCGCATCCGCCACGCTGCACGGATATCTGCGCAAAGATGCAAAAGCGGGTCGGGTTTTCGTTGTGAGCCAGCCGGAATCGAAAGCAAAAGAAATCATAACACAGTACGAGACGCTGGCTGTCAGCGGGCAATTATCGCTGTTGGAGGTAAAGTTGATTACCGGCCGCACACACCAAATCCGCGCTCATCTGGCGAGCATCGGGTGCCCGATTCTGGGAGACAGCAAATATGGAGACGAGAGCTCAAACCGCGCAAGAAAATTAAAATATCAGGCATTGTGCGCCTGGAAACTGACGATGCCCGCATGCATTGAAAACAAAACGTTTGACTATCTGAGCGGCCGACAGTTCCAGGCCCCGATGCCCTGGTATTGCAAACAAATATTCGACGGAACTTTGCAATAGCTGCAAACTGTTCTTTGCGCAGGGGATCGCGCTGCCATGCGGTTTAAAAATGCATCCCCTCCCCTGTTCGGAGAGAGGATGCTGACTTGCTGTCTGCTAACCTTACGATCACTCAATAATCTTCGCAACGACACCGGATCCAACCGTGTGGCCGCCCTCGCGAATGGCGAAACGAAGACCCTCTTCCATGGCGACCGGGGTAATCAATTCGACATGCATCTCAATGTTGTCACCAGGCATGCACATCTCGGTGCCCTCGGGCAGCGTGATAATACCGGTCACGTCCGTGGTACGGAAATAGAACTGCGGGCGATAATTGTTGAAGAAAGGCGTATGACGTCCGCCCTCTTCTTTCTTCAGGACATAAACATTGCCGATAAAGGTCGTATGGGGATGAACCGTACCGGGCTTGGCCAAAACTTGACCGCGCTCGATCTGGTCACGGTCAATACCGCGCAGAAGCGCACCGATGTTATCGCCGGCCTGCGCATACTCAAGGCTCTTGCGGAACATCTCAAGACCCGTAATGGTCGTCGTCAATTTCTCCTCACGGATGCCGACGATCTCCATCTGATCGCCAATCCGCGCGGTACCGCGCTCCACACGACCGGTTGCCACCGTGCCGCGGCCGGAGATCGTCATAACATCTTCAACGGGCATCAGGAACGGCTTATCAGCGGCGCGATCGGGCGTCGGGATGTAGTTGTCAACCGCATCCATCAACTCCCAAATGCACTTGTACTCCGGCGCGTCCGGATCCGTAGAGGGGCTCTCAAGCGCTTTGAGCGCGGAGCCGCGAATCACCGGCGTGTCATCGCCGTCAAACTCATACTCAGAGAGCAGCTCGCGGATTTCCATCTCAACGAGGTCGAGCAATTCATCATCGTCAACCTGATCGCATTTGTTCATGAAAACAACAATCTTGGGGACACCGACCTGGCGGGCAAGCAGAATATGCTCACGCGTCTGCGGCATCGGACCATCGGAAGCGGCCACTACCAAAATGGCACCGTCCATCTGCGCAGCACCGGTGATCATGTTCTTGATATAGTCGGCATGGCCGGGACAGTCAACGTGGGCATAGTGGCGTTTTTCGGTATGATATTCTACGTGCGCGGTGTTGATCGTAATGCCGCGGGCTTTCTCCTCCGGCGCCTTATCAATGGAATCATACGCCATAAAATCGGCGTCGCCTTTGAAAGAAAGAACCTTCGTGATGGCAGCCGTCAGCGTGGTTTTCCCATGGTCGACGTGACCGATGGTGCCAATGTTCACATGTTCCAGAGTACGATCGAATTTAGCTTTCTCAGCCATGGAATTTTCCTCCTTATTGACAAAACAAATCGGATCTTGTAAAAGGTATCATACAAAATTTTGTGGTAAAAATCAAGGCTGTTTTCCATATCTTCTCAATTTTTGCCGCGTGTCGTAACAATCTTGTCGGCTATATTCTTGGGCACCTGCTGGTAATCGGCAGGTTCCATCGTATATTGGCCTCTCCCTTGCGTTTTGCTGCGCAGATCGGTCGCGTAGCCGAACATCTCGCTGAGCGGAACCATCGCATTGATGCGCTGCGTTCCACCCAGTGCTTCCATCCCCTGAATCGAGGCACGGCGGCTGTTCAGGTCGCCAATGACATCGCCCATGTACTCGTCCGGCACGATGACAGCCACCTTCATGATGGGCTCCAGGATCACGGGGTCGCTCTTGCGCATAGCCTCTTTAAAAGCGATCGAACCCGCAATGGAGAAAGCCAAATCCGAGGAATCCACCTCATGGAACGACCCGTCCCAGAGGGTAACCTTGACGTCTTGCACTGGATATCCGGCCAATACCCCCGCCTTCATGGCGCCTCTAACGCCCTGATCCACTGCGGGGATAAATTCTTTGGGAATAGCGCCGCCAACAATGGCATTAACAAACTCGTATCCTTTACCGGGATTGGGCTCCAACTTGATTTTAACATGTCCGTACTGGCCTTTCCCTCCGGACTGTCTGGCATACTTCGTCTCCTGGTTGGACTCTTTGCGAATTGTCTCCCGGTAGGCAACTTGAGGCGTGCCGACATTGGCCTCGACTTTGAATTCACGCAGCAGGCGATCCACAATGATCTCGAGGTGAAGTTCCCCCATGCCTGCAATAATGGTTTGACCGGTTTCGTCATCCGTCCAGGTACGGAAAGTGGGATCCTCTTCCGCCAGCTTTGACAGCGCTATACCCATTTTCTCAGAGCCAGCGCGCGTTTTGGGTTCAATCGCCACGCGTATAACCGGTTCGGGGAACTCCATACTCTCCAGGATGACTGGATGCTTTTCGTCACATAAGGTATCGCCGGTTGTGGTATTTTTTAAGCCT
Organism: uncultured Subdoligranulum sp.; assembly: GCA_964560675.1. Classification (GTDB taxonomy): domain Bacteria; phylum Bacillota; class Clostridia; order Oscillospirales; family Ruminococcaceae; genus Gemmiger. The sequence goes on along the minus strand of CAZLMA010000009.1, from coordinate 16,061 downwards.
ACTGCCGCGGCAATATCACCGGCGTACACGGTATCGATATCCCTGCGGTTGTTGGCATGCATTTGCAGAATTCGACCCATGCGCTCATCTTTGTCTTTGACGGAATTGTATACGGTGGAGCCGGCCTCCAGTTTCCCGGAATAGACGCGGAAAAAGCACAGCTTTCCTACATAAGGATCCGTCGCGATTTTAAAGGCCAGCGCAGAGAACGGAGCGTCGTCGCTAGAAGGCCGAGATACCGTTTTGCCAGTTCTTGGATCTGTTCCCTGGATATCCGGGATATCGGTCGGTGCGGGCATATAATCCACGATGGCGTCGAGAAGTTTCTGTACGCCCTTGTTGCGGTAAGAAGATCCGCAAACCACCGGAACAATGGTATTGTCAATGCAGGCCTTGCGCAGCGCCCTTTTGATTTCTTCCTTGGTCAGTTCCTCGCCGTTGAGATATTTCAGCATGAGTGCCTCATCGGTAGCGGCAACTTCTTCCACAAGTTTATCGTGGTACCTCTGCGCCTTCTCCCGCATATCATTGGGGATTTCTTCTACGCGGACATCGTTGCCCATCTCATCGTAATAAATATCGGCGTTCATCTCCACGAGATCGATGATTCCCTTAAAGGTGTCCTCCTGCCCCACAGGCAATTGTATCGGAACACCATTGGCATGCAGCCGATCGTGTAACATCTCAACACAGCGATAAAAATCGGCGCCCATGGTATCCATCTTATTGACGTACACCATACGGGGTACCTTATAATTATCCGCCTGACGCCAAACCGTCTCGCTCTGCGGCTCTACGCCGCCCTTCGCAGCCAATACCGTAACGGATCCGTCCAGCACACGCAAACTGCGCTCCACTTCCACCGTGAAGTCCACATGGCCGGGCGTATCAATAATGTTAATTCGATGGCGATTCTTTTGAAACAGCTCCGGGTCATGCTGCGTCTCGGTGTGGCTCCAATAACACGTCGTAGCAGCGGAAGTAATCGTGATACCCCGCTCTTGTTCCTGCACCATCCAGTCCATCGTGGCTGCACCGTCATGTACTTCCCCGATCTTATGGTTGATGCCTGTGTAATAAAGAATACGCTCGGTCGTCGTGGTTTTACCGGCATCGATATGTGCCATAATACCGATATTGCGGGTTCTCTGCAGAGAAACCTCTCTGGGCGTTGCCATGGAATTTTACCCTCCCAAAAGTGCAGCGGTCAGCACGCGATCAATAACGATAGTGCGCAAACGCCTTGTTGGCCTCAGCCATTTTGTGGGTGTCTTCACGGCGCTTGACGGCAGCGCCTGTATTGTTGTTGGCATCCATAATCTCGCCGGCCAGTCGCTGTGACATCGTCTTTTCGTGGCGGGCGCGGCTATACTGTGTCAGCCAGCGCAAACCAAGCGTTTCGCGGCGCGCAGGGCTGACTTCCAGCGGGACTTGGTAGGTAGCGCCGCCAACACGGCGCGCCTTGACCTCCAGGCTGGGCATAATATTTTGTAGTGCTTTCTCAAACATATCAAGGGGATCGTTTCCGGTCTTATCCTTGACGATGTCAAATGCATCATAAACGATTTTCTGGGCAATTCCCTTCTTACCGTCCAACATAATGGAATTCACCAAGCGTGTGACCATCTTGGAATGGTAAATGGGATCCTCCAGAACCTCGCGTTTTGCGACATTACCTCTTCTGGGCATAAAGTCGTCTTCCCTCCTTCATATACATGATATCATCGGTACTCGAAAGCATTGAAACTCCCGTCGAGGCCACAAAAAGGCAATGCTGCCAGTTTTTATGGCGAAAAGGGTTTCCTTACTTCTTCCCGGCCTTGGGACGCTTGGCGCCGTATTTGCTCCTCGCCTGACCACGATTGGCCACGCCCTGCGTATCCAAAGTGCCGCGAATAATGTGGTAGCGCACACCCGGCAAATCCTTAACACGACCGCCGCGGATCAAAACAACGCTATGTTCCTGCAAATTGTGTCCGATACCGGGAATATACGAAGTGACCTCAATCCCGTTGGTAAGACGTACACGGGCAACCTTGCGCAAAGCAGAGTTCGGCTTTTTGGGGGTCAGCGTACGCACTGCTGTACAGACGCCGCGCTTCTGGGGACTGTTGAGCGTTGTATACTGCTTCTTCTGGGAATTGTAACTGCGCTGCAGTGCGGGGGCTGTGCTTTTGTGCGCCACTTCCTCACGGCCTTTGCGAACCAGCTGGTTAAAAGTAGGCATATCTTTTCTCCTTTCTTCTGTTATTTTGCGGCACCTAACTGAACACGATCTGTGAAACACGACTCTATACCGCACAACACGAGACTGTCCACTCGAGAGCCGACACAACGCTTATGATAGGCATATTGAAACAATTTGTCAAGGGTGCGAACCGAAAAATCGTAAAACAACGCCGTTGTGGCGCGATTTATGCAATCAGAGACCCAACGCATCTGCTGCCCTGGCAGCGTCGGTAACGATACGGTCAAATTTTTCCAGCGCACTGTTGACAGGCTCCGGTGTAGTCAAATCCACGCCAGCCAAACGCAGTTCGTCCAACGGATACGCGCTGCCGCCCATTGAAAGAAATGCCTTGTACTTGTCGACGTTGTCTTTTCCGCCGTGTAAAATTCCCTCCGAAAGAGCAACGGCGGTAGAATAGCCCGTCGCATATTTATAGACGTAGAACGGTCTGTAAAAGTGCGGAATTCTGGACCATTCGTACTGCACCTCATCGTCCATGACCAGTTCGGGCCCGAAATAGTCCTTCACAAGTCGGGCATAGAGTGCATTGAGAGCCGCGGGACTTAAAGGTTCGCCGCGCTCGACCATCGCATGGGCTTCTCTCTCAAATTCTGCGAACATCGTTTGCCGATAGACAGTCCCTTTGAAATTTTCAAGGTATTGGTTCAGCAAATAGAGCCTGTTTGCTGGATCCGATTCTTTCGCCAGCAGCTGTTCAATCATCAGATTTTCATTTACGGTAGAGGCGACTTCCGCTACAAATAAAGTATAGGACGCCGTCTGCGGCGGCTGCGCATGATTGGAATGCCATGTGTGCAGACTGTGGCCCATTTCGTGCGCAAGAGCGGATACACTGTCTAATGTACCGGTATAATTCAGCAGAATATAGGGATTTGTGTCATAGGTGCCGGAAGAGTAGGCGCCGCTAGTTTTCCCTTTGTTGGGATAAACATCAATCCAGCGCTCCTCAAAAGCTTTTTGCACAAGAGCCTGATAATCGTCACCCAGGGGCGCTACGGCATCCAGCACCATACGCTGTGCCTGCGAGTAGGTGTAGCGCGTTTCGTTGTCTTTGACAAGCGGGGCGTAAACATCGTAATAATGCAACTCCGAAACACCCAGCAGTCGCTTGCGCAGCGCAACGTAGCGGTACATAGACGGCAAATGTGCGCGCACCGCCTCGACCAGGTTATCATACACTGCATCGGGAATATTTTCGTCGGACATCGCCATAGCCCGGCTGGATGGATAATGCCGAGCCGCCGCTTGCACCGTAGCAGCCTTTACACAGGCAGAATAGGTAGCGGCAAAGGTGTTGTTATGCTCACGGAAACCTTTGTAGAAACTATGGAAAGCATTCTTGCGCAACGTGCGATCCTGAGACATCTGGTAAACGATATAACTGGAGTTCGTCAGTTCATGCGTCTGTCCCGACGCATCCGTCACGCTGTCAAACGACAAATCCGCATCCATCAGATTATCGGCAATATCGTTAGGAGCACCCAAAACCTCACCGAGGCTCGCCAACAGCTTTTCTTCCGCGGCGGAGAGAACATGCGGCTGCCTGCGCAGAAGTTCTTGCATGGTGAAACTGTAGGGCGCGAGCTCTTCATCGCCCGCGATACTCTCGAGCTGATCGGGCGCGAGAGATAAAATTTCCGGTTCCGCGAAGGCGATCGCAGCAGAAAATTGCGCAGCCTTTGCAGCCGAACGATCCGCCATATTTTTCGCCTGCGTGGCACGGATATCTTCGCTTAAACGCAAGCTTGCATAACAGTATAAATCGCTGAATTTGCGGACAAGTGCGGTCTCGGCGTCCAAAAACTGCCGGATGGTATGTGCCGTGTGGAGCGTTCCTGCAAAAGCAGTCAGCGTACCAATCTCACTGTCCAGTGTGTCGAACGCAGCCTTCCAGTCCTCGTCGGATTTGAAAAGCGGCGTCAAATCCCACTGATACTCTTTATCAATGTCTTTCCTCTCGGGCAAAACTGGCATGTTAAGTATACCTCCTTTACACACATAAAAGGAACATGATTCTGTCTCTTATTTACAAAGGGTGACCTTTTGTCAAATTTTTTTGGCAGAACCGAGGCTACCATTCGTAACCAGCGCCGCCCTCATGCGCTTCTTCTGCACGAATCAGGCGCTCTTCCACCTCGGGCAGACCGGTTCCAGCTGGGATTAGTTTACCGATAATGACATTTTCTTTCAGTCCGGTCAGCGGATCCTGCTTGCCCTTGATGGCTGCCTCCGTCAGCACGCGTGTGGTCTCCTGGAAGGAAGCGGCAGACAAGAAACTGTCGGTCGCGAGACTGGATTTGGTAATCCCCAGAAGGACTTGACTATAGGCGACCGGTTTAAGATCGGTTTCACCGGCATCGATACGAGATTGGATCTGCCGATTGACAGCTTGAACATCCCGGCGGTTGACAACATTTCCTACGATGAAGGAGCTCGAACCTGCATCTTCTATGCGAACCTTGCGCATCATCTGGCGAATAATAACTTCAATGTGCTTGTCATTGATGTCGACGCCCTGAATGCGGTAGACCTTTTGCACCTCGTTGATAAGATAGTCCTGTACCGCAACACGGCCCAAAACTGCCAGAATATCTTGTGGGTAGGCATGGCCTTCGGTGAGAAGTGTTCCCTTTTCGATCTCGTCGCCATCCATAACTTTAAGACGTTGGCCAAATGGGATCTGATAGCTCTTTGTCAAGGGAGCTCCCGTGCCATCGACGCCGGTAACTTCCACGCGGCGCAACCGGCGCGTATCATCGATGTGAACTGTCCCCGCGATCTCACTCATCATCGCCATGGTTTTGGGGCGGCGGCTCTCAAAAAGCTCTTCCACGCGGGGAAGGCCCTGTGTGATATCCTCTGCCGATGCGATGCCTCCGGTTCGGAAGGTGCGCATGGTCAACTGGGTGCCGGGCTCCCCGATAGACTGAGCCGCGATGATGCCGACGGATTCTCCCACAGAGACGCACTGGCCGTTAGACATGTTGGAACCGTAGCACTTGGCGCAGACGCCGATCGCTGCGGTACAGGTCATGACGGAACGAATCTCCAGTTCCGTGATGCCGGCGCGCTCGATCTTGGCGGCGTCAAACATGTCCATAATCTTATCTTTGCTCACGATGAGCTCACCCGTTGCGGGATCCAATACATCGTTGAGCGGGAAGCGGCCGATCAGGCGCTCAGAAAAGCTCTCGATCACGGAGTTGCCGTCGCTGATTTCACGGACAACTACACCCTCTGTCGTATGACAATCTTCTTCTCGAATGATGACCTCTTGCGAGACATCCACCAGACGACGCGTCAAATAGCCGGAGTCCGCAGTGCGCAGTGCGGTATCCGCCAAACCTTTTCTGGCTCCGCGCGAAGAGATAAAATATTCCAGAATATTGAGTCCTTCCCGGTAATTGGCCCTGATGGGCATCTCCAGCGTCTTGCCCGCCGTATTGGCGAGCAGCCCGCGCATACCCGCCAGCTGCTTGATCTGATCCATGGAGCCACGCGCGCCGGAATCCGACATCATGTAGATCGGATTGCGATGATGATGAGCCTTCAGGTTCTTTTCAAGCGCGTCCGCGACCTCGGCGGTTGCCTCTTGCCAAATCCCGACGGTTTTTTCATAGCGTTCTCCTTCGGATAGAAGACCGCGATTGAAATTATGGATCACCGTCTCGACCTTTTTGTCGGCGTTGAGAAGAATTTCGCTCTTTTCGTCTGGTATGATGGCATCCGTCACCGCAACCGTGATGGCGGAAAGTGTAGAATACTTATATCCCTGTGCCTTGATCGCATCCAGCATAATGGCCGTAGTACGCGTGCCGTGCTTGGTCAGACAGCGACTGATAATGTCCGGCAATTTCTTTTTGGTAATCTGAAAATCGATCTCATAATCCAGCCAGTGCGCAGGATCACAACGATCCACATAACCCAAATCCTGCGGGATCGGTTCGTTAAAGATGATCTTGCCGACCGTGGTATCTACCAAAGCCGTCTGCTGCACACCATCAATCACCATGCTGCGGCGCACCCGGATAGGTGCCTGCAGCGTAACGACATCCTCCGCGTAGGCCATAAGCGCTTCGTCTTCATCGCGGAAAACTTTGCCGTGGCCCTTATCGTCCGGATTTACCATGGTAAGGTAGTAGCTGCCCAAAATCATATCCTGCGTGGGTACCGTAACGGGCTCGCCGTCTGAAGGCTTGAGCAAGTTGCCGGAAGCCAGCATCAACATGCGCGCCTCGCGCTGTGCCTGTTTGGAAAGAGGAAGGTGTACCGCCATCTGGTCGCCGTCAAAGTCGGCGTTGAAGGGCGTACAAACCAGAGGATGCAGCTTGATGGCCCTACCTTCCACAAGAACCGGCTCAAATGCCTGAATACCCAGACGGTGAAGCGTCGGCGCGCGGTTGAGAAGGACCGGGTGACCTTTTATGACATTTTCTAAGGAATCCCAAACTTCCGTGGAAGCGCGGTCTACACGCTTGCGTGCCGCTTTGATGTTACTCGCGACGCCCTTCTCGACCAAATCTTTCATGACAAAGGGTTTAAACAGCTCCAGTGCCATCTCTTTGGGCAGGCCACATTGATACATCTTCAGTTCCGGGCCAACAACAATAACCGAGCGACCGGAATAGTCAACGCGCTTGCCCAAAAGATTCTGCCGAAAACGCCCTTGCTTGCCCTTGAGCATATCAGACAAGCTCTTGAGCGGACGGTTGTTGGCGCCCGTTACTGGCCTGCCGCGGCGCCCATTGTCAATCAACGCATCCACCGCCTCTTGCAGCATACGCTTTTCGTTGCGCACAATAATGTCAGGCGCTCCCAATTCCAGCAGGCGCTTGAGCCGGTTGTTTCGGTTGATCACACGGCGGTACAGGTCATTTAAATCCGAAGTGGCGAAACGACCGCCATCCAGCTGGATCAGGGGTCGCAGATCCGGTGGGATGACCGGAACAACATTCAGGATCATCCATTCCGGTCTTTGACCGGATTGCTGGAATGCCTCAACAACCTCGAGCCGCTTTAGAAGGCGAACGCGCTTCTGTCCGCTCGCCTTATCCAATTCCTCGTGCAGTTGTGCAGACAGCTTGTCAAGGTCAATTTCCGCCAGCAATTTCTGGATGGCCTCCGCACCCATTGCGGCTTCAAAAGTATCCTCATACTTTTCACGCATCTCTTTGTATTCTCTCTCGCTGAGAAGTTGCTGCTTCTCCAGCGGAGTGAACCCGGGATCGGTGACGATATAACTGGCAAAATATAATACCCTGTCCAGCTGCCGCGGGCTGATGTCCAACATCAGACCGATGCGGCTCGGGATACCTTTGAAATACCAAATGTGAGAAACCGGCGCCGCCAGTTCGATATGCCCCATGCGCTCACGGCGTACTTTGGAGCGCGTCACCTCAACGCCGCACTTCTCGCAGATCTTGCCTTTGTAGCGGATGCGCTTGTATTTGCCACAATGGCATTCCCAGTCCTTGGTCGGTCCGAAAATGCGCTCACAATATAGCCCCCCGGTCTCTGGCTTTAACGTGCGGTAATTGATGGTTTCGGGCTTCGTCACTTCACCGTAGCTCCAGGCGCGGATCTGCTCAGGAGAAGCAAGTCCAATTTTAATTGAAGCGAATTCCTTATTTTCCATATAGCACGCCCTCCCTACAGACTGTCCCGTACTTTAAGTTTCGTCAAGGGGAAAGTCATCCGGATCGCCTTGCGCTTCCCCATACTCCGCGGTATCTTCCTCATCGGGTTCGACATCTTCGTCCTCTTCGTCGATATCTCCTTCGCCGAAGCCTTCATCAGCCTCGTGAACGCTGAAATCCGCGGGCAATTCCTCTTCCGGCACAACGCCGCCGCCCATATTCATCTCATCCGTCACATAGTTCGGCTCATCGTCATCCAACTCTTGACGAATATCGACTTCGTTACCAATCTCATCTTGTACCACTACATTTAAGCCGAGACTCTGAAGTTCTTTGAGCATGACGCGGAAGCTTTCCGGTATTCCGGCCTGCGGTACGTCCTGCCCCTTCACAATCGCCTCATAGGTTTTAACACGACCTACTACATCGTCTGATTTGATAGTCAAAATTTCCTGCAGCGTATAAGCGGCTCCATATGCCTCCAGCGCCCAGACCTCCATTTCGCCGAAACGCTGGCCGCCAAACTGAGCCTTTCCACCCAGAGGTTGCTGGGTGACCATGGAATAGGGACCTGTGGAACGTGCGTGAATCTTATCGTCGACCAAATGATGCAACTTGAGGTAGTACATATAGCCCACGGTGACCTTGTTCGGGAACTTCTCGCCAGTGCGGCCGTCATACACCGTGGTCTTGCCATCGTCCGTCAGATCCAATTTGCTGAAATCAATGATATGACCCTTATCCCCCATCAGACGATCGAGTTTTGTCGGGTATGCGGGCGCTTCCGGCCCATGCCATTTTTCACGCGCCATCGCAAAACATTCACGCAGATCGGACTCATGTGCGCCGTCAAATACCGGCGTCTGCACCTTCCAGTCCAGGGCCTTGGCCACATAGCCCAAATTCACTTCCAGTACCTGACCGATATTCATACGGGACGGAACGCCGAGAGGATTCAGCACGATATCGAGCGGTGTACCATCCGGTAAGAAGGGCATATCCTCCTGCGGCAAAATTCTAGATACTACACCCTTGTTGCCGTGGCGGCCGGCCATCTTGTCACCGATGCCAATCTTTCGCTTTTGCGCGATATACACACGCACACACATGCGCACACCGGGCTGCAGTTCATCACTGTTCTCAGGCGTGAACTCCTTAACGTCAACTACTATGCCGTACTCACCGTGAGGTACGCGCAGAGAGGTATCGCGAACCTCCCTGGCTTTTTCGCCGAAGATCGCCCGCAAAAGCCGTTCCTCTGCCGTCAGCTCCGTTTCGCCTTTCGGGGTAACCTTTCCGACCAGAATATCTCCCGTCGTTACTTCCGCACCAATGCGAATAATACCGCGCTCATTGAGATCCTTAAGGGCGTCTTCTCCTACATTGGGGATATCACGCGTGATCTCTTCCGGACCCAGCTTGGTATCGCGGGCATCTGTCTCGTGCTCCACAATGTGGATGGACGTATAGACATCCTCACGCACCAGCTTTTCGTTGAGCAGGACCGCATCCTCGTAATTGTATCCTTCCCAGGTCATAAAACCGACCAAGGCGTTCTTGCCGAGACTGATCTCACCGTCCAAGGTGGCGGGCCCGTCCGCAATAATATCGCCCGGCATAACATGTTCGCCCTGCGCGACAAGCGGCTTTTGGTTGATACAGGTTCCCTGGTTAGAACGCATGAATTTAATCAGCTCATAGGAGTCTGTCGCGCCATCGGGACGGCGTGTAACCACTTTATCCGCGTCGACATATTCGACAACGCCTTCGTGGGTGGCGAGTACACAGACACCAGAATCCGTAGCGGCCTTGTATTCCATACCCGTTGCCACGATTGGTTGTTGCGTTATCATCAAAGGCACCGCCTGCCGTTGCATATTCGATCCCATCAGAGCGCGATTGCAGTCATCATTTTCAAGGAAGGGAATCATGGCGGTGGCGACTGAAACCATCATCCTGGGCGAGACATCCATATAATCCACCTGCGAGCGGTCAAACTCCTGGATGTCGTTTCGGTGTCTGCAAGATACACGGGATCTGACAAATCGGTTGTTCTCATCTAGCGGCTCGTTGGCCTGAGCGACGACATACTCGTCTTCCACATCGGCGGTCATGTAAACCACATCGCGTGTAACAACGCCGGTTCGCTTGTCAACACGAAGGTAGGGTGCCTCGACAAAACCATACTTGTTTACTTTCGCAAACGTGGCAAGATAAGAAATAAGACCGATGTTGGGTCCTTCCGGCGTTTCAATAGGGCAAAGCCTGCCGTAATGCGTATAATGTACATCACGCACTTCAAAACTAGCGCGATCACGCGAGAGGCCGCCGGGTCCCAGTGCTGATAAGCGTCGCTTATGCGTCAGTTCCGCCAGCGGGTTATTTTGATCCATAAATTGGGACAGAGGGCTGGATCCGATAAACTCCTTGATGGCTGCCACAACTGGACGAATGTTGATAAGGCTCTGCGGCGTCGTCTCTCCGCTTTCTTGATTTTGCAGTGTCATACGCTCGCGGATCACGCGCTCCATGCGGGAAAAGCCGATACGGAGCTGATTTTGTAACAGCTCACCGACGCTTCGCACGCGGCGGTTGCCCAGGTGATCAATTTCATCGGTACTGCCGATGCCGTGATCCAGACCGATCATGTAGCTGACGGAGGCAAAGATGTCGTCCACCGTCACCGTACGGCTGATGAGGCGATCCCGATTGCGTCGCAATAGTGTCTTCTGCTTTTCGGTGCGCTCCGCCTCGTCGGCAATATTCTGCGTGCTTTCCAGGATTTCCTGTATCACTTTGAAGCTGGCGCGCTCGTTGATGCCGCAGTCCTTTTCGACGTCGAACGGGAAGAAAGGCTGCGCGTCAACACAGCCGTTGGATACCACCACGACCTCAACGGGTTCCTCGCCCTTATTTTCTACCAGAACGGTGACACGAACAACACCGGCAGCATCGATCTCTGCCGCTTTCGCAGCGGAAATCTTTTCCCCTGCAGTGGCCAATAACTCTCCTGTCAGCGGTGCGATCACATTCTCCGCAGCGCGATACCCGGTAATGCGACGTGCCAATGCCAGCTTGTTATTCATCTTGTAACGGCCGAACCGAGCCAAATCGTAGCGGTGCGGATCAAAAAACAGGGCATTGAGATGGCTAAGGCTGTTATCTACTGTCGGAGGTTCTCCGGGGCGCAGTTTGCGATAACACTCAAGAAGTCCCTCGTCTCTCGTGTGCGCCACGTCTTTTTCCAGCGTGGCAAGTATCTTGGGCTCATGTTCCCCGAAAAACTGCAGCAGTTCGGCGTCAGTACCCAGGCCCAAAGCGCGCAGCAAGGTCGTTACGGGAAGCTTTCGGTTTTTATCAATGCGGACGTAGAAGACATCCTGTGAATCTGTCTCGTATTCTAACCATGCGCCACGATTCGGGTTCATGGTGGCGGTAAACAATTCCTTCCCGGTGCGATCTCTCGTCATACCGTAAAAAACACCGGGGCTACGCACCAATTGGCTTACAATAACACGCTCCGCTCCGTTGGAAATAAAAGTACCGGACTCCGTCATCAGAGGGAAATCGCCCATAAAAATTTCCTGCTCTTTCACTTCACCGGTCTGACGGTTGAGCAGACGTGCCGTCACATACAACGGCGCAGCGTAACTGGCATCGCGCTCCTTGCATTCTTTAATGCTGTACTTTACGCTGTCTCGGTCCAGCCGATAATCGACAAATTCCAGCACGAGGTTGCCGCCGTAATCCTCGATTGCGGAAATATCGTGAAAGACCTCGTAAAGACCCTCTTCTAAAAACCAGTTGTAGGAATTTTTCTGGATCTCAATGAGGTTGGGCATATCGATGGCCTCATCGATGTGAGAAAAACTCATGCGGGTGGTTCTTCCGTTTGTTACAGGCTTCACTTTTACCATTTCGTGCAGCCACTCCTTCTTTACTATCAGGATGTGTGTTTGTGACGCTGAGAAAAAAGCACCCATTTGGGATACAACAATCTGCTCTTACAGCTCGACTTGCACCCTCATGAGTTTGGTCAATATGCTGAATTTTTTAAAGAAAAATCGTTCGTATCTTGCCTATTGCGCACACTATGCCATTGTAAATACTTTTGCAGTATACAGGATCCATCCGCGTTTGTCAAGCAGTTTTTCTTTAAAGCCTGACGGAAAAATGACAAGGCAATAGCATTGAACGCCCGGATACGTGTGGTATCAATTTATCCAGCAAAAAATTTTTACCCCTTTTCCGATCACAAAGTGTACCGGCGTTCGAAAAGTTGGACATTTTGCACAAAAACTCTCACATTTTTATAGCATAGAGATTTTCCACGAGGATCACGCAACAACAAGAGCGTCACAAATCGCGAAAAATCCGGGTTTGTGTGTGGCGGTTGCAAGAAGTCCTAACGTGTTACGTCTGTACCTTGACTGTATGGGAATTCCTATGCTAGAATCTGGCATATTACACTGGTTGAGGATTGATTGTCTTGCAACCGCACCGAATGGATCGGCAGCGTGATTCTACCCAGCAGAATAACAAGATAGCAATTTGTCCTGCTGGTCATTTTTTGGGGGGATACCCATGTCAGCTGATTTTATCGATGAAGCGACAATTTGGCTTCACGCCGGCAAGGGCGGAGACGGTGCCGTCAGCTTTCACCATGAAAAATTTGTGGCAGCCGGCGGGCCTGACGGCGGCGACGGCGGCCGAGGTGGAAATATCGTTTTTACGGCAGATAGAAATCTGTCTACACTGCTAGATTTTCGCTACAAGCGAAAATATAACGCAGAGGAAGGGCAAGACGGACGCGGCTCTTGTCAAAAGGGTGCCGACGGCAAGGATCTCGTCTTGAGAGTTCCCTACGGGACCGTCATCCGAGACTTTGATACAGGATTGGTGATTGCGGATATTGCCGACGATGCTCCGGTTTTGCTTGCCAAAGGTGGACGCGGAGGTTTTGGCAACAAACACTTTGCGACGCCCACACGTCAGCTGCCTCGTTTTGCAAAACCCGGTTTACCAGGTCAGGATCTTCATGTCACTTTAGAGCTTAAGATCATGGCGGACGTCGGCTTGATCGGTTTTCCGAATGTCGGAAAATCAACATTACTCAGTGTGATTTCCGCAGCGCGACCTAAAATCGCCAATTATCATTTTACTACGCTGTCACCTGTGTTGGGTGTTGTCAGAGCGGATCCGGAGCATAGCTTTGTTTGTGCCGACATTCCGGGTCTGATAGAGGGAGCAGCGGAAGGTGCCGGCCTGGGCCATGACTTTCTGCGACACATTGAGCGCTGCCGGTTGCTTGTACACATTGTGGATGTTTCTGCCACAGAAGGCCGTGATCCTATAGAGGATTTTGAAAAGATCAACAGGGAACTGTTCAAATTTAACCCCGACTTCGCGGCGCGCCCTCAGATCGCAGTTGCCGGAAAATGTGATATGGCTACCGAGAGTCAAATTTCTGCCTTTGAGACCTATGTGGAGGCTCATGGCTATCCTTGTCTCGCTTTATCCGCCGTGAGCCACAAGGGGATCGACGAGCTGATCCACCTCATTTGGCAGCGTCTGCAATCATTACCACCCATTAAAAAATATGAGTCAGAATACCAGATACCGGATTATCCGGATATGGATCGTCGCCATTACGAGATTACCAGACTGGATGAACATACCTTCCGCATCGACGCGCCGTGGCTGGAGCGGATACTGGCTGGCAGCAATGTGAACGATTACGAAAGTCTACAATACTTTCAGACACAACTCCGCGAAGCAGGGATTCTGGAAGACCTTGTCAGCGCGGGTGTTTCGGAGAATGATACCATTTTGATCGGAGACTATGAGTTTGATTATGTGTTCTGAGGATTTACCGTTGTCCGATAGCGTGTCGTTGCCAGGTAGGCAGGAGGCAGCGCAAATACCGATTGCGATGACACTGCCCACGCCTCCGGTTGCCCAAATTGACTTGCGGGAGCAATCTCCTCTTGCCCTTGCCTTTGTGGGGGACGCCGTACTTTCGCTTCTGGTTCGTGCGCAGCTGGCGAGTACCGCCCATCTGCCGCTACAGAAACTGCACGATGTAGCCTGCCGTTATGTGAGCGCCCACGCGCAGAATCAGGAACTTCGTATCATAGAATCTTTCCTGACGCCGGAGGAACAAGCCGTATTGCGGCGCGGTCGCAATGCGGGAAAGGCAACATCGGCGAAGCATGCCACCGCGCAGGAATATCATGCTTCAACCGGTTTGGAATGCCTTCTCGGATGGCTTTACTTACAAGGTCGCAACGACCGCATTGCGCAGCTGTTCACGGCATTGTGGGAGAGTTATGATCCTTGACAGTTTGCCCTTATGAAAGCAATGCTTGTGTAATGCAAGCCAGCTTGTCCCTCAAATTCCCGGTCCTCGTCATGCCAGACGATGATGCGGCGCTCATAAGAACTATGGCAGCGGCGCCGCGAACCGGCGATTCAAGTCCTGTATGATTTTTTCACAATCCATAAGGGCACCCTCAATTACTTGATCTTCGCCAGCACATCCTGAAAGATTTCGTAGTTGTGCTTAACGCCATCGTCCAGATCGATCTGGATCATCCGGTCGGCGAGGTGATGGATCTTTTCTTCATAGCCCTTGATCTCCTCATTCTGCGCCTGAAGCCCGGAGAGCTGCTTGTTCAGTTTCACGCGCTCCGATGTGGACGCGCCGCTTATGCGCTGCTCCAGATAGGCGATCGCCGTGCGGTAGCGGCTCTGCTGCTCGTGAACATAGTCCATGCGGACACGGGCGATGGTATCCCGCTTATAGCGGTGCAGATAGACAAGGCACTTGAAGCCGTTCTTTTTGCCGGAATCAAAGAGCCAGTAGATCGGGCGCTTTTGGTACGTTCTGCAATGGTCGGCGTAAAAGTCATTGAGGAAGTATTTGCGGATCACCTGGCGGGGCGTGCCCGTTCCGCCTAAGGCGTCTGCGATAAATTTCAGGTTTTCTTCCAAGGTATCGTCGCCATAAACGACGCGGATAAATTCTACAAAGCGGTTGACAATATCGTCTTCAAAATACTCATCGTCGCAGACGGGTAAAATACCGTCCTTATCCGGGATAAAGGTCTTATATTTGGTTGCGTCCCATTCGCCGCCGGCATAGGCAAGGCCATTCACGTCGAGGGAGTAGCGGCCGAACATACAGCCCACGGCGTAGGAGATCAGGCTGACAATGACATCGCGCTTTGTGAGGGCGTAGCTGCTGCCGCGCATACTCTCCGGAATGGATTCTTTTGTATCAAAGATGCGGCGGACGGTGACGTCTTTGTCCTCCACATCCGGGGTGAGTTCATCCTGCAAGCCGTAGATGTCAATAAAGATGCGGTTGAGTTCTTCCTCATTGGATTTGAGGGTTTGGAAACGGGATTCACATTCAGCCTGCCACGCAGAATAGGATTCTTTTACGGTGGACAAACCGCGCACAAGCGGGTGACGTTGAAAGTCCCAGGAGGTTTCGAAGCTATCCCAGTCGGCGCGGGATATTTCAACGTTCCTTCTCGCGTTTGCTGTGACGATATCTTTACTTGCAAATATTATTGGTAGGCTCTTTATATTGCCGGCTTGATAATTTAAAGTAGGATTTAGCATTTTCAGGATATAGTTGCATACGTTAGAACATAAAAAGCCCAACAGATAATCAAAATTATTGTCATCCGTAAATAATGTAGACCCTGAAACATCAAAAAGTGATCCATATGGTCTTAAACGAACACCAAATTTTGATGAACTGATAAATGACCAAGTGATGCCCTTCTTAAAATAAAAATTCATTCCCCCATTTTCACGATGCCCAGGTGTTGAGTTCATTTTAGATCGACCAGTTTGATCAAACCACAAAACTTCTTGTAAGTTTCCATACCACAATCGGTAGTCGCCACCTTTGTTGTATGGAAAATATCTTGCTTTTCTTCCTTCTAAGTCAGAGATAGAACGCAATGAAAAATCAATCTCATTGCATATTACCTCCCACCACTGACGAACAAATATTTCGTTCTTGCCCGTTCCCATCCCAATTTTCACTATTGCTAGTTCATCGAGGGATTTAGAGTTCTCAAATGCATTTATTAGATTACCATTTACCCAATACGCCACGGGCGAGCCGGGGATTTTGGAGAAGTTGGACTGCTTGGCGG
>CAZLMA010000008.1:0-90263 GCA_964560675.1 uncultured Subdoligranulum sp. | reverse complement strand
ATACCACATGTTGCGTAATTCCGCACCTATTTTCCTTCGTGCGGTATTGCCTTAGACTTTTTTCTTGTATGCTATACTTTTTGGCACAATGGCGGAGAAGATCACTATCATTTAACGAATGACTATTATTATGAAATTCCTGAAAGTGATATTTTGCAAACTGCTGAGGAATGTTTAGGGCTGGACAGCTCTTTCCTGGAGAAAATCGACAGGTGGTCATTTATGCCAGAAAATCCTGAAGAAGGAATGTACTATTATTCTCTCGCCTCCGAGCCCAACCCAGCGTACATGTGCAACGAGGTGACAAAAGTAGAATATGACAACACCACGGGGAAGGCTTCTGTGTATACGAATGTGTGGGATTTGGCATATGGAGACACAGAAGGAAAAGAAGGTTATTATTACAGTCTGATTTACAATTTTGTATGTACCAACCGTGAAGATGGCACGGTTAACTATCGACTGGAGTCCATACTAAAAAACGAATAGAAGTTTACAAAATAAGGAATCTTTACGAAACCAACCGGGTAGGAGGATACAATAATTCAAAAACGCCCTCATGGTTTCCAGAGACATAAGCTGCCGGGCAAACAAACAACACGCGGGAAACCTCGATTTTATTGGCTTTCCGCGTGTTTTTATGTGAAACTGGATCTTGTAGATATTGCTCGTTTGCCTGTCAATGTTAAACGCCGCCTGGCTTTTTTAGCCTGGTTCAGCGTTTTTCTTTTCGACGGACAGCTTGGCCTTTATTGTTTCGTCAGTGCGCAGTCGGTACATGTACTGCCGTCAAACGTCAAGGCAAGCCGGCATTCTGGGCTGATTTCAAACGTGTAATGCCAAATACCGGTCTCGGTTTCAAAGCCGTCGGGATGCCCTTCCGGTGAAGGAGTTTTGTAGGCGTGGTACAACGCCAGGATCTCAGAGCTGCTACGCCCGATAAACCAACCGCTCTTTTGCAACATCGCCGCGTACTGCGCCTGAGGGTTCCAGAGGGCGGAATGATCCTTCTCGCCTACACCGCAATCCGAAAGAACAGATACATCCAGCGCGTTATTTTGCCCGGCACTGTAAAGCCCTATGTCCAGCCGCACAATCAACGCGTTCATATTGACGACCGAAAGCAGCAAAAAGGCCAGCACGAAGCCGTAAAGGGAAAGGCGCGCATGACCGAACGGCACGCGTACCCCAAGACTCCACAAGAAGGCGAGCACGCACCAAAACAGCAGAACCCATACAAACCAACCGCTGACAAAGCGGCGCGGTGTAAAAGCGTACAGATGAACATACGCCCCTAATTTGAGCATGACCAAGAGAGAGAAGGCGAAACCGAAAGCACTGAAAAGTGACGCCAGCATTTTCACGCTGCGCTTTGTGCGCAGAGTGGGACCTGAGAAGCGAAGCACGGCCAACAGCGCGAAATTGAGGATCAGAATTCGACAGAGTTCCCAAAAACCTTCTACAGCAAATTTGCTTGCGGCGGATGCGCTCAAGCGAAGCGTGCCGTTTTGCAGCGCCACCGTGACAAAACCCAGTGTCTGCACTGCAAAAAACAGCGCATACACCCCACTCAACGCCCCCAACACCAGGTAGACTGTCAGCGCGGGCAGCCTTTGCCACGGTGCCACTGCCTTGTAAAAATGCTCTCCCGTGACGGGGGGAAGCTCTCGCTTCAGGCAGCCCCCGATCAAGCCGAACAACCAGGCACCGACCGGGATAGAGAGTATGACGCGCACCAGTATGTCCTCTGAGATATGCCAAGCGGGCCAACGCCACCACCCCAAGAGCGTTTTACCGAGGGCAGCAAAATTTTCGTCCGCGGCGGCAAGCTGCTGCCAGGCATAGACAAGCAAAAGCAATGCCAATGCTGCGCTGAACACAAATATTGGGATGCGTGTTTTATCGGCAGTTACTCTGCCCTTAGCGGCATGGCGCACAAAAAGGCGCCGCAAGCGCTGCCCATAGATCCGGATGCGTAAGCTCATACCCGGCCAGGGGATGGTGATCAATCCAGCCAGACCGTCCAGAATCCACAGCAAACCGCTGTGACCCTCGGCCAGCATGCCGCAGCGTGAGAGCGTATACCAGATGGCAAAAAGATGCCAGGCCAGGAGCTGCCAGGTTTGCAAACCGCCGCTTTGGGCACCGTACATCCACAAGCAAAGCGAAAGCACCAACCATCCCAGTGCCCAAAATGGCGTCTCTTTGGATGCGCGCGCTGTTATTACGCGCACAGACCGGCCTTTTGATAGCACACGCGAGAAAATCTCCACAAAGGCAATGTACACAATGCTAAATGCCAGCGGCCCCCATGTGGGAAAGCCATCGGAAAGAAAAACGCCGCGAATATAAAGATAACCGAGAAGATAGCTAAACAGCGCAGCGGGCAAGAAACAGTCCGGCAGTGACTCTGCCTGCGACCTATCCTCTTCCGGCGGCAAAGAATGGAGCACTGTGTCAACAGGAGAAGCCGCACAGTTCTGCGGTTGTTCCACAGCCTGCAAATGGGTTTGCGTTTGTTCATTTACGCACATAGAGATCTCCTTTTTATCGCACGTTATGCTGCGGCGTGCACATTACCCTTCTGCGGCCCTGGCCTTTTCGCTTTGATCGGTCTGTGAGTTTGGAACATACTCCAGCAGATCGGCGGGCTGGCAGTCCAGAACTTCGCAGAGGGCCTCCAGTGTTGTAAAACGAACCGCCTTGGCCTTATTATTTTTTAGGATGGAAAGGTTCGCCGGCGTAATCCCGATGCGCTGTGCCAGCTCCCCCGCACCAATGCGACGGCGCGCCATCATGACATCCAAATTGACAACAATCGGCATAACCCGTTCTCCTTGCTATACCGTCAAGTCCAGCTCGTCCTTCATGCCTACGGCCTGTTCAAAGGCGTTCTTGATCACACGCACAATCAGTGCCATGAACAGCGCCGCAAAACCGAGTAAAACATAGGAAATCATAGAAAAAACAAATCCCGCAGGCACGCAGATCAACCCGGCCAACAGGCAGCACCAACTGATGCGGCGCAACGCTATGACATTGCCAGTTACAAATACGTCGCCCTTTTGCAACCTGTCCAGAAAAACGTATAGGTTGTACAGCATCCAAAACGCCAGCGCCGCACAACAGTAGCCCAGCACAAGCAGGGTTGCTCCCAAGGCGGGTCCCTGCGAATGGAATTGGTGTATGTGCATAAGCCAGGTTACCAAGCGCGGGCCGCTGATCGTAACCCCCACACAAACCAAACCGATGATCAACACTAGCCACCGCGTGAGAGTCAAGCTCTTTTCATCGCTCCAGATTTGCTTAAAAAAATGTTGCGCCATACCGGTCATCATCCTCTCGAAGGATTGTTTGTACAGCGCAAAGTATAGCATATGTTTTATTGTTTTGCAAGATATAATTATTGTTTATCAATAAATTTTTGTTGATTCCCAATATTTTCCAAAATTTTTAAGCGCAAGGGCGAATTTCCCATACAACCAAAAGCCGTTTGCAGGAGCGCATTGGATCTGGTATAATCATTTTGGTTTGCTATCCTTGGCGCCACGCCACAAGATAGGGCGGAAAATCGACAATGAACCGATACTTTACAAAAAGCGCCTGACCATCGGCACGCGGCAGGGGCTTTGTTCCAAAAACGGCAACTGACTGGCGGAACATGAACAAACCCGCCATCGGCAATGCGCATCGCGCCGCACCCCGGGAGCGGGGGTAAAATATACTACTATTTCTCATACGGAGAGGGACGACACTTATGAAGGTACTATTGGTTAACGGCAGCCCGCACAAGCAGGGGTGCACCTGGGCCGCGCTTTGCGAGGTCGAAAAGCCGCTGCGCGCAGCGGGCATAGAGACGCAAATTTATCACATCGGCTCCGCGCCGGTCGGCGGCTGTGTGGGCTGCAATGGGTGTGCCAAGGCCGGAAAGTGTGTCTTCGGCGGCCCTCCGGCTGAGGTTCTGCCGCTTGTAAAAGAGGCGGACGGACTTGTCTTCGGCGCTCCCGTTCACTATGCAACGGCAGCGGCCAGCATGCTGGGCTTTATGCACCGCTTAGCCTGGTCCGGTGGCTCCTACCTGCGCCACAAGCCGGCTGCCATCGTGACAAGCGCACGCCGGGCCGGCACAACCACCGCCATTGAGGCGATGGAAAAGATTCCGCAGTTTTTTGAGATGCCGCTCATCAGTTCCACCTATTGGCCGATGGTACACGGTAACAGCCCGGAGCAAGTGGTTCTGGACGCAGAGGGATGCCAGATTATGCGCAACCTGGGTGCCAACCTCGCCTGGATACTGCAGTGCATTCAGGCCGGCAAGGCGGCTGGCATCACGGCGCCAAAGGCGGAAAGCGGCGCCTGGACCAATTTCATCCGATAAATTTTTTGCCGGAAAGGCGCCTTTATCCGACAAGCCGAAAGAACAGGGCAAAACCAACGATACCGACGGCAAAACCGAATGCCAAACCGACGATTACATCGCCAGGCCAGTGTACACCGATGAGAACGCGCGTTGTTGCGATAAACAGCGCCAAGATTAAAAGCATCATGCCGAGCGGGCCGTTTACCGCAGCGGCTGCTACCGCGATCGCGGCGGCACAGAAGCTGTGTCTGCTTGGCATGCTTTTTCCGTGCGTCGCCTTGGCAAATAGTGGCGTAAACCCAAGTGTTTCATAAGGGCGGGGACGGTTGAGGGCGGCGCGCAGTGCGGTACCGGTCAAAAAAGCGAAAGCGGGTACCAAGAGAACGCCCCAAAACAGCACGCTGCGCTGCCAGGCGAGGAGGCCCAACAGGCCAAGGTAAACCGCGTAGACCGCCGCAACGGCAACGGCATCTGCCGCCTTTAAAATAGCTTTTGCTTTGGGACGCGCGCGAAACCAGGCAAAAATGGCCTCATATTGTTCCCTGCTCACCCCGGTCACTCCTTTATTGTGATTTCGTGTGGGATGGTTTCGGTTTGGACTGCGATCGACACCCCGCTGCCATAGCAGACTGCTTTGACGTTTGCAAACTTGCTAGGTGATTCTACCGTTATTATGGGCTTTTTCAAGACTGTATCAAGATCCCCGTGCCGACCATAATTGATCGCTATATCGTTTATCATACAGAAATTTTAGAAAACTTTCAAATATTTGTCACCGGTTTGCGGTATGGTGATGTGGTAAGGTTGGCACATAGGCAGACGATCTGCTACCCCTGTGCTAAGAAATTGCAGGACAGCGTAGTTTTTGGGCTCTGTAACGGCCGGTAAGCGAATCGGCAGGGAGGTTACCATGGCAAAGATTCTGATCGTTGATGATGAGCCGCGCATACGCGACTTGATCCGCGAGCACCTGCAATATGCCGGTTTTAGCTGCGTTGAGGCTTCCGACGGCAATGCGGCGCTGGAGCAGCTTGCGCAGGGAGGCATTGACCTTGTGATTTTGGACATCATGATGCCGTTCATGGACGGTATGACCTGCCTGCGGGAGATGCGCAGCCGCAAAATTATGACACCGGTTATTATGCTGACGGCGCGCAGCGAGGAGTACGATAAATTGGCCGGTCTGGAAGGTGGAGCGGACGATTATGTTGTCAAACCGTTCTCGCCACGGGAGCTGGTAGCCCGCGTGAAAGCGGTTTTGGCGCGCACAATGCCCAAGACTGATGATGGCACAAGCTATGTGTTCGGAGATCTCAGCATCGATACCGCCAGCCACAGCGTGAAGGTCGCTGGGCAGGAAGTCGCGTTGACGCCGAAGGAATTCGATCTTCTGGTGTACCTTGTCAGCAACAAGGGCGTAGCACTTTCGCGAGAGCGCATCCTGCAAAAAGTATGGAATTTTGACTACTACGGGGAAGACCGCACGGTTGATACACACATCAAAATGCTGCGTAGCCATCTCGGGCCCTGCCGCGGTTATATTGTAACAGTATGGGGCATCGGTTACAAATTCGACCCTGACGTCGTGTAAGAGGGACTTTTGACCCGTGAAACAAGTTGCGGAAAACCGAAGGCATCCGGGGCGCCTGGGTGTACGGAGCCAGTTGATGCTGTTCATGAGTGGTCTGACCGCCGTCACGCTTTTGTTGGTGTGGGTGCTGATCACCTACTGGCTCAACCCACGGTACACGCGGATGCTGCAAAATCGTCTTGCAGAGAAGGCCAGCGCCATCGCCGCCCGCATTGACGGCAGTGAGAGCGAGGTCTCGCGACGTGAATTTGGGCTATTGTTTTTAAATGAAGAATTTTGGGAAACGCTCAAGGAAGATATCGAGAACGATCGCATAGATGTGGATGGCTGCTGTGTGGACATCAGCGACGCGACATGCCGCAGTGTGCAGTACTACGAAAATATGTACCCCTGCGTACTGCACGATACGGTGACGGATTTCGGCGGCAACACACTTTTCAGCCGAGATACCGTGACAGTTATACAAGAGCGAAAGGCACTGTTCACGGACGGGGAACGGTTTAACATTCTGGAATCCGGTGGTAACCGGCAAATGCTGGTGGGCGTTTTGACGGCAGACGGGCGATATGGCGTGATCGTATCGGCAAATCTCGCGCAAATCAACACCGCGGCGGATGTGCTGCGCCAGATGCTGCCGCCCATCGCGCTGCTGCTGCTTTTGCTCAACCTGTTCTTTGCCACGCTGTTCAGCCGCTGGTTCACAGAACCGGTACAAAGGCTCTCCGCGGGCGCCAGGCAGATCGCCGCTGGGAATTACGATGTGCGCATCCATGTGGATCGCCGCGATGAACTGGGACTTCTCGCGCAGGAATTCAACCATATGGCGGGGGAAGTAAAGCACTCTGCACAGCTGGAAAAAGACATTCTCGCCAATGTCAGCCACGATTTGCGCACACCGCTGACCCTCATCAAAGGGTATGCGGAGACGATCCGTGACATAACCGGCCAAAACGACGAAAAACGCACAGAGCAATGCAACATCATTATGGATGAAACGGATCGTCTTTCCGCACTGGTCAACAGCGTGATGGAATTGAGCAAGGTACAGAGCGGCGCACAAAAGCCGGAACCGATCGATTTTGATATGAGTGAGCTCTGCTTTGAGGTGGCGGGTCTGTACGACGCCGTGTGTGAACAAAACGGCTGGACGCTCCGGCTGGAGGCCGACCGTCCCTGCCCAGTCCACGCGGATCCCGCCATGATGGAGCGCGTTTTACACAATCTTTTGGGCAACGCGACCCAGCATCTGGGCGACGACGGCGTTTTTGTTTTGCGCGCCATCCCGCTGCCGAACGGCTGCCGCGTCGAGGTGGAAGACCACGGGCCTGGCATACCGCCTGAAGAACTGCCCTATCTCTTTGACCGCTATTATCGTGCGCGCAAGGATGCCGGTCGCCCCGGCACGGGGCTGGGTCTCTCGATCACCAAGGCCATTCTGCAGCAGCATGGCTTTGCCTTTGGCGTTGACAGCGCTGTGGGACACGGCACAACGTTCTGGTTTGAAGCGGTGCGAAAAAGGGACGAACCTCCGCTGCTGCCGTGAGCAATCTCTCAAAAAGAGAATAACAAAACACATTGAGGGGAGGCCCGCATGGAGAATATAGACAAAGCCATGGACAAAAGCCTGCAAGATCGCGTGTCTGTGCTGCACGCGCAAGACGACGAGAGTAAAGACGGCCGTATCGACGTCGATGATTTGAAACTTCAGTTGGATCGCATTGAGGCGCAGCTGGAGCTCCAGGATCAGCAGAATCGCGCGCTGCTCAAAGGGCAGCGCATCCGGCTTATCCTGACGATAGCGCTGGCGCTGATTTTGTGCGGAGCGGTGGTATTTTTGTGGACGCGTATAAACAATGCTTATGACAATATCCTGCAGACCAGCACACAACTCAATGACTTGGCAAGTCAGTTGCAAGAAAGTTTGGGTGAAGTGGATGGTCAGGCACTCCACGAAGTTGTAAAGGACCTGCCCGGCGCCATGGAATCTCTTTCCGAACTGGATGTCGAGGCGCTCAACGAAGTGCTCACTCGCCTGCCGGGTGTTTTGGACATCATTACCGAACTGCAGAATAAAGTAGCCGCCGTAGAAGACGCCATAAACGCATTCAAAGAAGAATTTGGAAATATCGGTGCGAGGCTAGGAATCGGAAGCACTTAAAACAGCGGGGTGCGTTTATTGAAATAGAGCAGTTGTGGAATCTGCATATACAGAAGTGATGCCGCCAACCCAAACGTCGGCGGCACATTTTTTATGTAGGGTTCAGTGAATCCAAATGGTATACTTTTTTGTGCTCTTTTGCTTGCCGCCTTTTTGCCGCGCAGCACTCGGTTTTTGCCGCGCGGGTGTGGATTTCCTTGCTTTATCCGGTGTGCTGCGCTTCCCGCCAGACGGGGTTTGCCTAGTCTTTACTACCTTGGCATCTGGTTGTAACGGCGCAGGCGACGAGCCAACGGTTTGCCCCGGGCGCCTGGCGACAGATTCGGCAAGAGGTTTCGGTGCTTGCGGTGTTGCGGCGGGTAAGACACTTGCATCCGTAACCGGCGCCTCGACTTTTATCGGAGCAGGCTCTGCGGGGGCGGGCGCTTCCTTCCCATGAGTAACCGGTTTTTCGAGATCGGGAACTTCATCTGTATCCGGTTGTGGCTCTGCGGGGACCGGAACCGCTATATTTTCCGGCTCTGTGGAAACAGGCTTTGTTTGTTCCTCCGGCTGTGCGGGGGTTGGCACTTCTGGTTCTCGTTCATCAGGTTCCAGATCTACATAAATCGGCTCTTCTCTCTCTTGCGTCTCTATCTTTTCAGCGGCGGGCTCCACCTCATCCTGTGGCTCCGGCTGTGCACAGGTCGGTTCCTCTGGTTCTTGTCTTATAGAATCCGGCTGTGCAGACGCTGGTTCTTCTGGTTTTTGTTGCTCCTGGTTTTCGGGTGCTGATGACGCTTCACCAAGATCCGGATCGCTGAGTTTCGTTGCCCTACCCTCCAGATAACACAGGCTCCCCAGCTGCTCGGCGAGATCCGCACGGCTCTGCTGGCCTGCCCAGGTGAGGATCGCCGCCGCCATGTATTTCTCACTGCGGTGCTGCGCTTGTTCCAGCAGAGCAAATACATCGCCGCTTTTTTCTTCTCCTGTAAACGGATCCGTCCATGTGTTTGGCAGATCCGGTTTGATGGGGGTGGGTGTGACATGGCCGGTTATGTAGCCGCGCTTTGCAAAAGTCGATTCTGCGAAAGAATAAAACGCTTTGCGCCCCCTCGAGCGGGTCGCAAAAAGTCCGCGCAATTTTGTGTTGTAATAAAAGCTGTCCGCCAGATACTCCACCGGAATCTCTGGCCCATAGACCTCCTGGATACAGGTTTTGAGCAGGTTCGCAATATCGGCCAGTGCGTCACCCGCCAACATGGGCGCACTATCTTCTGGGGGAACCATGCCGTCTCCGGTATCCTGTTCATGCAATAACGTGTCGAGGGCAGCCTCAAAATATTGGTGACCACCTTCTTCTTCGTACGGCATGCCGGGTTGACAGACGGCGACGACGTACGGGTGTACAACCGTATCCGTCGCATAATGGCTCAAGAAGCCCAGGGTATACTCAACCTGCGGCGCTGTTCCGGCATGGGCGACCAGGCTGCACAAAAAAGAACCAGTTTTTTCATGATGCATGCGGTGGCCGAGTTTCGGCAGATCGTAGAGTCGCTTGTCGGCCGGCTTCCAGCCCTCGAAGCAGAAAAACGCATCAGGGCCGTTGGCGCCGGCGGCAAAAGCCTGTGGACATTTGATTTTGTATCGCACAGCTTGCGCCGCGCGCTTCGCCGTGCGAACATGTGCGTAGGCTTCCGGCATGAGCAACCACCTCAATTGGGTAAAGTACAAAACAATCGGCAACTGGACTTAACGTCCGGCTTTTTTTAATGCGCGAGGCAACGCCACAAAGTAAAGCAAGGCGCCAATGCCAATGACCAACACGATGGACAAAATGCCATACGGTCCGGAGGCGGCGTTGATTTCCTCTAACTGCTGTGCGGTGGCGGTTGCCTCCGTCAGGCCCTGCTGCGCCAGCATCCGGTCTGCTGCCATCGCGCTTACCGCGCCGACCAACGCCGGTCCGATGATGGAGCTGAACTTTCCGAAAATATCAAAGAAGCCGAAAAATTCACCGCTTCGCTGTTTGTCTGGGATGAGTTTTCCATACATACTGCGGGAAAGCGCCTGGATGCCGCCCTGGCTCGTGGCACACAGCACCGCCAGCACCCAGAACTGCCAGAGGCTGTCCATAAAGTAAGCAAACACACAGATGAACATATATACGCAGATGCCGACGCCGACCATCGTGCGGGCGCCAAACTTATCCGCCAAACGGGTATACAGCAGGCAAAACGGCAGGCCCAGAACCTGAACCAGCAACAGCGCCAACAGCATACCAGTGGAGTCTAGCCCCAAGTTGGCGCCATAGGTGGTTGACATGCTGATCACGGTATGCACACCGTCGATGTAAAAGAAATAGGAGAGAATGTAAATCAGCATTGGCTTATCCGCGATGATCTCTTTGATGGTATGGCCGACCTCGCGGATGGATGCGCCGATAACTCCCTTTGTATAGGGCTTGCCACCCTTCTGCTCACAGTTCTTGAGCAACGGCAAACTGAACACAGCCCACCACACGGCGGTCAGAGCAAAGATCACTGTCAGGCAGGTCAGCGTCGGAACACCGAAGGCGTTCATTGCCAAAAAGATCACGAGCGGGATCGTTGAACCTCCGATGTAACCCAAACCATAGCCCATTGTGGACACGCGATCCATGCGATCCTCCGTCGTAACGTCCGTAAGGAAGGCATCGTAGTAGATGCAGGAGGCGTCAAATCCGACGACACTGATGATGTACAAAACCAGCACCAGCATGGCCGTTCGATCCGCCACCTCGGTGGATGCGGTAAAATCCATGCCGGGTGTAAAGGCAAGGCCCACACAGGCCAGCACGCCGATACCCAAAAATACGGTAAATAATTTCTTGCGCATGCCGCGCAGATCGCCGAACACACCCAAAAATGGCGCCGCTAAGGCCACTATGGCCATGGCGATGCTGGTGGCATAGCCCCAGGTACTCATGCTGGAAACAGCGTCCGTCGTATACCCGGCAACCGTGTCAAAAAAGATTGGAAGGATGGTAACAACGATGACAGAATGTACACTGTTGGCCCAGTCATACATCATCCAGCTGATTTCCTGTTTCGTATACCCTTTCATGAACTTCACGCAAAACGCCCCCCCGTTTCGTGCAATTTTAACAGTATTGTAACATACAGTTAAAAAAAATACAAGAAAATATGGGGTTGTGTCCTACTTTTAACATCGTAAAGGTTTTATGCCGCGATAATTTCTTTTGTATATTTGTCGCCTTGGGTTCGGCTGGCCGAAGACAAAGGCCGCTTTCTATGCCTTTATCTTGATTAAATTGATGGCCTGGCGCAGATAAGAAGCGCCTTGCAGCGTTAGATCGGGAAATTCGGCGGGGTCGATAGCGTTTAATTGCTGCTGCGGAACGATGGCGGTTTTAAAACCAATGCGCTGCACCTCGCGCAAGCGGGTCTCTAGCTGCGGCGCGCTGCGAATTTCACCGCCGAGACCCACCTCCCCGATTGCAACCGTTTTTTCGCTGATCGGCAGGTTGAGCAAGCTGGAAGCCATCGCCAGGCATACGGGCAGATCGCAGGCTGTCTCATCGAGTTTTAAGCCACCTACGATATTCACATACACGTCGCGCCCGGAAAAATCGTAGCCCGCGCGCTGCTCCAGTACCGCCAGCAACAGGTACATTCGGTTGAGATCAAACCCGCTCGTTGTGCGGCGCGGCAGCGCCGTACCGGATTTGGCGGCCAGCGCCTGCACCTCGCTCAACACCGGCCGGGTTCCCTCCATAACGCACGCCACGCAGGTTCCGCTGATCCCAATAGGACGACCCTGCAGCATGACCCGGCTCGGATTTTCGATTTCTTCTAAGCCCTTGCCGGTCATATCGAAAACGCCGATCTCGTTTGTGGAACCATAGCGGTTTTTGACTGCCCGCAGCACACGATACGGAAGCGTCTTATCCCCTTCAAAGTACAGTACGGTGTCCACGATATGTTCCATAACTTTCGGCCCGGCAATGGCACCGTCTTTATTCACGTGGCCAACGATAAAAAACGGAATCTCGAAGGATTTCGCGATCGACAAAAAGCGGGAAGTGCCTTCTTTGACTTGGCTAACAGTACCGCTGGAAGAGGAAATATCGTTGCAGCGCATCGTTTGAATCGAGTCAATCACGACCAGGCCGGGTTTTGTCTTTTCGACGAAATCGCAAATCTCGTCCACGTCATTGTCCGCCAAAAGAGAAATATTTTTTTGTGGAACTTCCAACCGCAGGGCGCGCAGCTTAATTTGCCTGACCGATTCTTCCCCCGTGATGTACAGAACTTCCCGCTGCGCCGAAACTTTTCCGCACATCTGCAGCAAAATTGTCGATTTGCCGATGCCCGGCTCACCGCCAATCAGGATGACGCTGCCCAGTACAATGCCTCCGCCCAAAACACGGTTTAACTCGCCGATGCCGGTATCGACCCGACTTTTCCCCTCTGTGGCAGAGATTGCCTCGAGTTTTTGCACCTGCAGGTTGGAAGGCGTTTTTCGACCGGACTGGACGGCAGGCGCTTTCGGTTGCTCGGCGACGACGTCTTCAATCATCGTGTTCCACGACCCGCAGCTAGGACATCGGCCAAGCCAACGAGGGCTTGACTCACCGCAATGGGTGCAAACGTAGATGGTTTTTAATTTTTCTTTCGGCACGGTAAACTCCTTCGCCGTGTGACTGGCGCAGTTACTTGGCAGGTGCACCGGAAGTCTGCACGGCTCGCGGCGCGGCGCACCTCTTTGCATCCGATATGGCCGCGAGAACCCAATTTATTTTAGGTAAAAAGCAAAACAGCGCCACAGTAACACAAAAAGATAGCGCCGATAGAGTACGTATCAGCGCTGTTTTTTTGAGCGGAGAGGATGGGATTCGAACCCATGGTTCGCATGAGCGAATCGCCGGTTTTCAAGACCGGTTCCTTAAACCACTCGGACACCTCTCCCCAAAAGGCTTTGCAATTTTCGGGTGCGAAAAGTCGCCTACTATACAAAAATATGCGGCTTTCAAGAAACGGAGCATCAGGGATTTGAACCCTGGCAGCGGCGTAACCGCTCTAGCGGATTTCGAATCCGCCCCCTTCAACCTCTTGGGTAATGCTCCTGGTCGTGTGTGCTGTGCGGCCGGAAAGCGGCCCGCACACTGGTATTATAACAAACGCTTCCAGCGGCGTCAAATGATTTTAAGCGCCAGCGTCGGGGATACCCGCTAGCAGAAACCAATCGACCTTGGAACCGCCTGCGTTTTTAAAACAGTTTTTGCTTCGGCAGCGGGCCGGGATCAAAGGGAGAATCCTCGTGGTGGCGGCGTATGTAAACCGTGTCGGTTTTTTCCGCGGTGTGGCCGTTTGGTTTCGTAATTTTGACGTGAGTCGCCGTGATATTGTAATAACCTCGCAGATGTTGTACCAGATGCTGCGCTACTGCGGGCAGGCAATCGGTATCTTCAATGTCCTCATAGTTGTAATCCGCGTACAAAAAGACGGTGGGTTCGCCGTCTACCAGCAGTGTAATCCCCTTCGCACTGAGCTGTATTTCGTCAATCGCAGACTGTTTCAGCTCCGCCATACCGCCGCCTGCCGCGAGCTGGGAGGCGCGATCGCGCTGATCCAACGGCACGGACTGCGGATCCAAACGCTCACTTCCGCGCTGCCCAATTTCCAAAATAATGTCGCGCATCATGCGGCTCTCAAGCAAAGGGCGGATCTTTTCCTGCGCACGCGGATTTTTATACAGTCTGTCCCATAAGCCCATTGATTTCATCTCCTGCACTCACTGGTCTTTATTGTACCACAAAACCGCCGCAGCGCAACCCATAACAAAGGATTTTTCAAGCTTGACAAAGCATGTGTGCTGGGGCTATAATCTCATCAAATTAGCCGTTTTATGGTTCCGGAAAAAATATCTTCCTGCCAACGAGAGCAGACCTTTATGCAGAGAAGTCGGGTGAAAATCCCGCACGGTCCCGCCACCGTGATGCGCCTTGCGTAGCAAATCTACCGGGGTGCTAAGCCGGGTCGCTGCGTTCTGTTCTGTACAGCTCCACGATCGATGGAATTGTGCGTACGTTGCGCTGCCGCGCCCCGTTTGGGGCGCGGGGCGTAGGGTTTTTGTGCTTTTTACAGCGCCCTTCCGTGCGTATCGAGGTTCGGAAGGGCGTTGTTATCTGCCGGAAAACAAAACTTTGTAGGAGGACTGTATGAAAATTCTCAAAAAAGCGGCCACTCTGCTCACCGTCACCGCGCTATTGGCGACCCTTGTCGCCTGCGGCGGCACAAAGGCCGACGAAACGGGCGCCGACGCAACACCCAGCGCCGCGCAGCCCACCGCCACCCAAGGTCCGACCACCACACCCGCCTTAGAATCCGGCCTGCCAACCACCGACCCCGGCGGCAATGCAATTTCCATCCCGCAGGAGATCCGATCCATCGTGACGCTGGCACCGTCACTATCCCAGACCGTAGTGGATTTGGGGTTGGGAAATAAAATTATCGGGTACGATCTCAACAGCGTCGGGCTTGCGGGTCTAAACCCCGAGGCGCCGACATTTGACACCGTTTCGCCCGACGTCGAGGGGTTACTGGCTCTTGCACCGGATGTACTGCTGGTCACCAATCTCTCCCTCTACGACCAGGAAGCTCCGTTCCAGCCGCTGATGGATGCCGGTATCTGCGTGATTTGCGTGCCGACGAGTGAAAGCCTTGCTGATGTCAAAAGTGATATCTCTTTTTTGGCTTCGGCACTGGGTGTGCCCGCACAGGGCGACGCCATCCTGAATGATTTGCAGGCGAAGCTGGACGGGATTGCGGAAATTGCCGCCCAAATTCCGCAGACTGAGCGCAAAACCGTCTACTTTGAGATATCGGCGGCACCCTCTATGTACAGCACCGGCGCCGGAACGTATCTGCACGAGCTCATCGAGCTGATCGGTGCTGAAAATATTCTCGCCGATGTCGACGGCTGGTGCAGCGTAGAGGCAGAAAGCATCGTATCCGCCGATCCGGATGTGATTTTAACCAACGTCAACTACCTCGAAGATCCCGTTGGTGAGATTTTGTCCCGCGACGGCTGGGCGGGCATTACCGCTGTGAAAAACAAAGCCGTATATTCGATTGACAATAACGCCTCCTCGCAGCCCAACAAGAACATTGTTCTCGCGGCACAGCAGATGGCATCTGCCGTCTATCCGGAGTATTTCGGTGCCTTCCCCGAATCGGTCACGGATTTGGCCACACCCGACGCCGCCGCTTAAGCCGAAAAAGGGTTCCTCTATGCGCACAAGGACCAAATTTATGTGGCTTTTCGCTGCGGCCATCGCCTCGCTGCTGTTGGGGCTGGGCATCGGAAGCGTCGGTGTTTCTCCGCGCGGGATCCTTGCGATCGTGGCGCACCGGCTGACCGGCGCGCCACTGCCTCCTGGTATGCCGCCCGCTTATGAGGCAATGATTCTGGATCTTCGCCTGCCGCGGGTTTTGCTCTCGTTTGTAACAGGGGCGGCGCTCGCTGTATGCGGCGCTGTGCTGCAATCTGTCTTGCAGAATCCACTCGCCTCGCCGTTCGGGCTGGGGGTTTCGTCCGGTGCCGGTTTCGGCGCTGCGGTAGTCATTGTATTCGGCTTTTCTGCGGGCGGTCTCGGTGCTATGCTGCTGCCTGCCGTGAGCCTGGGGTGTGCTCTCGCCACCGTGGCACTTGTAGAGTGGTTCGCATCCAAACTGGATCGCGGCTTTTCCAACACTACGATCCTGCTCGTGGGGATGGTTCTCTCGCTGTTTTTTACCGCCGTAATGAACCTCCTGGCCGCTGGCGACCCCGCTGACGCGCAGCGCATCCAACTGTGGCAGATGGGCAGTTTCAGCATGAAGGAATGGCCGCCTGTATGGATTATCAGCGTTTGCACAGCGCTGGGGATCCTGTTATTCTGCCTGCTGGCACCGCAACTGGACATCATGACTTTCGGTGAAGAACAAGCGCGCAGTCTGGGCGTGAACATGCAGCGATATAAGCGGCTTCTTCTCGGAGCATCGGCCGCGCTTACCGGTCTGACAGTGTCTTTTGTCGGGATCATCGGCTTTGTTGATTTGATTGCGCCACATGTTGTCAGGCGGCTTTTCGGCGCCAAGCACCGGTATGTTCTTCCGGCCTGCGCACTCTTCGGCGGTGCCTTCCTGACGCTGTGTGATCTCAGCGCGCGCACGCTGGTACCGGGGCGGGAGATCCCGATCGGCTCTATCACAGCACTGCTCGGTGCGCCCTTCTTTTTGTACATCTTTTTCTACAGCAAAAACAGGCAGGAGAGTGCGTGGGAATGCTGAAAGTAATCGGCCTTTGCTGCGGATACGGCCGTGCGGAAGTTTTACACGACGTTGAATTTTCACTGCCTGTAAACGGCCGGCTCTGCGTGCTGGGCCCCAACGGGTGCGGTAAAACAACCTTGTTGCGCGCCCTGTGCGGCCTTATACCTTTTCGCGGCAGCGTGAAATTAGACGGGTGTCAACTAGCTGACTTGCCCTCAAAACAGCGCGCAAAGCGCGTGGCACTGTTAAGCCAGTTTTCCACCACTTCATTTGAATACACGGTCGAGGAAGTCGTCGCAATGGGTCGCTATGCCCGCGCCCGCCATGCGTTTGGTGAATCCAACGCTGAGGACAAGCGGGTTATACGGGAATGTCTCTCGCTTACACAGCTGTGGGATCTGCGCGACCGCCCCGTCACACAGCTGTCCGGCGGGCAGCTGCAGCGGGTGTTTTTGGCGCGCGCTTTTGCACAATCTCCCGATCTATTGCTCCTAGATGAGCCCACGAACCATTTGGATCTGCGCGCGCAGGTCGCGCTGATCGATACGGTTTTGAACTGGGCGGAGCAGCCGGGGCGCTATGTTGTGGCGGTATTGCATGACATCAACCTCGCCTTATCGTTTGCGGACCATATCTTGCTGCTCGATGCAGGAAAGGTGAAGTGCTACAAAGAGGCGTCTTTATGGGACGATGCGATGCTCAACGATGTGTATGACATGGATGTCCGGGCATACATGCAAAAGACCCTCAAACGATGGGAAAAATAGTCCGGCTTCGGGGCAGGGCGGCTTTCTCTCTACGTCCCAAATTGCGTGTTAAAACCAAATCACGGTAGGGTGCGCAGCATTTTGCCGATATCAAACTATTAAACCCGGCACCTTGAGCGCCGGGGTGAATTTTGTCATTTATTTTGCCAAGGGCTCGGTCTTTTTTTGAAGCCAGGTCTTTTCAGGATCGGTTAGGTAGGGGCTGAGTTTTGTATAAACCGTCTTGTGGTAGTCGTTGAGCCAGTCGATCTGTTCACGGCTCAATTCGCTGAGTAAGACTGGTCCAGTCGCAATCGGCACCAGCGTCAGCGGTCGGAAGCCCAGCCAGGTTCCGTACTGATTCTCTTCCACATACACACATTCCAGCTCGTTTTCGATGCGGATGCCCACTTGATCCGTCTCGTATACACCGGGTTCGTCGGTGATGATCATCCCGGGCTTAAATACGGTCTTGTCACGTCCATTCAGGTTCTGCGGGCCCTCGTGTACACCGGAAATAAAGCCGACGCCGTGCCCCGTACCGCAGCGGTAGTTGATCTTATGGCGCCACAGCGGTGCGCGCGCGATGCTGTCTAACATGGCGCCCGTGCAGGTATTGAGAAACACCGTTCGGGCGATATCGATATGGCACTGCAGTGTCCAGGTGTAAAAGAGGCGTTCTTGCTTCGTAAGCACACCGACGGGGTAGGTACGTGTAATATCCGTGGTACCGCAGTCGTACTGACCTCCGCAGTCAACGAGCAAAAAGCCCATTTTCGCAATCTCTGCGTCTGATCCCAGCTCGGCGTGATAGTGCATCATGGCGCCGTTTGGTCCGTAGGCGGCGATGGTGGGGAAACTGTCCTCAAAATAGCCGGGCATCTCGCTGCGGCGCGCCTTGAGCATCGCTTCGATATCGGTCTCCCGCAGCGGCTTACCAGTCAAGAGTGCCTCTTCGAGATCCATCTCAAAGCGAACCATGGCGACACCGTCCCGGATGTGGCATTCGCGGATGTTGGCAAGTTCGACTTCATTTTTTACGCATTTTCGCGCCGTGATGGGATCAGCGCCCTCTTTGATGGTGAAATGCGTATTTACCCTGAGCGCCTCAAACAAATCCCAACTCAGTACCCTAGGATCCGCCAGAACGGTCTGCGGCTTATCATAGTGCTGCAGATACACCATCAGTTCCTCATAACCGCGCAGTTGCACCCCCGCGTCTGTCAGTTGCGCACGATCCGTTTCGCACAGCCGATCAGGATCCAAAAATAAAACGCACGCCTGCTGTGTTAAGAACGCATACGCGATTGCCAGCGGCGTGTTGGGCAGGTCATCGGCGCGCAGATTACACAGCCAACCCACACAGTCAAGCTCCGGTACAACCAACGCCGTAGCTTTTGCGGCGCGCAAATCCGCGCGCACCAACTCAATTTTTTCCCTGACGGTATATCCGGTTTGGGATTTTGTCAGCAGACGGCAGTGCGTATTCGGCAAGGCGGGGCGTGCGTCTGCCCACAAGGGATTGACTACATCGGCGCTGCGCAGCCGTGCACCCTTTTCCGCTAAGATCCTCTCCCATTCATGCGCGCGGTAGGCGGGAACGCAACGCCCATCTACCAGCAGCGTCTGCCCCGCAGAAAAATGCGTTCGCAGATACGCTTCTAATTTTGCAACGCCGGGTGCGCCACCGTGCATGCACACAATCTCGGTGCCGCTCAACTGTTTGTCCCCTTGCACATAAAAGCGGCCATCACACCAGAGGGCACTGTCGGTTTTGGTCACGGCTAGGAGTGAATTCTCCCCTGTAAAGCCGGTAAAATAGGGCAGGCTGTTGAAATGATCCGGCAAAGACTCGCTGCAGTGCGGATCACAAGAAGGCAACAAAACACCGTCTGCGCCCAAGGAACAAAAGGCGTCACGCAGTGCGTTGATTTTTTCGTTGACAGTCATGGAAAGGGACATGAGGAAGACCTCCCGTTTTGGATGTTACATAAAATATCGTTTTGCGTTTTTCCGCGCCGCTTTTTTGCTATGAACGTATGGATTCCATGCCAACGACGCTTCATTTAAAATAGGATCGACAATTTGCCGTATCTATTGTAACACGCGCGCTGAGAAGGCGCAAGCGCGTGGATTATGTCTAAGCGCGCGTCTTTGCGCGTTCACCGCGCTGTGTGAACCCCGCTTGGGCTTATCTCCACGATTTTTACAGCCTTGGTATCAACATCGACGCCTAGGGCAGCATAGCGCAAAACCCCAAAAAAGAGGAGCTGTCGAACCTGGGAAAAAAATTCTTTTTGCAGCCCGGGAATGACTTGACTTGTTTGCTATAATAGAAGAAGGCAAACTCTTTTATTCCAGCGTTTTACTTAGGGGGAGCAACATGGTCAAGACAAAAATCGATATTATCTCCGGTTTTTTGGGTGCCGGCAAGACGACGCTTATCAAAAAACTGATTCAAGAGGCCTTTAAAGGCCAGCAAATCGTGCTGATCGAAAACGAATTCGGCGAGATCGGCATCGACGGTAGCTTTATGCGCGAGGCCGGTATTAAAATCAACGAACTCAACTCTGGGTGCATTTGCTGTAGCCTCGTAGGCGATTTTCGCGCCGCACTCGGTCAGGTCGTAGAACAATATCACCCGGATCGCATCTTAATCGAGCCATCCGGTGTGGGCAAACTGTCTGACGTAACCCGCGCGGTAGAAGCTGTCGCAGCGCAGCTGCCAGTAGAGCTCAACAGCTTTGTCACCGTGGCGGATGTCAACAAGGTCAAGATGTACATGAAAAACTTCGGCGAATTTTATATCGATCAGGTCAGTCACGCGAGCTGCCTGATTTTAAGCCGAACAGCTACAGCGAGCGAAGAGAAGCTGAACACTGCGGTCACTCTCTTAAAAGAAAAGAATCCCGCAGCGACCATCGTCACGGGTGACTGGAATGCGTTGAGCGGGGAGCAGATCGCCTCGGTGATGAGCGGAAAGCGCGACTTGGTTGCGGAGTTGCTTGCGAAGGCAGAGGCTGCGAACTTAACCCACGCCGATGAGGACGAGGAAGAAGAGGAAGAGGAACACGCGCACCACCACCATCACCATGCGCACGACGAGGACGGCGACGGTGCGCATCACGAACACGAAGGCCACGATCACGAGGCGCAGGAGCACCATCACCACCATCACCACCACGGCGAGCACGACGCGGACGAGATCTTTACAAGCTGGGGCTCCGAAACCGCCCTACGCTATACGCGAACAGAGCTGGAAGGCATTTTAAAGCAACTGGACAGCGGCGCCTGCGGCGATGTACTGCGCGCCAAGGGGATCGTTGACGGGTCCGACAGTTGGTATGAATTCGATATGGTTCCCGGCGAGCAGGAACTGCGGCCCTGCGCTGCGGACGTGACGGGCAAGCTTTGCGTGATTGGCAGTGATTTAAAAGAGCAAGAGATCGCCGCGCTGTTTAGGCTGTGAGAGATCCACGGTCCCGCACGCGAAAGGCGTGCGGTACCAAACAGCATGGTCCCGTTTGTGCAACCGCAGTAAAAAATCTTGGCGCCGTTTACGAGGGGAGGAGGCAACGCATGCCGAGACAAATTCCCGTTTATCTGTTCGTAGGCCAGCTGGAAAGCGGCAAGACAAAATTCATCCAAGAGACAATGGAGGATCCGCAGTTTGACTCTGGTGACAAGACGCTGCTTCTCGTCTGTGAAGAGGGGGAGGAAGAATTTGTGCCGAGCCGTTTCGGGTTCGGCGGTGTCAGCATTGAGTATATAACGGACAAAGTCGATTTGACACAGCAAAACCTTCAAGCGCTGCAGACAAAGACCGGCTGCGGGCGCGTGGTAGTGGAATATAACGGCATGTGGCTTCTACAGGACCTGGCCGCCGCGCTACCCAACAGTTGGATCCTTTACCAGTGCCTTGCCACCGCTGACGGCACGACCATCAAGACGTATGCAAATGACAATGCCATGCGCGCGCTGCTGCTGGACAAGCTGCGTTCAAGCGAACTGCTGGTCGTAAACCGCGCCGAGGCGGTCAACGATGACGAGAGCCGCGCGCTCATCCATAAGCTGGTTCGCCAGGCCTCGCGGCGCTGCGATATCGCCTATGAATTTGCAAACGGCGACGTTGCCTATGACGATATACCGGATCCGCTGCCCTTTGATGTCAACGCACCGATCATTGCGATACCGGAGGACTGCTTTGGCATCTGGTATATGGACTGCCTAGATGATCCACAAAAGTACAACGGAAAAACTGTCAAATTTCTCGCTCAGGTTTGCCAAACCGGCAAAGCTGGCAAGTCGAGCTTTGTGCCGGGCCGCTTTGCCATGACCTGCTGTGTGCAGGATATCCAGTTTGTCGGCTTCCCTTGCCGGTATGACCGATACAAAGCCCTCAAGCAACGGGACTGGATCACCGTCACCGCAAAGGTGAGCTGCAAATACCATCCGATCTACCGTGGCCAAATGCCGGATTCGGTAGGCCCGGTGCTTACAGCTACCCAGATCACAGCGGCCGAGAAACCCGCGCAGGATGTTGTTATGTTCAGCTAAAGCAAAGCGCGTCCGGCGCTTGCCTACCCTGTGGCAAATCTTCGTTTTTCAAAGGGTAGAACCGCACAAAGTACGGCTAATGCCCCGCGCAGATGCTTGCCTTTTTTCCGTTCTATTTTACAAAATTGCTTGTGAAAACACAAAGGATTTGCTGTGCTTTTTGTCTCATCTCGAGAAATATCTGACGGCTCCTGCGCACTCCTACCCTTTTGCGCTGCAGCCCCAGACGATGTGAAACGGAGCGCTGTTGTATGAAAGTTCCCGCCAAGGGTCTCACTCACGCCGGAAAGTTCCATGCCGATGATGTTTTTTCAACGGCGCTGTTGCAAATTGTCCGGCCCGATATCGAGATTGTGCGTAGTTTTGAAGTGCCGGACAATTTTAACGGCATCGTGTTCGACATCGGCGGCGGTATGTTCGATCATCACACCGAACCACGTGCTGTGCGCTTAAACGGTACACCTTACGCCGCGTTCGGGCTGCTGTGGCAGGTGTTCGGCGCACAGCTGGTGGGGGCTCATCAGGCCCGGTTGTTGGATGAAAACTTTATCCAGCCGCTGGATCTGAATGACAATACCGGCCAGGACAATGCGCTCGCCGACGCCATCAGCAGCTTTAACCCGGTATGGGATCAAAAGCGGGACCCGGACGAGTGCTTTTGGCGCGCCGTGGCGGTCGCAAAGCAGATCCTAGAAAATGAGATTGCAGCCGCCAATGCCGTCAACCGCGCGGACGAGACGGTGCGCAATGCCTACAGACGTGCTAAGAATGGCATTGTGATTTTGCCCGCCTATATGCCCTGGAAAAACGGGCTTTACAAGACGGACGCGCTGTTCGTCGTTTACCCCAGCCAGCGCGGCGGCTACAGCGCACAGTGCGTACAGGATTACCGCACGCGGCAAAGCAAAGTTCCCTTCCCACGGGCCTGGGCCGGGAAACCAGAGGAAGAGCTGCGGGAAGTTTCCGGTCTTGCGCTGCACTTTTGCCATCCCAGCCGTTTTCTGGTCACGGCGGACGATGAGGAAACGGCAGTGGAGGCGTGCCGCAGGGCGCTGCGAGCCGCAGGTCGTCTACAGGACAAAAAATAAGGCAAAACGCATATCGTCGATTTCTTGGCTTGCATTGAGGATTTCCTGCCCTTGACCGCGGGGCGCCGTTCCAGTAGAATGGAGAGTAGAAAGCAGGAGGGAGGCGCGGCGTTTGCACATTGGTTTTTGGGAGCTGGTCGTCGTATTTGTCGTCGCCTTGCTCGTGGTCGGACCGGATAAACTGCCCTTTTATGCCAAAAAACTCGGCGAGGCTTTGCAGAGCTTCCGAAACGCTACCGCAAGACTGACCGATGACCTTCAAAAAGACGTCGTAGAACCACTGCAAAAGGCGCAAAAGCCGCTGCGAGACGCCGTTACTCCTGTAAACGAGCTGGCGGATGAAGTGAACCGCAACCTACATGAGCTTGAAAAAAGCGTGCAGGGTCTTTCAAATCCGCTCACCACGGATGCAGCGAAGCAGGCGCGAGAATCGGATGGAGAAAGTGCCCCGGACCAGACGCTTTGACCGCAAAAGCGGCAAAAAGGGGAGCCGCTGGCGAAAAAGACGACGGTGCGAAGGCGTAGTTGCGTGCGGCGAAGCCGCAGTATTCTTTTTTGTAATCGAAACGCATAGGGAGGAGGCACGCCATGAGATTGGGTCCGACTGAGCTGCTTTTGATTTTGGCTCTCGTTGTCATCTTATTTGGACCGACCCAGATCCCGAAGCTGACCAAGATGCTTGGGCAGAGCATCAAGAGCTTCCGAGAGGGTATCGGCGACGACAAGGCACAAACCCAGACGGAAAGCGAGGGCGACGCCGCCAAGCCCACCGATGACGATGGCGACGCCAAGACGTAATATGCCCCAAGGCCACCAGCGAGACAAAGATGAGTCCATGCCGTTAAGTAGTCACTTAAAAGAGATGCGCGGCCGCCTTTTGGTGTGTGCCGCGGTGCTGGCAATCGGGTTTGGCGTTTGCCTTTGTTTTGCGCCACGCATCGTCACGCTGCTTACGGACATGGGTCGCAGATACGGCTACCGCTTTGTTTATATCGCGCCGCAGGAATTACTACTTGTCTACTTTTCGGTGGCCATGGTCGGTGCCGTTGTGGTGACCGCCCCCGTCCTCGGCTGGCAGGTGTATGCTTTCTGCCGCCCCGGTCTAAAAAAAAGGGAGCGCATGGCTACGCTTGGCACCCTGCTGGCGGGCGGTGTCTGTTTTTGCGGCGGGGTGGTTTTCGCCTACTTTATCAGCCTGCCCTTTATGCTGCACTTTCTTATCACCTTTTCAAAAGACATGCGCATCACGGCGTCTATCAGCATTGCGCAGTACATTCACTTTTTGCTCACCGTGTTCGTCATTTTCGGCGTGGTTTTTGAGTTGCCAGTTCTTACCGTGTTGCTGACAGCGCTGGGGATTTTACAGCCTACTCTGTTGCAAAAAGGTCGCAAAGTGATGATCGTGCTGATTTTTCTGCTCGCTGCCGTTATCACCCCGCCGGACGTCGTCAGCCAGATCATGGTTGCCGTGCCCATGCTGGCGCTGTATGAACTGAGCATTTTGCTGAGTCTTTTGTGCCAGCGCTTCAAGCGCAAACAAAAGGGCTGACAGTGAACAAAAGGAGTTTTTATGGTGAATTATAAGACCCAAGAGATCTTAAAGACCATAGCGGGCCGCGATTTTCTTACGCTGCTGGACTACACGCCCGCCGAGATCACGGCGCTGCTGGCTTTGGCGGCGGATCTGAAAGCGCGCAAAAAGTGTCATGTCGCGCACGACGTTTTGCGCGGCAGGAACGTCGCGCTGATCTTTGAAAAGACCTCTACCCGCACGCGCTGCGCGTTTGAGGTGGCGGCACATGATTTGGGCATGGGTTCTACCTATCTCGATCCCTCCGGCAGTCAGATCGGCAAAAAGGAGTCCATCGCGGACACGGCAAAAGTGCTCAGTGGGATGTTTGACGGCATCGAATACCGCGGTTTTGAGCAGGCAATCGTACAGGAGCTTGCCGACGGCGCGAGCGTGCCCGTCTGGAACGGGCTTACAAACGAATTCCACCCGACGCAGGTTTTGGCCGATCTGCTCACGCTGCAGGAGCATCTCGGCAGCCTGCAGGGGCGCCGGCTCGTCTACCTGGGTGATGCGCGCTACAACATGGGCAACTCCCTGATGATCGGCTGCGCCAAACTGGGCCTTGCCTTTACGGCGTGTGCGCCCAGAACCTATTGGCCAGCGGAAGATCTGGTAGCCGCCTGCCAAGAGATGGCAGAGCAACAGGGCGGAAGCATTACGCTGACCGAAGAAATAGAGGCCGTGTCGGGCGCTGATGCGTTGTATACGGATGTCTGGGTCAGCATGGGGGAGCCGGAATCCGTCTGGGAGGAGCGAATCGAGGCGCTATCGCCCTATCAGGTCAATACAAAAGTTCTAACAGCAGCGGGGCCACAAGCCGTATTTTTACACTGCCTTCCCTCTTTCCACGACCGCAAAACCGCGATTGGCAAAGAGATCGGAGAGAAGTTCGGCTTAGACGCGATGGAGGTGACCGACGAGGTGTTCAACGGCCCACAGAGCTTAGTTTTTGCCGAGGCGGAAAACCGCATGCACACCATCAAAGCTGTTATGGCGGCCACCTTGGGTGCCGTGTTCGCAGACACCTAACGAGAATCTCTTATCTGTTATCCGATTTACCGACTTCTTTTACTGAAACGCTTTCTTTTTATAAACATCACCATTGCGGCGGCGAAGCCGCATGTATTGCGCTGTACTCTTGTTTAGGGGAGACGGCAGCAGGAGGAACCGAATATGAATGCCGGGCAATCGTCTGTTCGCATTCGCCGTATGACGCAGCTGGCGCTGCTTACGGCCGTGCAGCTCGTTATGACCTTTACGCCGCTGGGACTAATACCGCTGGGTCCCATCAACGCGAGTTTGCTCACCATTCCAGTTGCCGTGGGCGGCATGCTGCTGGGGCCCGGCGCCGGCGCATGGCTGGGCCTCGTCTTTGGGCTTTGTAGTTTTTTGGACGCCTTACAGGGCAAAAGCCAGATGGGCGCAGCGCTTTTCGCCGTGAGCCCGGTGCGCTACTTTTTAATGGCAGTGGGCGCGAGAGTGCTGATGGGCGTATGCGCTGCGCTTGTCTACCGCGCCGTGCTGCGACTCTTACCAGGCAGGGAAAAAACGGCTGCCCTCGCCGGGGGATTCGCAGCGCCCTTCTTAAATACTGTTTTTTACATGGGTGCGATGGTTGCGCTATTTTATTCAAGCGACTATGTACAATCCCTGGTGCTCACGAAGGGTGTAACCAACGCCTTCGCCTTTATTGTCGCCATGGTCGGCGTGCAGGCGGTTGTGGAATGGGTGATCGGGTGCTTTGTCAGCGCCGCCGTGACCGTACCGCTACGAAAGTTCGTCCGGTAGCCAAACGCCGCCCCGGGGGCGGCAAGGTTTTCTGCCGGACTTTTTTGTTTGGGGGACCTTTGTATGAATTACGCCGCGGAATCTCTGCAGTACCACGAAAAATGGAAGGGCAAAATTGCCATTGAGGCGACAGTTCGCGTAGAAAACGAGCGGGATCTATCCCTTGCGTACACGCCCGGCGTGGCGCAGCCCTGCCTGGAAATCCAAAAAAATCCCCAAAAGAGCTATGATCTGACAAGCCGCCACAATTTGTGCGCCGTCGTTACAGACGGTTCCGCAGTTTTGGGACTGGGCGACATCGGGCCGGAGGCCGCCATGCCGGTCATGGAGGGAAAGTGCGTGCTGTTCAAAAGTTTCGGCAACGTTGACGCCTTCCCCCTTTGCATCAAGAGTCAAGACGTCGATACCATCGTCAAAACGGTCTATTTGCTCAGCGGTTCCTTCGGCGGTGTCAATCTGGAAGATATTTCCGCGCCGCGCTGCTTTGAAATCGAGCGCAAACTGAAGGAGAAATGTGATATACCTGTTTTTCACGATGACCAGCACGGCACGGCGGTCATCACGCTGGCCGGCTTATTCAATGCACTGAAAGTCGTTGGCAAAAAGATAGAAGAGGTGCGCGTTGTCATATCCGGCGCTGGTGCCGCCGGCGTCGCCATTACAAAACTTTTGCTGCGCGCCGGGGTGCGGTATGTAATTCTCTGCGACCGCGAGGGTGCCATCTACAGTGGACGCGAAAGGCTTAACTGGATTAAGCAAGAGATGGCTGAGTTGACAAATCCAGAGCACCGGAAAGGTCGCCTGGCAGATGTGTTGCGCGGCGCCGATGTTTTTATCGGTGTTTCTGCACCCGGCCTTGTCAGCACCGATATGGTCAAAGCTATGGCACCGCGACCCATCCTGTTTGCCTGTGCCAACCCGACGCCGGAAATTTTCCCGGACGATGCGAAGGCGGGAGGCGCAGCGGTGATCGCCACCGGCCGCAGCGATTTTGCAAACCAGATCAACAATGTGCTGGCCTTCCCAGGGATCTTCCGCGGCACGTTTGATGTGCGCGCCTCGGATATCAACGAGCCGATGAAAATGGCG
Organism: uncultured Subdoligranulum sp.; assembly: GCA_964560675.1. Classification (GTDB taxonomy): domain Bacteria; phylum Bacillota; class Clostridia; order Oscillospirales; family Ruminococcaceae; genus Gemmiger. The sequence goes on along the minus strand of CAZLMA010000008.1, from coordinate 63,016 downwards.
GCCGCCAAGGCACTGGCCGGGCTTATCGCCGAGGAGGAACTCTGTGCCGACTATATTATACCGAAGGCGTTTGATCCGCGTGTCGGTCCCACTGTCGCCAAGGCCGTGGCGCAGGCCGCCCGGGCGACTGGCGTAGCAAGAATATAAAAAGCGGGCGGGGCGTCCTGTTCAAATCCGGATGGCCGCGCAGCATAAGCCTCGCACGCCCCCGGCGGGACTCGCCGGGGGCGCACGACGTTATGGGCCATCCAGGATTTTACCCGCGGACTTACGGACCGTCCGCTGGACGGCTCCGTCCCCCGCCTGCGGGCGGGGCGTCCTGTTCAAATCCGGATGGCCGCGCAGCATAAGCCTCGCACGCCCCCGGCGGGACACGCCGGGGGCGCACGACGTTATGGGCCATCCAGGATTTGAACCCGGAACCGAGCGGTTATGAGCCGCCAGCTCTAACCGTTGAGCTAATGGCCCGATTGTGGATAACAACCGTATTATAGCAGGTTTTATGCGGTCTGCAAAGTAGCTGGGGATAAATTCACATCGACATGGGTGCAATACGGCGCGTGCCAACCTAAAAAGGCTGCGAGTGGTAAACTGTTCGGCTGTCCTTTATGGGTAAAAAGTCTTTATTCCGCGGGCTTTGCGCGCCTCATATGCGGCAGGCGCCAAACAGACGGCGCGAAAATCACAAGCATCGGAAACAGTTCCAGCCGTCCCGCCAGCATGTTAAAGCTCAAGACCAGTTTGTTAAGCGCCGAAAAGCCGGCATAGTTGCCCGTGGGACCCACAAGCTCCAAGCCTGGGCCGATATTATTTAAGCACGCCACCTCCGCTGTGAAAGTTGTGATCAGGTCAAAATGGTCAAGCGAGAGCAGCAGCACGGAGAGTGCGAACAGCATGATATAGATGGTAAGATACATGTTGACACTGCGAACCGTCTTGTCCTCCATGGGCTTGCCCTCTACGCGCACGGTGGTGACGGCGCGGGGGTGTATAGCGCGCTGCAGATCGCGCAGCGACGCCTTGGCAAGCACCATCAGACGCACAATTTTAAGCCCGCCACCCGTGGAACCGGCGCACGCGCCGAAGAACATCAGCAGCACCAAAATCACCTTTGAGAAGGTGGGCCACAGGTTGAAGTCTGTCGTAGCAAAGCCCGTCGTCGTGATAATCGTAGAAACTTGGAAGAAGGCGTAGCGCAGGGCCTTACCCACCGATCCGTATAGATGCGTGATGTTGATCGTGATGGCCACTACGCTCGCTGTAACGATGCCGAAATAGACATGCATCTCTTCGCTGCGAAACGCCTCGCGCGCTCTGCGAACCAGAATCAGATAGTAGAGGTTAAAATTGACGCCGAACAGCAGCATGAACACACCGATTACGATCTCGTAATACAGGTTGTCATAGGCCCCGATACTCTCGGCCAGATGGCTGAAACCGCCGGTGCCGGCGCTGCCAAAGGCGTTGATCAGTGCATCATACAGCGGCATACGCCCCAGCAGCAGGAACACAACTTCCGCCACTGTCATGAAAATATAAATCAGATACGTTATGCGGGCGCTGTCACGCAACTTGCTGCTGACCTTGTCGACAGTGACGCCGGGCATCTCGGCGCGCATCAGATGCATGCCGCGACCGTCCCCCATCGGCAAAACGGCCATTGCGAGGACCAACACGCCGACGCCGCCCACCCAGTGCGTAAAGCTGCGCCAAAACAACATGCCCTTGCTCATCGCCTCGACATCCGTCAGGATGCTGGCACCCGTCGTCGTAAAGCCGGAGACCGTCTCGAAAAAGGCATCGACCAGGCTGGGAATTTCTCTGGAAAACCAAAACGGCAGCGCACCGAACAATGACATCAAGATCCACGCGAGCGCCACCACCACAAGGCCCTCACGCGCAAAGATCGTGGTGTCTTTGGGGGTGCGGGCGCCCAACAACAGCCCGATAACCGAGAGCAACGTAATCGTGGCGAGAAAATAAGGAACCGTGTTCTCGCCGTAAAATACCGCTACCGCCGTGGGCGCCAACAAGAGCGCCGCCTCTACCAAAAAAATGCGCCCCAGCACATATCCGATCATTCTGTAGTTCACGGCAGATTCCCTCTTAACTCTTTAAGATATCCCGCAAATCTGTCAAGTCTGTGGCAGTCGTTACGACAATGACATCGTCGCCGGACAACAGCACATCCTTGCCGGAGGGGATAATGACGGTGCCATCCGCCCGCACAATACCGGCGATCAGCACGTTGTCTTTGGTGCGAATGTCCTTGAGCGGGACATTCAAGTAGGGGAAAGCCGCGTCCACGCCGAATTCCAGCGCCTCTACGCGCTCATCAACCAGGCGATGCAGCGTTTTGATATTGGAACTTTTGGCATTGCGCATAGAGCGCACGTATTGCACGATCTGCTCCACCGTCACGCTACCGGTCGAGACAACACTGTCCACCATACCCTTCTCGGTGGCGAGATCGGCAAAGGAACGGCGATTGATCTTAGCGACCACTTTGCAGCCGCGAATCTGGGAGGCGTACATGGCCAGAATGATATTGGTTTCATCCAAACCCGTCAGTGCCACAAAGGCATCGGCATCATGCAGACCCTCTTCGCTCAACAGGTCGCTGTCGGCGCCGTCACCGTGTAGAACCAGAGCGTCCGGCAGCATCTCGCTCATCTTCTGGCAGCGCTCCAAATCGCTGTCAATGATGTGCACATGCATATGCATACCGCACAAAATTTTCGCCAGGTAATAGGTGATTTTGCCGGCGCCGACGATGAGCACGTTGTGTGCGCTGGCCTGAAACAAACCCAGGCTGCGAAAGAAGGCCTCCAGCTCCTGTGGCGTGCCGGTCAGATAGATGATGTCGCCGCCTGCCAGGGTAAAAGAACCGTCCGGAATGATGATTTGATCGCCTCGGCTGACCGCGCAGACCAGTACGCGTGCCCCGATACTGGACGCCATAGAGGACATGCGCAACCCCGCCATGGGATCCGCAGGGCGCAGCCGATACTCCACCAGTTCAATGCGCTGCTTTGAGAAAGTCTCCAGCTTCACGGCGCTGGGGAAGCGCAGCACCCGGGATATCTCGCGCGCGGTCGCCTTTTCGGGGTTGACGACCATCGACACCCCCAGCTCATGGCGCATAAAGCGAAGCTGCTTTTCATAATCGGGGTTCCGGATGCGGGCGATGGTGTGGGAGGTGTGGAGCTTTCGCGCCACCAGGCAGGAAAGGATATTGCTCTCGTCACCGGAGGTGCAGGCGATGAGCAGGTCGGCGCCGTTTTCAAACGCGCGCAACTGCACGTCATAACAGCCGCCGTTGCCGACTACGCCGCGCACATCATAGGTATTGACGATGTCCTCTACAACGTCGGCGTCCTCGTCAATTACGACGATGTCGTGCCCATCCTGTGTTAACTGTCGCGTGAGTGCTCTGCCCACTTTGCCCATGCCCACAATCACAATCCGCATACCCGACCCCTCCATGGTGCCGCAATTCTTACCACATTATAGCAGATGTTTTTAAAAAAACAAGTCTGCAACCTATCCAAACGTCGATAGGCGCCTATAAACCAGCGAGGTGCGGCAGGCTAACAGGAAATCATCGGATGCAGCGCTTTTTAAGAATCCCGCAGAACTCCGTTTTCTGACAGAACGGCAGTTGATTTTGTGCAAAACAGACGCTTGCCGTCGCGGTAAACGGCATAGACGCCTCTGCTTGCTAAGGGTTCCAGCCTTGCCGGTTGCCAGGTCTCGGCAACGTAGATAGGCCGCAAAAGCAGCAAAAGCTCCGCGCAGCCCAAATCATCGGCAAAACCGGTCAGCGTGTCAAGCGCGGCGCGCGGCATGCCGCTTGCGGGATCCATATAGCATGTCAGGCGCTCACCGTTATCAAAACAATAGACGTGGTAGAGATCCTCCGGAGAGGCGGCGTAATCACTAAGCCTGACAAAGCTGCGCATACCGGCATAGTGAAAAACCGCCACCCCCTTTACGCCGTCCTCATCTCGGGTGTAAAAGTTATACTGGTATTCCGGCCCGTTATCGTCTAAGTTGCGGGTGTAGCCGTCAAGGCTTGCGATACTTCCGTGCACAAAACCGCCGTCCAGCAAATTTTGTGCGACCCAGTCCACTGTGAAGGCATTTTCCATCCAGGTGAGATCCACAAAGGTGGTAATCTCATTGTCATCGGCAAAGTGCAGATATTCATCCGACACGCGCAGACACAGCCGGTTTTCCCCCGCCAGCTCGACGTTCACCGCGCTCTCGTCGCAGGCAAAGGCCGCGACTTCGGCGTACCAGTTTGCCATCTCCGGGTTTTGCGCGGGGTCGTAGTAACGCGCTGATTCATCCGTATCACAGGTAAAAATATCGTCGTAAATCTCATAGGCGGGGGCCAGGTAGGGCGTGCGGTCGCCGTACTGTCCTAAAAGCGCAAATGCGTTGTACAAAGCCGCGGGCACCTCAAACGTCTCGTTCGGATGGTCGTTCAGCTTGCGCAGGTTGTTGACATCCGCAAACGTCTCGTGGGAGCTAAAAGCTTGATACGTCTCCGTGAGTGCCGCGGCGTAGCGCGCGGAAAGCGCGCGATTTTCGGCAGCGGGGCCCTTCCCGGAGACGCCCACATCGTACAACAGCGTAAAATCGCCGGCGTTGGGCGCGTCAGCCTCTATGCGCTGCCAGCCGCCTTGCCCTGTGACCAGCGAATAAAATCCATAAGAAAGCGCTGCCGCACCGATCGCCAGCAGCAGAACGAACACAAACATCCTCGCCTTGGAGGGGTTCGCGTCCACGTCTACCTTTTCTACCGGCGGTGGGTGCGGCACATTTCTATTTTTTGCGTAACGGTTCAACACAATCTCCTTGCCGGCGAAAAGACCGAAACAAACAGATTCAAGCCGCGCCGCGAGGGTTTGGTAAGGGAGACACTCTCCCCTTTTTTAAGCTTTCGCCCCCTGCAGCGCGGCCCTACCTTAAAGATAACCGCTTTTTATTGGCGCATAGCGCCCCGCAGGGCAATGCTAGATCATCGCCAGAACCACGAGCAGCGCAAAGAGGGCTGCAATCACAGCCAGGAAGATAAATCCCGCGACGGCGCCTTTTATGCAGGCTTTGTAATTGCGATAGTGCTTTTTGCTCTTAAAGACAAAGCCAACGAGCAGGCCCAGGATCGGGATCAGAAAAGAAAACACTGTATATAGGAAGCTTCCGGTATCATGGGGCGGCGGCGGTGCGATCTGCGCCTCGGCAGCAGCCTCGAGCGCAGCGGCTTCTTCTTCCGCATGGATGCGCTGTGCGGTCACAGCGTTTCCGTCGCCAATGGTGATGGCCTTGATGGGCTTACCCTCGGCGCGCTGTGCCTTATATTTTTCGATCTCCGCCTTGTTGCCGTAAACCCAGTGGTTGTGGCCGATATCCACGAACTCCGGCTTGTCAACGCTGTAATCATGAACGGAGGGGTCGTAGGTATACAGGATTTTGTTCTTTTCAAGCTGCGGATCTGGAATGGGAATGGCGGAAATCAGAGAGTGCGTGTAGGGGTGCAGCGGGTAGTCAAACAGTTCCTCGGCGTCCGCCACTTCCACGATGCGCCCCTTGTAGATAACGCCGATGCGGTCGGAGATAAAACGCACGATAGACAAATCATGCGCGACAAAAAGATACGTTACCTGCTGTTCACGCTGGAACTTTTTGAGCAGGTTGAGCACCTGCGCGCGGATCGAAACATCCAGGGCTGAGATGGGCTCGTCCGCCACAACCAACTCTGGCTCCATGACCATGGCGCGCGCCAAGCCGATGCGCTGGCGCTGGCCCCCGGAAAATTCATGCGGGTAGCGGGTTAAGTGCTCCGGCAAAAGACCAACCTCGTTGATGATGTTCTCGACCTTGCGCACGCGATCCGCCTCGTTTTCATAGAGGTGGAAGTTATACAGGCCTTCCGACACGATGTAGTCCACGGTGGCACGCTCGTTGAGAGAGGCCGCCGGATCCTGGAACACCATCTGGACGTTGCGGATGACCTCGCGGTCCAAACTGGACGGAATCTTGCCGGAAATGCGCACGCCCTTGTACTGGATCTCTCCAGCCGCCAAGGGGTTCACACGAATGACCGCGCGGCCGATCGTGGTCTTGCCGGAGCCGGACTCACCAACCAGCGAGAAGGTCTCACCCTTGTAGATATCGAACGAGGCGTTCGTTACGGCATGCACGGCATTGTCGCCCTTGCCGAATGTGATATCGATGTTTTTGATGGAAAGCAGGATTTCTTTGCCGGTACTGGGGTCAATGGGTCCGTGCTCCGGGAAATGCGCGACACGCGTCGCGGTTTGCGTTTGTTCTGCCACGTTTGCCACCTCCCTCAAATATGGAACGATGCCATGAGCTTTTCATGGATGTTCTGGATCGCTTCCGGCTTTTCCACCTTGGGAGCATGGGGGTCAAGCAGCCAAGTCTTGGCGTAATGGGTGTCGCTGACCTTGAACATCGGCGGATCCTCCAGCGTGTCAATCTTTAAACAATAGGGGTTGCGGGGCGCGAACGGGTCGCCCACGATGGTATTGTAGAGGCTGGGCGGCGTGCCAGTGATGGAATAGAGTTTGGTATTGCGCTCCGCCAACTGCGGCATACTGGACAAAAGCGCCCAGGTGTAGGGGTGGCGTGGGTCATAAAAGATCTCGTCCACGGTACCCACTTCCACGATCTGGCCCGCGTACAGCACGGCAACGCGATCCGCGATGTTCGCCACTACACCCAGGTCATGGGTGATAAACACCGTCGTGTAGCCGAATTCCTTTTGCAGATCCTTGATAAGGTTTAAGATCTGCGCCTGAATGGTCACATCCAACGCGGTAGTTGGCTCGTCACAGATCAAAATCTTGGGCTGGCAAGAGAGCGCGATCGCGATGACAATTCGCTGGCGCATACCGCCGGAATATTGGAAGGGATAGTCATCATAGCGCTGCTCCGCGTGTGGTATACCCACCTTGCGCATCATATCGAGCGCACGGGTGCGTGCCTCCGCCTCGCTGCAGCCTTGGTGCTTCATGATGATGGAGCTGATCTGCTTGCCGATCGTGATGATGGGATTTAAAGACGTCATGGGATCCTGGAAAACAGTGGCGATACGCCGCCCACGAATCTTTGTCCAGTCTTCACTGTCTTTGATGTGGGCGAGGTTCAATACGCTCACGCCGTGTAAGGTGTTTGGCGTCTCGTCGAGGTACTTGACTCGGAACACCACGGTATCGAACACCGCGTTGCGCTGCACCTCGTCATTGAGATCGACGCCCATCTCCATGGCTTTTTTGAGCGCCATCAACAGCTTGTGCGTGGTCTTGATGCGCTTGTATAGGCCGTAACGACCAACAGAGAGGCGGATCTCCTTGCCCAGTATGATATTGCGCTGTTTGGTCTCTTCAGAAATCTCACCCTGGATCTCCTGATCATAGCGGGCTTTGAGTTCCTTCATCTTGGCATCATACTGCTGCACATAGGCGGTATCGGCCTTGACGGCATCCTTCTTGGCCTTGATGGCGTCGCTCTCTTTTTTCTCAAGCGCTTTGATCTGCGCATCATACTCTTTTAGCTTTGCGTCCGCTGCCTTGATCTTGTCTTTCTCTTTTTTGGGGTCGTAGGTCTGCTTTTCATTAAACAGGTTGGTGCGGGTAAATCTGATGTCGCCCAGCTCTTTTTCCATGGCCTCTTTTTCTTCGTCCGAGAGGCTTTCGCGGCGCTTGCGCTCCGCCTTCATCTGCTCCATCTCGCGGTAGGTCGCGGCACCCAGCTCCAGTTTGGAATATTTATGGATGCGCGACAACGTGCCGTCCATGAGCCTGCGCGCGCCGGGCGTGAGGGTGACGGTGGTATCGGCCAACTCCGGATCATCAAAGAGCAGGTCCCCATGGTCGATAAAGCCGTTCGAATCCAGCATGCCGGCGAAGGTCTTGGTAAAGACGGATTTTCCGGAACCGGACTCACCCACGATGGCGATGCACTCGTTTTCGTAAATGTCCAGCGAAATACCGCGAATGGCGGTCAAAATTCTGCCGCGCACATGGAATTTCACGACCAGATCCTTAACGGATAACAGAACCTTTTTGTCGGTCGCATTTTGCGGCGCATTTTGCACATCCTGTACGGTTTTGGTTTCAGTCATCCTGCGCCCCTCCTCACATATGCGTCCGCGGATCAGAGGCGTCGCCCAGGTTTTGACCGACGACGTAGAGAACCACGGTGATGATGGCTGCTATCGCGACGGGGCTCCAGAATTCCAGCTGCCAGCCCGGCGTGACCATGGCGCTCTCGGCGGAGTAGATCAGTTTGCCCAGGCTCATATCGCTCATGCCCATGCCGATGTAAGATAAGAACACTTCATAGCTGATGTAAGAGGGGATCTCCGTGGCGAGAAGCGTCACGATGATGGAAGTCATAAAGGGCAGGATATTCTTCAGGGCAATTTTGAGAGTGGAAGTTCCTAAGCACTTCGAGGCCAAGTTGTATTCGCGGTCGCGGATGATGATGACCTGGGTTCGGATCTCGTACGCGATACCCAGCCAGCCCACAATCGTAAGCGCGAACACCATGGTCCAGAAGGTCGGGCTGAACAACATCGCCATAACAGAGATAATCAGAATGAGCGGTACGTTGCCGATGATGTTGTAGACCTCGGTCATAATGACATCTACGCGCTTGGAGAAGCCCCAAATCGCGCCGACCAGAACACCTACCGTCATGTTGATGGCACCGCAGAGCAGCGCCAAGGAGATGGAAATCCGCGAACCGTACCAGATCGCCTCAAATGTTGGCTCGCCAGAAGCGCCGGAACCCAAAATCCATTTTAAACTGGGTCCGAAATAGCTCATCGCCTCGCCCGGGGAAAGATGCTTGGCATTGGGATCCATGAGGTTCGCATACGGGTCATAATTGGTGAGCGTGGGATACAAATACGCAAAACCGATGACGACCAGCAGCAGGCACAACACAAAGATATTGACCTTGTTGCGGAAGAAGACGCGGAAAACGCTCTTCCAGTAGCTGTAGCGCGGCGCGGTGATTTTTTCCGATTCCAGCTCGTTGTGGTCAACGGGGGCAAACAGTTCCTCCGCGGAAAGGCCGTACTTCTCAGTAAAATCCATCGCTTCTCACCTGTCTTTCGTCGTAAAGCTGATCCGCGGGTCAACGGATGCCATGAGCAAGTCGCCCAAGATCAGGGAGACAACACTCAGCACCGCGTAGAACAGCGTGACACCGACAATTACGCCGTTATCGTAGCGGTTGATCGCATTGGTCAACAGGTTGCCGGCGCCGGGCACACTGTAAACGCGCTCCGTGATGATTGCGCCCGTCATCGAGAAGATGATACTGCCTGGTATGCCGTGAACGATGGGGATCATGGCGTTCTTCCAGATGTGCTTGGTAAAAATCTCACGCTCCGATAGACCGCCGGAACGGGCGAACTTGACATAATCGGAGTTCATCTGGTCGATCATATAGCGGCGCATCCACTTCATCAGATTGGCAACACTGGGAAGAGCCAGACTGACAATCGGCAAAACGAACATCAGCTTGGAGCGAGAGTCCATATCAAACATCGTCGGTAGCTTGAACACCGACCCGCCGATGGCTTTGAACAAGAAGATGTAGGCAAGGCTCGGCACTGCGATAATAAACACAATGTAGATGGTGCCCAGTTTATCAATCAGGCCGTCCTTGCGCAGAGCCATCGCGAGACCGATGGGCAAGCCCAGGGCGTACGCCATAATCACCGAGATGATGCCGATGACGAAGGAATAGCCCAGGCGCGACATACCGACCTTAAACGTTCTGACGTTTGTGTAGTCATCCGTAAACCATTCTTTGTTGGACGCCGTGGCCTCGAGTGAACCAGCAACATAGGTAGCGGAGTGCAGGTTGTCCGCGCGCTCTGCCGTAATTCCGGTCGGGTAGGTAATGGTATCCAGAACATAGGTGCCCTGGGATTCCGTCATCGTGGTAAACACATCAACACCGCGGTTGACGGTATAACTCTCACCCAGGTTGATGGTCAAAAAGTTCTGGTGGATAAAGGGGAACTCTCGGTCAAGGTAAAACAGATATTTGTGCTTGGTGCCGTTGCCAAGAATCGCCGGCGATAACTTTTTGGCGCCGTCGGGCGGGTTGTAGACGGGATCGTAGGCAGTAAAGGTGAGTTTGCGCTCCCCAATATCGTTTTCTTCCGGCACATAGTGGATGTTGTCGATCTCGAACATATGCGCGAAGTAGCGGAAAGCGCGCTGAAAAAGCGGAACATCGCGTGTGGCGTAAAGCTGCGGCTGGCCACCGTCCTTGATCTGGCCGTTGCGCTTCGCGTCGGCATCCAGACGAACCACCGTATAGCCGAGGCTCTCGTAATCTTCGGTAAATTTCTGCACATACGCGGCTGTCTGCTCGGAATCCTTGTCCGCCGTTTTGCCGAGCTGAAGTGCTGCGGTGCGGGTCTCTTCGTCGATCTCGCCGGATCTGGCCAGATCGTTTACATAGTCGGCGTAGGGCACATAATCCAAGTACCCGAACGCCTCCCAGCGGGACTGCTGATAGACGATACGGTTGTTGCTGGCGGTATGGTTAAAGTTGGGGTCGCCGGAAAAAATCTTGTTTCGATCCAGCATGGAATAGATCAGGATCATAACAATCACGACGACGCATATAATGGAAAACAAACCGTGCAACAATCGTTTCAGCAGGTATTTTACCATTGTTTTTTCACACCCCAATACAGTGTAATTCCGCACATCTCCGTTTTGGGTTGCCGGGAACGGATACGCTATTTTAAGACTTCACTACGCGTCGGGTACTTACCGCACAGCAGGTTACATCCGCTTTAAAGCGCTGAACCATCTATAGGGCGCAAGAGGGGCGGGGTAAACCCCCACCCCTCTTGCCCTGTGCATGGTACCATCTGAAAGCAGTTGCGATGGGTATTGTAAACGGTTTAGAACAGGCCCAGGTTCTTGGCCATGTAACCGTACATCTGGATCGTATCCAGATAGCTCTGCGCGTCGCCGTAGTCGGGGCCCCAGCCGGAACCGGTGGATAGGTCAAAGTTGGCCTCGTTGCCGGCGCTGAAGCGGTAGGTGGCGCTCTCGTAATCGGTATCCTTATCGAAGGCTACCAGGTTAACTACGACATTGCCCTGCAGCGCACTCTCGACGCTCTGTTTCAGGGCGTTGGCCCTCTTGGTGCTGACCTCAGCGAAGGTCTCGTACGGATAGTCAACGTAGATGGGATTGTCGGGGGAAATCTCCACACCAATGGAGGCCAACTCCGCAATGGCAAGCTCTAACTGCGCCATGGCGTTTTCGGGGCTGTACCAGCCGTCAAAGCCGTCGCCGGAACCGGCGCCAGAGTCGCCTTCGGGATCCCAAACCTTAAGCGGAATGCCGTCCGCATCCAGCTGCGCCTGCTCGATCTCGCCGAAAGAGGTGCCTGCGGCAAATTCGGTCGGGGTGCCGTTGATGTCAATCGTGACAGCCTCGTTTAAGAAGGAGAAGGTGCCGGGTACATAAGCGTTGCGCAGTGAGGCGTACTTGAGGTCGTCGCCCACACTCTGCGCGTTATAGCCGCCGCGGTCGATCGCCATAGCCAGGGCGAGACGGAAATGCTGGTTGGTGATCGCGTCGCGATAGCGCGCGATGTCTTCTTCTGTCTTCGGCGAGACGCCGATATCGGCGTTGTCGTAGTTCGCCCAGATGCCGCGGTTGACGTTGAACCAGCCGCAGTAGGTGGTGCCGGTGCCGGAGGAAACGTAGCAGTACAAATCAAAGACCTTGCCTGTGGTACCGTCCACGGTGGTGGAGTCGTCCTGCTTGGCCACTTCGACAGCGGAGGAGTTCAGGCCGGCGCCCGAGACTACGCCGTCACGAGCATTGGTGTAGGCAAGGGTCGCCTCGGAACCATCGTTATAAATGTAGACAAGGTTCGGGGTAATGATGGAATCGGGGTTCCAGTAGGTCGGGTTGGCGGCATAGCGCGTGGTGTTTTGCGCGGTGAAGCTGGTGATCAGGTAGGGGCCGCAGTACGCGATGTTGGAGGGTGTCTTGCCGAAATCACCGGGGGTATAGGTCTCACCCTCGCAGCTGAAGGTGCCGCCCTGAGAGCGGTAGAAATCGCGGTTCAGGGGCGCAAAGCAGGCGTAGCCCAGCATGGTAGTAAAAGGCGCGAACGGCGCTTCCAGCGTGTACTCCAGCGTATAGTCATCGATGGCCTTGACACCGATCTGCGTGTAATCTGTCAAGTCACCATTCAGGTAATCGGTAAAGCCCTTGAGGCCGCAACCATCGGTATTGGTGAGCAGGTAGCCCAGCGCATCAGAGTTATCCAGCAGATGCTCCATAGAGGCGACCCAGTCATCGGCGGTCACTTCGCCGATCTCGCTGCCCTGCTGGTCGACCCACTTGACGCCTTGGCGGATGTGGAAGGTGTAGACGGTGCCGTCATCCGAGACCTCATAGCTCTCGGCGAGGCCAGGCTGCTGAACGCCCTTGGCGTCATATTCCAGCAGGTTGTCATACGTGCCGGAGATGAACATGGAGTCAGAGGTGTAGGACGTCGCGATGGTATCCCAAATATTGACGTTCTCAGAGTTGTGGAGCGTGTAGGTATCGCTGAAGGTATAACCCTTGTCCTCTAGGAAGGCCTTGGCGTTTGTGCGGTACTCGTCCGCCGTGGCGGCCTCGTTCCAAAGACCCAGAAGTTCGGTGCGGTCGTCCGCCGTAATGAGCTCGTTTGTCACAAGCAGCGTGTGATAGCGATAGCTATCGAGACCCCACAGCGTGGTAGCGGCGTTGGAACGCGGCACCACACGGCTGATGGCGTAGTTGCCGCCGGCTGTCTGGATGGGCAAAAATGCTCCGGACTCGCTCAGCTTCGCGTCGGCCACCGCCATTAACGCCATGCGGGTATCGCCGGTCTCTTGTTTGGCAGCGTCATAAGCCGTGGCGAAATCACCCAGCACGAAATCGTAGACAGTCTCACTGGCTTCATCGTAGTCCATGGCGTCGATGGCTTCCCAATCGAGGCCTGTAAACGATGACTCGGACTCGTCACCGGAATCGCCCGTGTCGCCCTGTTCCTCGCCCGTTTCACCGGTGTCGGCGCTCGCGGTGGGCTGCTCTTCACCTGCATTGCCGGTATCGCCACCGCCGCCACAAGCGGCAAGCGTGAATACCATAGCGGCTGCGAGCAGCAGACTAGCAAGTTTCTTCATGTACTTCTTTCCTCCTTACAGAAAAGATGTGGAAAAATATGTATTCGGGCCACTGCCGCCATGCCGGGCAACTCGCCCCCGGCGCAGCGCCAAAAGCCGAATCCTAAATTAAAAAAGGAGGTGCAGACAAAAGAACATCGTTGTTTTGCAAGCAAAACAACGAACAGGGGGCGCCCCCTGTCGGGCAAAGAAAATTTCCTCCGGTCTTTCGCAGCTGCGCAGGCACGCCCTCCCTAGGCGTCTGCCGCTTTTGGGGACCCGCTGGCGTGGCCTCAAGCCTATTTGCACAACTTCTGCCCCTGCACTTCCTCTATAGGGCAATTATATACCGGTCCGTCCCCTTTTTGTCAATATATTCTTAAAAAGCGGCGTAAAGTTTGTGCAGTATTGCCAATTTATGTAGATTTTAGCACCGATTGTTGTGCGTTTCTATATGATTTATTCACATTTTTGTGCGCGGCTGGCATACAACTGTAGTCTGGCGGGCGAAAGGAGGGGTCCTTAAACATCGTGGATCGAGGTTTGTATTAGGGAAGGATGCCAAGTAATGTTAAGCGGGTAGGAGGCTGGCCATTAGCTGGTCAGCCGACCTCCAACAGAACCGTTCGTACCGGACTGGTACACGGCTCCACCCCTGTTTATGCCGTGACAGACTTGCTGTTGACTGTCGGCATTGGCAGTGTTGTTTTCAGCTATCCGTCCATCGATCAGCGCTTCTGCTTCTTCTTCGTGTTCCGCACTATCCCTTTGCAGACAGCCATTGCCACAGCAATGTTTTGCGCTTTCTTTCATTTCAACTTTCGACAGGTCAGAGGTTTGCCCGTGGGTTAGTTGGTTGCCCCACATCCGGCTTCCTTCCGATTCCACGTTGCCGTGGACACCCTTGCCTTCGGCTGTATCCTTCCCGCTAACGGGCGGATTCGGGACTTTCACCCGTTAGAAACTCAGCGCCGCCGGGCGCACCCACTAAAATCCGCGCCGCGGCTCTTTTTGGAACCTTTCGGCGCGGATTAAAATTACAGCGCTTTAAAAAGCCAGAGACAGAGGAGCGCAAGAAGAACGAGGATTACAGCGGCGGGGAGAAAAATCACAATGTACGCTGAAAATACCATGGCAAATTTATCTTTCCATGTGAGTTTCAGTTTTTCCATTTCCTCACGGCGTTCTTTTTCCTGCTGGGGACTCTGCTTAGCGGACTGTTTCAGCCGTTTCCATATTGACAGCACAATAATCCTCCACTCTTCATTACCGCGTCACTCGTCTCTCTCATGCCCGGCTCTCTGAGCGGTCATCGTTTTGCGTACCTGGAAGAGGTAACTGCCGTCTTCAGCGAGTTTCCTCTCCGGGAAATGACACGCGACAAAATGTCCCGGTTCAATTTCGTTCAGTTCCGGAGGGACTCTTTCGCATTTTTCGGAGCACATAAAACAGCGGGTGTGGAATTTGCACCCAGACGGCGGCTTTATCGGACTGGGAATATTTCCCTCGAGAAGTATGCGGTCCTTCTTGAGACTTTCGGGATCCGTAGTGGGAATCGACGAGAGGAGCGCAACCGTGTAAGGGTGCCTGGGGTCGTTGAAAATCTTCTCCGCCTCTCCAAGTTCGACCACATTACCAAGGTACATTACGCAGATACGGTCGGAAATATACCTCACAACGCTCAGGTCATGCGATATGAACATATATGTGAGATGCTGCTTGGCCTTCAGTTCCTGGAGCAGATTGATAATCTGGGACTGAATAGAGACATCCAGGGCAGAGACACATTCATCACAGACTATAAACTTTGGCTTGACGGCAAGCGCTCTCGCTATCGCGACGCGCTGGCGCTGACCTCCGGAGAACTGGTGCGGATAGCGGTGGAGCATATACTCCTGCAGACCGCACTCCTCCATGGTGCGCACTATATGTTCACGCATTTTTTCAGAGTCGTGCTTATAGAAATTGTGGGTGAGAAGGCCCTCCTCTATTATCTGACCTATCGTCATGCGCGGATTAAGGCTTGAATACGGGTCCTGGAAAATAATCTGCAGATCCTTGCGGAAGAGCCTCATCTCATTGTATTTAAGGCGGGACAGGTCGATTCCCTCGTCGCGCATGGCCTCATACTTCTGAAACTCGGGGTCGTCCGCATAGGTGGAGCGCAGATCGTTCAGTTCTTTGACAACCCTATCGACCTCGCTGTCGCACTGATCCAGTTCGGCTTTTTTGGAGTTCATTTTCGCTTTTAGCGAATCGATTTTGTCCTTTTTCGCCTTGGAATCCGCGACGCTGTTGTCATACGCAAGCTTAGCGGCTAAATAAGCTTCTCTCGCCCTGCGGCGTTTTACACAGGCTTGATGGGCCTCCAGCAGCAGATGTTTCCCGGAACCGTTGTCATCCACCGCGAAAAATCCGCCGAGTATTTTTACAATATTGTTAAGGCGGGTCTGGACATCGCAGCGGGCAAGGTTTCTCTCCTGCAAAAGATAGAAATCCGCCTTATCCTCCCCTCCGGCCTCGGCAACTTTTTTATCCATCTCGTCGGCCCTGTCTGAAGCTTTCTGAAGTTTGGCCTTATGTTTGTCCAGGTTTTTAAGGGTCTCCTCCACGTATTCCGGCGCAAACTCCGCCATGGTGGTGCCGTAGTACATAGTGGTGCCGGCCGTCTGCGGGTAGAGCTGGAGCAGCACGCGCCCAAGAGTGGATTTTCCGCAGCCGCTCTCACCCACTACCCCTAGGGTCTCTCCCTCGTATATATCAAGGGTAATGTCCTCGTTGGCGCGCACATAGAGCTGTTCCCTCTTAAAAATAGAGGTCTTGGCGACAGGGAAATATTTTTTCAGGTTAGTTATTGACAGTAATTTTTTTGTGGTTATCACTGCGCCTCACCTCCTTTTCAGGATAAAAGCATCTCACTAGCTGATCCTTCTTAACGTTTGTAAGGGCGGGTTCCTCCTCGAGACATTTTTTTGTACAGTACTTGCACCTCGGGGCGAACTTGCACCCCTTCGGCAGGGCCAGCGGATGCGGAACCACTCCGGGGATAGGTTCGATTTTTGTCCGTATCGCGTCAAGGCGCGGTATGGAGAGCATAAGTCCTTCGGTATAGGGATGGCTCATCTCGCAGTCTGCGAAAATACGGCTTGCGGGGGCCTGTTCCACTACCTGACCGCAGTACATGACGGCCACGTCGTCGGCCATCTCGTTGATTACGCCGAGATCGTGAGTGATAAATATGATGGAAGTCCCTTTTTCAGCCTGGAGTTCGTTCATCAGCCTTAGGATTTGAGCCTGTATAGTGACGTCAAGAGCGGTGGTGGGCTCGTCGGCTATAAGAATTTTGGGTCGGCAGGCGAGAGCCATTGCAATCATCACCCTCTGCCGCATACCGCCTGACAGCTGGTGTGGGTACTGCTTGATAACCTCCTCCGGGTTGGGTATCTGCACGTCATAGAGCATTTTCAGCGCGTGATCCCACGCCGCCTTTTTTTTCATGCCCTGGTGGATCATAAACGGCTCTGAAATCTGGCGGCCCACCGTAAACACAGGGTTGAGGCTGGTCATGGGCTCCTGAAAGATAACCGAAATAGCGTTGCCCCTGAGGGAATACATATCGTTGGTGGATATCTTGGTCAAATCCTTGCCCTCAAAGAGTATCTCTCCGGAGTCGATGTACCCGTTATCGTCGAGGAGCCGGAGTATGCTCATGGCTGATACGGACTTTCCGGAGCCGGACTCACCCACAATGCCTATCGTGCGTCCCGGTTCCAATGAGTAGGAAACGTCGTTTACGGCTTTGACGATGCCTTTTTTTGTCTTGAAAAAAGTTTTCAGATTTTTAACTTCCAGTAACGGCATATCATTCCCTCCTCACTTTTCTGCGCTGGCCTTGGGGTCCATCACGTCGCGGAGAGCATCGCCCACAATATTTATGCAAATCGTCGTAACGGCGAGGAACAGGGAGGTGAACACCCACTGCCACCAGTAGGCGTTTATGACGGTCTCGTTGTTGGCCCCGTTAAGCATATTGCCCCAGGTGGGACGCGGGTACATAACTCCAAACCCCAGATAGCTGAGGGACGACTCCGTGAGCATGCAAGTTCCGAAATCGAGCATGAGGGAGACAAGAATTACGCTCATAACGTTTGGCAGAATATGCTTAAAGGCTATGACACTCTCCTTTACGCCCATCGCCTTGGCCGCGGTCACATACTCGCTTTCCCTTGCGAGAAGGACCTGGCCGCGGACAAGCCTCGCGAGGCCCGGCCACGTAAGCACGCCCAAGATGCACATTATAATGAAAATCCTCTGATTTTCGGTGAAGCTCATATGCCCCATTACCGCAGAGAGAATCATAGCAAACGGCAGGAAGGGTATGGCAGAGAAAATTTCGGCCACACGCATGAGCAGGACGTCGATTTTGCCGCCGAAATATCCCGAGACGATTCCGACGATTATTCCTATTACGCTGGAGATTATAACGGCGACCGCGCCGACGGTCATGGTCATCTTGCCGCCCTGTATAATTCTCTGGAATATGTCGGCTCCGCGTGTGTCCGTGCCGAAGATGTACCCTTTAAGGCCCCATTTGGCGCAGAGATCGTCGTCGCCGTTCTTGGCGTAAGTCTGAAAGGACCCTGAGTAGATTTCGGAGACATTCACGGCCTTTTTGGAGACCTGGCACTGATTAAGCGCGTCCGCTCCCCATGAGTAGACATTGCCCTTGTTTGTAAGTCCGGAGTAGTGATAGGACCCGCCGACAATCTGCGTGAACTCCTCGCCGCCGGTCAGTTCCGGGGCGGGCAGCGCGTCTATTGGGAAATCTCCCGCGAAACAGAGCGAGCCGTCGTCCAGCAGCAGGCAGACGCTGGCGTTTGTGGTGCATATCTCGTCAATCTTTCTCCCGTTGAGATAGTCGCTCAATTTTGCTCCGGGCGCTTTGATGTTGGGCCGTACAGTGTTGAAGAGATCGCGGGAACCTGTGTAGATACTGTTTCGCTGTTCCGTAACACCGACAATATAGTTTAAGGTAAAGTCGATGTCGTAAATATTCTCCAGAAGCAGGAACTTATCCATATTGGCGTAAGTAAGCTTGTTGCCCCAGAGGTAGATCTTGCCATCGTCCATAAGTATTGCGCTCGCCTGATAGCCGCAGGTGAGTTTCTTCACATGGGACACGTCCACTCCGTTGTCGGCAAGTTCCTGGGGAAAGTAGGCGATATTGGGGTTTACGCTGCCTCCCGCGGCGATTACCTCCTCCTCGGTGCCGTACTGACCAAGGGTCTTGGCGCCCCAGCAGTAGATCTTTCCGCTCTCGCTTATGGCGACGATGTGGTCTATTCCCGCGGCGACAAGGGCGATTTTATCGTCCTGAACCTCTTGGGGAATGTCGCTTATATCGATGCCGGTGGTGCCAAGCTGAGTGGAGCCCCATACATAGACCTTTCCCGCGTTGGACAGACCCACGGAAAAGGAGCCGTAGCTGTCGATCGTTTTAATGTCGTTTTTTAGTTCCTTCGGAACTTTCATGAGGCTCATAGTTGGCGCCATGTTCTGCTGGGTTACCTCGGTGTAGGAATCCTTGTACTTTGGCATGAAAAGAGGGCCTACAAACATGAAGATGAACATGAACACCAGCAGGATTAAAGCGGCGACGGCAAGTTTCCTCTCCAGGAAATTATTGATTACCTGCCGAACCGGGCTGACAATCGCCTCCACGTCGGCGGCGCGGGCGGCGTCCATCTCGTCCGCCATATTGCTGCTGCCGGTGTGGAAAAGTCTTGTGAACCAGTTGCCTCTGGAGGGGGGATTCTTTTTTTCTTTGCTCATTTTATTCAGCCCTCCTTTACTTATTTACACGCACACGCGGATCCACAAGTCCGTAAATAAGGTCTGTTGCCAGCGTGCCGATAAGAGAGATGGCCACATAGAACATCTGCATGAGCAGTACGACGTCATAGTCGGCTACCTGAAGGGAATTTATCATCAGTCTGCCCATGCCGTTCCAGCCGAATATCTGTTCGATCATAAGCGACCCGGAGAATATCCCGAGAAACCAGCCGATAACCAGAGAGACGATGGGGATGAGGGCGTTTCTCCACGCGTGCGAATATATAACGACCTTCTCCCTCAGCCCTTTGGCGCGGGCGGTCTTGATGCAGTCAAGGCTGAGAGCCTCTATCATACTGGCGCGCACATAACGGGTCATGCCGCCGAGCGAGCAGAAAGTCGTGACTATCAGCGGCAGGGCCATATAGTACATCTCGTCCTTAAACTTGGCGAACCCCGTAAAATTGGAGCCGGGAGTTTTCATGCCGCTGGGCGGGAAAATATGCAGCTTGGAACAGAATATCCATATGAATAAAATGGCGATAAGGAAAACAGGCAGACTGTATCCAATGATGGTAAACACCTGCACCGCCTGGTCCGTTTTCGTGCCGCGCTTAACGGCGCAGTGTATGCCCAGAGGAATGGTTATCGCCAGAGCGATAATCGTCCCCCAGATATTGAGTTTAATGGTGTTAATCATGGGCTGAGCCACAATTTCCACAACAGGTTTCTTATACTCGTATGAGTAGCCGAAATTACCCTGAAGAAGCCCGTCATAGCTGCCGTCGTACAGCGGGTACACGCCAACCCAGCGGAGATAGCGGATGAACTTGTTATCTGTGTCGGTTCCGTACATGCGCTCGTACTTGAGCAAAAGCTTTTCCATGTACTCCTGCTGCTCGCCGGCGGGAATTGAATTTTTAAGCGACTGCATTTCGGCGCGAGCGTCGGTATAAGCCCTGTTGGAGGGAACCAGATTATAGATCATAAACATTATGAAAGAGAGAATCACAAGAACTACAAACATGTAAACGATTCTCTTGAGAACGTATTTTCCCATATTCTTCCCTCGCTTTGTATAGAATTAGGCGATTGCGAAAGTCACAACCAGGCTAATTTTATTGCCTCGAAGGGGAAATCAAATCGTTTTTGAGGGCAGCTTTGCAGCCTCTAAAACACTCTGAGACGAACTTCGTTTGTCCCTCGCGCCGACCAAGCGGGGCAACGCCCCGTTCAATAAGCGCGAGTCCTTGCTTGCGAAATGTGTTTCACAAGCAGCTATTATAGAATGGAATCGTGGAATGTGCCGATATGCTATGGAAAGCCGATGTGGTGTGGTTTGCCATGACATACCGTCTCTCCATTTAAAACGGCAAAGGCGCGGTATGATATAAAAAATCTGCGGGACAAGGGTATAACGCCCCTGCCCCGCAGGGCGAAAGTAAAACTAAAGTTAACCGCCGATATTACTTGACCCAGTAGGCGTCAGCCATATCTTTTACATAGCAGATGCTGTTGTTCTCAAACTGATAGGGGTCGAGGCGCCAGTTCCAGCTGTAATCATACGCTGCGGTATTAAATCCAGTGGCGAAATTGAAGCAGTTGTAGGTGGGGGTTCCGCTGTAACTCACGCCGAGAGCGCCCTGGTAGAGCTCATCGAGCATGGGGTTAAAGTCACCCACCGTCTGCTGGACTACAAATCCAGCGGACTTAATATTGTCGTTCTCCATGAATCCGGTCACCAAAAGGTCGGTAAAATCGTTTTCGGAGGTGCCGTACCAGTTGAGGACCAGAGGCATGTAGCAGTCGTCCCCTACCTCTGTGACGGTATACGTGCCGTCGACGGAGGCATAGGTCAGGTCGTAGTCGTTCATCTCGGCTTTGGGTATCTTCTTGTAGCGGACGCCCTCGCCGGAGTAGTCGGAGCCGTCGGCGTTGTACACCCAGCCGTCGGCCTCCAGAACTTCTATGGCCTTGTCCACAGAGGTGTCATAGGCGTTGAGGAGCATACCGTCAGCGACAGCTTTCTGGTACATCCAGGAGCCTGTGTAGTAGGGGCCGTCGGTAACTCCGCCGTAGCCGCCTGTGAAGTCCTTGGCAAAGGTGGCGCGATCCATGCAGTAGGATATAGCCTGACGCACAGCCGCGAACTGAGCGGGGCCAAGATCTCCGCGGAAGCCCAGCTTGCCGTATCCGGCGCGGCTGTAATGCGTAGCGACATACTTGTCGGGATTCGCCTCTACCAGCGCGAGGGCCTCGTCCGTCGCGTCCCCGCCGGTGACGCCGCTGAGCACATCAATGCCGCCCGACTGGAAGTCCGCAAGCTGCGTCTCAGTGATTATGCGCTTGTAGACCACAGTCTCGATAGAGGGTTTGGTGCCCTCGTAATTGCCCTTGAAATTGGGGTTGCGCTTCAAAACCGCAGAGTGATCCGCATCGTCGTAGGACTCGATGGTGTAGGCGCCGGAATACGGATAATCCGTGGTGTGATCCCAGACGGCGTGCTCGATCTGCTGCGCGTGGGTGTAGCTGTCGCCGTCCATGGCATAGAACTCGTCGGAGAGATAAACCCCCTCGCCGTCGTCCATAATGTCAACACCGTCGCCGAGCCACAGGGCCAGAGGCTGAGGGCTGAATCCGGCGTAAGTAATCGCGTAGTAGTAGGGCAGGTACTGGGGGTCGACCGTGACGGAGAAGGTATAGTCGTCTATCAGACGGATGCCGCTAAACACTTTGCTGCCCTCGGCGCTGTCGGGGCCAGTGTAGGCGTTGAAATCCGCGTAACCGACAAAGTTAAGGCCGGAAGTTCCCTGACCCCCCGCCTGCACGGAGACCTGGCTGGACCCCATCAGTACCGACACAAGATAGTTCTTGGCGGTTACCGCGCTCCCATCGGAAAACTGCAGATCGTCGTAGAGACTGATGGTGTAGGTCATGGAGCCGTCGTCATTCTCGGTCGACTGCAAATCCTTTACAACGGTGGGGTTGACCTCATAGCCGCCCTCCTTGGTGGTGGCTACGGTCTCAAGACCTGTGATCAGGTTCTCCACATCCAGGTCGCCCGCTCCGGGCGAAGAAACTCCGAAGCTGGAACTGCGCAGTCTCCCGGACAGCTCAGTTACGTTGCCGAGGATGATAGAGCCGTCACTCTTCTCAGAAGTCCAGTCGATAAGAGCGTTTGCAGGCCCCCAGTAGGGGTTGGTGGGATACTCCTCAACGCCTTTAATCTGAGCGTTATACACGTCGTAGTACTCGTTGGAGTAGAGCGGCACCTCAGGCATCAGATAGTTCCAGCGCTGAATGTACCAGCGCCACCATGAGGCGTACACATCGTCTTCCGTCTCCCATGCGCCGCCCTCCGGGACGGTGCAGTTGTAGACCATCGCCATGGAGAGGAAGTCCATTCCCAACTCATAGCGCACGCCGTCCACATCCAGGTACACAAGGCCCGTGTCCGGATCCTCTATGACCTGATCGACAGTCACGTCCTTGCCAATGGCAGTGTAGAGTTCGGTGTAGTCTCCCTCGCTGCCCTCGCTCAGGTCGGTATAGGTGGCCGCATTGATTTCCGCAATAGTCGGCTGCTCATAGAGCGTGGCGGCTTCAGGGGCGGGTGTAGCAGCGCCTGAGTCGGTCGGCTCTCCCTCGGGTTCGGAAGCTGGCTCCGAAGGCGCTGAGGACTCGCTTGGACTGCTGTCATTTCCGCCGCAGGCGGTAAGCACGCAGACGCACATAACCAGCGCGAGAAGCAACGCAAGCACTTTTTTGATTCTTACCATGCTTTTCATTTCCTCCTTTAATAATATCATCAGGACTTTCCGCTTTCAGGCGGTCAGTCGTGACAGCGTAAGAAAGTGCGGACGGCGAAATGGGGCAAACGGTCATACCAGCACGCTTAAATCCCTGGTAGAGAGCCATTTTGCGGCGTCCTCGCAGACGGATTTGAGGCAGTCAGGATCAAACGGGCTGTCAAGCCCGGCGTTTGCGAGAAGTTCTGTAAACACGCGGCTGCCGCCCTGTGAGGTGTAAGCCATGTAATGTCTCCAGGCCTCCTTTGGATCTCTCTGGATCATCGCCCAGAACTCCAGGGAGACGGTCTGCGCGAGGCAGTAATCTATGTAATAGAACGGGTTGGAATAAATATGGTGCTGTCTCTGCCAGCCCTCGCCCTCGCCGTAAAAGGGAATCTCGCCGTCAAGGCGCATCCAGGGCATATATACGCCCAGAAGTCTCTTCCATACGCCGTGGCGCTCCCTGGGTGTCATCTCCGGGTGATCATAGACCTCGTGCTGGAAATGATCCACCATGGTTCCGTAGGGGATAAAGCAAATTGCGCTGGAGAGATGGTGATAGCGGAATTTATCGGCGTCCTTGCCGAAAAAATCCTCGCTCCAGGGCCACGCGAAAAACTCCATGGACATGGAATGAACCTCGCAGCCCTCCATGGTAGGCCAAATATACGACGCGGGAACCCTGTCCCGGTTCATCCAGTCGGCAAACGCGTGGCCGGCCTCGTGGGTTACAACCTCCACGTCGTGAGAAGTCCCGTTGAAATTCGCGAAAATAAAGGGTACGCGGTAATCGGGGAGATTGGTGCAGTACCCTCCGCCGGCTTTTCCCTCGGTTGACAGCACGTCCATCAGCCCGTTGTCAAGCATCGTATTGAAAAATTCGGAGGTTTCTGGGGAGAGCTCGTCGTAGAACTTTTTGCCGTGGGCGAGTATATCATCGGCAGTCCCCACCGGCTTCGGATTCCCTGAGCGGAAAGAGAGGGCGTTATCCGCAAAATTCATGGGATATTCCTTCCCGATCCTTTTTGCCTGCTCCCTGTAAATGCTGTCCGCCAGCGGAACCACATACTCCCTCACGGCGGCGCGGAATTTTTCAACGTCCTCTCTGCCGTAACAGTTGCGGCGCATACGGTAATATCCCAGGGGGGTGTAGCCTCCGTAGCCCAACTCGCGGCCCATCTTGTCGCGCAGTTCAACGAGCCGGTCGTAGAGTTCATCCAGCTGGGCCTGATTGTCCTTGTACCACTGCCCTTCCGCTTTCCACGCCGAGAGGCGGCGGCTGTCGTCCGGGTCGTTCTTAAAAGGCGTCATCTGAGAAATAGTATATCTATCGCCCTCAAACGGGATCTGCGCGGAGGCCAGGAGTTTTTCATACTCCTGCGCCACGTCGCTCTCCTCCTGGAGTTCCGGGATAATTTCCGGTGAAAAAGTTTTAAGACTTATCTCAGCGTTTTTGAACATCAAATCCCCGTACTCGTTTTCAAAATCCTTTCTGAAAGGGGAGGAGAGAAATTCAAGAGTCCACTCCTGGGCATAGCGCTCAAGTTCGGGACCCGCGCCGTTAAAAAACTTCACCTCTCCGTCATAAAAGGCGTCGCGGGTATCTATGGTATGCCTTATATGCGCGAGAGTACGCATGGTCTTATAATGTTTGAGAACATTTTCCCTCTCAAGGAATATACCCCTCGCCTCTGAATAGTTATCGGCCTCTTTAAAACGCTGGTTCAGGTTCCGCATCGCGTCCTTAGCCTCTTCGATATCAGGGCGTTTATATGGCATCTGAGAAAAATTCATACCGTTCGCACCAATTTTAACCAATCTTAAAATTTCAAAAGCGAAAACACATTCCCTATGAGAGCGATTTTAGTATAATAACACGGTTTCGGCAAAAGGCTTTCGAGAGTTTTTGTAATGAGATTTTGTAATATTTATAAAACGCCTCAATCAGTTTTTACATATCGTCTGGGTCTACTACACGCGTGTAATTTTGTCAAGAATCAAATAACAAGTTTTCAGCGAGTTTTATTGTAAGGAGTGTAATTACCAGTTATTATAAATTTCCTCCTTACAGAAAAGATGTGGAAAAATATGTATCCGGGCCGCTGCCGCCATACCGGGCTACTCTCACCCGGCGCATCGCCAAAAGCTGAATCCTGAATAGGAGGTGCAGACAAAAGGACATCGTTGTTTTGCAAGCAAAACAACGAACAGGGGGCGCCCCCTGTCGGGCAAAGAAAATTTCCTCCGGTC
The DNA here is from genome assembly GCA_964560675.1 of uncultured Subdoligranulum sp. GTDB lineage: Bacteria > Bacillota > Clostridia > Oscillospirales > Ruminococcaceae > Gemmiger. The sequence goes on along the minus strand of CAZLMA010000008.1, from coordinate 37,921 downwards.
TTAAGCAGCTGCGAAGGTTCGCCCTCTCTGGGCGTCTGCCGCTTTGGGGATCCATTGGCATGGCCTCAGGCCTGTTTGCACAACTTCTGCCCCTACACTTCCTCTATAGGGCAATTATATACCGGTCCGTCCCCTTTTTGTCAATATTTTCTTAAAAAGCGGCGTAAAGTTTGTGCAGTATTGCCATTTTATGCAGATTTTAGCACCGATTGTTGTGCGTTTCTACATGATTTATTCACATTTTTGTGTGCGGCTGGCATACAATTGTAGTCTACCGGGCGAAAGGAGGGATCCTTAAACATCGTGGCGCGGGGTTTGCGTTAGGGAAGGATGCCAGGTAACGTTAAGGAATCGGGTAGGAGGCTGACGTTGGAATGGCCAGCCTCCTACCCGAGTGGTTGCAGCATCTGCGTTTGCTTTTTGCGTTTGTTTTGATAACTGGTAGTTTTGTGTCCCGTTTTGGTTTGCCACTCCATATCGACTCAGGGTTCCGTTGTGGGGAAAACAGCAAGGCTAAACGGATAGCAAAATTCTGTCATTATCCAGCGTATGTCTTGCATTTTGCGCGAAGCGGTGCAAAAGGTCATCCACTGTCATTTTTTCGCGCTCTTCCCCCTGCACGTCCAACACGATGCGCCCGGCGTCCATCATCAAGGTGCGATTGCCGAGGCAGATCGCATCGTGCATGTTATGGGTGATCATCAAGCAGGTCAGGTGATTTTGCGCCACAATGGTTTTGGTCAGCGCTAAAACTTTTTCGGCGGTGGCAGGATCCAGCGCCGCCGTATGTTCATCCAAAAGCAGCAACTTGGGTGTGACAACGGTTGCCATCAGCAAGGTAAGGGCCTGGCGTTGCCCGCCGGACAACAAGCCCACAGGCTGCTTCATGCGATTTTCAAGCCCCAGCCCCAACTGCGCCAGCTTTTCGGCAAACTCTGCGCGCTCTTTGTTCGTAATGCGGGAAAAAGACGACGTGTGGTAGGAGGCGCGCAGATAGGCGAGCGCCAGATTTTCCTCGATCGTCATGGTAGGCGCTGTACCGCGCAACGGATCCTGGAACATTCGTCCGATAAACTTCGCTCTGCGGTAATCCGGCCAGAGCGTAATATCCTGACCGTCCAGCTTTACGGATCCGACGTCCGGAATAAATTCACCGGCGATGGCGTTGAACAGCGTCGACTTGCCGGCGCCGTTGGAGCCGACAATGATGGCAAAATCGCCGTCCGCCAGCGAAAGGCTGACATCATCCAGGGCAAGTTTCTCGTTCACAGTGCCGGGATTGAATGTTTTGGAGACGTTATACAGCGTAAGCATCACACACCGCCCCCTCTCGCACCGTCTTGCCGCAGAGCCGCCTGCGCCTTGGCGCGATCGCGCCGAAAATCATAGCGGGCTTTTACAGCGGGCGCGGCGATGGCCAGCGCCACGATGATGGCCGAGACGAGCTTTAGGCTCTCCGCCGGCACATGTGCGCGCAGCGCCAAAGCGATAATGAAGCGGTAGAGAATACTGCCAACGAAGGCGGAAGCGACCTTGCGCCACATCTGCGGGCGGTGCGCTGCGCCGAGAACCGTTTCACCGATGATCAGCGAGGCGAGGCCGATTACCACCATACCGGTGCCGAGATTAATATCAGCAGAGCGCTGGTACTGGGCAAGGAGTGCGCCGGATAAGGACGTCATCGCGTTGGAAAGGCACAGGCCGACGGTGATCGTAAAGGCCGTGTTGATGGAGCTGGCGCGCACCATATCCGGATTATCGCCTGTGGCGCGAATGGATAAGCCGAGTCTCGTGCCCAAAAAGAACAAAAGAGCCAGGCAAACCGCACCCGCTACGCCCGCCGCTATCAACAGCTTGTATGGGCTGCTCTCGCCCAGGCGCGCACGCAACAGGGTAAAAGCGGTCTCGGTTTTGATCATGGACACGTTGGAAGAAAAGCCCATCACCGCCAAGTTGACCGTATACAGCCCTGTGTTGGTAATGATACCCGCCAGAATGGACGGCACGCCCAGGCGCGTTTGCAACAGTGCCGTGATGCTGCCGGCAAGAGCTCCTGCGATCACAGCCAGAAAAAAGCCCAGTACGGGATGGCCGGCCACAGCGGCAGTCGCCGAAACCGCACAGCCCAGCGTAAAAGCGCCGTCCGTCGTCAGATCAGCGATATCTAAAACGCGGTAGCTCAAAAACAGCGCCAGCGCGACAAGAGCATAGATGCATCCGACCTCGAGGGCGCCCAGCACAATGGCGGAAGAAAACATAGCGACAATCCTTTTGAAATCTCTTATGCGGCGTTGGCGGCGGTGGTTACTTCAACCACCGTGTTTGCCATCTCGGAAAAAGCACTGTAGTCGGCGCCGATCTTTTCGGCCACTTCTGTATTCACCGTGATGATCCCGCCTTCCATCACATGATACTCCGGCACTTCTCCGGAATCCAGAATGTCCAGCAGCATGTCAGCGGTATAAGTGCCCAATTCGGTATAATTGACGCCACAGGTGGCAAAGGCCCCCTCGTTGACAAAACTGTCAGCGCCCGCATACCAGGCGATACCGGCATCCGCCAACTGTTCGCCTACGGCAGCTGCCGCCGCCATTACGGTATTGTCTGTGGGTGTGAAGACGGCGTCTACCTTGTCTGCAATCAGAGAGGCGGCGGCGGTCAAGACCTCATCGTTGGTATTGCCGGTCGCCTCAACATACGCAATGCCTTTGCTCTCCAGGTACTCTTTCGCCTCGGCAATGGGGGTGGCGGAATTGTCCTCCGATTTTGAATAGAGCAAGCCGACGGTCTTTGCGTCCGGGTTGACGGCGAGCATCATGTCCATAATCTGCGGCGTGTTGAGAGCGTCCGACGTGCCCGTCAGGTTCTCAAGACCGGTCAAGTCCGCATCGGCGGGGTAAGAAACCGCCGCGTACACGCAGGGGATCGAGCCTTCCAGAGCGCTGTACATCACTTCCGCCGCCAGCGTGGCGATGGGAATCACCGCGTCATAGGCGCCCTGCGCGACCTGTGTGCCGATCTGACTCAACACGGAGGAATCGTTTTGACCCTGGTACTCATCGTAGGTGATGTCAATGTCCAGCTCTGCAGCCTTGGCGTCCAACTCGGCCTCGATGGCTGCGCGAATCTCGTCCAGCGAGGAGTGATCCAGCTGTTGAACGATGGCGATTTTATACCCCGTCGAACCGGATCCTGTGGCGGATCCCTCATCGGAGGTATCGGAAGAGTCCGTTGTGGCGCCGCAGGCGGTTAGTGCCAGAATCATCGCGGCGGATAAGAAAACGGAGAGTAACTTTTTCATTTGTGTTCCTCTGTCGGCGCGGCGGCCCGACAAAACAAAACCCGGAAAATGCGGCCGCTGGTTTTGCATCTTCCTCTAAACAAAACAGAGCGTTTAATACGTCGTCAGTGTGGTGTGCGGATAATAGTGCAAGAGGATGTTGTCATACGTCCAACCGTTGCGCGCGTAGCCAATGGCGCCAAACTGGCTCATGCCGCAGCCATGTCCGTACCCGTATACGTCGAACAGAAAGCAATCTGTCTCTTCATCGTAGCTGACGGTAAAGCATTGACTGCGCAGGCTTCGATTGTCAACACTCTGGCCCGCCAGAAGCGTCTCGCGGAACCAGGTTCCCCGCATGGACGTGTTGGGGCCATCGTCCGGCCCCACCTGAATACGGCTGACCCATCCATACGGATTGGCGGAAAGGATGTGGAACCATTGCGTGGGATCCACATCGGTCAGATCAAGCTCCAACTTCTCTTTAAAGCGTTCCAACAGGGTAGCTCTGGAGAAGCGGGCCGTGCCGCTGGTAGCGCCGTTCGTATTCCAGTTGGTCGCGACTTCTTTGTCATAGGGGCTTTCCACCGCCTGCAGATAGGCTCTCTCGCCGCCCCATACATCAGCCGACGAAGCCGTTCCCGTAGATGCGCTGGCGAAATACGGCGTAAAGGCCACATTTCCGTTGTAGGTCACCAGCACATGCGCGACCTCCTGTGCCGCCTGTAAGGCTGTTTTCCCCGGCGTTGTGCCCGTTACCGGCGGATAGTCCCCCTGGCTCAGGATCCAGCAGTGCGCCGCCACGCACTGCGCCTTGTAGGCCTCTAACGGTGCCTTTGCGCCGAGTTCGTTTTGCGCGATCATGGCAAGGCACTGCACCAATTCCATGGACTGCGCCTTTCCGTTCATCGTCACATCGATGGTCTCCACGAAAGGCGTCGGCGACGGTTGCGGCGTGGGTTGCGCTGTGGGCTGCGCAGGCAATGACGGCTGCGGCTCAACGGGAAAGCTCGCAGAGGGGGTGGGCAAGGGCGCGGGGGGCAGCTGCGGATCCTCGGAAGGGGCACCGGTAGGCGATTCTGGGGGCGTGGCGGGGTCAGCGCTCTCGCTACCGGCATCGCCGGGCGCTGCCGGGGAGGCGGTTTCGGTCACCGGAGCGGACGGAAGAGGCGCGGACGGAAGGGGTTGCGGCGTAGGAGCGGCAGGCGGTTCCGGGATGGCAACATCCTGCTGCGGCATTGTACCCTCCGCACCCTGGCCGATATCGCTCTCGGAGGCGCCGGCATTGCCGGCGATATCGGTGAGTCCCTGCATCATCACTTCATCCGCATGCTGTAGCAAACTATTCGTCTGCTGCTGCAGAGCGGAAACCATGTCATCCAAATTGTCTTGATTTTCGGGCTTTGCATCCGGTATGTCCTGCTGCGCCTCTATTTCATCGCGTTGCAGGGCATAGCGCTCCAGCTGTGCAGCCAGCAAAGCGCGCACGTCCGGCAGCGGCTGACCGTCCGCGGCATACCGAGATGCACAATATAACGGCTGTTCGGCCTGTTCTATCGCATCGCCACGCAGCGTTGGAGATTCTGTCGCTTTGACCACGCGCCCCGTCACCCATAGGCGGGTACCGTCCGGCTGATCCTGCACGAAGGTTATAAAGTCGGCACCGTGACCTGGCTGTACACCTGTATCGTAAAGGCTGCGCACTTGCGCTCCCAGCGCAAAGGCGAGGTAATCATACAGGTTGGAAAGATCGCCGTAAGAGAAGGGGTCAAAGGCCGTTGCGCCGGTTTCAGACGGATCCGTTTGGAATACGGCAAATACCTTACAGCGGTATTGCTCCTCGTTTGCATACAGCGTAAAGCCGCTGTTTTGCCGAACGGTTTCAAGGGTTAAGAAGGCGTTCAGGCCATCGGAAAAACGCACTATGGTATGCCCGGGTGCATCGGATGTAAGATACTGATCGCCCTCTAGATACGGCGCAGTCACCGCCGCCTCTTCTTTCGCCGCATCGGCCGATTGAACATCCGCGTACAACAGCTGCCCTTCTTGCCCGGGAAAGGAGAGATATCCCAACACGCCCGCCCGCTTTTGCCGCGCCTTCGCCAAATAGGCCATGGCATCTCGATCATGGCCAACTGTGCCGTAGGTGGCAGGTGCGGGAGGCTTTCCGAGGGATTCGCGGTTCCAGAGCACCACGCCAACAACACCCATGACAAGAATAAGCACAAAAAGAACCAGCAGAAGAATTACGAAACGGCGTCGGTTTCTCTCCCGTTTTTCCATCCTTACAAGACTTGGGCTTTGCCCCGCCTGCGGATAAGAAGGCGCTGTGCTCTGCGCAGCGGCCTGGGCGCGCTTGTCCTGTGCTTTTTTCTTGTCAACGGCTCTGCCGCCCGGGTCGCGGTCGAACAGAAGCGTCGCTGCATCGGACATCTCCTGCTCTGTGTGCAGCGGCATACCCGCGGTAGGCGGCGGGATCCGGGGTGTCGGCAGGACAAATTCCGGTGTGTCATCATCGAGAAGTCCGGACGAGGCACGGTGCGAGATCTCCGGATCCTGCGGCACCGTTTCCCCCGCATTTCCCGCGGCATTGGCATCGGTGATCTTTGCCACATCGTTTTGCCGCTCGTCCTCTGTTTCAAACGAAATCGCGCCGACGGGTTCAGTACGATTCCAATTTTCCTGTGCCGCGGCGTGCGCTTTTGAGGCCACGAGATCCCTGTCTGGATTGGATTGCGGAAGCGGCGCATCAAAGTCCAGCGGTGTGCCGAGGGAAAGGGGATCCGGCTTAGCTGGCTGATCAAAATCCAGCATCGGTTCGTATTCGCGCCCGGCCGCCTGTACCGCCGTCTGACCGTCCGGTTTCCCTTTTGGGGTCTGTGTATGCTTCCGCCGGATGGAAAAACGCGTGGTATCCCCCGTTTTTTGCGTCGGTTGCAGCGCGTCGCCGAGAGGAGGGCGGTCATGGCCGACGGAAAAAACGATGCCCCCATTCGGCATGGAAAGTCCCGATGCGCGGCGGCGAAGCAGATCCAGCAAGACATTGCCTAGCGCCGCATCTGTCAGTTCCGGATCCACCGGCAGCGCGCAAACCTCGCGTTTGTCACAGACAAGCGCGAAAGGCTCCTGCCCGATACCCGATGGCTGGTACAGCGCTGCGAGATCCGCTCCGGATACGGCCAATGCCGCGGCAGCGCGGCCGGCTGCCTCCTGCACCGCATCGCCGGGATATTTGTGCACTACAGAAGTCGGTGCGACAATCCGCGCCGCTTTCCGGGGGTCGGCATAAGTCGTATGACCAAAATCAAACACCGCCTCGCTGTGGGGCAGCGAACGCAGACGCGCCCCCAACAATCGGCCTGTGGTCTCATTCGCCGCAACCGTCAAGACCCGCTTTTGCAGCAGAACGTCCAGCGTTGCCTGCGCGAGATTGATCTCGCCCTCGGCATAAAGCGCATCACCAAAGGCGCGGCGGAGCCTTGCGCACCAGTTTTCGCAGTATTCTCTGGCCATCGCCTGTGTGGGCGCGCTGACCTGTACACAGACGGCATATTCACCGTCGCGCTCCAGCAGGCGCAGACCGGGACACCCATCCTCACGCGCAGCGCGCAGGATGGCGGCAATTTGTGCGCCCGACATGCCGAAAACACGCAGGATATGCTGATAACTAGGTAACATCACAGTCCCTCTGCAACCAGCGGCAGATGGCGACTGCCGCGTGCGTTGCGTTTTTATTTGAATCACGCATTCCTTTCCGTGTCGTTTGGGCACAAACAGGAATGCAAAACATGATTTTTCTTGCTACAAATTCATGGCATCTGCCGGAGCGTCCGCATCAAACGCGATCGCATGCAAGACGTCCTTTCCCAGCGCCATGCGACGAACAAGATCCAGTGCGTACAGCGCCGTACGCACGCGAATCACTTCCCGATCCGCATAGGCACCCAACGCGAGACGGTACAAATACGTCTTGCCGCTGCGCGCGTCAAAACCGGCCACATAGACAGTCCCCGGATCCTTGTCGTTTTGCGCGCCGCCTGGCCCGGCGATGCCCGTAACGCCGACAGCCAGCTGCGCACCGGATTCACGCGAAGCGCCCTGTGCCATGGCGGCAGCCACCGGCCCGGAATACACGCCGTAGCGCTCCAGCAGGGCTGCGGGCAACCCAAGCATCCGCTGTTTTGCCTGCTGCGAATACGCGACAAAACCGTACGCGAACACTTCGCTCGATCCGGGAACATCCGTCAGCATCTTGGCGATTAGGCCGCCGGTGCAGCTTTCTGCCGTTGCGACATGGATCCCCCGCTCCCGCAAAACACGCACCACGGTCCAGGCAAGGCCCGGCACATCGGTATCGTAGGCGTCGTCGCCCAGAATGTCACGGAATTTCTCCAGGTAGGCGTCGCACTGGGCCTGCGCGGCGTAGGCATCCGGCGCCTTGGCGGTGACCCGAATTTCGCACTCGCCGGTCTTGCAGTAAATCGCAGCCGTGGGGTTTTCACTCGAAAACAGCGGTGCAACCTTGTCGGCGATGCGGCTCTCGCCGCCCAGAACGCGCAAGGTGCGGCTGCGGATGACTCCGCCCCGTTTTGCCTCTAGAATTGGGCGCACCTGCTCAAACCACATCGCGCGCATTTCGCGCGGTACGCCCGGCATTAAAACCGCGCAATGACCACTTTCATCCTCAAACCAAACGCCAGGCGCCGTTCCGTGCGCGTTTTCAAGCGCGCGGCTCGCGCCACCCGGCGCGGGAACCATTGCCTGCTTGCGGTTGTTGGGCGTAGGCGCATGACCCATGCGGGTGAAGAACGCCGTGATTTTTTGCCACTGCTGTGCGTCGAATACGAGCTTTACGCCAAACACCTCGGCGACCGTCTCTTTGGTTATATCATCTTCTGTAGGCCCCAGCCCGCCGCTGAACACCAACAGATCGCTGCGTTTGTGAGTCTCCAGAACCAGCGCGCGCAGGCGGGCAGGATTATCCCCCACCACATGCTGATGCAAAACGCTGATTCCCAGTTGCGCCAGTTCCTGGCTCAAAAACTGCGCATTGGTGTTTACGATATCCCCCAGCAAAAGTTCCGTTCCTACACAGATAATCTCAGCGGTCACGACAGGATCCCCCACTTGTGCTTTACACAGCGTCATTTGCGCACATGCTATGGTTTTCTTTTAACAAATCGGCACGCTCTCCGCCTTCTCGGCGGCGGCACATTCCAGCGCATGAAGATCCGGCATGGCTATCTCCGCGGCCGCGATCTCTTTGCGCGTCGGTCTGATTTTGGGATGTGCGGGTGCAAAAAGCGTACAGCAGTCCTCATAGGGTAGGATCGATGTGTCAAAGGTGCCGATTTTCCGCGCCAAATCGATGATCTGTGTTTTATCCATACCGATACAGGGGCGCAGCACCGGCAGATCCTGCGCCGCATCCGTACACGCCAGCGCCGGAAGCGTCTGGCTGGCCACCTGCGCCAGACTTTCGCCCGTAATCAAGGCCTCTTGCCCATGGCCCGCTGCTATATCAGAGGCGATGCGCAGCATACTGCGCCGCAAAAGTACTGTAAAAATCGGCGACGGGGCGTTATCTCGCAGATACTCCTGCACCGGAGTGAAGGCAATCACGTATAAGGTGCTATCACCTGTATACTCCCACAAGAGCTTCGCGAGATCCTCCGCTTTCTTCCTGGCCCAAAGGCTTGTATAAGGCGGGCTGGCAAAGTGAATATGATGGACCTTCAGCCCGCGCCTTGCCATACAATAAGCCGCCACCGGGCTATCAATACCGCCAGAGAGAAGACTGAGCGCGGTGCCGCTACACCCCACCGGCAAACCGCCAGCGCCTTCCTGCTTCGGGCCATGCAGATAGGCCCCGCTCTCCCGGATTTCCACCATCACTTCGTACTGCGGATGGTGTACATCCACCCGCAAATGCGGAAAGCAGCGCAAAAGATGGGCGCCCAATTCTCTGCACAGTTCCGGGCTTGTCAACGCAAAGTTTTTGTCCGAGCGCTTTGCCTCTACCTTAAAGGTGCTCACCTCGCGCAACGCATCGCCCAGATACGCCTGCGCCGTATCGCCGATCGCAGCCATATCCTTTTCGCACACGGCGGCTCTCGTCAGCCTTGCAATGCCGAAAATACACTTGACACGGCGGTAAGCCTCGTCCATATCGAACGCCGCATCGCCGGGGACAATATACACCGTGCTTTGGGCCTGTGTAAGGGTGCAGGGACCCAAATCCGCCAGCCTGGCGCGTATGCGTTTCGCGAGCTTGTTTTCAAACGAGCCGCGGTTGAGCCCTTTTAAAGCCATCTCGCCCTCGTAGGCAAGAAGTATTTCCCGTATCATCGCACTCACTCTTCGCGTTTAGGATAGACCGCGCAGATCACGCAACCCCTCTTGCAGGCCGGCGAGAAGCGCGTCGACGTCTTCCGGGGTGTTATCGGAGCAAAAGCTCACCCGAAGGGCTGTTTTGACGATTTTGTCCGCGCACTGCATCGCCAACAGCGTATGACTAGGCTCCGCCTTGTCACAGGCGCTGCCGCCCGAGACATAGACGCCACGCGATCCCAAAAATTCGATCATGGTCTGGCTGTTGACGCGACCCGTTGAAAAATTGAGGATTTCGGGCGCACTCTGCGGAGGGCTGTTTATTGTAATACCACCGATTTCCTCCAGTCCGTCAAGCAGGCGCCGCTTTAGGCCTGCTGCTGCAGCGCTGCGCTGTGACAACGATGATGCGCCGCGTTCGGCCGCAACGCCCAAACCTAAAATATAGGGCACATTCTCGGTGCCGGGTCGCTTGTCGCGCTCCTGATGTCCGCCTGTGTAGGGCGGCCTGAAGGTCTGGCGTCGGCTGTCGCGCAAAAAGAGCGCTCCGACCCCTTTGGGCGCGTGCACCTTATGCCCGGACAATGTCAATGTGTCAACGCCCTGCCAAACGCGCAGATCGATTGCGACGCGCAGCCAGGCCTGCACAGCATCCACGTGTACGGCCGTTCGGCTGTTTTTTGCCTTGACGGCATCCGCCAGGTGCGCGATGTTCTGCACTGCGCCCGTCTCGTTGTTGACAGCCATACACGCTACCAGAGCCGTCTTTTTGTCAACGGCGGCGATGAGCTTTTCGGTATCCAGCGTTCCGTCTGCCTCCGGTGTAATCACCGTCACACGCCAACCGGCTTCTTTTTCAAGCGCCTCCAGCGTGCGCTGAACGCTGGGATGTTCAAATCCGGTGGTTACAATGTTATCCGCCCAGCTCGCCCGCGCCGCCGTCAAGCCGCGCAGCGCCAGGTTGTTGCCCTCGGTGCCACCGGCGGTAAAATAGATTTCGTCGGCGCGGCAGTGCAGTGTTGCGGCCACCTGCGCACGGGCATTTTCGATTTCTCTTCGCACCTCCAGCGCCGGGGCATACAAACTGCTTGGGTTGGCCCAAAATTTCGTGAGTGCCTCCTCCACCACCTGTGCCACCGCAGCGCTGACCATGGTGGTGGCTGCGTTATCAAGATAATGCAGTTGCGGATCCATACGCATAGCAAAGCAACTCCCTCGCAATAGGGGCACGGCAAAACATTTCGCACGCCGTGAGCCTGGGCACGGGTGCTTTTGCCACGAACAGCTTTATTATACACACAATCGCGGCGAAACACAACAAGAAAAGAACCTGCGCTACCGGCATCTTGCCTGATACGCTACAGCATGGTATACTGGTATCGGGCAGCTTACGGATTTTGGGCCCCATCGGTGCAGCCAAGAGCGCGCCGACGTCAAATCGGTGACGGGCAGACAGCCACAAACCGATCAAAATCCGATTCTACCGAGGCTCTTTATGTTTTTTTACATCGGTCTATTGCTATTACTCCTTGCGCTGCTGGGTGTTGTCTTGCTGATTCTGCGGCTGCGCGGCATCGGTCGCAAGCCTCTCTCGATTCGAAGACTGACCCGCGCCGCCGTAGTTGCGGCGCTGTACGTAGCGCTGTGCCTGGGTCTGCAGCCTTTCAGCTACGGTGCCATACAGGTCCGCATTGCAGAAGCGCTGTGCCTTTTGCCCGTGTTCGGATCTGAGTATATCGCCGCCGTAACAATGGGCTGTTTTTTGGCGAACCTGCTCGGATCCGTCTGGCAGGACGCCGTCTTTGGCACGATGGCAACCTTTTTGGCGTGCCTTGCTACATACAAGCTGCGCGGTGTTCGGGTACGCGGTCTGGCATGGCCTGCTTCTCTGCCGCCTGTGTTATGCAATGCGCTGATTGTAGGGCCGGAAATCGCCCTCCTTTTCGGGAACGGTCCCGCGACGCTGCCGATCATTGCGGGCGCCATAGGAAGTGTCGCTGCGGGCGAGACGATCAGCTGTTGCCTATTGGGAACCGCTCTGGTGGCCTGGATCGAACACAATCCCGCGCTGCTGAGTCTTTTATCCTGCGACGGCTCGCGACGCTGAGTTAAACAACGTGGCTATTTGATGATAGAGAACAGGAGATCCCCCTATGGCGCCGGAACTTGTTTTGTGGGACTGGAACGGAACGCTGCTGGACGACGTTGCCCTGTGCGTCGATCTGCTCAACAAATTGCTCGCCGACCACGGTTATCCGCAGCGGTATACACTGCATGCGTACCGCAATCTGTTCGGTTTCCCGATTGAAGAATACTACCGGCGGGCGGGGTTTGACTTTTCACGCCATCCATTTTCGGTGTTGGCGCAGCGGTATATGGATCTGTATATTCCGCAGAGTGAGGCGTGCGGCCTGAGTGACGGCGCGCAAGAGGCATTGGCCCTTTTGCACGGCGCCGGTGTTCGGCAGGTGATCTTGTCGGCATCCCCCAACGCAACGCTCCGGGCGCAGGCGGAAAGGTGCGGTGTGGCAAAATGGTTTGACAGAATGCTGGGTCTTGACGACATTCTCGGCAAGAGCAAGGTGGAACTGGGGCTTTCGTATCTGCGAGAGAACCGCTTCGATCCGACCCGCGCCGTTATGATCGGCGACAGCGTACATGATGCCGAGGTCGCAAAGGCGCTTGGCACGCGCTGTGTATTGCAAAGCGCAGGCCACCAGGCAGCGGAGCGGTTGCGCTCTGCCGGCGTGCCGGTTGTAGAAAACGTGAAGCAGGCCGCCGCGTTGGCTCTTAAACTTTGTTGACGCCTGCAGGCCAAATCGATCGATGTGCTTGACCCGGCACAGGTATACTGTTCCGCGTGATAAACGTGTTAGGATGCCACAAAACTACGAACAGGAGTGTACCAAAAGATGATACGCAATCCCATACGTCAAATTCCGGTTCCGCCTGCCATGGAGACAATCGAAAACCCATACGGCTTGCACAAAGGGCAAAACTGGAAGAACATTGCGGAAGACTGCTCGCGGGAAGTCAAGAACATAATGCAAAGGAAGAAAAGGCCTAACGAAATGGATACTTCCGATGTTATGCTCAAGCGAAGGCAGCAGGCGGCGGTAAGAAGTGCCGATCAGATCGTGAAGCGATACGAAAACCAAAAAACTTTCAGTGCACAGTATCAATCCGAGGTCGGCAAGCGCTGGGTTCTGATGAATCTGATTCCCCTCGAAACGTACAACCGTATCGAGGTGCGATCGTATATCTTGTGCGGCGCGGCCATCTGGATACTGGATCAGATCACATGTCAGCCGAATTGGCGCGAGGCGCTGTTCCCCGTTCTTCCACGCAAGGACGAGGACTTGTGGATCGTGAATACGCCAAATATCTGGGATGTCAACTACGAAGAAGAACTTATTTACAGCGTTGTGTATGTTTTGCAGCAACGAAATTCCGATATTGAGCCGATTTCCTACGGCAAAGAAATTCCCAATGTTCTGACGGACGAGGTGACAGCAAGAGGTCGGCAGCACGTCGATGTGCCCAGCCGAAGAGCCTTCGAGGCGCTGATGGCTCTTATTCCGCAGCAGGCTGTGGAACAGGCAACCCGAAATTTTGAGGATTTGTTCTGGCAGTGGGTCGACCGCTATTTTGAATGTATGTCTTCGCTGAGTGATGCGTATAACGATGCCTTGCAGGAGGTCAACCAGATCGCGCTGCAATTCAACGAAACACGCGAGGAACTGATCCGTGCGATCAGCGCGGTTAAAAATAACGAAGTCAAGGAACGGGAGCAGGAACGCAAACGCCACAAAGGTGGCAACAGGCAGCCCGGCTCCTTGCTGGCGCAACAGCCCTCGCTGCAAATGCGGGCGGACAGACAAAGTCAGATACAGAATTTACTTTCTGATGCACAGTCTGCCCCCTATCTGCACAGAGATGCCTTACGTCCTTTACAGCCGATCTCGGAGACCGGTGCGATGCAACTCGTGATGGATATAACCGATCGCTTGATTGAGATCAACCAGGAGCACAACGACGCTCTGGACGATCTGGATGCCACCAGCCTTATACAACACCGATTTGAAAGCGAGATCGCGCACGACGGGTACATCCATCGTTATGACTGCGACAGACAATACGGCGATGCCGTGGCAAAAAGGATGACGCCGCTTGTTGTAGCAGATCCTTTTGAGTCATGTTTTGCGCTGCTATGGCTGATCGACCGTGACAGCGATCTGCCTTGGTTGTACGGCGCAGGGTGCAGCCTGATGCAGGAAATTGTGGAAGGGCTGCCATGGGGTATTAAGGAATATTGTGATCCGGAAGAAGCGGCGTGGGAAGACGGTGCACAAGAGGATGACGAGGAGGATTTCGAAGAAGAGACCTCCGACGAGGTAGAAGATACGCCCGATCCCGAGCAGTCGATCCCGGAGGCTGACACACAGGAGGAAATCAAGACGGCGCCGCCGCTATCAGACTGGTTTGAGCGCAAATTCAAGCCCCGTTCCAAGTATATAGACATTTCTAACCGCCGCAGCCTTGCACAAGTGGTCTATGAGGAGACGGGCTGTGTGCTGCCGCGTGAAATGGATCAGTATGACGACTACGGCGACACCGTGCGAAGGTACGGCGTCAAGGGCAAGGATGTTGGAATCTTACTGAATCTTTTCACCGTTCTGTCCCAGGTGCGCGAACAAAAGACCGCTCTCAATCTAGACGATGAGATCATGCGCTATTTTTGCGATGAAGAGGACGATCTGCGGCAGGAGGATGCGCAGCAGGATACGGAAACGATCCAGGATCAGATCAAAAGCCTGCGGGAAGAAAACAAACGACTGCGTTCTTCTCTGTACAACGCGGAGCGCGCAAACCGGGAGACCAAAAAAGAGTTATCCTCCCAGCGCGAGATCTACGCGCGCGAGCATCTGGAGCTAAGCGATCTGCGAGAAATTATGTTCCGGCAGAGCGCCCAGAAGGAAACGGAGGAAGATGTCACAGAAGCCGATACAAAACAAAATGTCTTTCCCTATGAGGTTAAACTGGACACTGTCATCTTTGGTGGACACGAATCCTGGCTGAAGGCCATTCGGCCCATGCTTACGGGAAATATCCGCTTTGTCAACAAGGATTCGGTCTTCGACCAGGCCATTGTGCGCAATGCGGATCGGATCTGGATCCAGACAAACGCGATGTCTCATAAACAATACTGGCGTGTCATCGACGTCGCGCGCCAGTACCGCAAGCAGGTTCGGTATTTCACCTGCTCCGGCGCAACGAAGAGCGCAGAGCAGATCATGAGCGAGGATCAGTCTGAGTAATTTTTTCGTTTTTCCCCCCCCCGGCTGCGACCAAAGCAAGTTAAACGAGCAGGCGGAATTCCGCTAAGCAAAAACAAAAGACACCCAACAACAACCGGACGCACAGCAAAGAGAGGCTGTGTGTCCGGTGTTTGTTTATAGGAATGAGCTCCGGGTCACTTTACATCGATCTGTCGCTTTTTTTGCCTATCTTACAGCGTAAACTGTATGACGCAAAAGGCCGCGTAGATGCACAGGAGCGTAATACCCTGCCAACGCGAGAGCTTGCCTTTGCGCGCAAGCGGCGGTACCGTGAGCAGCAGCATGACCAGGAACATAACCGGGATTTCCAAAACCAGCGAGGAATTCATGCCGGCGATGGTAGCGCTGGTAGGCACCGCAAAGGGCGCCAGCGCAACGGAAGCACCAGATACTAACACCAGATTGAGCACGTTGGCGCCGATCACGTTGCCCAAAGAAAGCGAACCGTGCCCTTTGACCAAAGAGGTTATGGCTGTGACCAACTCGGGCAGCGAGGTTCCCAGCGCCACAAAGGTCAATGCAATGACCGATTCCGGCACACCGAGCGCCTCGGCGATCAAGGTACCGTTATCCACCAACAATCGGGCACCTATGGCGATGAGAACAGCGCCCACCACCAGCAGCAACACATCCTTGCCGACTGAATTTTGTTGCTTGCCCTCTGTTTCCTGCTCTGTTGGCTGCGGATCGTCATCCGGCGAATCGGGGGTATTTTTCATCTGCAGGACGTTCGCGACCATGTAAGCCACAAACAGCGCCAGCAGTGCAAAGCCAACCCAGCGGGAAAAATATCCTGTCGTGTAGGCGATCGCCGCGTAAAAGATCGCCGCCACAAAAAAGAAGGCCACCGGGACGCGCAGCGTTTTGGGATTTACACGGCCGGGGCGAACCGCAAGCGTGAGAGCTGCGATCAGCGAGGTATTGCAGATCACGGAGCCGATGGCGTTGCCGTACGCGATTTCACCGTGGCCTTCCAGCGCCGACTGCACCGAGACCATAACCTCCGGCAATGTCGTGCCGATCGAGACGACCGTGGCGCCGATAAGCAACTCCGGCAGATGAAAAATGCGGGCAATACCGGTCGCACCGTCCACAAACCAGTCTCCGCCTTTGATCAGCAGAACCAGCCCCACCGCAAACAGCAGCACCGGAACCAACATGGTTTGCACAAAAACTCCTCCCTTGACGGATTTTTATCCCATTATACAAAGTCGCTGTGTATGCGTCAAGACGGGAATTTAGGATACACTGTCCGTTTTCCGTAAACAGTCAAAATTCCCAAAACCGTGGGATCATTTTCAGTAACGTTGCGCCTTTACAGCGCAGAGTAATTCTTATATACTTTATGAGATTGGGAACGCGCCCAAAAGGCGGTTTCGTTCTTGACGGATTTGCACTGCGGTGCCTTCGCGCAAAATGGCAAGTCCGCACACGGTAAAGGAGGTATCTATGGCAGAAACCAAAGAACCGCGCAAGTTTGGCTTGATAGACAAACTTGCCTATGCAGCCGGCGATTTCGGCTGCAACATGAGTTTTGCCCTGAAGGGCACCATGACACTGTTCTGGACACAGTTCATGGGCATTGACACCATTGTTATGGCGGGCCTTACGCTCGTCACACAGGTCTGGGACGCCATCAACGACCCGCTGATCGGTGCCATGGTGGACGCTGACCGCCACAAATATGCCCGCAATAAGTTTTTGCAATACATCTGGTTTGGCTCTATCGGCCTGACGGTCGCTGGCGCGCTGTGCTTTATTCCGCTGCCCGGCCTGCCCTCTCTCGCCAAAAATCTCGTCTACATCGCCGGGTATGTGATTTGGGATGCGTTCTACACCATCGCCAACGTCCCCTACGGATCTATGCTCTCGCTGATCACGACGGATACCGCGGAGCGCGCACAGCTCTCCACTTTCCGCTCACTGGGCGCCACGATCGCCGGCGTGATCACCGGCGCGGTACTGCCCATGATCATTTATGACGAGAACAGCGTGCTGCTGGGCGGCCGCATCTGGATGGTCGCGCTCGTCATGGGCATTATCGGCTTCATTTGCTTCCAGTTCATGATCCGCAACACCGTTATCCGCGTCGACACCGAGGTAAACGTCAACGAGGATGCGCCCAAGTTCAACGTCTTTGTCGCGATTAAGAACTTTGTGCGTAACCGTCCCGCCGTGGGTGCCACGTTGATCCCCGTCGGCATGTTCTTAGGTATGTACGGAGCCGGCACTGCCTCCACCGTCATGTTCCAGGCCTATTTTAACGCCGCGCGTTTCTCCGGATTGTTCAGCATGATCGGCCAGCTGGGCATCGTCTTCTTTGTGCCCTTCATCACGCCGCTTGTCAGGAAGATCGGCAAGAAAGAGGGCGTTACCATCGGCGCGACGGTTTCCTGTGTCGCGTATCTGCTGATGCTGTTCCTGCCCATCACGCCGGATCTGAAGGGTCTTATCATGTACGCAGTATGCCAAGTCATCGCGGCCATCGGCAATGGTTTCAGCAATTGTGTTTTGTACTCCATGATGGCGGATGCCATAGACTACGAGGAATGGAAGTTCGGCGTGCGCAACGAAGGCACCACCTATGCGCTGCACAGCTTCTTCCGCAAACTCGCCCAGGGCGTTGGACCCTCCATCGGCCTTGTCGCAGCGACCGCGCTGGGCTATGTCGCCACGCTCGGCCCTGCCCAGACCCCGGAAGTGGCTCACAACATGCTCAAACTGACCGGCGGTATGTACCTGCTCAGCGCTGTGATCCAACTCGTGGCTGTCACACTGATTTACAACCTCGACAAAAAGACACTCGCGCAGATGCAAAGCGATCTCGCCGCGCGCCATGCCAAGAAGGCCTGATCAGTCATCATTGTGCTTGTTTAAAGTCCTTAAGAGGGGAGAGGGCGAAACGTCCTTTCCCCTTTTTGGGCCCTGAATGGATTTTGCGCCTTATCTCGCTGCACCGCCTACCGGACCAGCCGGCGGCGCGGCGATTTTCTCTTCGACAAACCACCTCGCGCCGATCACGCTGCTGGCATCATCCTCCAGCGCCTCGCGGAAGACGTTCGATATGTGTCCGTTTTCAAATTGACAGACATAACAGGTACCCGTGCCGCCGACCTTGGCGTGCTGGCGGTTTACGGTCTTCAACACGTCGGTAACACGATATTTCTCGCCGCTCTGCCAATGTATGACGAGCGGTTTTTCGTTGCCCGCTACATCGGTGATACTCTCCACCTCGACATATTTTTTTCGAAGTGACACTTAAATCCCCTCCAATTGACCGAAATAGCCGTGCGGATGCACCACATTGTCGTGTTTGGCATCCAGCTTTGCCAAATCCGGCTTGGTACAAACCCTTGCCCGCTGAACAATGGAAAAGCCGTATCTGCGCCGCAGGTCGTCTATGGCACAGTCAAGACGAAATCGCTCTTGCTGCTTGACGGCGTCTTGCTCCAGCCGGAGTTGAATCGGCTCGTCATCCCATATCAGGTTTATGCCGCGAACACCCAAACTTCTCAGGCCTTTTCCCCACCGGTAGTGGCGCTTGAACAGCGCAAACGCCGCCGCCGTAATCTCCTCGGTTATGTTGGTAGGCATCGGCAATACCGCCTGACGCGAAAACCAGGACAGACTGTTATCCCGCACCGAAATCTCAATGCCCCTGCATCGGCAACCCAGTTCCCGCAGTCTGGCGGCCACACTCTCGGACAGCAGCGCAAACACGACCCACGCATCTTCGTCCTCTTCCAGGTCGCGCGGTGTAGTCCAACTGTTGCCCACGCTCTTGATGGGCGCCCTGTCTCCGACCTTGCTGATATGGTTGTCGTCGATCCCGTTCGCAAAGCGATGCAGTACGATTCCCATCTTTCCCAATTTTCGCTGTAAGCGCTCTGGATCACAGGTGGCAAGATCGCCTATAGTGTAAATCGCCATGTCCGACAATTTGCGGGTGGTTGCTCTGCCGACATAGAGCAGGTCGGATACGGGGAGCGGGAAAATCCGTTCCCGGTAGTTGCTCTTATCAAATACCGTGATCGCATCCGGCTTTTTGTAATCACTGCCCAGCTTCGCATAGACCTTTGAAAAAGACAAGCCGATGCTGCATGTGATGCCGAGTTCGCGCTTGATATCACGGCGGATACACGCAACGATTTCCATCGGATCCCCGCCGCAGGCGGGGGAGCGGCTCAAATCCAGCCACGCCTCATCCAACCCGAACGGTTCTACCCGATCGGTATAGCGATAGAAGATCTCCCGCGTGTATCGGCTGTAGCGCATATACAAGCGCAGATCCGAGGGCACAAAGAGAAGATCCGGGCACACCCCTTTTGCCTCCCACAAAGCCATGCCGGTCTTGACGCCCAGGCGCTTGGCGGGATAACTCGCCGTTAAAACAATGCCGTGCCGGTTCTCGGGATTTCCGCAGACGGCAATCGGCCTGCCGAGAAGCTCCGGGTGTTCGGCCATCTCAACCGAGGCGTAAAAACAGTTCATATCCGCATGCGCGATATAGGTATCCATTGCAAACTCCCGGGCAACGTCTGGATTTGGGTTGTGATTGCAGCCGATGCCGCCGGCCCTGCGGGTTTTGGGATCCCACCACAGCGAGCCGGAAAAGGCATGCCTTTTGGCGCGGGTAGGGCGGCGCGGCGTATATCCGCCTGCGGCGACACCGCGCACTTACCATTGCGTTTTTGTCTCTACTACTTTCCCGACGATATGCAAATGTTCCAGATCCGCACCTTTGATCACAAGATCTTTGTAGTCGGGATTGAAGGGACGCAAAATTACAGCATTGCCGCGCCGGATAAATTTTTTCAGCGTTCCTTCCCCTTCTGCGCCATAGAGAATAACGCCCAAATCGCCGTTCTCCAGCGTCGGCTGCCTGTGTACAAGCGCCAGATCTCCATCGTAAATGCGGGGTTCCATGCTGTCGCCTTTGACGACCAAATAAAAATACTCGCTCGCATTCTTGACGTTGGCATACTCATAGCCGTAGTCTTCTTCAAACGCAAAGGCATTGTACCCCGCTTTGACAGCCCCCACGACTGCAACCCGCCTGTCCGCGTAGCGCCCCGGCTCCCCGACGGGGTATGCGTTACCGGGCAAACTGAGCAATTCATCCGCGGAGATTTCCAGAATCTCTGCCAGATGCGCGATCGTCGCGGGATCCGGCGAGGAAGCGCCCATCTCCCACTTGCCTACCGCCTGGGCGGTTATCCCCAGCCGATGCGCAACATCCTGCTGGGTAAGTCCCCTCTCCCGCCGAAAATACCGAAGACGATCCCCAAACATACGGTCTCTCCTTTATTTTTCGTTTTCTTTGTTTTTGTAATTAAATGTTTTTAAATACAACTTCTTGTTTTTTACCTGCCTTATAATACAACATATTTTTGTATTTGTAAAGAGTCCTTTGGGGACTGGATCCGATTTCGGCATTGTACCGAGTCAATTGTATATGTTTTGCGCGCGATCTACCACATTTTGTTTACGGATCATCTGCCTATCGGAACTTTAGACAATCGACCTTTGTTTTTACCATCAAAAAAGGCGGGGCAGCCTTGCAAGAAAGCCGCCCCGGCCTATGCGAAAATTGTATTTGCTTTCCATCTGCGTCCGCCGGACGTGGCGCCGGACGTGCTCGCTCAACTGGATGTGCCCGCTGTGAACGCGGTGGCGTTGGCGCCGGCAATACGGCCGAAAACGACAAAATCACACACCGCGTTGCCGCCGATGCGGTTTCCGCCGTGCACGCCGCCCGTCACTTCGCCGCAGGCAAACAGGCCCGGAATGGCCTCGCCGTCTGTGTTGATCACATGGGTCTCGGTGTCAATCTTCAGCCCGCCCATCGTATGATGGATGCCGGGTGCGATCTGAATCGCATAGAAGGGCGCCGTGGACAGATCGTCATCCATGCCGTTGTTGCGGCCGAATTCCGCGTCCTCGCCGGCGGCGACCGACGCGTTCCAAGTCTCCATCGTGGCAACAAAGTTGTCCGCCGCTTCGCCCTCCAGGCCCATCGCGGCGGCCAATTCCGCGTAGGTGTCACCCTGCAAGGTCAGGCCGCTCCCGATATACTTTCGGGTGGAGCTCAAATCGTCGACAATGCGCTGGTCAAAGATAATATAGGCGTAGGCTCCGGGCTGCTCCAATTCGGCGTTGGACACCGCGTCGCGCGTGGCCATGTCGTTACAAAAGCGCTTGCCCTCTGCGTTGACCAAAATTCCGCCCATACTCCGCACACTCTCCGATACGAGCATGCCGGTCTGCTGATAAACGGTAGGATGCAGCTGAATCTGCTCCATATCGACGACATCCGCGCCTACCGCCTCGGCCATAAGGATGCCGTCGCCGGTCGCGCCAGCATGGTTCGTCGTCACGGCGTCAGCCAATTCCGGTTTGTAGCGGGTCATCATCTCAAAGTTGGCGCCAAAGCCGCCGGTGGCCAAAATCACCGCCTTGGCGTTGATCGTGTAATCATGTTCCTTGTCCTGGGCCTTTACGCCGACCGCGGTGTCACCGTTCATAATCAGTTCGGTAGCTTCGGTGTTGAGCATAATGGTTATGCCCTTCTCCTCGCACACCTCGTGGAGTTTGTCAACCAGGAAGCTGCCGACCGCGCTGCCGTCCTCCGGCTCGTGCAGGTATTTGTGCTGGGTACCGCCCGTAGCCGCCACTTTGGGCAGTTCGGCGCCGTGCTCCGCCAGCCAGTCAATGGCATCGGAACTCTGCTCTGCCATCGTCGTCACAAGATCGATGTCGTTAAGGTTGTGGCCGTCCTCCATCGTGTCATCGATAAACTCCTGTACACCGCTGTCGGTAATTCCCAGGTCCGCCTGGTAACGGGTATCCGCCGCGTTCATACCACCGGTGGCCTTCAGGCTGTTGCCGCCCACCATCGGCATTTTCTCCAGCACCAGCACATCGGCGCCATCCTCGGTGGCCTGCACGGCAGCGGTCAGACCGGCGCCGCCGGCGCCCACGATCACGATGTCGCAGTCCAGCGTCTCGGGGGTTCGCGTTGTCGGTTCTTCTGAAACGACTTCTTTCTCGAACACGCTCACATCCAGCCCGGCGGCAGTCAGCGCGCTGCGCACGCCCTCTTTGATGGCGTCCGTTGTCACAGTAGCGCCGGCCACGGCGTCCACCAAAATGCTGTTTGCCTCTACCATGGCGCCGGGGATCTGTTCCACCGCCACCGTGCCAATGCCCTCTGTCTCGTTGTGCTCCGTCACGGTCACGTCATAGAGCGTTGTGGCATCCGCCGTGACCCGCACCACGACGTCGTCGCCCTCAATGCCCAGGCCCGTGCCGGTAGCGGTGATTTTCCCGTCTTCTCCGGTGACAACCGCGTCATTCGCCGAGTCACGCGCCAAGCGCAGACCCACAACGCCGCCCACGGTAACGGATACCGCCACCGTGAGTACCACTGCCAGGCCAACGCTCCATTTTTTGGAATCCATGTTCATAAGCGTCCTCTTTTCCTTTTGTATTGGTCTGCGCACAGCGCCCCGCGCACGGGTATGCAGCTCTCTTGCCGGTCATGCGGCGCCGCCCCTGGTATCCGCAACAGGCGTCATTGCCTGTTTTCCCTTTTTTTAAAGAATATCGCCGCAGATGCTTTCCACCTCTTCTCGCTTCGGCATCGCGCGCAGCGCCCCTTTGCGCGTGGTCACCAGGTAGGCGGCGGCATTGGCGAAGCGAAGCATGCGGCGCAAATCATCCTGCGTCAGGTCGTCCAGCCCGTGTTCCAGCACAAAGTTGAGCACACTCGCGCAAAACGTATCCCCCGCGCCCGTCGTCTCGATGACGCCGCCCAGATGAAATCCGGGCACATAGACATGCATGTCCCGATAATAGCAATGGCTGCCATCGGCTCCCGCCGTGACATTAAAAAGCCGGATCCCGGGGTGCGCGGCCCGCAGCATCGCGGCGCCGACGTCAAAGTCCGGCTGGCCGGTCATAAATTCCAATTCGTTGTCGGCGATTTTGAGGATATCGCAGTGGTCAAGGCCCCAGGAGATCTGCTCCCTGGCGCTGTCTAAATCGCTCCACAGAGGCGGGCGAAGGTTTGGGTCAAAAGAGATAAGTGCCCCGCCCGCTTTTGCCATGGCCACAGCGCGCCTGGTTGTCTCGCGGATCGCGGGATGTGTCATGGAGAGCGTGCCGAAATGGAAAATCCTGGCGCGCCGGATAACCTCCTGCGGAAGCTCCTCTGGGCGCAGCAACATATCGGCGCCGGGGTCGCGGTAAAAAGAGAAATCCCGATCCCCGTCCGGCATCGTCTCTACAAAAGCGAGCGTGGTGTGCGCGGCAGTGTCACTGATGAGAAAATCATCGCAGATGCCCACTTCCCGCACCGCGCTGCGCAGCTGCCTGCCGAATAGGTCGGCGCCAACCTTGCCCACAAAGGCGGTGGTCTTGCCGCATTTCTGCAACAAAGCCAGCACATTGCAGGGTGCGCCACCCGGGCACGCTTCTAACAGCGGATTTCCCTGGGTACTCTGGCCGCTCTGCGTAAAATCCACCAAAAGCTCGCCGAGCGCCACCACATCAAAAGATTTTGTCACGCCTTGCCCCCTGCCCATTGTATTTCTTAAAGGCCCGTGCCCACCTTTCCGCCGACGTCCTTCTCCATTCTGTTCACCGCCGCGGCAGGAAAATCCGTTGCCAATCCTGCACGCCTTCCCCGCACCGGGAACGGCAAGGTTGCGCTTAGGCGGGCACGCCCACGAGATCCTGTTGGATAAGCAGCGCCTTGAGAGGAAGTACACAGGCACTCTCGGTGCAGAAATAGCGAACACCTGCCCGCAGATAAGCGGGTACGGCGGGTAATTCCCGTTCGGTAATACCGCAGATCCCGGCTGGCGCATTGTGCCGCGAGGCCACATTCATCACTTCCTCCACGATGTGCAGCAGCGCCGGATCATCGGCGGGGCAGGCGGATGCCTCTTGTTGCCCCTGTGCAGGGGCGGAAATTCGGCGTGCCATGCCGTCAATGTCCACAATCAGGAACCTTGCGCCAGACCGCAAAAGTTCCTCTGCCGCCATGGCGGCGGAAAGCGTATCAATCATGCAGCCGACGGGCGCGGCCTCGTCAAATTCCACGTTTTTGGCGCGCAGGGCCGCCTTGCAGTCCTCAATCTGCGCCGCGCAGCGCAGCCAATCCTCGGTGCAGGTAATGGAGGGCAATGCAATCCCCAGATCACCGTGCACGCCGGCGCGCAACAGCGCGCGGATCTGAGCGTCAAAGCCAAGCCAACCGCCGGACGAAGGCGTAGAGCCCTGGTGAGGTTCCGCGTCAGACACGATGAGGGATTCACAGGCCCGAACCGTAATCGGCGCGTCCCGCGCCGCCGCTAGGCAGTTGAGGTAGGTGAAATACTGCCGCTCCTCACTCATGTGTGCCAGCGCAACACGTTCCGTGCGAATCAACCCGATACCACCGGCGCCCATGCGCATGCCCGCCTGGATATCCTCAATGTTGGCAGCGCTGGTCAGCATCAAAAACGGCGTGCCGTCTACCGTCCGGGAAGGTTTATCGAGCAACGGGGATCGGCGCATCATCGTTATGCGATGATCCTGCGCAGCGTGTACCGCCTGGGCAAGAGCCTGCGGCGTGGGATCCAGGATCAAGGTTCCGGAATAGCCGTCTAACACGGCCTGCCTTCCACCAGCCTGACGGGCCACGTCGGAACCCAGGCAAAAAACCGCGGGTATTCCCATGGAGCGCGCCATGATGGCAGCATGACTCTCCATACCGTCGCGCTCACTGGCAAGGCCCAGAATCATCCTGCGGTCAAGCGCAAACAAATCGCTGGGAAAAAACTGGTCGCTTACCAAAATTGAGGGCTTTTCCAGATGAAGGCGGCGGCGCTGACGGCCGTCTAAGATATCCACCACGCGGCGGCAAACATCGCGCACATCTATGCTCCGCTGCCGGATATACGCATCGTCGACATCGCCCAGGCGATTCGCGAAAATCTGCTCCGCGCGCTCTACGGCGGCGGCGCTGCCCGCTCCGGCGGCGATATAGTCGCCAATTTCGTTGGTAAAGGATTCATCCTCCAGCAACGCAATCTGAAAGCTCAAAATGTCTGTCTGCGGTCCCTTTACACGTTCCTGCAAAAGACGAAGTTCATCTTTTGCCAGCTCGATCGCAGCCTCGTACAGAACGCGCTCCCGGTAAGGGTCATTGACAATGCGGGAGAGACCGAGCGTGCCGTTGTCCACCATCACAACGGAACCAATGACGATACCGGCCGAGACCTTGATGCCCTGGTATTGCTCCATCTTTCGCGCCCCCTTCCCGTTTTCGCGCCGCAGCGTTCCTCCTCGCTGCACAGCGCTCTGCGTTTGTTATCCTTATTGTACGACATCCGGAAAATAAAATCCATACCTTTCGGACAGGATTTTACCGTTTTTATCCGACAGTGGGTTTTTTACTTGCCAAAGAGGATCGCAATGTGTATTATGGGAGCGGAAACGCGATACTGCACATTGGCCCGGAAAGGACGGTTTGCAATGAATCGGAGTGCGAAAAAGCCGGTTTTGGCTGTGATGGCGGCCGGCATGGGCAGCCGGTACGGTGGCCTGAAGCAGATCGAATCGGTGGGCCCGACGGGCGCCGCCATCCTGGATTACAGTCTGTATGATGCGCGCCGCGCCGGCTTTCAGACGGTCATTTTTATCATCAGCCATGCGATGGAAGCACCTTTTAAGGCTACGGTGGGTGCACGCGCCGCGCACAGCGGCATGGAGATCCGCTATGCCTACCAGCAGCTGGATTTTTTGCCACCCGGATTTTCGGTACCGAAAGGCCGCCAAAAGCCCTGGGGAACCGCCCATGCTCTGTATTGTGCACAGAGCGCCATAGACGGTGCTCCGTTTGCAGTCATCAACGCAGATGATTATTACGGTCCCCGTGGTTTTCAGCTGCTGTACGACCACCTTTGCACAGAAACCGACAAAACGTGGGCGATGGTGGGCTTTCTGCTCGGCAACACGGTGAGTGCGCATGGCTATGTCAGCCGCGGCGTATGCGAAACGGATGAAAAGCAGCATCTTGTTAGCATCGTGGAACGCACCCACATCGAGGCCGGGGAAAAAGGGATTCGGTATACCGAGGACAACGGCTCAACCTGGCACCGCCTTGCGCCCGATACACTTGTCTCGATGAACCTTTGGGGCCTGAGATCGGACTTTTTGCAAGAGGCAGAAGCGGGGTTTGCGGATTTTTTGCAAAAGGGGCTCGCTGAGGATCCCCTAGGCTGTGAGTATTACCTCCCCGGCGTTGTGACGGCGGCGTTACGCGCCGGAAAGACCGTGCGCGTGATTCCCAGCCCCGACAAATGGCACGGCATAACCTATCGGGAAGACAAGCCAGAGTTAGAGGCGGCGCTGAGCAGTCTTCATGCGAGCGGGGTGTATCCCCCTGATACTCTGTTCTGAGCGCCCGGGGCTTCCGATACAAACAACCCGTACGCAAAAAGCCGCCCCGACAGGGCGGCCGAAAGCAAATGCCGTTATATAGGCAGCACCCAGGTGGCGATGCCGAAATAGATGAGAAGCGTTGTGGTATCGACGATGGTGGTAACAAGCGGCGAAGCCATAACGGCGGGATCAAAGCCCAGTTTTTGGGCGAGAATCGGCATGATGGAGGCGATTGTCTGGGATACAAGCACCGTTGCCAGCAGAGTAAGGCAAACAACGAGCGCCACTTCTGTGCCGACACGATCCAAAAGTGTCAGTTTGACAAAATTGGCTACCGCCAGCGTGATGCCGCACAACAGCCCCGCCCGGAGCTCCCGCAGCAAGATGCGCGGAAGGTCGCGCGGCTTTAATTCCCCTACCGAGAGGCCGCGGATGATGGTAGCCGTACTCTGGCTTCCGGCATTGCCGCCGGTGTCGGTGAGCATGGGAATGTAAGCGGTAAGGACGGTAAACGAGGCGAGCGCCGCCTCGTAGCGACGAATGACAAAACTGGAAAACGTGGCGCTGATCATCAAAAACAAAAGCCAGGGTGCGCGGGATCGGTAAACCTCCCACACGCTGCGCTTGAAATAGGGTTTGTCCAGCGGAGAGATGGCATTCATTTTGGCAATATCTTCCGTCGCTTCTTCTTGCATGATGGTGATGGCGTCATCAATGGTGACGATGCCCACCAGGCGATCCTCGTTGTCGACAACGGGCAATGCCTTAAACCCGTATTTTTCCAGCATTTGTGTGGCATGTTCGCGATCGTCTGCCGTATGTACGCAGATTACATCGGGATCCATAAAATCCTGCAGCAACCGGTTTTCATCTTTCTCCAAAATCAATTCGCGCAGCGTGACGACACCCAACAGCCGCCTGCCGGGGCCCGTAATATAACAGGTATTGACAGTCTCTTTTTCTACGCCGATCCGCCTGATTGTCGCGATCGCCTCGCGCACTGACATCCCCGGATCCAACTCCATCAGTTCCGTGGTCATCACGCCCCCGACAGAATCCTCGGGGTATTGGAGCAGCTCGTTGATCATGTTGCGCATATCGGGGTCGGCCTGGGACAAAATGCGCTTTACGACGTTCGCGGGCATCTCTTCGACCAGATCCGTGGCGTCGTCCACAAAAAGTTCGTCGATAATCAGTTTGAGCTCTTTGTCTGTCAAGCCGTCGATGAGTACGCCCTGCGTCTCCGGCTCCAGTTCCGCAAAGACCTCCGCCGCCAGATCCTTGGGGCAAAGGCGGAACAGCACCGGCATCTTTTCCGGCGGCAAATCCTCAAAGACAGCAGCAAGATCCGCCGCCTGCAGCGTCTGCAGCACATCGCGGAGTGTCTGATATTTTTTGGCATCGTCCAGGTTGGCGAACAGGGTCTTCAGCGTTTGAACCGTATCGTTGGGCATAAGAAAAGCCGCCTCCTTACAGAGCGGCAGCCGAAAGACCTTCTGCAGATCCGGTGCGCTATGGGCGCAGAGACATACCCCCGCCGCCCATTGCCACCGTATCGGTCAAGCAGATGCCGCACGCAGTATTTTGCTTTCGGTTACAGGGTCTACCGGGTATTTCCACGCATGACCACCTGCCTTTGTGCGTATTTTAATCAAAGCGCGTTTGCCTGCCAAAAGAGTACCATTTTAAACGCGTGAAGTCAACCGATAAAAAGAATTTTCGCAACCTTGAAGTGTACCCAAGTTTCGCTCAACGTTTGATTGTTTGAAATCCACAGGACGAAACCGTGGTATAATACATTTCAGTCGACCAAACCAAACACCAAATTTGGGACTTGACTGCCAAATGAGCAGTGGATCGAACTTTTGGGGGCCATGCGATGGGTGTTTTGTACAACCGGTTACTGATCTTGATGAACGAGACACAGGCCGATAACACATTCTATCATATCGCACTTCTCATGCTGCAGAACTTTGACCAGTTGGTGAAGCTCAGCATCCAGGAAGTGGCGGAACTTTGCAGCGTTTCCAAACCAACCATTTCGAAATTTATCCGCGCGCTCGGCCTGATGTTTTCCGCAACGGCGGCCATCGATCTGCAGATCAAACTGGGCAGGCTCGGGCGATACATCGCAACCAACATGAACGATCGGAAGATGGCGGATTTTCTGCGCCGCGCCGACGCGGATACCCTGGTAATTTTGTTCAGTGACAACGGCAATTTTATGGATCGAAGAGAAATGATCGATCTCGAAACAAACACCAATCTTTTTAACCAGACCCAGGCGCGGCTGGTGATGATTACTTCTAACCAGGCGATGGCGAAGGATCCGCGGCTCAACTATACCGTAACCTACCGCCGCTTGACGCAGCTGCATACGCATCGATATGTCTACCCGCTGTTGACGGACCTACTCGCCGCCATGTATCAGGATTTGTCAGAGAAACCCTCTTAAATCCTTCGGATCCTTTTTATCTTTTGCGCTTTCTTCGAACCGGCCTTCCGCATTGGAGGACCGGTTTCCAGTTTGAAGGCGGCTACGATGCGGATGGCCGCGGTCTGACCACCCATGATTTTGAGACGGACGGATCGTTGGCCTCGCCGCGCGCCATCACCTACGAGATGCCGGATGGCACCTTAGGGCGAGCCAAGAGCAGCTTTTTTGATCCGGACAGTCTGCCGGAAGGCGCCAGGCCCATTCTGTTGGCGGAACATTACGACGGCTGGAGCAGCCGCAAGACGATCGATTGCTACCTGAAGTACTGCCGGGTTCTGTTTGAACGTTTTGGCAAACGCTGCAAATACTGGCTGACTTTCAACGAGATCAACGCCGTGCGCGGCTTCGCGGCGTGCGGCACGCACCAATGTGACAACCAAACGCATTACAATGCCGTACACAACATGTTCTTAGCCAGTGCTGAAGCGGTCCGGCTGGGCCACGAGATGATGCCGGGCAGTATGTTCGGCGCTATGTACGCGTTGAGCGAGCTCTATCCGGCCACCTGCAAACCGGAGGACGTTTTTACACGGCTGCAAAAGCGCAGGGGAAGTTACCATTTTGTCGATACCATGGTGCGCGGCGCGTACCCCGCATACGCAAGGTCCCTGCTGGAAAAGCGCGGTGCTGCCGCGCAAACCAGAAAGAACCGGAGAGCCGCGAAAGGGCAACTCTCCGATCCTTTTTATTTTGATTTCGCGCCACTTGCAGGGGCGGCGTTTTGGTTGTTACACGCGGTTATTTCTTTTTCTTCTTGTCTTTGTCCTGCTTTTTCTTGTTGAGCCTTGCCACAAGCAGCGCCACACAGCCTGCAAGACCGCACAACGCGCCAAGCGCTACGATAAAAGCCAAATCTACCGAGCTATCGTCTCCTGTCTGCGGCGAGTAAGGCGTCGGTGACGGCGTCCATGTAGGCGTATGGGTCGGGGTATGGGTTGGTGTGGGTGTCGGCGTTCTCCACCACCAGGGCGGCGGAGGCAGGGTGGTGTGCGGCGGTATTGTAGGCGTGGTGGTGGGAGTCGGGGTTGGCGTTGGAGTAGGTGTCGGTGTTGGCGGAGGGGTGGTAGGCGGAGGCATATGATTGACAAACTCGGCCTACGCAGTACCATCCGCAGGGATCGTGCCCGTATCGCCGCTAGCGCTTGTTGTATAACCGTCTTGATTGGCCTCTGATTCCGTAACGGTGTATTCGATGTCGGCGGGCAGACCGGTTGCGGTCTTTGTCTCACCGCTCTTGAGCGTGAACTCGGCAATGCCGTTTACAAATGTCATATCACCGTAGGTGCCGTTTAGGCTCTTGTCACTCAGCGCAACGGTGAAGTGCCAGTCCTTGTCTGGGTCGCCGACAGTGCCCGTGACGGTTTTTGTAACGCTTAAATTCCCTTTCGGGTTTTCCTTCTGGTTTTCAACGGTGACGAAAGCATCACCACCCGCCGCAATCACGCCGCTGGCCCCTTGACCATCGGCTGTGATAGTCCCCTCGAACGTATAGGTGGTTGTGTATCCATCGGCAGAATAGTCCTCTTCCTTTACCGTAAAGTGCGCGCCGACCGGCAGGTTCTCAGCATGGCACTGTTCCTGATCGCTCAGTTCGAATACAGCGACTCCATTTTCAAAGAGCATATCGCCATAGCGACCATCGACATAGGGCAGCACAGCGCCGTTCTCATCGGTAATGGTCACGGTAAACTGAAAGCGCTTTTGAACGCCGCCGGATGTTCCGGTAACTACCTTCCGAACCGTGAGCGAGCCAGTCTGCTGGATATTTTTAAAGATGGCCGCGGCGTCCCCGTTCGGTTCCGCGGAATCGGTTTTTTCATAGAGAGTGGTGGCGTAAAGTGCCTTGCTGATTTTGTCCCTGGCGACCGTTACCGTGACACGATAAACAGTACCATCGTAGGTGACGCCCAGTTTATCTGTGAAGTTTTCGGTGATCTCATATACATAGATACCCGGCTGGGTATAGGTGATGGGTCCGAAACGCGCAATCCCATCGGGTGATACGCCAACGGTGACTGTCCCGCCCGGCAACAGCGGATCCGGCATCGGCACATCGGCGATCGGCATAAAGCCGTCCGTCAGTTTCCCGTCCACAGCGGGCGGAAGACCCGGGATCGCAAATTGTGTATCGTCCGGCGCGGTAGGACTTTGGGCATCGCCTAGTTCTTCCGCGGAGCCGGGGTCTTGCAAAGGATCCGGTTCGGTCGGCGACTCCGGGTCGGTGATGGGCTCGTCCAGTTTAGCGATTTGTTTGGGCGTTTCAGACGTTGCAGCGGCAATGCTGTTCGCTGTGGATGGAGCGTACACGCCCGCCGCCTGCGGGGCGGTACTGTTTGATCCCTCTACCTCCGCGTCGCTTCCGTCTCCGGTGTCCCCGCCGCCCGCATCGCCACCAACTGGATCTGTAGGAGTGGCCGCATCGGTAACGCCGCTGTCATCATCGCTGCCGTTAACGCCTTCATCAATGCTTTCATCAACGCTTTCATCAACGCTGTCGTCGCCGTTGACAACACCGCTGTCATCTACGCTGCCGTCAACGCTGCCGGGGTCGCCGCTGTTCGCGCCGTCTTCGGATTCCTCTTCCCCCGTGACGGGGTCAGAAGCACCGCCATCAGCAGTGTCGTTGGTGCCGTCGTTTGTCAAATCGTCGGTACTATCGGATGCATCGGGGGCAGTCTCTCCGTTTTCTTCACCCTCGCCATCCCCGGAAGGCGCTTGCTCGCCCTCTTCATCACCGCTACCCTCTTCCGGCGCGGGTTCTTCGGGTTCGGGAACCTCCTCGTCGCCTTCCTGCTTGGTTTCTTCTACCGTGGCAGACACGCCTTTGAGCGTAAAGGTATAGTCGCCGTCGTGTATCGGCAGCGGATTGCCATTTTGATCCGTAAGAATTTTGCGGATTTCCAAGGGGATCTGAATTTCATTGGGGTTGTATGTATTTTTAAACTCGATACCCCCTTGATCAGGTTGGCCTTCCGGGGTGCCCGGCGTGATATCTGTGATGGTCGTGGTCGCTTTTAGCTTGCCGGTGTAAAGACCGGAATCGGGATCCTGCCCCGGTTTGGGATCTTGTCCCAGTTCGGGCTCGGAATACTCCTCTTCTACCACGATTTCCACATAGTACACATGCAAATCGTAGCTGATGCCCGGCTGCGTCGGATTCGGTACCAGTTCACGTATCGTATACGCATACGTTCCGACTGTTTTAAACTCGGTATCAGGTCCAAAAATCGTTGCTTTCGCGGTTGTGATACCAGAACCTTCCGTAGCATTGTTCTTTACGGTGGCGGTGCCAGCTGCTTCATCCCACCCCTGTATTTCTTTGATCGGATCGTCAACCGGATTATATGTATCCGGTGTAACTAGGAACGAGAAGGCATCCGCAGGCAAGGATCCGTATCCGCCGTTAAGAGAATCATCTTGTACCGTCTTGGTCAATTCGAGCCCCGCCGTGGCCGGCTGCGGCGGCTTTTTGGTGTTGGTAAACAGAACCTCCGCCCGCTTGTTGTCGCCCGGTTTAACAGTACTGGTAAAAGTGGAGTTACTGTCTGCGACCGGTTCGCCCTCTTCATCGCCCACATTAGGCACAGGCACACCGGGTTCGTCGTTGTCAATCGTAGATAGCGCTTTATCCAACGCGTTATTATTGCCTAGGGCAGCGGCGGCTGCATCATATCCGTCGGCGTAATCGCTTTGTGCACCAGAGACGAAGTCGTCAACGTTTTCTGCTTCGGTTGCCGCAACGTCGGCTTCGTCGGGGATGCCGCTTTGCACATCGTACCCATAACCATCGGAATTTTCCGTTATCGTAAACGTATAGCCGCTGCCGATGGGCAGGCCACTTACGGTCAAGGTCTCGCCGCCACGAAGCGTGAAGGACCAGATCCCCGGAGAATCGGCCACTATGTTGTAGACATGGTCGTCTTGCGTTGCTGGCGTTTCGCTTTCAACATATGGCAGGAGGTTGCCGTGTCTGACGTCCTCTTGCAGCTGGGGTTCGCCGTCCGCATTTTCGACCCACTTATCGACGGTATACGGGAATGGGCCGTCCAGCGGTTGCGGTCCCGTTGGTTGCTGCGTTCGTTCGGATTCCGACGTTGGTTCGTGTCCCTCTCCAAGATCCGAATCCTCTTTTTTGCTCGTCAGTGATAGAGTAAAGTGGAACTCGCTCTTTCGATCTCTATCCGTGATGGTTGAGCCATCGGCGGCTTCCAGCTTTTTGGAGATAGAGATTGCGCCGGTTGTGCAGGCGTTGGCATAGTGCGCCGCTTCTTCAGAGTTGCCCGTATCGCCGAATACGGAGTAGACGCCGGTAGTTGGGTAGTCCTCCGGCTTATATACCTTTGATGATCCCTCCTGCCACACATGTGTTACATGATCGAGGGTATAGCCCGCGGCCAGTTGCGCTTCGGTCAGCTTCTCTGTAAAATGGTAGTCTTTACCATTTTGCAAACCTGTAAACAAGAGGCCTTCTTTGTGTTTTAACGTAAACTCCGCCGTGTTTGCGGGGATTTTCTCATTAGGCACAGGGGGATCGGTGTTGGCGATAATACCTTCGTAAAGGTCTCCCGCCACCAATATGTCATGTAACTTATCCTTATCATCGCCGTCTGGATTGCTGTTGACACCAAATGTCAACTGTTTTGTTGCATAGCTGGTCCGTGTATTAAACGGAGATGTAAATGCCAGCATACTGGACTTAGACGTGGGTGTGGTGGCGAGGATGTCAAGTTCTGTAATCTTTTCGCCCTGTTCTTGATGACTCCAATCATCAGTCACGCTGCTATACCGGATTTTCTCTGCATCCTTTACATAATACACTTGGGTTCCGGCTTGCCAATTCGAAGTTTCCTCTTTAGAATCTCCCTTTTCTAAATCCAAATCATTTTTCTCTACAGTTTTGCGTCCGGAAGTTTCACCAATTGCTTGACCATCTTTCCAAATTCTACGACTATTCTCAACTGTTCCACCAGCACCTTGGTTAGGTGGCAAATAAACATAATATAGATTACTTGTCTCTACAACTTCCTTTTGCTCACCCCTTGTTCCGTCGTTATTTACAACATAATACGCCTTACCTTCTTTGTCATCGTTCACCTCCACAAGCATGGTGTAATCACTACCATTGCTTAGTATCAACACTCTTTTCCCGTCTTTATATGTGAGCAGTCCGGAATTATCCGTCAGCACATCGATGGTATCGATCTTCCGCTGCCAGGCTTTTGCCGCATCGTTATATTCCACGACTGTGGCCATGATTGTACCGGTCACACCCTCCAGATAAACCTGGAAGTTGAAATCCTCATTTTTTTGTTCTTCCGTCGGCTCCGTTTGATTGGGACCGATGAGGGTCTTTGTGACCAGCAGCGATTGATTCGCAACAGCCAGCTTGCCGTTATTGCCCAGATAGTTATTGATGATAGTTTCGTCGCCTATGCCGGAATCCTCCGCTATCGTAGGAACATAATAGGTATCAGATGTCTCGGTAATATTACCGGAATTATCCACATACACAGGTCCTTGCGAATATGATTGCACAGTATCACTGGGCACTTTCGCCCTGCGGTTTTGATACATATCGCCGGTACGCAGACCACCGGGCTTGGCGGCTACAGCGAAGTGGAAGTAGGCTTTAAATTCATCTTCTGAAACATCTACTCTCTCATCCTCAGTATCAGCTTGGGCTAACACGCTCTGTAATTCGTTCTGAATACCTTTCCAATATGCAACCTCAACTGCTACATTTTCGTCTGTAAAGCCGCATGTATTTTTAAGATAGTTCGTTAATTCACCATCACTTTCATATAACTTCTCATACGTCGGCTCTCCGCGTGATCGGTCCCCCGTTTCCGTGTACGAATTATAATGCAGTTCTGGAATATGCCCATTCAGATCCGTCCAGCAGAGCATATCACCGTTTGAGATCTTACTGGAATTGAGGCCGGAGCCAAATTCACTGCCCTTGCGCGTGACAACACGCTGCACAGCGACCGCACCAGTAGTGCCTTCTAAGGCATTACCCGCTTGATCCTTGCCTACTTGAGACGTCGGAATATAGTAATCCAACAAAAGGAAAAAGTAGTCGTCGGGCGAGAAGGAAACAGAACCCTCTGCATAACTGTTCCCCTCTGAAGTCACATGATTAAGCAAATCACTTTTTAAGAATACTACACAGTCTGTTAAATCACAGCCCGTTGGTAAGGTATAAGTAACACCGTCGTCGTCTGTTATCTTTAAGGAGATGCCTCCGCCGACAGTGTCGTCAGCAGTTGTAGTGGCTTTTTTAAAACTTTCAAAATCTTTGTAAACGCCCGCGAAGATACCGCCTGCCCACGATGAACCGCCGGAACCGCTTTCCCAGGTTGTTTTACCATTACCGGCCTCTTTATTACTTGTCCATGGATCCACACCGTAATCAGCAGACAGGTTGTCCACTGCCTTTAATTTGAAGCCCTCGCACACCCGGTACGCATGGGCATAGAGCGGCCTTGGCTTTTGGAACACATAGTAGCGGTTGTCGGCGCTTGGAGAAAAGCTCACCGCCGGATCACCGCGTGTGACAGCTGCGTTGTCGTCTTCCGTATAACCGCCATACGGGGTATTGCTGTAGTAGTTGGAGATAAAGTAAATGTTGTTGTCTTTATCCCTGTGCGTACTGATATATTCCTCCGACAGGGCACCGATATCTACGCCTGTCTGTTTTCCGCTTTCGTCACGCAGGATTAAGTTTTCTTGCAGGCCTACCGCGTAGAATAAACGGATCGGGGTAGATTGAGCACAATACGCACTGTATTGCTCAGCCGTATATCCTCTATTTACGTTATGATCCGATCCCAGATTCGTCTTATACGACAGCGGTCCGTCCGGCCCCAGCGTGATCTCTACTTTCTGTGTTGGGACGGCGGCGGCGGGTATATCCATGTACAGCGAGGAGTCATAAGCCGAAGGATTCGGTGTGATGGCCCCAGTTGTGTCCACATAGTCGCCGTATTCCTCTACCCACACGCGAATATCGTTGAGGCGATAGACGCCGGGGTAGTCTTTATAGAGTTGGTTGTCATCCTTTTTATCTGTATTTGCCGGATCATCCCATTCTTTTTGGCACTCATCTGGTACTTCGTCTCCATAAGCCGGATTGATACGTAACTCATCTGCTCCATTATCCTGTTTCTTAAAGCGATAGACCGTATATACGGTGTTTTTCTGCTGTTCACTGATATTACCTCCGAGATTTTCAACTGGTAAAGTAGGAACATAACTGCGCAGCGTTTCAGCATTTAAATGATATACGTCGCCATCGGCCCAACTGCCGCCACCATCCTTACGCTCCCAGTCATTCGGGTTATCTGGGTCACCATCTGGCTTTAGAGAATACCAACCGGAATTAAACGTACCATCTGTAGCATTTTTAGTATTGAAATTGTAATCATACACGCCGGCACGGGTAAGCTGATGTATCTCGCCAAACAAAAGTAGAGCCATATCGTCGGTTTGGTCCGTACCGCTTGCTAGTGTATTATCTGTCGTGATCGCGCCGTTCTTAATCTCCATGTAGTCCCCGATGGGATCTTGGTAGGTAACGGAGTTGGAGGCTCCGGAATCATTGGAACCGGAAACCGGGGTGAAAACCTGACCCGTAATCAGGGTCAGGATATTTTCAAAAGTGCCGGAAAGTTCTTCAGATGTGACGTCGTAGAATTCATCGTTGTAGGCGATGTTACTGATGACGTCACTGTTTGCGACGGACAAATTTTCACCATTGCCGTCAACATAGGTGTGACCTTCAGGAAGTGGCATAATCTTAATAGCAGTTGGATTGCCATTATTATTTGCTATATGCATCACGCCTTCAGCATCATTGTTTTGTCCTTCATTATTGTTTTGTCCTTCATTATTGTTTTGTTCTTCATTCACCCAATTTTTGATTTTTCCCCACGACTGAGCAAGTGACTGCATGGAACTGGCTACCATAAAAAGAACATCTTTAGTTACTTTGCTCTTGACTATGTCATTGTAACCGTCCAATGTGGATTGGATTGATTCATCTGTACCAAATTTCTCCGCATCTACATACCAGGTTGCTAATTCATCAAGTTGGTAATCTTTGGGATCCAACGTAGGATAGATACGCATTTTCCCCCATAGCGGAACGTGTTCAGTGTCTACATTCATGGTATAAGTGCTTAATGTTTTTTTGGGATAGCTCTCATCTGAAATCTCACCCTTTTTCCAACCACTCTGATAGTGTTTTTCTACCACCTGACTCATATACGAGGCGGTCATCAACACTTCTAAAATTGTACCAGATGTGCCGGTAACATCGTTATCACTGCTATACAATACACCGCGATGAAACCATTGAGGTTGTGAAGACAAAGTTCCATCACTTTCAAGATCTGCTCCTTTGTTAAATATGGAAGGGAGACCTTTGAATGTATCACTATCATTATTTTCGCCTTTTGTGAATGCGTCTTTTCCGGGTAGCCAAACGTTATACCACTCGTTGCCGATGTTTCCATATTTATTATCAGTCGCATTTGGTTGTAACAATCGGTAATATTTATCCAAATCACCATAGTTTCCAGATTGGTCGGATTCATAATCACTCCCAGTTATTTTACCAAAATTATTTTTCCACTTTTCGTATGTGTAATAAGTAATTTCCCCCATAGTATTAGGCTTGACATTTGACCCCCCCACTAACTTCTACCTCTCCCATGGGATTAAACGCAAAATTCGCCCCGCCGTCGGACATGATGATAGCGGCGGGAACGCGCGGAACGGTTACTGTTTCGTTGTTGTATGAAAGTTTATCTGTGTAAGTTGTGGCACTGTCCTGCGCAAGTTGTTTGTAGGCCAGATAAATACCGCCTTGTGTGTTGGTGAAATAGCCAACATATTCGTCGGCTGCAAGCTGGTGCGTTGATGCCATTGCTTTTTTTAATCCTTGTGTACCAGCATTATAATATGCTACGTCAGTGAACATCTTATTATTTTCTTCTTTATAAAATCCCGCCGTTAATGCCATACTAAAGGAAACCTGACTCT
>CAZLMA010000007.1:0-91832 GCA_964560675.1 uncultured Subdoligranulum sp. | reverse complement strand
CACTTTTCCCGCTTGCGACCCATATATCTAATTCGGAGCATTTGAATTTCCATTGTTTCCCAATTTTGTGCGCTGGAATGCCTTTCTTTTTTCTGATCCAATCACGGATTGTACCCGGTTTTACTCCTAAATAATCTGCGGCTTCATCAATATTTATCCATTTGTCATTACCGACATCCGCCATTATCACACCTCCGAGCAAGTTCGTTACAATACACTACTATGTAGTATAGCAGATGACGGTGTGAATTGCAATATGTTTTCTGTAATTTACTATTGTTTCTTGCTATTTTCTTATGATGTATTCTCTCCGAACCGATGTTCAATATAGCATTCATGGCAGCAGTACTTCCGCCGGCTGTCTCCGTATGCCCGGAACTCTTTCCCGCAGTTCAGACAGGTAAACTCGTAATATGCTTTTCGATTGACCTGGTTCAGATGTGTGTTCCACCAGTGGTGGCGGCAGTAGTCGCAGCAGAAGATTTTCTTCTTGCGCTTGGGCTCCTGCACGATTTCGGCTCCGCAGTTTTTGCAGTAGGTGATCTGCCCGTTGGTTTCCTCTTGTTTTACCTTCTTCGGGAGGTCTTTGGCGCTCCCGTTAAGCCCGTGTCTCCGGCAGTGGGATTTTATGGTCTGTTCATTGATGCCTGTATGCCTGGCAATCTTCCCATAGCCCCATCCCTTCATCCTGAGTTCCCGGATTGTTTTGATTTCTTTATCTGTCATAATCTATCCCTCCGCTTGGGCTGTATTTCGGCAGCCGGTATTCTAATTCGTCTCCATCAATCCATCGCAGTTTTGCCGTGCCGTCTTTCATGACCGTAATGCTGTGGATGGCAACAGCAAGGTCGTCCTCGTCCGACGGCAGTTCCCAGAGATCCGCCTTAGCGAACCGGCGTGACCATTTTCTCAATTCCCGTGCGCGGTCCGCACTGATTACCTGCAGGACAGCCTTTTCTACAGATTTGAGGACTTTCCTTTTTATCGCGCTGCTCCTCGCCATATCATGGATGATGTAGTGGAGCAGTCTGTCATAAATGTTCGGTGCCGGACATTTCGGCCCCTTTCTAACACGGTTGCGGCACTGCCATACCGAATTGTTATATGAGGTGGAGTGCCACGGACGCGGCCCATAGGTCGCTCCGCAGACCCCGCAGATGACTTTGCTGCTCAGAACCGACACACCGCTGTACCGCTGCTCCTTGCCGATGCGCCGTTCTATCTGTTTCTGCACGTAATCAAAAAGCCACGGGGAGATGATCGCCTCGTGGTCCTCTTTAACATAGTATTGGGGAAGTTCGCCCTCGTTTTTCTTCAGCTTTTTCTGCAGGTAATCCACTGTGAACTCCTTCTGCAGGAGCGCGTCTCCTTTGTATTTCTCGTTGGTAAGTATGCGCTGGACGGTTTGCGCACTCCATTTTGCCAAACCTGCCGGGGTAATGGCTTTTTCGGAAGTCAGAATCTGCGCGATGGCGTGCGACGTATACCCCTTGAGGAACAGTGAAAATATCCGGCGCACTGTGACTGCCTGCTCCTCGTTTACCACCATCTGATATTTTTCTGGTCCTTTGTCGTATCCGAGAAAACGGCTGTAGCCGACGCTGCACTTGCCGTCCGCGAAACGCTTATGCTGTCCCCATGTGACGTTTTCCGAAATGGAGCGGCTCTCCTCCTGGGCGAGGCTGCTCATGATGGTGAGCAGG
Organism: uncultured Subdoligranulum sp.; assembly: GCA_964560675.1. Taxonomy (GTDB): domain Bacteria; phylum Bacillota; class Clostridia; order Oscillospirales; family Ruminococcaceae; genus Gemmiger. Next base: position 90,129 of record CAZLMA010000007.1, on the reverse strand, counting down.
AACTCGCCTTTTGAATCAAGGGAGTAGATGTTCTCTTTCTCAAAATAAACTGCCACGCCTTTTTCTTTCATCTTCCGGATTGCCGTGACCGTATCGACCGTGTTCCTCGCGAACCGCGAGATGGACTTCGTAAGCACCAGATCCACACCTCCGGCAAGGCAATCCTCCATCATCCGGTTGAAACCATCTCTGTTCCTTGTTCCCAAGCCTGAGATGCCGTCGTCCACATAGACACAAACAAATGTCCAGTTCGGACGCTCCGTGATCAGCCGTTTGTAGTATTCCGCCTGTGCAGCAAGGCTCGACTGCTGATCCTCATGGTCCGTGGAAACCCGCGCATATGCCGCCACACGGAGCATGGCTCTCTTCGTATTTTTGAATGTCGCCGGCCTTGGTATCGAGGCGATGGTCGTAATGGTTCTATCTTTCACCGACCGTCACCCCATCTCCAATATCTCCTCCGACCGGATCAACCTCAAGGAACGGCGGGTTATACTGTTCGGCTGCCCTCTGCCAGGCTTCCCGCATTTCGGCTCCGCTGATCACGCCATCGTGCTCCATGCAGGCAAGCAGCCATTTTGCAAGTCTGTAATCCACTTCTTTCTCCAACACTTCAATTCCTCCTCCAACTGGTAGTATCCATACATCACTCAGTGTGGCAGGAAAGTCAAGGAAATTCAGAGCGCTTTGGCACTATAGACAGGTGTGTGCATACCGTAACGAAACATTCTGTTAAATCGTTACGGCGTAGGAGTAATCGTTATGGGCGTATGCAAAATTTTACAGGATCGCGCCCGCCGGAAACGGAGCTTTCGGCACGGCAGGGATTCGCAGACAAAAAATAAATCCTTCTGCACACCCCTTCGGTGCCAGAAGGACAGTAGTGGTTAATATTTGAAACCTCGTAACAAAATCAAAAGTGCCGCACCATGATCTGGTCAGCTGAAATGGCGCAGTTTCTATGCGGTTTTCACAGAAATGATACAATTTTTACATGAATCGCGTGGTCGTATCAAGCCGCTGTGAGCGTTTCCCCGCTTACGGCTCGGAGCATTTTCTGACGAAACCGTTCGATTATGCACACGCCTGATTCTGTACAGAAAAAATTTTTTATATCACATAACGATGCCTCTTTTAGTCTCCGTATCGTTTTGGGGACTGTTTCATCATAGAGGATGCCGGAATACGGCTCAAGCATTTCGGCAATTAAATTTACGATGGACTTTGGCGTATAAAATTCTCCTTTGCCTTTTCCCTCTTTTAGGGCAAACTTGCTGAGGAAGTACTCATATACCCGTCCGATGACATCCTGTTCCTTATCTGCGGTCAACTCAATTCCGTCAATGACATCCAACAAAGAAGCGAGTTTCGATGTATCCAGATTTAGTCTGGAATAATAGTTGTCCGGAAGAGCCCCCTTTAACTGCTCGTTGTTTTTTTCAATCGCATAAAGCGCAGTATCAATCAACAGAGCGATATCACTCTGTTTAGCGTGCTGCATGATATACGACTACCGAGTTTCTTCCGGAAGATAAAAAACATTATCCTGTGTATAAAATGCCTTTATATCTATAAATTTCTCATGCCCGTCAGCGATGATTTTTCTACGCTGCTCCTCAAAGCGATCGCTTGCATACTTCAAGAATATCAGACTAAGCACCACATGCTTATATTCTGATGGCTCTACAGAACCACGAAGTTTATCCGCCGAACGCCAGAGAGCCTCCTCCATGCTGACGGTCTTTTTGCTATCTGACTTAGCCATTGCGTTTACCTCACTTTTCGTTTCTCTCTGATTCTGTTGCCGGGCTATCGTGTACAAACTCCATAATGTCCCCGACATCACAATTTAAAGCATTGCATATCCGAAGCAACACATCTGTATTTACGTTTCCGCCCTTTCCGAGTTTTGCAACGGAAGTGGCACTTATGCCGCTCATTTCTCTCAGAGTCTTTTTGTTTATTCCTCGGTCAATAAGAAGTTTGAAAAGCTTATTGTAGCTGAAACGCATTTGCTTTACCTCCATGCTTTCTCTCCGTTGTTGCATTTGTTATTTTACATCATTTAAGAATCCGTACCGTGTATTAGGAATCAGTCCTTTACCGAAAGTTATTACAACCGCACCATGTTTTTCATAATCAAGATGAGGAATGTGATCCAGGTTCTCTATAATAATTAGCTGCCCCTCATCCTGATGATTTATAAAATAGCGATAGAGTCCGGAACGCATACTATCAGGCATTGCTTCATCAACTCCTTCATCAAAGCCGTGGAGCGGTGTATCTATGATGAAAAGATGTGGATCGAACTTCGCATTTTTGGCAAGATATTTCCGAAGCATCATAATCATCACGGTGTTTAAATATGCGCGATATCCCTTGCCATGACTCGTACCTTTATCCTCGCCATTAACCTCAATGTCAAATGTCGAGAAATTGAAATGTGCTTTCAGCAAGCCGGAATAATTGCATTCCTTCAGTATACTGTCCGCATACTCCGACATCGTGGTAGCAAAGTCATCGCCAAAGTAATCCTTGGGGTGGTACTCTATTTTTGTATCATCACTGCTTTCGTTTTCTAAGGCTGTGAGATCATGACTGAAATCATCAGCATAAGTCTCAATCAGTGCTATCTCGCTTGTGATGCGAAGATATGTCTTGTAGGCATTTACAGTATTTATCTGTTCAGTTTCCAGAGGTCGAAGTTCGGCTTTGATTTTTAATTCTAAAGCATCACGCTGTTGCTTAAGTTCATCCAGTTCTTTTTGTATCTCATCTCTCTTATCTTTAACATCCTTTTCCGTTTCTGAGAGCCCCGTGAGTTGCGCCATCATTCGCTCAATCTCTACTTTTGAGGACGCAATATAGGACATGCGTTTTCTCGGCGTCAAGGGACTCTCACAATAGGGGCAGACTGTAGATTCCGGCACATCTTTATATGCCTCTTCGCCTTCTACAATTAAAGAAAGACGCTGTATGTCTGCTTTATACTGATCCCTCAACCGGTGGTAGCGGTTTATAAGAACATCGCATTCCGCTGCGCGTTCTTCTGCATCAAGAATAGATGCTAACAATTTCTGGCTTTCTGCGAGAGCCCGCTCTATCTTTTTCTGCGTCTCCAGCAGTGCGGTAGTAGCCAACGTCATCTGCGCTTCAACATCGGCACCGTCAAAAATCCGTAAATCCATCTCCAGCTGTTCCTTGCGGCTGGCAGCAATCTGCATTTTTTCGTTCACATAGTCCGTCACGGCTTTGCGACGGGCTTTTTTTATTTCCTTTTTTTCCTGCGCATCAGTTTCTGTAAAGGTTCTTCCTTTAATTAGATAAAGAAGAGCAGAAAGGAACAGCGTATTTTCCATATAACGGTGCTTCGGTTCAACAATTGAATCGATATCGTCAACTCTCCCTTCGTCCAGATAGAAAACCCTGAGAAGATTCCTCCATGTGAGCCGCTTTTTCTCAAATCTGACATTCTTAACAATCATCGTTTCCTGTTGGATTCCAATTAGTTTTAGCCAAACATCATTCAACGGAGGGTTCTTCGCACCTTTACGATAATTAACATCATAAACTCCGCTGTCAATCCCGCTGACAGTGCTGGAAACATCAACCTGATTTCTGCCCACAGTACGGCTAAGAGTCAATTCTCCCTCATAATCGTTTGGAGCAACGATTACGGTTACTCCGTCATAGTTTGCAGTTTCTGTGAATGGCCTTTCTACAGATCCGCCGAAAACAAAATCTATACAGTTTGCGACACAGGTCTTTCCGCTATCGGACCTGCCTTGTATGATATTGAGTCCTTTCCCGAAAGTAACACATGCATCGCCTTTTTCTGCGCTTTTAGCTATTACTTTTTTTATGTAAAACCCAGCCATGTGTTACCTCCTTAAAGATTCAATAGACTGTCGACTGATGATACCAAACAGATGTACATCATCGATCTCATCATATTTACGGACAACCGAGGTCATAAGTTCCCTGTACTTCGCAGCATATTCCGATTCCAGAGTGCCGCTCATTTTTTTACCAGATTCAGAAATATGATAAAGGATTCCTGTTGCACTCTCTTCGACCGAGATCAAACTATCGAGTACCAAATTCTTGACGGCAACTTTAATAATATCCCTTCTTGTTGACAGTTCACTAAAAGCAAATCCATTTTCTCCATTTAAAGAAGTATTAGATATTCCAAAATCTTCACTGTATATGGCGATGAAATCATAGGCAGTTATTCTGTCTAATGTTATTGCTCTCCCCGCTATATCAAGCAGCAGAATCACATGAAGTGACAACTCAAACGGCGTATTGAACAGTTTGTTACTCATCGACATTCACCCACGATTCTATTACACCGTCATTCACCAAAATGTGGCAGATTCCTTTTTTTTCGAGATTACCAATCAAATGCTTCATCTGACTGAGAACGGAACCACTTAATGTGGTACTCGTCACTTTTTCAAGAACAGCATTAAGTCTCGCGTAACCATCCTCATAATCCTTCCAGTAAGTTGTATTGATTCCATGCCACGCATCGTCCTTGAGCCGTTTAAATTCATCCTCACCATCATCATAGACATCCCGAACAGACCTCTCAATGCTTACGGCGCTATAGTATGCCATACGTTGTTCTTTAAAATTCTCTGCATACCGCTTGGGTAAATAAGGTACATCAGCATCTGTGAATGTTTCCATATTGAGTTTCTCGGCATATGTCTCATACAAGGCGTGTATGTAATCCAGTTCCTGTTTCCTTACACTGTCAGGAACAAGCATCTGATGAATTGTGATGATTTCACCGCCTATATGTAACTTGTCGCCTCTGCGCTCTATTGTCGCGGGAGCTATATCTTTTAACAGTTTCCCCGTCTCATGACGTGCATAGTTTAATGTAACCACATCATCAGGGAGTCCATCGGCTCGGCGTCGAATAATTTGAGCCAGAATATTTGCAAGAGCCCTTCCTACATCATAAGAAGGAACATCAAAGCCGAATTCAGCCAGCTTGTCTCGAATATGGTCAAGCGCATCCATTGAGTAGGTATCTACGAACTCGGAGAATTTATTTTCATCAATTCTGGGAGCTATGACAGCAGCCCGTTTTTGCGAAATAGGAAGCCGACCACTGTAATAAGCCTCTTTGGTAGATTTCCCAAGAGCATATAGCGGATTCGGTTCTTTTTCTTTCTCCAAAGACTCATCATCAAGGATGGCATCAATCAGCACAGGCACAAAATCTCCTGCATTTATCTGTTCTTCATAATTGTGGTGCATAAGTTGCACCAAATCGCAGAAGCGCACTGCCAATGTCCTCCTTTTTGATGTAGGCAATCATATAGGCAGATATAGGCAAACCTACGGATTTCATACACCCCGTTTTCTATAATGAGAATCGCAAGGTGAACAACAGAGAAATGCGCGTCCAAACGCCTCTGGGAAAGTCACCAAGCAAAAATCAATTTTATTATACCATACCAATCCGCAAAAATCTATATAAATTTGTGAACGCAAAATAATTTTCTCATATGCCGTTCTAACTTTGTGATTGCGTGTGGTAATCCGTTGCACACTATTGAAAAGAATGGAGGGTTGTACTACAATGTACAATATAAAAAGAAAAGCCATCATCGATGATGGCATGAATCCCGAACTTGTAAAAGGAGCAGAATTTGATGGATATATCGGTATTCCGCTAATCCGCAAACCAGATAAGTTCATAATACCCAAAGACATTGTCCCTTTTACAAAAAGAAAGCGAGAGCAAAGCCACGATATTGCTATCGGTTTCTATGAGATGGACATGGAGTTTGCAGAAGTTCTCATCTCACCGGAAGATTATATCGAGGAGTTCTGCAAACAGCCGCTTGTCACTCCAGAAAACATCAAACCCTTGCTAAGTCCGGACTGCTCCCTTTACCGGGATGCTCCGCTGGCCGTTCAGATCACAAACATTTATCGCAACCGAGCGATCGGATACTACTACCAATCACGGGGCGCTTATGTGATCCCGCAGGTGCGATGGGGAAACGCACTAACTTATACAACGCAGGTTCTCCCGGAACGAGTTGCATTCCTCGGCGTTGAAAGACACAGTCTGATTGCGATTGGCACTTATGGCTGCTTTAAAACACGTGATGATAAGTACCACTTCGAAGCCGGACTGTCAGCAATGTTGGAAACTTTGGAACCGGAGATTGTTTTGGTTTACGGTTCCATGAACGAAAAAGTTTTCGGACCCTATCTACACTCAGTGCACTTCGTTCACTACCCGGACTGGATCACCCGCAAGAAAGGGGGTGAACAGTAATGGGAAGTGGGGCAAGCGGCATTTATGGCAGTGGAAGCGGAGGTTCTCAACCCTATGCACCTTCGTACCATGTTGTGAAGAGTATGCACGAACAGGACATCAAAAAAGGAACTTATCATGATGGTCACTACGATAAGAATCCGACAGCGAAGAACATCAACGATATGATAAACGGCAATTATATCGGCAACAAAAATACCAATATTGATATGCCATATGTCATTGACATGAAGGGCAATATCATTGTCGGGAAAAGAAATGGAAACGGCAGGGACGGAGCGCCTACGCCTCACCCGACATTGATCGGCGGAAAAGATCCACAGGTGCAGATGGCAGGCATTGTACATATTCAGGGTGGAAAAATCGCCTCATATGATAGCCAAAGCGGGCATTATAAGCCTAACTCGAAGTCTATGAAAGTGGCAGACGAGGCGTTTGGAAAACTTCCAGCTTCTCTTTTTAAGAGAAAGAAAGGGCGGTAACAGTGATGTCAATAGAAGAATATACAGAACATCTCTTTGGCTGTAATTTCAAGGATGATACGTTTGATCCGGACAATCAAGAAGAGCACCTGGAGATGGCATTGAAACTGCTGGATAACTATTCCTGGGAAAACGTTTATCCGGTTCTTATCAATCATCTATACACGAAATGTAATACTCCGGATGATGTAATTAATTTTGCAAATCTTTATTTCTACTATGGTTTTGCCGACCAGACCGTACCCAATCCCATAGAGTTTATTAGTTATCTCTACTACATGGTCGATATGAGTATAGACAAAAACTGGGATGAGGCCGGTGACCTGTTTGACAGCCTTACTATAAATGTTTTTTCCAGTTGTGGACTTGTAAACATGAAAGATAATCCCTATTACAGTCCCCTCGATGACGAAAGAATACTGGAGGGAATTTCTACTTGGAAAAATAAAAAAGCAAAGTAATTAAGGCTCTAATATCAGCAGAAGAAATCAGGATATGTTTATATTCGGAATATCACGGGCGACTGTCAGTATCAGTTTGTTTGTTGTGCTTCTTTATTGCACACAAGCATAGGCACAAGCAATGTATTAAATAATTCCGGATAAGTATCTTTCAACGACCGCCGCATCCATATATAGAAAAAATCTGATAAGTCTGCATAACCAATATTATCGTAGTAGGGCGGATCAGTGGAAATCATGATGTTACGTAATCCACAATCGCTTTGCGCATCAAATTGTTTTGAGTTTGATCCATTTGGTGATACATCAAGTAATGTATTTATACATTTAGAGACGTAATCTACTATCGTTAAAAATCCACCTACTGAATTGCTAAATACATTCACTTCAGGAAAATCCCAAACCATGGGTATCGCCTGACGTGCAAAAAGATTCATTGGTTTCTCATTCGTTACTGACCAACGACATACACAGTTACAAAAATCAGATTTGCGATCAACTGCAAAAGCCAAATACACCCCCACAGCTTCTCCATACGCTCTCGCACCATCTCCGCCTTCTCTTAAGGGTATGGAACCGCCGCCTGCAAAAGGGTCGAGTAATTCCGGCGGGTTCCCGTTCGTCGATTTCAGTATTTCCTCTTTTGCCGCAGAAAGCACGCGCTCATCGCTTGAGTTTTCCCAGACGACAAGCTCCTCTAAAATCTTAAACAGGCGCTGGCGCTCCTTGGTTTGTTCCTCCTCGGTGGGGAACTTCTCCGGATGAGAGGAAGGATCATCCACAAGGCTTGACCAGATGACTGCCCGCGCAGCTGCCAACGGACGACGCGCCCACCATAGATGCAAAGTAGAAGGATGGCCGTGGCGGATAGACTTCTCCCTTGCAGATTCCGCATTGATCTTTTCCAGAGGCAACGCGACTTCAATCAACTTCTTAGCAAGCATACTCTTTCCCTCGTTCTTGCAAATTGAATTTTCTTGCTATTTGATAACGAACCTGTTGTTCTTCTAATTCATTCAACCGCTCAAAAAATATGGATGCGTTCGCCATATACTTTCTCATTTCCAAGAATGCATCCATTATCCGAATGCTTACCTGAACCGCCACATCGCTATGCAATACGGAAGATAGCAACGCAATTCCCTGTTCAGTAAAGGCGTACGGCAGTTTTCTCCTGCCGCCATATCCATAATCTATTTCCGAACTTGAAGTCGCAAATTGCGACTTCAAGTTTTCATACTCCATTTTCGTCAGTTGAAATCGGAATCTTTCTGGAAATCGCGATATATTGCGTTTAGCTGCTTCATTGAGCCTTTTTGTTTCCACCTGATACAACATTGCCAGATCATTGTCCAGAATGACCTGCTTACCACGAATTACATGCATCATTTCTCATATACCAAACTGATCTATGGCCTCGGATGAAGACAAGCCTGTGTCAGATACGATAAACATTTCGTTTTTCATGTCAGTCATGGAAAAACCTTTCTTAATCAAAGCACTTTGGATGTTGATGTCTAATTGTCCAATCAGCGACTGGACAATTCCATTTTGGCATGACAATTGAATAAAGCTCTTACCCTTGATACAGAATCTCAGATTCCGCGATCAAATCCTGCATATCGTAATTCACGCTGGTCGCCGTAAAATCGGGCGCATTCTTAAACGGATGCTTCAGGTAGACGGTGTGCGTTTTATCGCCGTCCACCTCCACGATGGCCAGTATGAATTCCTCCGGACTGTTAAGCGCAGTCCGAATCTCATTCGTGCTGACGGTTACCGTTGTTGCGCCTTTGGCGCGGCCTTTTACTTCTATCAATCGCAGCGCACAAGCCGAGAGACGCTCGCGCATGGATTGCGGCACATGGGATTCCACATCGTAACCGCATTTTGCGGCACTTACGTCCCTGGGTTTGTATCCCAGAGAAGTCTCGATCTGGATCACGGCGTTCATGGCGGCGTATTCGATTGTCCGCCGGTCATCAACTCCAAAGGTATTCGGTCCGACCTGGCCGGTTAAGGTGTTCAGGAGCCCTTTGGGGATGACGAGCGCCCCGCCGGTCACCACCGGCGGCAGGGGCGAGATTTGTCGTTCCTTCTCAATCTGTGCAAGGCGAGAGTGCATCCGGGCCGTCAGGTCGTCCGCGCGGCGGGAAGCCAGTTTGGAATTCAGCTTGGAATTGGTTTTCCCAGCCGCTTCTTTTTGCGCAAGCTCTGCGGCGCGGTAATCCCAATACTGGATCTCCGCCGTCATCCTGTCCTTGACCGCCTTGGCCGTCCTATTTAACATCGCCTCTTTGCGTTCCTTTACTTGGGCGAAATGAGGCGGGATCAGATTGGTGATGGCATAGGTTTTCGCCCTGTCCTCCACGCCGGAGCAGAGCCATTTCTGCGATTTTGCCCATCCCAGCACAGCGGTTTTTTCGGTTTCGTCCGCCGCGCGGTAATCGAGGTATGGCGCATAACCGGCCCCGACGGCGTCGCCCTGTTCAGGGAGCTCCACGAAGTGAACCTTTTTGGAGATCGTGCGCCGGGTCCCGTCTTTTTGGATAATCCCATCCTGGATGGAATCCTCTATGTAAAACAAAAGTCTCGCGGCGGTGCCATAATCATTCTCATCGACAAAGACCGCGCCGCGCTTCATCACATCCACACTGCGCTCCCGGATAAGGTCGATGGTCGCATCGAGCAGAGGATGCCCGGGGCAGATCAGTTCAGCCGGGGAAAGCCCCTGTACGTTGCAATATTCCTTTGCAATATTCCTTATCAAAGCAGACGCGCTCGTAACGGTTCAGCACAGGCTCCCCATAGCCGATCTTCCTGTCATGATTGCGGACGGCATACGGGACGAGCGTGATCTCGTACCGGCCTTTCTCCCGGCGCCGAATCTTACCGCCCACCGACTGGAAAGCCTCCACAAAAAAGGCCTCAATGAAGTGGGGCTGTAGCCTGTGCGCTTCCATGCGCTCTATATCTTCCTTGATCGTCATGACGGTATGGACATCCATCACATCGTCGGTCAGGGCATTTTCTTTGATGAGCTTCTCAAACTCCCCGCGGTTGATGGTATTGTCAACCACCTGATTGAGCCTCGCTTTCACGATCGGGTCGTTGCCATAGCGCACCGCCTCAATCAACAGGTCTCTGAGGGGGCGGTTATCAAAGGTCATCTTGCCGAGAATGTCGAACACTTTGCCGCCCAGCGCCTGACGTTCTTCCTCTAACTTGTCAAAAAGGCGCCGGAACACAAAGCCCTCCCAGGTCTCGGAGGCGACCAGATTCCACAGATAGCAAACTTCGGTCTGTCCAATGCGGTGGATACGGCCAAAGCGCTGCTCCAAACGGTTCGGGTTCCATGGCAGGTCGTAATTGATCATCAGGTGCGCCCGCTGCAGGTTGATCCCCTCACCGGCGGCGTCTGTCGCAATGAGTATGCGGACGCCGACATCCTGCTTGAATAGCTGCTCGGCCTTGTGGCGCTCCTCGCGCAGCATACCGCCATGGATGGTGATGACCGCTTCCTCGCTGCCCAAAAGGGTGCGGATTTTGTCAGACAGATAGTTAAGCGTATCCTTATGCTCTGTAAAGATAATCAGTTTCTCTCGCTGACCGTCGGGGCCTAACATTTTCCCGTTATCCTGCAGCAGGCGGGACAGTTCTTCCCATTTGCGGTCGATGCCGCTTGTGCGGACCTGATTTGCCATCTGCTCAAGGTGCTTTAAGGTTTTGATCTCCGCCGCCAGTTCCGCGATCGTCGCGGCGGCGGAGGCGTGGTCTACGATGTTTTCCTCTATATCTTCCCGTTCTTCGCCAGACAGGTCGTCATCCTCCAGATCGGCAAAGTCCTGCGTGTAGTCTGCGGCGCGTTTCCCCAGCTGTTCCTCCGCAAGACGTCGTTCCAGACGTTCCCGCCGCCTGCGCAAAGACTGGTAAATGGCCTGCGGGGAAGAGGCCAGCCGCCTTTGCAGGATGGTAAGGGCGAAGCCGACCGTCACCTTGCGGTCGTTGTTCAGCTTGTCCGCGCGGTTAAATTCCTGCTGCACATAATCCGTCACGGCGGCATAGAGCTCAGCCTCCGGAGCGGAGAGGTCATAATTGACGGTGTAGGCAATCCGCTCCGGGAAAAGGGGCGTGCCATCAAATTTCAGCAATTCCTCTTTTACCAGGCGGCGCATCACATCGCTCACATCCACCGCCTGCTGCGAATTTCCGTGCGTCCCCTCAAAACGGTCCGGGTCAACGAGCGAGAGGAACAGATGGAAATCTTCTTCCTTGCCATTGTGCGGCGTCGCCGTGAGCAGCAGAAAGTTCTTGGTGATGTTGGAGAGCAGCCTGCCCAGCAGGAACCGGCGCGTATATTTCACCTCGCCGCCCCAGACCGTGGCGGACATTTTATGCGCCTCGTCACAGACGACCAGATCCCATTACGTGACCTTGAGCTTTTCCTGGATCGCGTCATTGCGCGCCAGCTTGTCCAATCGGCAGATACAGAGATCCACCTCCTGAAAGATGTTGCCGGTAACCGCTGACTCGATCCGGTCACTCGTCAAGATCTCAAAACGGAGATGGAATTTCTGGAACAGCTCGTCCTGCCATTGCTCCACAAGGCTTCCGGGCGTGACAATGAGGCATCTTTTGAATGATCCGCGGGCGATCATCTCTTTGATGAAAAGTCCTGTCATGATCGTTTTGCCCGCGCCGGGGTCGTCCGCTAGGACGTAACGGAGTGGAAGACGCGGGAGCATCTCCTGATAAACAGCGGAGATCTGGTGTGGCAGCGGCTCTACGGAGGAAGTATGCACGTCAAGGTAGGGGTCAAATAAATGCGCGAGGCTGATGCGGTACGCCTCGGAAGCAAGACGCATCTGGTTCCCATCCGCGTCAAAGCTCCATGGCAGATGGTCAGCCTTCACCTGAATACTGCCTTCATTTTCCCGCAGCACGAGCTGTGACCCGGGTATACCCTGCGCGTTTTTGTAGGTTATCTCTATGACGTTCGTTCCGTACCACTGGACGGCGACCACCGTGACCGGCTCGTTTCCGGCAATTCCCGTCAGTTGGCTTCCGACCGTGATATCTTTCAGTATTGCCATGAGAGCATCTCCATTCTTTCTCTTTTCGCGCTCTTCTAGGGATAATGGAACGGGAATCAGGATGAGCGAATTTACACCTGCGCACCCAGTATCAGTTTGCCACTTCATTCGGTTCTTGACAAGGAAAGTCCCGCATCCTGCACAAATCCGCCAACACCGCGAGGGATTGATCGGATCCAAGAGATTTATGTGCCCGGAGCGGCAGGCAGAGTTAAAAGGGCTGCGGCTTTTCGTGCCTTTCGGCACACTGTGCTTTCTTTGGGCCCTGCCGGTACGCAATCCCTTAAAAATCATTGACACGCCTGATAAATCCTGTATAATAAGGCTTGTGTTGCATCTAAGGGCAAATTTTTTCCACTGCCCTGACACATTGGCGTTGTATGTGCCGCTGCAGCCGCTTTCGTTGGCGCAAAGCAAGGACCAGGCGTCCTTTTTTGCGGGCGAACGGCGGTGTAACAAACCTTTGCGGGGCGGCATAATTGGCGCTGACTCGCGAGCGCAGAGCCGCGGACGGGGTCCGCCCGGCCAGCCGCTTTCACGGGGAATTCCGCAAAGGGGGATGCAGTCCAATGAATGAGAATCTGATTTTATCTCTCAAAGACATTGTCGTAGAATTTGACGGTGAGAAGGTCCTGGACGGCCTTACGCTCGACATCCATGACAAGGAGTTCGTCACATTTCTGGGTCCATCCGGATGTGGAAAAACGACAACCTTGCGTGTGATTGGCGGGTTCATCACGCCAAAATCGGGCAATGTCTATTTTGATGGCCAAAACATCGTCAACCTTCCGCCCTACAAGCGGCAGGTCAATACGGTATTTCAGAAATACGCTCTTTTTCCGCATCTCAACGTCTTTGAAAATGTCGCTTTTGGTCTTCGCTTACAGAGGGATGCCAGGGGTAAAAAGCTAAGCGAGAATGCGATACGCGAAAAAGTTCTGGAAATGCTGGAGATCGTCGGCCTAAAAGGCTATGAGCGGCGCAGCATCAATCAGCTCTCCGGCGGTCAGCAGCAGCGCGTGGCGATCGCGAGAAGCCTTGTCAATTCCCCGCGCGTGCTGCTTCTGGATGAACCGCTGGGGGCACTCGATTTAAAATTGCGAAAAGAGATGCAGCTGGAGCTCAAACGCCTGCAGCGCGAGATGCAGATTACGTTTGTCTACGTTACGCACGACCAGGAAGAGGCCTTGACGATGTCGGATACCGTCGTCGTCATGAACGGCGGCCATATCCAGCAGATCGGTTCGCCGCAGGATATCTACAACGAGCCCTGCAACGCGTTTGTCGCAAGGTTTATCGGCGATTCGAATATTGTGAACGGCGTGATGATTCGAGATTTTCTTGTCAGCTTCGGTGGGCATGAGTTTGCCTGCCTGGACCGGGGCTTTGGCAACGATACACCGGTACAGGTCGTCATCCGCCCGGAGGATGTTGAGATCGTGCCGCCCTCCGCGGGCGCCTTGACGGGATGTGTAAGAGAGGTTATTTTTAAGGGCGTCCACTTTGAGATGCACGTCGATGTGGAGGGGTATGAGTGGATCATCCATTCCACACAGGCCAGCCAACCCGGTGAAATCATCGGAATGAACATTGGCCCCGACGAAATCCACATCATGAAAAAAGAGGAGGTATAAGACCGATGCGCAAATCCAAGGCCTCCCGCTGGCTGGCGGCTCCTTACCTGGTGTGGATGACGATTTTTATCGTAGTGCCGCTGTTCATTGTCATTTGGTACGCTTTTACGCCCTCCGGCACAGCAACGGATCACAGCGTGCGGTTTACGCTTGAAAATTTAACCCAGATCGGGCGCTATTCCGGTGTGTTTGCGCGCAGCCTGATTTTGGCGGCACAGGCCACCGCGATCTGTCTGGTTTTGGCCTTTCCGGTCGGCTATGCGCTCAGCCGTCTGCGCGTAAACAAGCAGCATATCTTTTTGATGCTGGTCATGCTCCCGATGTGGATGAATTTTTTGCTGCGCACCTATGCCTGGATGAGTCTTTTAGAAAATAACGGTCTTATCAACCGCCTGCTGGGCCTTTTCGGCCTGGGGCCCTTCCAGCTGATCAACACATCCGGCGCCGTTGTGCTGGGGATGGTGTACAACTACCTGCCCTACATGATTTTACCGCTCTATACGGCCATGACGAAGATCGACGATACCACCATCGAGGCCGCGCAGGATTTGGGTTGTAATTTGTTTCACACGGTGACGCGGGTCCTAATCCCCCTCTCCGGTTCCGGCATTGCCACCGGCATCACGATGGTATTTGTGCCCAGTGTGTCAACTTTTATTATCAGCCGTATGCTGGGCGGTGGTTCCAACCTGCTGATCGGCGACCTGATCGAATTGCAGTTCCTGGGCAACGCATACAATTTAAACCTCGGCTCCGCCATGAGCCTTGTGCTGATGGTCATTGTGCTGCTGTGTATGAGCTTTACTTCTACCTTTGACGAAGAATCGATGGAGGGGGTGATGTGAGATGAGCAAACGAGCCGGGACGTTTATGCAGCGCACCTATCTGATCCTTATCTTCGGCTTCATGTACCTGCCGATTGCGGTGATGATCGCGTACTCCTTCAACGAGAATCGCTCTAGGGCTGTCTTCACCAAATTCTCCCTGCGCTGGTATGTAAGTCTCTTCCACAACGACGCGATTCTTTCAGCGCTGTGGCTATCGCTGGTATTGGCACTGGTATCCTCGGTTATCGCAACGATACTGGGTACGCTCGCCGCCGTCGGCATCAACGCGATGGGCCGCAAGGCACAGCTGCTGATCAACAACATCAGCTACGTCCCCGTCGTCAACCCCGAAATCATCACCGGTGTCTCGCTGATGCTGCTCTTTGTTATGGCGCAAAATATGGGTCTGGGCGGTGAAGACGGTCTTTTTGGCTGGACCACCCTTTTAATTGCCCATATCACGTTCAATGTTCCCTATGTGATTTTTAACGTGAGCCCCAAACTGCGGCAGCTGGATCCCAGTATCTACAATGCCGCGCTGGATCTGGGCTGTACGCCCACGCAGGCTTTTTACAAAGTGATCATCCCGCAGCTGACACCGGCGATCTTCTCGGCGTTTTTAATCTGTTTGACCTATTCCATCGATGATTTTATCATCTCTTACTTTAACGCGGGAACCATGCAAACCCTGCCCATCGAGATTTACAGCATGACCAGGCGCCGTGTCAGCCCGGAGATCAACGCCCTGTCCACCGTTATGTTCCTTGTGATCCTGACCATCATTCTTGTCTCCAACTGGCTGGACAGCCGCGCCTACAAGCGCGACCAGGAGGCCGTGCGCAGAGCGCTCTCTGCGGAAGGGATGCGGTCCCGATGAAAAACAAAAAGCGCTTTTTGATGTTGATGACCGCTTTGCTGCTCAGTACCCGTTTTGGCTTGACTGCACCAGCGCAGGCGGTCTCGCCAGGCGCGGAGATCGCGGTGTCAAAAGAGTATGACTGGACACGCTTTTCCGCTGACAATATCACCCTGAACGTCTATAACTGGGGGCAATACATCTCAGACGGCTCTGACGGATCTGTAGACATTCTGGCCGCTTTTGAGGATTTGACCGGCATACGCGTCAACTATACGACCTTTGACTCCAATGAGAGTTTGTACGCCAAACTCAAATCCGGCGGCGCGGCCTATGACGTCATCATTCCCTCGGATTACATGGTTGGGCGCATGATCGAAGAAGAGATGCTGGCAGAGCTCGATCTGCAAAACATTCCGAATTTTTCACAGATCGGCGAAGAATATCTCGGCTGGGATTTTGATCCGGAGAATCGATACAGCGTTCCCTATACCTGGGGTACAACCGGCCTTGTGTATAACACCACCATAGTGGAGCAGGCTCCTACCAGCTGGACGGCTCTGTGGGATATCGAGTACGCGAACAACGTGTTGATGTTCAACAATTCCCGCGACGCCTATGCGATCGCGGCGGCGATATTGGGCTACCCGCTCAATCCGCAGAGCGTTGAGCAGGTCGATACCGTGATGGCCAAGCTGACAGAACAAAAGCCGATTGTACAAGCCTATGTAATGGATGAAATCTTTGACAAAATGGCGGGCGGCGAGGCGGCTCTGGCGCCCTACTACGCGGGTGACGCGCTGACCATGATCGACGATAATCCCGACCTGGCTTTTGTGCACCCCGTCGAGGGCGTAAACTTTTTTGTTGACAGTATGTGTATTCCCATCGACGCACCGCACAAAGAGGCCGCGGAACTGTTTATCAACTATATGTGCGAACCGGAGGTGGCGTTTTATAACATCGATTATATCGGATACTCCACGCCGATTCCCGCCGTGCGCGAAATGCTGGATGATGACGTGAAAAACAGCCCGATCGCGTATCCCGCCGCAGAGGTGATGGAGAAGGCACAGGTGTTTGTAACACTGCCGCCGGAAATCAACGCCGCCATGGACGCAAAGTGGAGCGAGATGAAGAGCTACGACGAAAACGGCAGCGGCTGGCTGGTAATTGTGTTCCTGGTACTGGCCCTTGCGATCTCCGCGTTTAATATCTGGCGCAAACTGCGAAAGAAAATGCGTGACAGCTATTAAAAACAGGCCGATTCAGAGCACAGTGCGGCAAAATGGGAAGAGCGGCTTTTCGCCTTCATGCACGGAATTGCCCCCGCCCGATGGGATAAATTTGAACTTTATATGAAATTTTGGAAATGTGCTTGATTTTTTGAGAAAAGCGGATATAATAGGTTTAGCACTCAGATGGCAAGAGTGCTAAGAACAAAATTTCCGATATGACTTTGTAGGAGGTTCTTGCGTTATGACAATTAAACCATTGGCTGACCGTGTTGTCATCAAGCTGGTTGAAGAAGAGGAGACCACCAAGGGCGGCCTGATTCTTTCCGGCTCCGCCAAAGAGAAACCGCAGGTAGCAGAGGTTCTGGCTGTTGGTCCCGGCGGCCTTGTGGAGGGTAAAGAAGTTGAGATGCTCGTCAAGGTTGGCGATAAAGTTCTCACGAGCAAATATTCCGGCACCGAGGTTAAGGTGGATGGGGAAGAGTGTACCATCGTCCGTCAAAGTGATATTCTGGCAATCGTTGAGTGAACAATGCTAACAAACGGATTTTGATCGGTTTGTGTCGTTTTCTTAAAAGAGGTATTCTTTTATAAACGATGTGGTTCCATAGCGATTCCACTTAAGCGTTGATACGTAAAGGAGAAATATACAATGGCAAAGCAAATCAAACAAGGGGAAGACGCGCGCAAAGCGCTTTGCGCTGGCATTGATCAACTGGCCGATACCGTTAAAATTACGCTTGGCCCCAAGGGACGCAATGTCGTTCTGGGTAAAAAATTCGGCAGCCCCGCCATCACGAATGACGGCGTGACCATTGCCAAAGAGATTGAGCTCAAAGACGAGTTCGAGAATATGGGCGCGCAGTTGGTGCGGGAAGTTGCTACCAAGACAAACGACGCGGCCGGGGATGGCACGACAACCGCCACCGTTTTGGCGCAGGCGCTTGTTACGGAGGGCATGAAAAATGTGGCCGCCGGCGCCAACCCGATGGACATCAAGAGGGGCATCCAGAAGGCTACGGCCGTCGCCGTGGACGCGGTAAAGAGCCACAGCCAAAAAGTGAACGGTACCAAGGACATTGCCCGTGTTGGCACGGTTTCCGCCAGTGACGCCGAGATCGGAGCGCTGATTGCGGATGCGATGGAAAAGGTCACCGCTGACGGCGTCATTACGATTGAGGAAAATAAGACGACCGCGGAGACATATACCGAGGTTGTCGAGGGCATGCAGTTCGATCGCGGCTATGTGACGCCCTACATGGTTACCGACACAGAGAAGATGGAGACCGTGTATGAGGATGCCAGCGTGCTGATCACGGATAAAAAAATCAGCGTGTTCCAGGATTTGGTACCTCTGCTCGAGCAGGTCATTCAGTCCGGCCGCAAGCTTTTGATCATTGCCGACGATATCGAGGGCGACGCGCTTTCCAATTTGATTATCAACCGTCTTCGCGGTGGTTTGAACGTCGTCGCGGTCAAGGCGCCCGGTTTTGGCGATCGCCGCAAGGAAATGCTGGAGGACATTGCGATTCTGACTGGCGGCACGGTTATCAGCAGCGACCTCGGCTATGAGCTAAAGGACGCCACCCTGGATCTGCTGGGTACCGCAAGGCAGGTTAAGGTAGACAAGGATAATACCACGATCGTCGGCGGCGCCGGCGAGAAAACCGCGATTTCCAACCGCATCGCGCAGATTCGCAATCAGATTGCGAATGCAACGTCCGATTTTGACAAGGAAAAACTGCAGGAGCGCCTGGCGAAGATGGCCGGCGGCGTAGCGGTTATCAAAGTCGGCGCCGCAACCGAGGTGGAGATGAAAGAGAAGAAGCTCCGCATCGAGGATGCGCTCAACGCCACCAAGGCTGCCGTCGAAGAAGGCATTGTCGCGGGCGGCGGTGTCGCCAACCTGGGGGCTATCCCTGCCGTTGACAAACTGATCGAGGGCCTGTCTGGTGATGAGCGCACCGGCGCGAAGATTTTGCGCAAGGCGTTGGAGAGTCCTCTGCGTCAGATCGTTGCCAATGCCGGGTTAGAAGGCAGTGTGATTATCAACAACATTATGGCTGCGGGCAAACTCAATTATGGGTTTGACGCCCAGAAGGAAGAGTATGTGGATGATATGATCGAAGCCGGTATTGTGGATCCGACCAAGGTTACCCGCTCTGCCCTGGAGAACGCCGCGAGCGTCGCCGCCATGGTGCTGACCACAGAGAGCCTGGTTGCCGATCTTCCGGAGCCTCCGGCTCCTCCCGCGCCGGCCGGTGGCATGGACGGGATGTATTAATCTCGGTACGCTTTATAAAGACAATAGCAAAATTTTTGCAGGGGTTCCCGTGGGAGCCCCTGCCTTTTGTATATAAATACCGTGTGCCTCAACTGAAAGCCGCGTGCGCATGGTAAATGCCAGGTCGCGCATTCCACTTTTCTCCTATGGCGCTACAACACCCGCGACAGCCATCTCCACCGTCACTTTTTCCGGGTCAAACTGTGTGCCCGGCTTTACGCTGCAGGTAACCACTTCCCCCACAAAACGGCCTACAAAGGGTGCGTCTGTGTAAATATCGTGTTCTACAAACACATAGCGGATCCCTGCCGCATCGAGAAGCTCTTCCACTTCACTGCGTTCAAAGCCGACAACCACGGGCATTGTCACCAACTCCGGCCCGATGCTGACCGTAAGAATCAATTCCTGATCCGGTTGCTTTACGGTGCCCGGCATCGGCTCCTGGCCGATAACGGCGCCCTGCGGGACCGTTCTGGAGTTTTCCTCCCGCAGAACAATCGTAAAGCCCGCGTAGAGTTCGTTGCCTTCTATTTCTTCCGCGTAATTTTTCCCGATCAGGTTTGGGACCAGTTCCGTTCCGGCTGCCCCATCCGGTGAAACGGAGGAATCTGGATTCACGGAGGGTACGGAATCTCTCGCGCCGCGCACCTCGGTACCGAATATTGCCCAGAGGAAGGCCACGATCACAACGGAAGCTGCCAACGATACGGCCAAAATTTTTTTGGTGCTGACTTGCTGTTCGCCGCGGTTGAGCATCTCGTCGGCCACACCGGGATCTGCCAGCGCGTGTTCCAGCTCCGGCACGGTTTGCATGCGCTTGATCGGATCCGGCCGCAAGGCACATGACAACACGCGAGCAAAATACACCGGAACACCGGACTCCAGGCTGTGGGCGGATTCCAGCGTATCGTGCTGGCGCCGACCCAGGGCGTCCGGAGGTCTTTTGCCAGTGACCATCCGGTATAGAACGGCCGCTAACGCATAGACGTCTGTGTATGCGCCGGAAAACTCCACCACAGAATACTGTTCTGGCGCCGCATAGCCTTCATAAAGCTGGCATTTCAGTTCGCTGCCCCGGGTGCGCAGACCGAGCGTTCCGTAGCCGGTCAGGACGGCCGTTCCGTTGACGGGGAGCAGGATGGTGTCGGGAGAAATACCGCGGTGGACAAGACCCGCCTTGTGCATCGCCATAACACCGTGCATCACGGGGCTGAGCAGGTCACACGCTTCCGTCGGGGACATCGGCCTTGGGCGAAGGGACAGATAATGTGTCAGCGTCATGCCCTTAAAGCTCTCTTCCACCGCGTAGACGGTATTGTTCTCTTCCCAGACGTCCAAAATGCGGGAAAGTCCCTCCACCTCTCCGATGTTTAACAGATCCTCATACAGATCCTTAAAGTCCATCAGGCTTGTTTTAAAAAGTACCTCGTGCCCCTCCTGCAGCAAAAGGCTGCCATCACTGCTTCTGCCGTTGCACAAAGTGACCGGAAAGAACTCCTTGATTTTTACATAGCGCCGGTGCTGATTCTCTACGCCTTGATAGCACAGGCCATCGCCGTCGGCGGTAAGGTAGTTGCCGACCGTATAGCACCCACCCAGCAGCGTACCGTAAGGGAGCGCTCCGGCAGGGTTGCCGTTTAGCATCGATTGCCCGCAGCGCGGGCAAGTCGGCTGCAGTGGCAAGTCCAGCGGCTGCAGACAGTGCGGACAGACAATGCTTGGCACAGCGCCCCTTCCTTCCCTTCTTTTTTGCAGTGGATCCCCTGCGCTTTGACGATCTTTTTGGAATGTCCCCGGAAAATCGATAGACAATGTAAAAAAGTGAACGCGTCCTCTCTCCGCTTGCCACACACAATGCAGGGGCGCGTTCCGCGTGCCCCTGCATTGGGTTACGGGGTAGCTTAAAAGCGCACCCTAGCGATCCAGATCCTCTTCGTTTTCAAGGCTATGCCATGTGTTTTGCACGTCGTCATCGTCATCCAGCGCATCCAGCAATTTCGCCATATTGGCCAACTGACCGGGATCCGTAAGGGTGGTCGTATTGATGGGGATCTGCGCGACGTCCGCGGAAAGGAAGGTATAGCCCTTTGCCCCCAGCGCCTCACAAACGGACGTGAAATCCTCCGATGTTGTGGTAACCTCGGCCACCTCATCGCCCGCGTCAAAATCCTCTGCGCCGGCGTCAAGAGAATCCATCATCAGCACATCGGGATCTTTATCCTCCAGGTCCACCACGATCAGGCCCTTTTGCCGGAACAAAAAGCCGACACAGCCCATCTGCCCCAGGTTGCCGCCGAACTTGTCAAAATAATGGCGCAGATTGGCGGCGGTGCGGTTGCGGTTGTCCGTGAGTGTTTCCACCATCACCGCAATCCCGCCCGGGCCGTATCCCTCGTAGGTGATTGCCTCGTACTCGGTCTTGTCGCCACCCTCGGCGCGCTTGATAATGCGCTGGATATTTTCGTTGGGCACATTATTGGCTTTGGCCTTGGCGATCAGAGCTGCCAATTTGCCGTTGGATGCGGGGTCTGCCCCACCCTCGCGAACGGCGACACCGATCTCACGGCCGATCTTGGTAAAGACCTTGGCGCGCGCGCCATCCGTTTTTTCTTTCTTGCGCTTGATATTATTCCACTTGCTATGTCCGGACATCGTGAAGCACCTCGATATCGCATTTCAAACTTTACAACACAACCAGTATAGCACATCGGATTTTGCTTTTCAACCGTAGGGCGGGTTTGCGGGATACAGAAATCAAGCCGAGTGAAATTGATCTGTGTCTCTCAAAGCTCCCCAGAAGCCAGCGCCGCAAGCAGGGCAGCGCGCTCATTCGGCAGTGAACCGCTCATCACCCGGCGCAAAAGCGCCTGCAGTACCTCCCCCACCGCCGGCCCCGGGGGGATCCCGGCGGCCAGAACATCCTCACCGTTTACTTGCAGTTGTGAAACTCGGTAGCAGCCGTTTTGTTCCAGTTTTTCCAGTAAGGAGGAAAACACTTCGATTTCGTCCGTTCGCGCTTTGTCGGTGCGATCGGCTCCGGCGGCCCTGTCCGCATACTGTATGGCACATAGCTCATGCAAAAATTCCGGCCCATAGCGGTTTAAATGCGAGAGTACCTGCGAATCCTGCGCGGGAAGCTCTTGATTGTGGGCGGCAACAAGTGGCGGAACCGCACGCCTCAGTTCCCCGGGTGCCTTTAGGCGCCCCAAAACTGCGGCAGCGAGCTTTGCGCCGCGCGCCGGATGATCCGGATATTGAACGGATCCGTTAACCGTTACGGGATCGCACAGCGGTTTTGCCAAATCATGCAAGAGCAACGCCCAAAGTACACAGCGCCTTTGCTGTGCCGGCAACTCCGGCTGGGAGCCCCCCGCGGCGTTTCCGACTGCCGCCGCCGTTTGCCGCCACACCGCACCTGTATCCATTGCGTCTCGCCCTTCACCCAGGCAAGGCAGAATTTCCGGCAGCGCACCCGCCAGAACTTCTGCATATTGCGCGAGAATACGACCCGCAGCGGGGGCTGACAACAATTTGTCAATCTCGGTAAAAAGGCGCTCCGCTGAAATGTGCTGCAAGCGCCCCCGCTGCCCCACACCCGCAGCGGCCGTATCGGGATCGATCGCAAAGTTCAGTTGCGCCGCAAAGCGCAAGGCGCGCAACATGCGAAGCGCATCCTCCTGAAAGCGCGCATTCGCATCGCCCACGCAGCGTATCACACCGGATTTCAGGTCGGAAAGGCCGCCGAAATCGTCGATGAGCCCCAAATTGGGCGCCCACGCCATGGCATTGATGGTAAAATCTCGTCTAGCCAGATCTTGATGAATATCAGAAACATAGGTAACGCTGTCCGGGCGCCGGTTGTCGGAATAGGCGCCATCTAAGCGGTATGTCGTGATCTCAAAGAGATGTCCATCGCGCACAACACCAACTGTGCCGTGCTTTTCCCCGGTTAACAGCAGCGAATCGCGTGCGAACAGCGCTTTTATCTGCGCAGGCTGAGCAGAGGTACAAAGGTCCCAGTCGACAGGCTCGCGGCCCAGCAGACAGTCGCGCACACAGCCGCCCACAACAAAAGCGCTGAAGCCCGCCTTCTGTAACGCGCTCAGCAGCTGCGCCGCTTGCTTTGGCAAAGCGATCGTCATAGCCAGTTCCCAACTCTTCTCTTTCGTATTTTTCCAGCAGCTCGCGGTGAAAGCCGGCGACCCAGAAGGCTGCCCGCTTTTATGCCGACACACAGGCATCGCCCTGCGCAACAACGGCGCGCCCCTTGACTTTAGCGCTTTAAAGTGCTAGAATTCTGCTGCCGCTTTTGTTAAACTCTCTTCTCTTTACAGGGAAAGGAAAAACATGATTATCATTTTAAAACAAGATGCGCCCACAGAAAAGGTTCAGGCTTTCTGCCAAGAGCTGGAAGCGATGGGATTGCAAATCAACGACAGCGTGGGCAGCGATACCCACATTTTGGGTTTGATCGGCGACACCAAGGCCGTAGCGGAGAGCTGGGTACTGGCGAATCCCGTGGTGGAGAGCTGTCGACGTGTGAGTGAGCCTTACAAAATAGCAAACCGCAAATTTCACCCGGCCGATACCGTGATCACCATCGGCGACGCAGAGCATGCAGTCAAAATCGGCGGCGGGTATTTTGCGGTGATGGCAGGGCCCTGCAGCGTTGAGAGCGAAGAGCAAATCTGCTATGTTGCGCGGCGCGTCAAAGCGTCCGGTGCCGGCATTTTGCGCGGAGGGGCGTTTAAGCCCAGAACCAGTCCCTATTCTTTTCAGGGGCTTCGAGAAGAGGGCATTTCCCTGCTTTGCAAGGCACGCGCTTTGACAGGGCAGCCCATCGTGACTGAGCTGATGAACAGCGAGCACATTCCCCTGTTTCAGCGCGCCGGTGTGGACATGATTCAAATCGGCGCGCGGAATATGCAGAACTTTGAGCTGCTAAAAGCGGTGGGAAGGCTCGATACGCCCATCTTGCTCAAGCGCGGTCTCTCTTCCACCTTAGAAGAGCTGGTGATGAGCGCGGAGTACATCATGGCGCAGGGCAACCGCAATGTCATTTTGTGTGAGCGCGGAATCCGAACCTTTGAGACAAGTATGCGCAACACACTGGATCTTTCCGCCGTGCCGATGCTGAAAAAAATGACGCACCTGCCCGTGATCGTGGATCCCAGCCACGCGGCGGGGCTTTCTTTCCTGGTTCCCAGTTTGGCGCAGGCGGCGGTCGCGGTTGGCGCGGACGGCCTTATGATCGAGGTTCACAACGATCCCGCGCGCGCCAAAAGCGACGGGGCGCAGAGCTTAACACCGGATCAGTTTGACGAACTGATGGCCACTGTCAGTCAGGAGCTCGCCTTCTTTGGAAAAAGTCTCAATTAGGCAGCGCTGAGATCAAAGGCCTGTTTGGATCGCTTTTAGTGGATAAAGGCGTCATGGATCGCCTCTACGGCGCGGTCCGCCTGTTTTTCATCAATGATCACACTGATCTTGATCTCGCTTGTGGAGATCATTTGAATATTGATGTTTTGTGCCGCCAGAGCCTCGAACATGGTCGCCGCGACACCGGCATGGCTCTGCATGCCGGCGCCCACGATGGAGACCTTTGCGATATCTTTTTTTACAAAAATTTCGCCGCCGCCGAACCGGGCTTTGTTGGCACGCAAGAGGGAGAGGGCACTCTCGGCGTCATCGCGCGGAACCGTGAAAATCAGATCCTTATGGTTATCCCGACCGGTACTTTGCAGGATAATATCGACGTTAATGTTGCGCTGCCCCAAAAGCCCAAACACTTTAAAAGACATACCCGGCACATCCGGAACACCCAAAATCGAGATGACGGCCACGTTTGTGTCTTTGGCAACGCCCTTGATCAACATACCTTCCAAATCGGTTTCCTCCTTCACCAATGTTCCGGGTACCGGATTAAGACTGGAGAGGACTTCAAGCTCCACGTTATATTTTTTGGCTAACTCGACACTGCGGTTGTTGAGTACCTGTGCGCCTGATGTGGCGAGTTCCAGCATCTCGTCAAACGTAATTTCGCGCAATTTGCGCGCATGGGGTATCATACGCGGATCCGCGGTGTAGACACCCTCAACATCGGTAAAGATCTGGCAGCGATCCGCGTGAAGGGCTGCGGCCAACGCAACCGCGCTGGTATCACTGCCGCCGCGCCCCAGCGTTGTGATATCTTCGCTGGTATTGAGCCCCTGAAAACCCGCCACCACAACAACGCGGTTGCGGGCGAGCTCGCTCTCCACACGTTCTGTATCGATACGCCGGATATGGGCCTTTGTATAGGCTCTATCTGTGACAAAACCTGCCTGCCAACCGGTCAGGCTGACCGAAGAAATGCCCAGTTCCTGCAGCGCCATCGTGAGCAGCGCGATGGAGATCTGCTCACCGGTCGCCAGCAACATATCCATCTCTCTCTGTGAGGGATGATTGGTGATTTCCGCCGCCTTCGCAATCAAGTCATCGGTCGTATCCCCTTGCGCGGAAACGACTGCCAAAACCTGATGTCCCTGCGCACGCGCACTCATGATGATGCGGGCCACATTAAAAATGCGCGCGCGATCGCGAACCGACGTGCCGCCAAACTTCTGTACAATAAATGCCAAATAGATTCCTCCCGATCAAAACACTTTGACAAGAGCAAAAAGCGATATACGATAAGAAAATCCGCTCGCAGAGTAAGCGGCAGGGTGCGCTGTGCCTGCCGCTTTTGTCTTGATAAGAGACGCTACGCTTTGTGCGTATACTCTACAACGGCGCCGGTATTGTCGGCCAGAAAGCGATGCAACGTAAACCGTTGCAGATGGACAGACCCACTGCGCAGCAAAGCCTCGGCCCTTGTAAAGAACTCCGTGTCATCCCTGTGGACGACAGCCACAATGGTAGGACCGGCGCCGGAAATGTACACGCCCAGTGCGCCAAGATCCTGCGCGAGATCCAAAACCTCGTCCCCGCCCTCGATGAGAGGCAGACGATACTGCTGATGCAGCGCGTCTTTGGTGGCGACCCCCAACAAGGCGTAATTGCCCTCGCAGAAAGCTGCCGTAGCCAGCGCAGAGCGGGACAGGTTGTAGACGGCATCCTTATGGGGGACCATCTGCGGCAGCACCGCGCGCGCCTTGGAAGTCAGAAGCCGAAAATCCGGTATAAACGCGGCGAAGGCGAGATCCTCATCAATATCCTTTTTGACTGTATAAACCTGGCCCTCGTCATAGACGCTGATCACGAAGCCGCCCAGCAGGGCGGGCGCGACGTTATCCGGGTGACCCTCAATGGCGGTTGCCAGGGTGAGCATCTGCTGGCGTGTGAGCTTGTCACCCAGCAGCGCATTGGCACCCAGAATGCCAGCCACGATACAGGCTGAACTGGATCCCAGGCCGCGCGTGATCGGAATGGCGTTCGACTGGGTAATGGTCAGGCCCATGAGCGGGATTCCCAGCTGATCATACACCGCTCTTGCGCTTCGATAGACGAGATTATTGGGGCCCAACGGAATGCGCGCATCATCGATCGGTACAATGCGCACACGATCCGAGGGGGTAAACGTAAACTCATTGTAGAGCGAAAGCGCCAACCCCAAAGAATCGAACCCCGCACCCACATTGGCGCTGGTGGCGGGCACCGTAACCTTGACGATCGTTTTCGCCATCACAACACCTTTCTCTACAGATGGTCATTATAGGCAGAAAGCCACAGCCGGATAGAGTACCAAACCTCAGATTTCCGCATCCTGGTTATCAAAACCTCAAAGTGCGAACCGCATCGAGCCATACAGATCAGGATGGCATTTGTTTGAGTGCGAGGCAAACCTCGCCGCCCAGCAGTTCGACTTTCGCGCACAGATCCTTTGCTTCGGCGGCGTTTAGCGGTTCGGTCAGTACCGCGGCCCGTGAGGCGCTGTCCAGTACCAGTCTGGATCCGTCACCGGCAAGCTGCCGCAACACGGCGCCTGGAATTTTACAGGCTGCCAGATAGCGCGGGCAGCAGTCCGGATCCGGTAAAAGCCCGTCTGGTTTCTCGGCGGGTTCCCAGAACAGGGTATCATGGATACGCACACCGCGCTGCAGAGAATCAATCACGTCCGCGACCACCGCGGACGCGGTCGGTAGTTTGCCGGCGCCTCGGCCGTAGAACACGACATCGCCCAACATATCCCCCTGCATCAAAACGGCGTTAAAGACATCGTTCACACCGGCCAACTGGTTTGTATTGGGGACGAACATCGGTTCCACACCGGCAGCTGGCTGACCGTTTTCTGCCTCGCGATACCAGGCGATCAGTTTGATGGTACAACCCTGCGAGGTCGCCGCGCGAATGTCATCCCGCGTCACCTGTCGGATCCCGCGCGTGGGGATGTTGTCTGGGTAAATGTGATGCCCGCAGGCCAGGCTGGAGAGGATGGCAATTTTACGGCAGGCATCTATTCCGTCCACATCATCACTGGGATCCCTGGTCTCTGCGTAACCCTTTTGCTGTGCCATGTGAAGAGCATCCGCAAACTCCATACCCTCTTCTTTCATATGGGTTAAGATGAAATTGGTTGTTCCGTTGACGATGCCTTGAATGGCATGAACATGGTTGGCCGCCAGGCACTGATGCATCGGCGTGATAATCGGCGTTCCGCCGCCGACACTCGCCTCAAAGAGGAATGCGACACCGTTGGCTTTGGCGAGTGCGAGCAGCTCGGCGCCGTAAGCGGCTACCATCTCTTTGTTGGAGGTACAGACGCTGCGCCCCGACGCAAGGCAGCGTTTTACATAGGGATAAGCAAACTTGGTACCACCGATGGTCTCAACCACCGTTCGGACACTCTCATCCTGTAAAATGGTATCCAGGCTGTCAACAAATAGATCCGCATCCGGAGAGGCGGAAAAATCGCGTACGTCCAAAATATATCGAACCGTCACCGGCTCCCCTGCGCGGCGGGCAATAGCGCTCGCATTGCGCCGACAAATCTCCAGCACACCGCTTCCGACCGTCCCAAATCCTAAAATGGCTATGTTCGCCATAACACACCTCCTTTAAATCCCATAGGAAGACGCGCGTGGTCGTCTTTGGCGAAAAGGGAAGCGAAAACCGACCGACGCCGGATCTGACCCGTCTTTCTATGCGCTGCGCCGAACTTCAACCACATCCGGTTCGCAAGCCAATCGATAGAGAAGTTCATCGACCGTAAATTGCATTGTCCCGGTTCGCATAGTCAGTTCGACCTGGGCCGTACCGTTTTTGGGCTGGAATTGCGTAATCGTCACAACAGAGGCACCAGCAGCGGATATGCCGGAGAGAAGGCTTTGCAAGGCGCCGGTGTGATCCAGCAAGGTGGCAATCACCGTAACGGTGTCGCGCCCACTCTGTGCGTCAAAGACGACGTTTCTGTATTTATAAAAGGCACTGCGGGATATGCCGACTGCCTTTGCAGCTGCGGAAATACTGCCCACCTGACCGCAGGCCAGCAGTTCCTTCGCCTTCAAAACCTGTTTATACACGCTCGGCAAAGCGCGCGCATCTACCAAAAGGAACTGTTGTTCGGCCATAAGTGTATCTCCCTTGTAGACAAATGTTTACTGTACAAAAACAGGATAGCACACAGACGGTTCACATGCAAGCCAAAGGGCAGATAATAACAGCATTTTGTCAGTTTGCACAGCGGCCCATCAAACGGGGTGAAAATTTTTAGGCCATCCCGTTACGATTTAGTACGCGAAATTTAGATCCCGGCTGCATACCAAACCACCCCGCGTCAAAGAGCGGGGTGGCACATGCTGGGCAAACATTTAACCGAAGACACCCCACCACGAAGACGAACCGCCCTGTTCCTCATCCGGCGGGGAGGAATCGTCCGGCGGGGTGGAATCATCCGGCGGAGAGGAATCATCCGGGATCTCATCCGGTAGGGTTATGCCGGGCATATCCTCCTCGTCCTCTTCGGGCTGCGTCACCGCCGCCAGATCCTCGTTGCGCAACATGTTATCCTCGGTATAATAGCCGACCATGCCGCCGCTTTCAATCACACCTCCGCTCGAGGAATCGAAGTGCGCTTCGACTACGTTTTCCGGCATCGGGAACGTCTTGTATTCCAGATTTGCCTGGACGTCCTCCATCAAATCCTTCCAGGCCTGCTGGATCGGTGTGCCGTAGTGAATATTGTAATCGTACAAGCTGACCGGTTTGTCAAAGCCGTACCAGAGCGCTGTTACATAATAGGGCGTGAGGCCGACAAAAGTAAAATCATTGCCGTTCTGCGTAGTACCGGTCTTTGCCGCAGATTCCATACCGTTTTCCATCTGCGGCGCCATTCCGGACGCCGTTCCCCCCTGCTTGAGGACGTTCATCAGCATACGGTTCATGATGGCGGCGGTGTCGGGGCGGATTGCCTGGGTCGTAGAAATATTTTTCGTGTTATCCAGGAAAAGATTGCCGTTGGAATCATAGATCTCGGTAAAGTAGTGGGGGGTTGTAAAGGAACCGTCATAAAAGATGGAGTACGCGCCGGCCAATTCCACAACCGTCATTCCTTCGCTCTGGCTGCCCAGCACCATCGGTGCCAGTCCCACATCGTTGGTAACCTCGCCCTCCTCTTGACCGATCAAATGTTCGCAGTGCAGCGTATTGGTGACAAAGTCAAAAATGTGATCCGGTCCCACAACATTGCCGATTTGTACCGCTACGGTATTGTAGGACTGGCGCAGCGCATCCCAAACCAGCATCATGTTGCCGTTGCCGCCGACACCGTTATAGTTTTCCGGCCAGGATTTCCAGATGTCGTCGCGCGCACGATTGGCCTCGTCATAAATGCTGTAACTCAATCCCAGGGCTCGGACTTTGTCGGTATCCAACACCATTTTATCGGATGGTAAGTAGAGTGGAATATCGCAAACTGGATAAGAATAGTTGATGATGCGGTTTTCTAACGCAAGACAGTAGGCGCCGATCGGCTTCATGGTAGAACCGGTCTGATGCGGCACAGTCGCTCGGTTTAATGCCAGGTCGTATTTCTTTTCTCCCAGGCCGCCGGTAATCGCACGGATATTTCCATCATAATCGAGGACTGCGGCGGAAACCTGTGTTCGCACACGGCGGTAGAACACCAGGTTGCCGCTGCTGTTGACGCTGGTCTTGAATTCATTCGCCTCTTCATTTGTATAAACGGGAATATCCCCCTGGGAAAAGATGGCCCAGTCGCGATCCGCATCAATCGGCCATCCGTTTGTGTCATATTCGATATGACCCGTCTCGGCATTCACCGATGTGTTAACCGCTTCTTCATGCCAGCCTGGTGCAAAGCGCTTGTCGCCGGGGTCCAGCATCATTTCCTCCAGCGAAGACTGCAAGTCTGGATCCACAGTGGAATAAATCCGCAAGCCACCGTTGTACACAATGCTGCGAGCTTCTTCCGGGGTCATTTCTTTATTCTCAACAATGGCATCGATGACGTCCTCAAACAGGGCATCGGTAAACCAGCTGTTAAGGGAGGAGAACGTATTGTAGACGTTGCTGTTCGCCGTAACGCTGTTCTCCTCCGCCATAAGAAGCGGCTCTGCCTGCGCCGCTTCACATTCGCTCTCAGAGATCATGCCCTGGTTGCGCATCAAGGAAAGAATATAATTGCGGCGCTGGATCAGGTTTTCCGGATTGGTACGCGGATTATAATTCGTGGGACTTTTGGCAATTGAAGCCAAGGTCGCACACTCCGCGAGATCCAGTTCGCTGACGGTCTTGCCGAAATACTCATTGGCGCCGACCTCCATGCCGCCGATGGTGCCCGTCAGCGGGATGGTATTGAGATAGGCCTCCAGCACCGTCTCTTTGCTGTAACGACGTGAAATCCCTATGGCGCGGAAGATTTCCCGCACTTTGCGCATGATATCGATGCTGTTGTCGCCCGTCAGATTTTTGATCAGCTGTTGTTCCAGCGTCGAAGCGCCTTGACGCTCTCCCAACAATCTTTCTCCGGTAAACTCGTTGAGAACCGCAGCAAGGGTTCGCTTGAAGTTGATGCCATAAGTCTCGGAGTAGAAGTCTTTATCCTCTACGGCGATGACGGCATTCTGCAGATTGACCGGCATCTCCGCCAGTGATTTCCAGATGCGGTCGCTGTTTCCTGTCCAGGTGGCGTATTCATCGCCGTTCATATCATAGACGATACTGGTTTGCGCCAGTTCATAGCTGTCCAGATCCAGCACTTCGTCATCGTCCGCCGTGACCTGCACAACATACATGGAGAGCAGCACGCCGCCCACGCAACACACCATCACAATCAAACAGAGCGTACAGCCTATCACGTTGAACAAAAGCCGAAAAAGGCCCCCTAGGATATGCAACGGATGCAGACGGAAGCGCTTTTTCTTTTTCGATTTGGTCGCAGAAGATCCTTGCTGTGCAGAATCATATTGAGAAGAACCGTTCACAGCGGACTCTGTAGAGATTTTTCTGGGTTGCTGGGAGTCTACTTCACGCATCTGGGATATCTGCCTCCTTCCGGGGCATTGGGTTTTTCTATTCCCGAACGATAAGGCGCCATCAAACGGCTAAAAGAATACATGAGTAACAGTATAGCACATTCGCGCCTGCTGTAGTATACCGTTCTTTCGGATTTTACAGTTTTCACCGATTTGTCACGACATCGATCCGGTCAACGCATCAAAAAACAATGGTCATAGGCCACAGATCGGTTAAGGTTGTCCGCTACGATACAAGGATCCTTTGCAACTCGGGCACATCGGCGGCGATTGCCACGGCGCCAGCAGCCCACAACTCCGTGTCTGTTCCATACCCGTAAGAGACCCCGATACATTCCAAGCCGTTCTTTTTCGCGCCCAGAACGTCGTAATCTCGATCCCCCACCATCACGATATTCGACCCTTGTCGCTTAGGCAGTTGCTTTAGGGCAAAAGCGATAACTTCCGACTTTTCCGTTCGGGTCTCATCAATCGTTGCGCCGAAAATCTGATCAAAATATTGTAGTAAATTGAAATGCTCTAGTATAGCAACAGCAAAGGGCTCTGGCTTTGAAGTGGCAAGCACAACCTCTGTGCCACTTTGGCGCAGTGCCTTTAGCATGGAAGGGATTCCCGGATATACCACATTTTCGTACATACCGGTCGGTACGTAGTATTCACGGTACAACTCTACCGCTCTGCGAGCCTGTGCCTTGTCTAAACCAATAAAGGTCTCATAGCTGTACAGTAACGGCGGACCGACAAAACGGTTCAGCTCTCCCCTTGCGGGAACTGCGATTCCTAAGCGCCGCAAAGAGTACGCTACCGAATTGGTGATGCCTTCGCCCGGATCGGTAATGGTGCCGTCCAGGTCAAATAAAACAGTACGATACATATTCTGAATTGGGATTTATGTGGAAGGAATTCGCCCTTCGCGCTAGCCATCCAAAATTTTGCGCAAGCCAAACTGCAGGTAACGAATCCCCGCAGGGCCGGATACGAAAACGGCAAAGGAACGGAATCCTTCAGTTGAACTTAAAAATTTTCTGCGCCAGTCGATAGCCTGTGCGGGACAGCGCAAGACCGCTGTCGCCGGGTAAGTAACACGCGCCTGCCACAGAGAAAATACAGCGCCGGTACAGGCGTTTGTCATATCGGCGCAGCTCACACCACAACGCCTTTCGCTTTTGCAGCGCTTCTTCGCTGCCGTCCAAATCAAGAAAGATGCTGGAAATTGCCATCATCATGGAAAAATAGTTGAGCATGTAGCGCCGCAGTTTTCTTTGTTCGGGCGGCAGGGCGTACACATCGACCGCGCGCATCATCAATCTCGTTATATACAGCTGCTGATCGATGCGTTTTATCATAACTTTCTCGTTGACGCTCTGATCCTCGCGCCCGATATAGTAGTGATAGAGTTCCAGTGGCATATAGTAGATGGTCTCTACACTGGGGAGCGGCTGGTACACATACAGGTTGTCAACATAAAAGGTATGTTTGGGAAGTTCCAAACCGCATTCCCTGAGAAGTTCTGTCCGATAAATCACGCTGTGCATCAGGATGTTCTGACTTGGGGGAAAAATACCGATCTGCTTCCAAGTGAATTCTTTGTTCCTGGGCAGGATTCCACGGTAGCTGATCGTATGGTGCGTGCCATCCTGAACATGCTCATAGACATAGTTGCAAATCATCAAATCCAACGGCGCATACCCCGCTTTCTCGGCGGCGGAAAACGCGCGCAGACGATCCATCACTTTTTTCAATGCGTCTGGATCCAACCAGTCATCCGAGTCAACTACTTTAAAATACTCCCCGTGTGCACGTCGAATCCCCTGGTTAACGCCCTCGCCGTGACCACCATTTGGCTGGTGATGCGCGATGACCCTATCCGGATACTGTCGCGCATAGCGATCCGCGATGCTACCGGTTGCATCGGTAGAACCGTCATCAATGAGTAATATTTCACTGTCGTCACCGGCAGGCAAAAGCGTTTTGATACAGCGCTCCATATACTCCGCTGCATTATAGCACGGTACGGCAAACGTGATCAGTTTGTTTGTATCGGGCATCGTCTGTTACCTCGTCTTTAATTCGCCGTGATGTCCTGGGTACGCCGTACGGCCGATTAAGCCATTCTCTCTAGCAGCGCCGCGCGCACATCCCACAGCGCTCTGCTCAAATCCACATAGTAACGATGCGGATTCTCAAAGCGCTTGACCTCATCCCAGAGATTCGCAACTTGCTCGGCGCAGTAAGACCGAATCTCCGCCAGGGCTGGATGTGTGTATACGCGCTTTCCGTTGACAAAGATAGGAGTCGTCAGACACTTGACGGTACATCCCTTGTAGGTACGGCGCTTCCATGTCTCGACGGGGTCAAACAGTGTGATTCCCTGCGTAGCATCCACAGGCTCGCCATAAAGCGTAATGAGATCCGCCTGCGCCTTGCCATCGGCGTCATAAAGGCGCCAGACCTGCTTTCGGCACGGAATGGTCAGCTTTTCCGCTGTTTCCGAGATTTTGATTTTGGGCGTATAACTCCCGTCGGCTTCGCGCACGGCAGCCAGTTTATAAACACCGCCAAAAACGGGATCTGACTTGGCGGTGATCATGTTTTCACCGATGCCGAAACTGTCCACCTTCGCCCCTTGCAGAATCAGATCGCGGACAATCTCTTCATCCAGGCTGTTAGAGGCGCAGATCGCACAGTCAGAGTAGCCCGCCTCGTCCAGCATAGCGCGCGCTTTTTTGGACAAATAGGCTATATCGCCGGAATCGATGCGAATGCCTTTTGGGCGTTTTCCCATCGGTTTTAGCACCGTATCAAACACACGAATGGCGTTGGGAACGCCGGATTTGAGAACATTGTAAGTATCAACCAGCAAAACGCAGTTGTCTGGGTAGAGCCTCGCATAGGACTGAAACGCATCCAATTCACTGGGGAACATCTGCACCCAGGAGTGCGCCATCGTTCCTGAGGCAGGAATACCAAAATCCCTTGCCGCCATCACACAGGAAGTGGAACTGCATCCGCCGATATAAGCCGCTCTCGCGCCATAGTAGGCGCCGTCATACCCTTGTGCGCGGCGGGCCCCAAACTCCATGACGGGGCGGCCCTGCGCCGCACGCACGATGCGGTTCGCTTTTGTAGCGATCAAGCACTGGTGATTAAAGGTTACAAGCAACAATGTCTCCAGCAACTGACACTCAATGGCAGGGCCTTCCACGGTAACGATCGGCTCGTGCGGGAATATCGGCGTTCCCTCGGTGATCGCCCAGATGTTGCAGTGCAGTCGCATGTTTTGCAGATACCTGAGAAATGGTTCGCGGAAGCAGCCGGCTTCTCGCAACCATGCGATGTCCTCTTCGGTGAAGTGAAGTTCCTCCAGCGATCTAGAAAAAGTTTCCAGTCCCGCCATGATCGCATAGCCGCCGCCATCCGGAATATGGCGGAAAAACATATCAAATACAGCGATTTTTTCCGTATAACCTACCTCAAAATACCCGGAGGACATCGTCAACTCATAGAAATCCGTCATGGCGGCAAGATTGCGCTTAAATTGCATGATGTACCTCCCCCCCCCAAGTTTCCAATTCTGACGCGAAGGACGCCCTTGTTCCGCAGATTATGCGGTCAAGAGAATGCTCATCTGCGCGGTGTACGATTGTCGGGTGAGGATTGCGGCCTCGATCGGTTTGCAGAGCCATGTACCTTACCCCGGCGAGAGGATCGGCGAGGCCCACTGTCAACATGGTTGACCGACAGGATCAAAGCCACAATCCAGAGAAAAGCGTAAACTGCCACGGCGAGCATGGTCAGAACCACAAGGACACGAAAATAAGTCCCTGAAAAAAACTCGCCGATTCTAGCCAGCGCGAACAGGGTTTGGCTGCGCTCCACATCGGAACCCGCGGCCAAGTCAACTTGACCGATCTTCTCATCATCGATGGAAAGCGTAACGGTACCCACCACATCGCCTTTATGAACCGGAGCCATGAGGTGATCCGGCAACTGAAAGGAACGCTGTGTCAGCTCCGCGCCACCATCTGCCGGAAGCAGGGTTTTCATATCGTCCACTGGATAGAGCAACACGGTATCGGCGGTCGTAGAATAAGAAACCGGCAGTTCGCTGATGGGGCTGGCAATATCCAGAACCGGCGCAATCGTAAAGGTAGCAAAAGCCCAATCAACCAGAGCAACCGTCTGGCGAACCGCGGCGCTTCTGTCATTCTCCTCTCCGTACGGAGCGTTCAGGACAACGCTGATATAGCTTACACCGTCCTGCTCCTCCAGGCCTGCAAAATTTTGCCACTCCCCATAGCTTCCGGTTTTCCCACCGCGGGCATACTCTCGATGCAACTCTCCCGGATAGAGCATGGCATTGGAGCTGCGGATGGTGTAAGGATTTGCCTGAGAATACCGGTCAAAGCGGTCCGTGCCCATATCAAAACTTTGCGTCGCCAAGGCCTGCGTTACGGCGTCATACCGGATCGCTGTTCTGAGCAGCAGGTATGCGTCGCGCGCCGAAATAAGATTGCCCTCATCCAATCCGCAGGGATCACAGAATGTCGTCTGCGTACAACCGATCGCTTCGGCCTCCGCGTTCATGCGTGCATAGAAATTTTCAAGGTTTCCATTGCTCAAGTAATCCGCCACAATGTAAGCCGCCTCGTTGCCGGAGGGGAGCAACATGGCATAGAGCAGTTCGCGCAAGGTGTGGGTTTCCCCGCGCAGGATGTCGGCGGTAGATGCGTTGAGACCGTAAAGATAATCATAGATATAGCCGGGCGCCTCTACCGATACGGTGTCAAGTTGATCCTGATAATCCTGCATCAGTAAAATCACCGTCATCAGCTTCGTCAAGCTGGCCGCCTGGTACTGCGTTTCGGCATCCTTTTGATAAACGACAATATTGGTGTCTAAATTAACCAAATAGACAGCGGGCGCAGAGAGTTCCACATCCGGTGTATAGCCCTGTAGCGCCCGCGCCGGCAGCGCGAGCGCCAGCGCGAAGAGGGCCACAAATACCAAAGCCAGGAGATTCTTCTTCATCAGGAGGATCCTTTTGTGTCATATTCCCTCAGGCCACAGGACAGCAAAAAAGTCAGACAAGAAGAGGAAGAGAAATCTTCGCAAACCTTCCCCTAAAAAATGCAGATGGTTTTCCATCCTGCGCGCCGACCGCGATACGATGCAAAGCGAGAGGCCATCCCTAGCAAGATTGCCTGGCTGCCGCGTCAACCGTGTTTTTCATCAGCATGGCGCGGGTCATTGGCCCGACGCCGCCCGGTACCGGCGTGATAAAAGCGGCCTTCTCGGAGGCGGCGGCAAAATCGACATCGCCATGAAGCTTGCCGTCCCGCCCCCGATTGATCCCCACATCGATTACGATGGCGCCCGGTTTGATCATATCGCCCGTGATAAAGCCTTGCCTGCCCACAGCCGCAACCAAAATATCGGCGCCAAGGCATAGGGCGGCGAGGTCTTTCGTTTTAGAATGGCAAACCGTCACTGTTGCATCCGCTGCCAACAGAAGGGTTGCCATCGGTTTGCCTACGATGTTGGATCGCCCAACCACCACCGCATTTTTCCCTGCGATCTGTGTGCCGGTGCTCTGAATCATGCGCAGGCACCCCGCCGGCGTACAGGGCAAAAAGCAGGGCAGTCCCAGCTGCATGCTACCGACATTCAGCGGTGTAAAGCCGTCCACATCTTTTTCGGGGGGGATGAGGCTGAGAACCGACTGCGCATCCAACTGGGCTGGCAGCGGGAGCTGAACCAAAATCCCGTGCACCGCAGGATCCTCTGCCAGCTTTACAACGAGGGATTGCAGATCGCGCTGCGACGTACCCTGTGGCAGGCGGTATTCCCGGCTTTTGATACCGCATTGCGCGCAGTCGTTTATCTTCCCGCGAACATACACCTGACTGGCGGGATCCTCCCCGACCAATATCACGGCAAGGCAAGGTGTTACCCCTTTTAATACCAGATCCGCACAGGTGTCGGCCGCTTCTTTTTTGACGACTGCCGCCAGTTTTTTCCCGTCTATGATTTTTGCTGCCATGATGACTCCTTCTCTTATCCACTACTCTCCCTTTTGCTCGGTGTTCCCATCCAAAGGATCGCCAGCAGCGTTCGTTTTACGGCTTGTACCGCTCGCGGTACAATGCGCTGCCAAAGCATTTGTGGCCTTGACAAATTCTGCGTGTGTTGCCTTGGCGGGTAGACGATCCGGGATCACGGCGATGGCGTCCTCAGCAAGGCTCAGATTTCGCGGCAGGGCAAGCGGTACCTCCAGGGTTTTTCCCTTCATGCGCGATGAACCCCTACCCCACAATACGATCGAAACGGCTATGGCAACGATTGCCACGACCTGGCTTACCCGTAGCGTCTGGGTGAGCATCAGGGAATCCGTCCGCACGCCTTCAATGAAGAAGCGACCGACACTATACCAAATCACATAGTCTAAAAACAGCTCGCCGTTAAAACGCCGCTTTTTTATGCGCGACGCAAGGAGCGCAAAGCCCAAAATACACCACAGCGATTCATACAAAAAGGTCGGGTGTACAGGGAGATTGGGATCCACAACCATCCCTTGCGCAGCGAGCGTCGCCTGATGGGTCGCGAGGTAATCGTGTGTCGCCTGGCTGTACATGCCCCACGGCAAGGTTGTGTTGGAACCGAACGCCTCCTGGTTGACGAAATTTCCCCAGCGGCCGACTGCCTGACCGATCAGGAAACCCATACCCGCGAGATCGGCCAGGGCAAGCAGCGGCAGCTTGCGCCATCGCGCCGCCAGGGCACCGAATACAAATGCCCCGAAAATCGCGCCGTATATGGCGATGCCGCCCTTGCGGATATCCAGAACCTCCCACAGGGAATTGTATTCGTAGGGAGAAAAAAGAACATAATAGGCACGCGCACATACGATCGACATAATCGTTCCGACAACGACCACATCGACCATGCGATCCGCATCGATGCCGAAATCCACAGCAAAATGAAAGGCGAACAACAACCCCAGCACCATGCCCAGTGCAATCAAAGCACCATACCAGTACAGATTGAAGTTTCCGATGTGCAAGAGCACTCGATTAACCGTAAATTCCAGTCCCAAGGCGGGAAAGCTGACAACGTTGGTCATGAAAACCTCCGGATCCAGATGCCTATACTGCCTGGCGCTACCCTTCGCTGTCTTGAGGCAGAATTTCGACGTAAGCGCTCTCAACACCAGCGAAGGTTGCCTGGAGCGCATCGTTTGCATCTTGTACGGTGAGCGCGGCAAGGACCTCAATTTTACTCTCCAGCGTGTAACCTTTCAGCTGCGCCGTCAGAAGTGCTTCTGCCGCACCCTCGACATTTTCTAATTCTGAGAGTATATCGCCGTAGAGCTGATTTTTCACCAGTTCGAACAACTCCGGATCTATACCCTCCTGCAGCAGGCGATTAATTTCCGCTTGGATGCTCTCGGCCACCTCTCTCGGCTTGTCACTCGAGCCGGTAAACGCGATGGCGCTGCAACCCTGCGCGACGATGCTTTCTCCGCCGAATTCCGGATTGATAAGTGCCTTGTCATACAGTTCGCGGTAAAGAGATGTCAATCCCCCGCAGATCAATTCCGGCAATATATCACTAAGAATCTCCCTGCGTACATCTCCGGGCAAAATAGGCGACAAACGATACCCCAAAGCGAAAAAGGGCTTCTCAATCGGCATCGTCAGGGTCATATCCCGCCTGGGCAGCGATCCTGACTCGGGCGCAAAGGTATATCTTACAACATGTTGCTGAACCGGTTGATTCAGTCCCGCCCTTTCGCAGGACGCCAGTACCCGCTCTGCCGTAACATTTCCGGCTACCGCCAAAACCATGTTAGCGGGGGTGTAAAAAGCCGTGGTGCAAGCATATAGCAGTTTTGGCGTGAGCTGCGCAATGCTTTGTACCGTACCCGCAATCGGATCCCGCAGGGGGTGGCTCCGGTACAGGCACTGCGCCAACCCGGTGAGTAGACGCCACTCTGGGTTATCCTCATACATTTTGATTTCCTGCGCGATGATACCCTGCTCTTTTGCGATTGTCTTCTCGGTAAAATAAGGTTTTCCTACCATGTTGAGCAAAATATCCAAATTGGTATCGATATCGCGGGTGGCAGAAAACAAATAGCATGTGCGTTCATAGGAAGTAAAGGCGTTTGCGGAAGCGCCGGTCTTCGCATAAGCATCAAACGCATCGCCCTGCTCGGATTCAAACATCTTATGTTCCAAAAAATGCGCTGTTCCCGCCGGCAAATGGATCTCTTCACCATCCAGCGTAAAATCCCGGATGACAGAACCAAACGGTGTAGCGTACATGGCAAAGGTTGTGCTGTACCCGGGCATAGGCACGCAGAGAACGGTCAGGCCGCTCTTGAGGGTGAACCGCTCGCAACCGACAGCCCGCTTCGCTTTTTCTCGCAGAGAGGAAGCCTGTTTCGTATTATCCATTTTCTTTCTCCCCCTCTTCGCTGTCGGCTTGCGCGGTGACGACATAACCGACCGAGCAGGTGTAGCGTCGCAACAATTCCTGCACCTGCCGCTGCGTAACGGCTGCGATTAATGCCTGTGCATGGGAAGGGGTAATGGGTTCCTCTCCGCGCAAAATCTGACTGTAATACCAGCTCTCCTGCGCGCCGAGACTGTCCTGCACGGCATCCATACCGGAAATCAAGGCAAGGCGCGCATTGTCGAGCTCTTGATCCGGGATCGACCCGTGCTGCAAATCCCGCAATTCCTGCAAAATTGCCTCTTCTGCACGCGCCTCGCCGCCGGGTTCCACACCGGAATCGACCATCATAACGCCAGTAGTCAACTGGGCGGTGGAACCGCAATAGTAACAAAGAGACTTCTTTTCACGGACATTTCGGAAAAGGCGGCTGTAGGGGCCCGAACCGAACACGCCCATGGCAACACGCAGACAATGAATACTGGGCAGCGGATCTGCCTCTCCGATCGTGAACAACATACATAACTTTGCCTGCGTTAAATTCGAAATGCTTTCTTTATAGTGGCGTACATCTGTGCGCGGCATAGCGATCGGTTTGGAAAAAGGAGACAAAAGGCCCTGGCGATTTGTAAGATAGCGTTGCATCTTCTCTTTTACATAGGCCGCATCGGCCCCCTGCACCATAACCTCAATCGACGCACAAGATACAATGCGATCATACTCCACCTTGAGTGTGGCGGGTGTAACATGGGGCAAATCTCTTAGGTAACCGCCTACCTCAATGCCCGCCGGGCTATCTGCGTAAAAACGGCGGCGCGCCTGGCGCACGCAGTACTGGCGCTTATCGTTATATTCCTCCTGTAAGCGACGTTCTAGCGTCATTTTCTCAATGGAAACCGCATCTTGGTCAAATACGCCATCGACAAGATAAGGATCAAACAACACGCCAAAGACGATACCGGCATATGCCTCGGTCAGTTTCTCGCCGGAAAGCGCATAATACTCTTTTATGCCGCAAATTTCAGCGGAGAGCACACGATCTGAGCCAATCGCCGTCAGATCGACGCAGAGATCAGCGCCATACAACTGCGCGAGACGGCGTGAAAGCTCGGTCATGTCGGGGCAATCCGCATAACCGCGTTCCAATACAAGCGCCAGCACAGCGCAATCCGTCGCGGTGGCACGCAAAGCTGGAAATCGCAGATGGATGGCAATGCGACAGCGCTTAAATTTGTCAGCCGGCAGAGTCGTCAAAAAGACCCCGGGGTAAAGTTGCTCTCGTTCCAAAATGACCAAAATCCTTTCTGTCTCGGTGTGCTATTTCCGCCGCTTCTTGGTGTTTTTGTGACTGTCTACCGTATCGGGCAAGACGGGTTGTTGGATGCGCACAAATTGAATCGGATTTCCGTTTGAGAGCATCTGTTCCCTGACGGTAAGGCCCGGAAGACTTGACAAAAATTTGTTTAGGCTCTTCGAGCCGAAATTACGAACATCAAAGTCTGGGTATCGTTTGATCAACTGGTCGCCCACACGGCTGGTTCGCACCCAACCGCTCCCATCGTCCATCTCATCGATCATGCCCATAATCAGACGGCAGATGGAATCACGGTTAATCGC
This sequence comes from uncultured Subdoligranulum sp., assembly GCA_964560675.1. Lineage (GTDB taxonomy): Bacteria > Bacillota > Clostridia > Oscillospirales > Ruminococcaceae > Gemmiger. Next base: position 48,403 of record CAZLMA010000007.1, on the reverse strand, counting down.
CGTATCGTCGCTAATTTGCGGTTCTTGTTGTGCGGGCATCGATTGCTGTTCTGGTTCACTGTGGTCAAGGATCAGATCGAGGTACTTAAACTGGTCACAGGCCTTGACAAAGGGTCCCAGCGTCTTGCTCTCACCCATGCCAATGACCAACTTGCCCGCCTCGCGCAGACGCGCAGCGAGGCGTGTGAAATCACTATCCGAGGAAACAATGCAAAACCCGTCCAGGTTACCGGAATACAAAAGATCCATCGCGTCAATAATCATAGCCGAATCTGTAGCATTTTTCCCCGTCGTATAACTGTACTGCTGCATCGGTATGATAGAATGATTCAAAAGCGGATCCCGCCATCCCTTCAGCCTGGGATCGCTCCAATCGCCATAAATGCGTTTGCAGGCCGCCACGCCGAAATTCGCGGCTTCATCCAGTATTACTTTGACGTATCTGGGGGAAATATTGTCGGCATCAATCAGAATCGCAAGCTTTAAATCCTCCATACCGTTCTCCTAACCGTGTTTGTTGCTTTTCGTCGGCAGCGAAAATCCGTACCCGCCCGATTTACGAATGTGATTTTTCTGCATAGCGATACCTAATTGGCGCAACTTTCATTTCCCGGACATACAAAAAACAGTACCCTGCTCTGTGGGCAGGGTCTGCCATATTTCGCTGTATCAGCCTCGGCGACGCGAATACCCGCCGCGATGATTTTCCGTAACGCGGCGCAAATCCGCAATTTTTTCTTCGGACTGTGTTTTATAATGCGCCATCATATCTTCAAATGTCAAATCCGTTTTAGGGGACGCCTGCTTTGGCTGCCAAACGCGCGCCGAGGTATCTTTTTTTGAAGATTTCGCGACGTGTTGCCCCGCTGTTGATGTCGACTTTGGTGCAGCCTTCGATTTTCGATCCGGCTGCGGCTGCGTTCGTTTGATGGACAAGGCGATTTTGCCATCCGGTGCCATCGAAATAACCTTCACTTTCACCGGTTGTCCATCCTGTAAAACCGATGTAATATCCTGCACAAACTCATACGAGATTTCCGAAATATGTACAAGACCTACCTCGCCGCCCGGTAAAGCAACGAAAGCGCCAAACGGCTTGACACCGGTTACTTTGCCTTCCAGGACATCCCCAACTTGAACCGCCAACCTTATTCTACCCCTTTGCTGTAAACTCCTCGCACCTCCAGGGACGAACCGCCGTCATCTCCTTGTGGCGTTGCCGTGAAGGGTACGCCTGTGATACACCTACACAAGCGCTAATAGCCGACAAAAACGCGCTCATTGGACTGCACATAACCCTGTTCGCGTGCGATACGTTCGATGATTGCATCTTCGCCGTCGGAAAGAGAGCGCGTCATCTCTTGATTAATTGCGTTCTGCTCCTCTAATTGCGCTTGCAACGCGAGCAGTTCCTGTTTCTTTTGGTTGACGGCGGTTTGGTTTTGAAACAGGCTGAAAAACAGATAACCGACAAGGAGCATCACACCCAAAGGCAAAACCACACTGGAAAGGCCATCCTGCTTTTTTTTCATCTTTTTGCAATACTCCTTACCCTACACACTTACAGAACACTCTCACGAAGGGATTTCGCCGGTCGGAATACGGGAACTTTTTTTGCAGGAATCGTGATTGGGCTGCCGTCTCTCGGGTTGCGAGCTGTGCGCTCTTCTCGCTGCGACACACCGAAACTGCCAAACCCGGCGATAGAGACTTTATCTCCTTCGCGCAACGCCTGCGAGATAATGGACAGCGTTGCATTGACAGCCATTCCCGCATCTTTCTTGCTGATGCCTGCGTTTGCCGCCACCTGTGCAATCAACTCATTTTTTGTCATAACAATAACCTTCCTTTTCTGCTTTACTGCCAAAACGTTCGGGTAATAGCGACCCGCAGGACGCTACAATTCTGTAAAATACGATCTTACTCTCTGCAAATGCAAGATAGGCACTTTAGGCTGGAGAGTACCCTTTAAAGAGAGCACCTACAGTTGGGCGCCGCAATGGGTGCAGAACAGAGCGTCCACTTCAATCTCAGCCTGACAAACGGGGCATTTCTTGGTCTCGCCTCTCGGATCGACTGCTTCTTCTTCGATATCCGTGCCTGCTTGCGACTCGGGCTGCAAAGACGGATCCGCAGGTTCCGCAACGGCTGTATCCTCTTGCACCGCGGCATCATCCTTCGCGGATTCCTGCTCTTGCACTCCATCCTGTGCCTCCCCCTTGGGGGTGGATTCTAGATGAGCTTTTAAAGCTTCGATCTCTTTTTCGATTTCGTCTACCGCCGCAATGTATTTGTCAACAAGCGGCTGGTTTTCTTCTCCCGCTTTGTGAAGGCTGTAAACGAGTGCGCCAAGCTGCCGTTGCGCTTTGGAAAGACGTCCCTGCAGAGCGGCCAGGTCCATCTGCGTTTTTCCCTTATCCGCGAGATCTTTTGCCGTTTTTTCCAATTCCTTTGCCGCTTTTTTTGCCGTGTCTACCCACTGGACGCTCTGTTCTTTGATGCGTTCTTTGTCGATTTCAATCATAGCGTTCACCCTCGTTTCTTCTTACCCGGCGAATGGACCGGGAACCGTATGCTTATGTTCAGTCATTATAGCGCATCCTAAGGATTTTTGCAATCACGCACGGAGAAATTTGTAGCTGTTTGTGGTACGGTGTAGCGAATTTGACTCCGTCAAATGGAGATTGTGTTGACGGCTTCCAGCGCATGCAAATCAATGGTCTTTTTCATGCAGAGCGCTTCGTTGACATCGTAGTCAACAATTTCGCCGTTCTTGATGGCGATGACACGGTTGTAAATTCCGTCGTCCAGTAATTCCACCGCGCGATACCCCATCAGCGATGCGTTCACACGGTCCCTCAGTGTCGGGGAACCGCCGCGTTGGATATGCCCCAACACGGTGGCCCTTGAGTCAATGCCGGTTGCCGCCTGTATCTCGTTGGCCAGTTCCTGTGCAGGGATAATGCCCTCAGAGATAACGATGATGTAATGGCGTTTGCCTGTAGACTGGGTGTTTTGAATTCGCTGCAAAATATCCCGCTCAAAGTCAAACGGAATTTCAGGCAGGATAACGGCTATGGCGCCGGTGGCCAGACCGACGTTGAGGGCAATATAGCCCGCATGGTGACCCATCACTTCTACCACGCTGCAGCGGTCATGGCTCTGCGTCGTATCACGCAATTTGTCAATGGCCTCGATGGCGGTATTCATGGCGGTATCATAGCCGATCGTATACTCGCTGCAGGCGATATCGTTGTCAATGGTACCTGGGATGCCGATGCAGGGGATACCATGGTTCGCCAATGCTCTGGCCCCCATAAAGGATCCGTCTCCGCCGATCACCACAAGAGCATCGATGCCCTTCTCTTTGCAAACCGCCAAACTTTTCGCTTGACCTGCCTGTGTTTTGAATTCTAAGCATCTGGCGGTATACAGAATCGTTCCTCCACGGTTGATAATGTTGGAGACGCTGTGGCGATCCATCTCATAGCATTCGCCGTTGATCAAGCCGTTATACCCGCGCTGAATTCCCAGCATTCGGTATCCTTTTGCCAAACCTGTCCGCACAATAGCCCGAACGGCGGCATTCATACCTGGCGCATCTCCTCCGCTGGTCAATACACCGATACTTTTTATCTTCTTTCTCGCAATATCCATAAAACTCTCCCAATCTCCTTTAGGGATTGCAACACACAGATCCGACAACGTACTTTATAAGGTTCTTCCGGTACGGCACCAACACCGGTTCCCTTTTGCTTCCTTTTTACTGAATTTTGACATTTTCGGCACCCAGAATTCGAACCAGCTCCGCGTACAACAACGGATCGTCAACGGCCGACATCTGCTGTGCAAGAACTTTTTGTCCGGTGTCAGCAAATCGAAAATAGACACGCAGGGTACCACCGTCAAAAATATGGTTTATGAGATTCTTGACTTTGTTAAGAAGAGGGCTTTGCTGACCCGGTAAAGTCAGATAAAAGGCCTTGCCTGCAGATTGTGAGTGGTTGGAGGATGGAGCATGGTTTTGGTCGGAAGTCGACGAGGGATCATAGCGGTCTGCCGGCCAGATGGACTCCACCAACAAACGTGTACCATCCTCCTCTTTGACGGAAATGCGTCCGCTTGCCACCACAACGGCATTTTCCTGTAAACACGATCTGCATTCCGAGAAGATACGTGGAAACACCAGCATCTCCATGGAACCTGTCATGTCCTCCACCGTTGTCGCGGCCATCAATGTATTGGATTTTGTCGTAAGAACGCGCGTTTTTACGACGATACAAACCATAACAACACTACGATTGTCAAAATCTTTCGCCTCTTCGCCCTGCAGTTGGGCAATCGTGCAGGTGGATATTCTAGAAATTTTATCGCGATAAGCGTCCAGAGGATGGCCCGACAAATACAGTCCAGAGACTTCCTTCTCCATTCGCAGAAGTTCACGGACAGGATACTCCGGAAGGTCGGGAACAACATAATCCTGGATGCCGCCCTCCTGCCCCGTCAGATCCATCGATCCGAACAGGTCAAGCTGTCCTTCCAAATTCTGGCGGGCGTCATTTTCCACACTTTTTAAGATTGGATCCACACTCTCCAGCATGCCGTGGCGGCTAGGGCCAATGGCGTCAAAGGCACCGGCGCGTATCAGACTTTCCAGCGCGCGCCGGTTGAGTTCTTGTCCGCGCATACGCCTGCAAAAATCGTACAGACTGCGAAATGGTCGACTCTGCCGTTCTTTTATGACGGCATCGATAAGGCCGCGCCCCACACTCTTGACTGCGTTGAGACCGAATCGGATGCACTGACCGTCCACGGTAAAACCGCCGCGGGAAATGTTGATATCCGGCGGAAGGACTTTTATGTTCATGCGCTGGCACTCTGCGGAATACTCGATCACTTTATCCGTTGCGTCCAACACGCTTGTCAGCAGAGCGGCCATAAATGCAAGCGGGAAGTGACACTTGAGGTATGCGGTCTGAAACACGATGTAAGCATAGCAGGCGGCGTGTGATTTGTTAAAAGCATAGGACGCAAAATGGATCAGGCTGTCATAAATACGATTTGCCACAGTGGCGTCTATCCCGTTTTTAACACAACCGGGGCACTCCTTTCCGGGCTGGGTACAACCGTACACGAAGTGCTCTCGCTCCTCTTCCATCACTTTCTGCTTCTTTTTGCTCATGGCGCGCCGCACGTTATCCGCCTGACCGTAACTGAATCCAGCCAGGTCACGGCAAATCTGCATAACCTGCTCTTGATAGACCGCAACGCCGTTTGTAACATCCAGAATATGGGCCAGTTGCGGCGTATCGTAATGGATTTGCCCGGGATCTTTCCGATTTCTCAGGTATACCGGTATTTGATCCATTGGGCCAGGGCGGTACAGAGCGATAACCGCGATGATATCCTCCAGGTTTTTGGGCTGCATGTTGACTGTGAGCTGCGTCATTCCCCCGGACTCCATCTGGAACACGCCCACCGTGGCGCCATCTGAAAGCATTTTATAAGTCGCCGGGTCATCGTCATCAATATCCGCCAATGTGAAATCCGGATGATCCTGGCGAATGGTATCTTGCGCATCGTGGATGACCGTAAGCGTTCGCAAGCCCAAAAAGTCCATCTTAAGAAGGCCCAGGCGTTCAATTTCAACCATATTATACTGCGTGACCGGCAAGCCGTCATTGGTAGCGAGCGGCAAATATTCCGTCACAGCTTTTGGCGTAATCACAACGCCTGCCGCATGGGTAGAGGCGTGGCGCGGCATACCCTCGATCTTTAGGGCCGTTTCGATCAAATCGTGTACGCGGTCGTCGCCCTCGTACATAGCCTTTAAATCCGGTGAAATCTCTAGGGCGCGTTGTAATGTCATTTTGAGCTCTGTCGGAATGAGTTTCGCAACGACATCTACTTCCTGGTAACTCATACCCATCACTCTGCCAACGTCGCGCACAGCAGCGCGAGCGGCCATAGTACCGAACGTTACAATTTGCGCGACATGATCTCTGCCGTATTTTTCGTTTACATAGTCAATGACTTCCTGCCTGCGCTCGTAGCAAAAATCTACGTCAAAATCCGGCATCGAAACGCGATCCGGATTTAAAAATCGCTCAAAAATAAGATGAAAGCGGATTGGATCGATGTCCGTGATCCCCATGCAATACGCCGCCAGGCTTCCGGCGCCGGAACCGCGTCCGGGTCCTACCGGAATGTCCCGGCTTTTGGCATAGTTTATGAAATCGTATACAATGAGATAATAATTTGTATAACCCATGGAGCGCACAACGTCAATTTCGTATGTCAGACGATTGCGAATCTCGGTGGTTACCCTGCCTGGATAGCGCTTTTCTAATCCCTGCCAACAGAGCCTTTCAAAATACGCCTCGTTATCTTGTGCGTCCGGAGCCTTAAAGTAGGGCAGTTTTGTTTTTCCGTATTCAAAGTCAAAATTACATTGTTCCGCTATTTTGTTGGTGTTTTCGCAGGCCTGTGGCACCATGGAAAAGAGCGCATACATCTCTTGTGAAGATTTCAGATAGAACTCATCGGTCTTGAACTCCATACGGTCTACATCCTGTATGGTTTTACCCGTCTGTATGCAAAGCAGAATATTCTGCATCTTGGCGTCTTCTCTGGCAATATAGTGTGCGTCGTTGGTAGCCACCATAGGGATACCGGTCTCGTTTGCCAATCGAATCAGCTGTGGCAATACGACACGATCCTCATCAAGACCGTGATCTTGTAACTCAATATAATAATTGCCGTCTCCAAACAAGTCGCGGTAATAAAGAGCCGTTTTTTTTGCGCGCGCATAATCGTCGGCAAGCAGCGTGCTTGCCAGCTCCCCGGCAAGGCAAGCGGAAAGACAGATAAGACCTTCGTGGTGCTGTTCTAACAAAGGCTTGTCAATGCGCGGCTTGGAGTAAAATCCTTCGATAAAGCCGGCGGAAACCAGCTTTGAGAGATTTTTATACCCGGTCTCGTTCTTACACAGCAGAATCAAGTGGTGATTCCCGTCTACTCGGTTTACTTTATCAAAGCGAGTGCGGTTTGCCACATAGACCTCACAACCGATAATCGGCTTGATACCGGCTGCTTTTGCGGCGTCATAAAATTGCACACAGCCGTACATCACGCCGTGGTCGGTGATGGCGACCGCGTCCTGACCCATTTCCTTCAGCCTTTGGAACAGGCTGTCAATTCGACATGCGCCGTCTAGCAGGCTATACTCCGTGTGGACATGTAGATGCGTGAACTGCTTATTGGTGGGAGGTATCTCGTGCATCGGCTGTTTCCTTTTTGGCAGAGAAAGCATCGGCTTCTTGTATGAGAAGCTGGAAGCGATGGGAAAGCCCGGATTTGCTGATGGGCGGGTCCAGTTTTTGCGCCAGTTGAGCCAGCGGAAGATCCGGAAACGCCAAGCGCAATCGCGCCGCTTGAAGGAGAGGTTGCGGCAAAGTTTCCAGCACACCTCCATCTTGCAGGATACGGACAGCGCGCTGCACCTGTACAGAGGCGCGCACCGACTTGCTCATGTTCGCTGTATCGCAATTGGATATACGATTGGTTTTGTTGCGCACCCCGCACCAGGCCTGGCGATCCATAATCCGCATGGCAGCTTTGCCGGCGCCCATGTAGGTGAGCAAATCTTCGATGGAATCTACCGCTTTGACATATACAGTAACGGCGCCATTTCGCTGCGAACTGTGCGGATAAAATTCCAATTCCGCGAGCATGGCCTCCAGTTGACGAGAGAGAATGTGGCGACCGGAATGGAACTCAATACTGTACTCTTTCTCTGGGTCACTGGCCGTACCGCAACACAAAAAAGCCGTGGAGATAAACGCCTTTGTGCACTCCTGGCATTTGAACTGTGCCGCGTTGATGCGAAGTGCCGTTTCGCGACCGGTGTGTCCGAAAAGAGCCAACATCTTTACCACTTGCGCGGAGTCTTTGACCGCAAACTCGTACAAGGGACCTGTAGAGCGATCTTTTTTGGAAACGGCTCCGGTGATACCGCACTGCGCGTAGCTGCGCAATGCAAACATCGCTACGCCTTCGTTCTCGGTTTGCAGTACCACTCCTCGATCGTCAAAATATTTGCCGAAGCAGGCAACGGCGTATGCCGCAGCCTGTAGACAGCAAGGGCGGGTAATATGCCTGTGCAGAATCTCGTTTTTGATATCCTGAGAAAAGCTCACCGATTATCTCCTTTTGCTGATAGGCGGTCAGGATCCACATGGCCTAGGCTCAGCCACGGGATATATCCCGGTGCTGCACTACGGGGGCATATCCCAGTTCTTGACAATACGAGCCCAGAAGGCAAGCAATGGCGATCGATCGATGTTTGCCGCCGGTACATCCGACGGCCACCGTCAGCTGGTTTTTTCCCTCTTTCACATAGAGCGGCAGAGAAGTTCTCAGCATGGCTCTGTAACACTCGAGCAGCTCTCTTGATTCCGGCGTACTCAGAACATAGTCCGACACGCACGGCTCCAGGCCCGTCAATTCCTTGAGTTCCGGGACGTAAAACGGATTTGGCAGGCAACGCACATCCAACACAATATCGGCCTCGGTCGGAAGGCCATACTTAAAGCCGAACGAAAGGATGGTCAGCGACATCGGATTCTGACCTTCTTTCAAGAACAGTGCGAGCACACGCTCTCGGTTCTGCGCTGTGGAGAGTAAAGAAGTGTCAATGATGTATTTGGCACGCGAACGCAGCGGCTGTAAAACACTGCGCTCTTGCTGTATTGCCTGCTGCAAAGTAATCCCGTTCGCGACGACAAGCGGATGGATTCGCCTAGTCGCCTTATATCGCTGTAAAATAACTTTGTCATCAGCATCTAAAAATAAGATCTCATACTCAATGTTTCGATTCTCAAGGTAAGCCAGCGCCTTTTCCACCTGTTCCACACTGCGCAACCCGCGCGCATCCAAAACTACGGCAACGCGTTTGAGCTGGCTTTCGCCGCGAAGGGCAAAATCAACCAATCGGGGCAAAAGAGCAGCCGGAAGATTATCGATGCAGAAAAAACCTATGTCTTCCAGCGCATTCACCGCGAGGGATTTGCCCGCGCCGGAAAGACCTGTGACAATGAGCAAGTTCATCTTATCTACCACCCGGTTTTATGCCGTTTGCCTTTTTAGAGCACAGCTCGGATCTCACGTTCCAGTGTATATCCGGTTTTCTGTTTAACAATGTGCGCCACGGTATCGGTAAGGGTCAAAACATCAGAGCAGGTAGCGCTACCCGTATTGATTACAAATCCACAATGCTGGGTACTAATCGCCGCACCGCCCACAGAAAAGCCACGCAGACCGCAGTCTTCGATCAGCTTGCTGGCAAATGTCCCATCTGGGCGTTTGAAGGCGCTGCCCGCGGAAGGAAGATCCAGCGGCTGTTTTTCTTTCCGCCTCTGTAACAGGTTCTGCATTCTGGAAAGGATGCACGCCGGATCACCTGGATGCAATACAAAAGCGGCTTGCGTAATACACCAGGGTTTTTTTTCAAAAATACTGGAACGGTAAGAAAGTGCCAAATCTTCGGCGGGGAGGGTGCGCTGTGCACCTGTTTCATCAAGAAACGTCGCGCTGTGCAGCACATCGCGAACCTCACCACTGTAAGCGCCTGCGTTCATAAACACCGCGCCACCCACTGTACCGGGTATGCCGTAAGCAAATTCTAACCCGCTCAGACCGTTTTGCTGCGCATATAGGCAAAGTGCGGCCAACTTCATGCCTGCCGGCGCATACACGAGGGTCGTATTCTTCCCTGTTCGCTCCAAGCAGGGATCGGCTGTCATATGTGTTGTACAAAGAACACATCCCGAAAAGCCCGTATCCGAAAACAGCACATTGGAACCGTTGCCTAATACAAAGGTTCGCGCACTGCTATCCCGGCAAAGCTTGAGTGCCGATGCCAACTGCTCCACGGTGCGCGGAAGGCAAAAGACAGCTGCAGGCCCACCGATTTGAAAGGTCGTATGGTTCGCCAAGGGCTCATCTTCCGTGACGGGAATTCCCTCTGCCCTCAGTTTTTCTATGAGTGACTTCCACCTATCCGCCATCACAAACCCCCGGAAATCAATCCGTCGACACCAAAATCCATCGAACGCCCCAGCAAAACGATTGGGTATTTCCAGCCAACCGGCGCCTTTCAAACGAAAGGATCCCTAATAGCTGATATCATCCTGCAGGCCCAAGCTTCCCAGCAATTCTTTGGCCGCATTATACCCCATCTCTTTGGTGCGGTTGTTAATCGCCGCTGTCTCTAACACGATGGCCAGATTGCGCCCCGGCATGACGGGTATGAGAAGACTGGGGAAATTGACGCCCAATATATTGTACATTCTCGTTTCAAGACCGGTACGGTCGTAGTTTTTTGTGCGATCCCAATGTTCTAACTGAACGACCAGCTCAACCTCGACACTGTTTTTTACCGCGCCGACGCCGAACATACGGGCAACGTTTATGATCCCGATACCCCGTAATTCGATAAAATGGCGAATGTTTGCAGGCGCCTGACCCAGTATGTGGCGCGGCCCCGTTTTTCGCAATTCCACGGCATCATCCGCTATCAGGCGGTGGCCGCGTTTGACCAGTTCGATGGCCGTCTCGCTTTTGCCCACGCCGGATTCGCCCAAAATCAGGATGCCCTCCCCGTAGACTTCAACCAAAACGCCATGCCGTGTAACTCTAGGTCCCAATTCTACATTCAAAATCGCGACCAGCCGGCTGAGCACACCGGAGGACTCCTCTTCCGTCATCAGCAGCGGTACACCGTATCGCTCCGCCAGTTCCATCATCTCCGGCAACGGCTCCATTCCGTGCGTAAGCAGGATGGCAGGCGGCTTAAAAGAGAAAAGCTTGGTTAAATGCGCCTGTCTCTTATCCGCGTCAATGTCTTTTAGGTAGGAAAACTCTGTTAAGCCCAGAATCTGAATGCGGTTGTTGTCAAAATATTGATAGTAGCCCGCCAATACCAGTCCCGGTCGGTTGACCTCGGCACTGTAAACTTTAAGATCCCGCAACGGCACCGGCGTATAAGCCGCCGTTAAATCGGCCGCTTGAGCGAGTTTATCAAGAGTTACAAAAAATTTTTCCATGTCAAATCGCTCCTTTGTAAGCGATGGCAAGAAAAGAAATCGTTTGTGTCTGATTCCAGGCTGTAGAACTCCCGTATAAGTTTATTATAACGATTCTTTGGATTTATGCAAGTTTATTCATAAGGCACATTGCTAGGGAAAATAATAAACCAAGAAGATACAGTGCATGCCGTCACAGGATGGCAAAATTGCTTGACAGCATGCGGAAATTTGACTATAATACAGTCTGCGGCCCGCTTTTGACCAGAGCGTGCGTTATCCGGAAAGATGGCTGAGCTGGTCTAAGGCGCACGACTGGAAATCGTGTAGGGCCCCTAAAGCCCTCGGGGGTTCGAATCCCCCTCTTTCCGTACAGCGGTACCCCTGCCCGCGGGCAGGGGTACCGCTGTATCTGCCCCCTTAGACGCGTTCGAAATCCACTCGCCCCAGTGCAATATCGGCGGCGTCAATTCGCACTTTCATCGTATCCCCAAGGCGCCAGGTCTTTCCTGTGAGCGGATCATACAGCATCACAGAATCCAGCACCTCCGCCTCTCCTTTGCAGAGTTGCGCGGCTGAGACAAAACCCTCTAGTGTGTTTTCAAGTTGAACATACACGCCGTGCGGCGTGACGCCGCTGATGGTACCCTCATATTCTTCTCCCAGGCGAGAATGGGCATATTCCGCTTTATACAGCGCCTGTGCATCGCGCTCCAGTTGACCCGCAACGCCCTCCCGCTGCGTAGACTGCGCAGCTGCATGCGCGGCGAATTCAGCGTAATCGTCTACCAGTCGCTCGGTGCGCACACCATGCAAAAGGTCTGTCAAAATGCGATGTACAGCCAAATCGGGATAGCGGCGGATCGGGCTTGTGAAGTGCGCATAATCCCGCAATGCCAGTCCGTAATGTCCTAAGGGCTGCGGAGAATAATAGGCACGTGGCATGCTCCGGAGAATTGCTGCCGTAACGGCGCCCTCGCGCGGATCGCCGCGCACACGATCCAGCAAATCCGCCAGTTCTCTTTGTGTGGGAACCGGCCCGGAAAAATGCACATTTAGCCCCAGGGAACCCAGCATACCTTGCAGCAACTTTTGTTTTTCCGCATCCGGCGGCTCGTGCACGCGATAGACAAAAGGAATTCGATTGGCTCGCCCAATTGCACCGGCGCACTGGTTTGCCAGCAACATACACACTTCCACGATGCGCTGTGCCAAACCTCTAGGCTGTTTAACAAGATCCACACAGCGCCCGTTTTCGTCTAGCACCAACTCGCACTCGGCACTGTCCATCTCGATATTGCCCTGTGCCTTGTTGAGAGCGAGTCGCTTTTCATAAAGCGCTCGCAGCATAGGGAACTGGTCGGAAACTGCTGCGTATTTTTGTTTTAGAGCGGGATCCTCGCCGCCTTCCAGCAAGTGATTCACTTCACTGTAAATCCCCTTGACGCGGCTGCGCACAACGCTTTTTGCGAAATGATAGCGCCCCAGGGATCCTTGCTCGTCTATGTGCATTAGGCAAGTAAAAGCCAGCCGATCCTCCCCCTCGTTGAGGGAACATATGCCGTTTGAGAGCTCGGCAGGAAGCATCGGCAAAACCCTGTCTGCATAATAGACACTGGTGGCGCGGGCGAGCGCCTCTGTATCCAGTGGCGTTTTTGGCAAAACATAATGGCTGACGTCGGCAATATGCACGCCCAGTTCCCAACCGCCCTCCTTCAAAGGCAGTATACTAATGGCATCATCGATATCTTTGGTATCGGCGCTGTCTATTGTGAACACCGGTATGCTGCGCAAATCAACGCGGCCTTTTAAGTCGGATTCGTCGATTTTTGCGGGAATTGATGCAGCCTGCTCCAACACAGTGGCAGGAAATGTTGTAGAAAAGCCGCGCCCGTAAAGGAGCGCCTGTGCGCAATGCGCCGCGCTGTCTGCACTTCCCCACCGCTTACGCACGGCAGCGCGGTGATCCGCATGGCGTTGTCCGCGCTCTACAAGTTCCACGCCGACTTTATCCCCGGGCTGTGCCCCCGCCGTCATACCCGGTTTCAGCGCGATCCATACATCGCGGCAGCCGTCGGGTTCAACGGCAAGGCGACCGTCTGGATCATAGCGCACTGTGCCGGAGAACCGATTTTGCAGCGAGGTCAATCGCACTACCTCGCCGACCGGTTTCTCCACTTGACCGGTTGGCAGATCGCGCACCAATACTCCGTCACCCGGCATAGCGCCACACAGTAGGCTGCCCGGAATAAATCGCTCTGGCGATGCGTCGTCAGGCTGTGCAAAGCCGAAGCGCGGCGTCAGTTTGCTCAGCTTGCAGGCTAACAATTTCTCGTCTGCCTTTTGCGGATCCTCTGTTTTCTTTACAGCGCCCGCGGATTCGTTAACACCTTGCACATATTGCCCGCCCTCCCGCGCGAGTTTACCCGCTGCAACCAGGTGATTGAGCGCCGTGCGAAGCTGTGTGCTTGGAACCTGCAGATTGTTCTGCAGCTGTTGCGGTGTATGCGGACGCCTTGCTACAGCGCGCAAAATTTTTTGTTCCAATATCTGTTCATCCATACGGAACTCCCTGTCAAAACCGTGTCAGGTTCACTGTAAAGTACAATAAATACTGCAGCAATCCGTCGATTTTGAACGATTTAGCAAACAAAAACGACCCACCAACTGGCAGGTCGCATCATGCCAAACGAAGGTTACGGTTCCCTTTTGGCGCACAGCCACGATCCCATCAGAGTCGCGCGCTGAGAACGCACAGGACGACCGTAACTACAAAGAAAACCACACCCAGAACTTTTGTGGCCGTTGCCAATTTTGCCTCGTTTGAGCGATCTTTGCCGGCGGCCATCATGCTCTTATCACCGACGATAGCGGCGGACAGGCCCTCCCCTTTTTGCTGCTGCATCAGCGTTAAAACCACAATCAACACCGCCGCAACGATAAGAATACCGCCCAGAATATATTCATACAGGCTCATACGAATGCCCTCCTTCGTGCAAGTGCGAGAAATACTATACCATACCGCATCGCAAAATGCAACCCTTTTCAAAAGGATCCTTAGGCAAGGTACAACCCACCCAGCGGGCCACCCGCAAAGAGTTCCACAAAAGGCCTAAAGACTAGAATACCCATAACTGTTGACAAGGGCCTCGATGCGCATGCCCCGCTTACACCACGGACAACTGTGCGCGTCGTATGAGCGATAGTCGGGCAAATCCGCCGGGTCAAACAGCGACGTGATCGGGATGCCCTCGCATTCCTGAACCGTGGCGAAAAGCGCCATCAGACCTACCACCTGCCCGCCGTAATAGGTCACTGCCTCTATGGCGGATTTCATCGTAAATCCCGTTGTTACCGAGGCAGCCAAAACCAGCACATGTTTGCCTGTGATCATAGGGGAAAGGTTTTCACGAAACAGCAGTTGGCTGCCGGTTGTATGCTCCGGTGTGACGACATAGATCTCCTGGCTGGAATTGATGTTCATGAATCCTTCCTTCGTCAATTCGCTTGCCAGACAGGCGCCGATGACCTCTGTGCCGTCCAGACAGAGGACAGTATCAACCATGGTCGTGGATTTGTACGCCAAGGCGAGTTCATGCGAAACGGAACGCGCCTCGGAGAGAAGCGTTTTCGGCACAGTCACATCGATATAATAATTGATGTGGCTGTGGCTGGTAGCAAAATGACCGATTGCCACGTTTAGATACAAATTATCGTGTTTCGTAGGCATTTTTAACAGCTGAATCGCCATCTCTTTTTCCTCCCACAGTGTGTCAAATATTCGGTGCAACCAGGGCAACCGCATGGGCGGCGATACCCTCTCCCGCTCCCGTGAAGCCCAGTCCTTCTTCTGTAGTCGCCTTAATATTGACGACATCTGAGCTTATTTTTAAGTCCCGTGCTATGTTTGTGCGCATTTGGGGAATAAAGGCAGACAACTTTGGCTTCTGGCACAAAATCGTCGCATCGATGTTTACCGGCACATATCCCGCGTCGCGCAGAAAACGGCCAACCTCCTGAAGCAGCACCCTAGAAGAGATATCTTTGTAAGCAGGATCCGTATCCGGAAAATGTCGCCCGATATCGCCAAGGGCGGCGGAACCCAACAGTGCGTCCATAACAGCATGCAGGAGCACATCCGCATCGGAATGCCCGAGCAGCCCTTTTTCAAACGGGATCTCCACACCGCCCAAAATGAGCTTACGATTTACCACAAGGCGGTGTACATCATAGCCATGCCCTACACGCACGGGGGCCTCTCCTTTTGCCGGGGGCAGATCGTCCGGTGTGGTCAACTTCGCGTTTTCATAATCGCCTTTTGTCAGGGCAACCGGCCGCCCCGTCATTTCAAACAAGCTTGCATCATCGGTGACCATACTCGCTTTTGCCAGCGGAATTTCACGTATCGTCTGTAGATAAAGTTCGCGGTTAAAGCACTGCGGCGTCTGCGCGGCATACAGTTTTTTCCGATCCGGCGTGTAATCTACCGTTCCATCGGCCTTCGCGACCTTGACCGTGTCTTTAACCGGCACCGCCGGCACGGCCGCGCCCACCTCCCACGCCGCCCTGAGCGCATCGGTAATCACTTCCCGGCGCACATAGGGTCTCGCCGCATCGTGGATCGCGATGAGTTCTCCGCTGGCAGCCAGTACCCCGGCGCGCACACTGTCGGCGCGGTGTGCCCCGCCCCGCACGACTCTACAGGGCTTTGCGCACCATGCCGCCGCCGCCCTACATGCATCCTGATTCTCGCCGGCAACAAGGATCAGTTCCGTTACGGCAGGATGCTCCGAAAAGGCGGCCACGCTGGATTCCAGCACCGTTTTGCCGCATGGCAACCGGTATGACAACTTGTCAAACCCCATACGCTGTGAAGCGCCGGCAGCCACGATAACAGCGGAAACCGTCGGCATTTTATCCTCATGCATCATACCGCATCTGCCCTCCGCATACCGAGAACACCGTATAGATTGGCTTATCATGGGTTATGACTTTTAACAACGCTCTTTGTTCCGGTCCGCTTCGCATGGTTTTGGCGCGATCGAGGCACTGTAAAAAAATCCGCAACCTATCGTGTCAATTCTAAAACGCCCAGTCGCCATTTTGGAAAATCGTGACTTCCGTGCCCTCTTTCGTATACCCCGTGATCAGCGTATCGGCAGCGCCGATCATCACATCCTCATGCACGACAGAATCATTTAACCCTTTTTGGAGGAGCTGTTCGCGTGACAGAGAATTACCTCCACGAATGTTAAAAGAATAGCCGGCACCGAAAGCAATGTGGCAGGCCGCATTCTCATCAAACAGTGTGTTTCGGAACAAGATTCCGCTTTGGTTGATCGGGCTGGAAACGGGAACCAGCGCCAACTCGCCTATGCGATCGGCATTTTCGTCACTGTGCAAAAGTTCCGCAAACAAACTCCCGTTCTTTTCTGCGCCATGTTCCACGACCTTTCCGTTATGAAACGTCACATGCCAACCGTCGATGACCTGACCTTGGAAAACAAAAGGCTTGGAGCCGAAAACAATCCCCTCTACCCTTTCACGATGCGGGGCGGTGAAGACCTCTTCTGTAGGGACATTGGCAATGAAACCGACACCGTTTTCCGCAACGGCACTTCCGCCTTCCCACTTCGCATCATCGGCAAGGCCAACAGTCAAATCGGTTCCGTTACGGCTCTTGAAATGCACACGATCCAGGTTCCATTCATTCAGTTGATTGCAGTAAGACGTCGTTTTGGCAATGTGGTCTTTCCATTCCGCTACGGGATTTCCGCCTGTAACACGGCAAACATCAAAGATAACCTGCCAGAGTTTTTCCACCGCATCCGACACCGATACGTCTGGAAACACCTTGGAAGCCCAGCTCTGTGTGGGTACGCTCGCCACACACCACTGGATACGATCGTTCATCATGTAGTCTTGCCAGGGCTTCATGAACCGACTGCCAGCCGCGCTGACACGGCTGATTTTTTCGCCGTCCAGCCCCGCGTAGGCCTCTGGGTCTTGCGCATCAATCGCCAGTGTGCACACGCCGTCTGGTTCCTGCGCGTAATCCAGATACATCCGCAACTGCCAGTCTTTATAATCTGTCAGCGTCTTTTCATCCTCGCGCATTAGGCTAAGACGACTCAGCGTTTCATCCTCCCAGCGCACGATCACGCGCTTCGCACCCGCATCGTATCCGGCATTCGCACATTCATAGGCAAAACGGTGCATCGTGACCGGGCAGCGAATGATAAAAGTCTGCCTCGGCTGAACATTTACGCCCACTTTGACAATAAAATCTGCATACAGCTGCCTCAATTTCTCGTCCAAAAGACACACTCCCTGTTCTAAAAATAGTATACCAACGCTCAGCGGTAAAAGGTACATATAAGTTGCGATAAGATTCTGTCTTTAGATAGAACGCCGCGAGAATCCAGCATTGATCAGAAGGCCGTCTTTTCGGTAAGCCAGGTCTTCAGCTCTGGAATCGGCAATCTGATTTGTTCCATGGTATCACGGTCGCGCACAGTTACACAATCATCCCCGCCTCTTTCGCCGTCGCCGACGGTGTCAAAGTCAACAGTGACGCAATAGGGCGTTCCGATTTCATCTTGCCGGCGATACCTTTTGCCGATAGAACCGGTATCGTCATAATCAACCATAAAGTCCTTTGCCAACGCATCGCGGATTTCCATGGCCTTGCCGCCGAGCTTTTTGGAGAGCGGCAGTACCGCACATTTAAAAGGTGCCAAAAATGGATGGAGGTGCAGTACAACGCGGACATCTTCTTTGCCCCGCGGGTCGACGAGATGCTCCTCATCGTATGCCTCGCACAAAAAGGCCAACGCCACACGATCACAGCCCAGCGATGGTTCGATCACATAGGGAATGTAATGTTCGCCCGTTTCTGTATCAAAGTATTCCAGACTCTTTCCCGACGCCTGTTGGTGGCGGCTTAGATCGTAATCCGTTCGATCCGCTATCCCCCACAACTCTCCCCAATCCGTAAACGGGAAGGAATACTCGATATCCGTGGTGGCACGCGAATAAAATGCCAGCTCCGCCGCTTCGTGATCCCGCATACGAAGGTTTTCCGCATGGATACCCAATGAGAGCAACCAATGGAAGCAAAAATCCTTCCAATAGGCAAACCATTCCAAATCCGTACCCGGTTTGCAGAAAAATTCACATTCCATCTGCTCAAACTCACGGGTACGGAACGTAAAGTTCCCGGGCGTAATCTCGTTGCGAAACGCCTTGCCCACCTGACAGATACCAAAGGGAATTTTTCGGCGCGTCGTTCTTTGTACATTGGCGAAATTCACAAAGATCCCCTGCGCCGTTTCTGGCCGCAGATAGCAGACTGAGGAAGAATCTTCCGTAACGCCGATCGCTGTCTTAAACATCAGATTAAATTTTCGGATAGGAGTAAAATCATGCTTCCCGCATACCGGACAGACAACGCCAGGATGGCTATTTATATAGGCCTCCATTTCTGCAAACGTCATGGCATCCGGATTGGCGGAAGGATCCGCGTCCGCGATCAGTTTATCGGCGCGATGACGGCTTTTACAGCTGCGGCAGTCCAGCAAAGGGTCGGAAAAGCTAGATACATGACCGGTGGTGACCCATGTCTGTGGGTTCATCAAAATCGCCGCGTCCAAACCAACGTTGTACGGACATTCCTGCACAAACTTTTTCATCCAGGCTCTCTTGACGTTATTTTTGAACTGCACACCCAACGGTCCATAATCCCAGCTGTTGGCGAGTCCACCATAGATTTCGCTGCCCGGAAAGATAAAGCCGCGGTTTTTGCACAAGTTGACTATCATATCAAGCGTATTTTCGCTTTTTTCCATCTCACAATACTCCCATTCATTTTCAGTGCACGGTAATACCACACAACTGGCGTATGCGCTAGGGTTCTTTTCTCGCAGGATTCATCGCAGCGCACCGGCATTTTTATAGCAAAGTCGACGCAATGTGCGAGGCGAGATTTAACAGCAGCTCGCGATCGAGTAAAGAGCTGTCCTGCAAAGCAAGACGCGCAATCTCTTCCTGCACGCGCTCGAGTTTTCGCTGGGGGATGCCGATGGCTTCCAGTTCCGATCCTTTGAGCGGAACCGCAATCGGCTCGTCCTTTATAGTCAGATTTTGCAATCTGCGATAATGAAAGCCATAGATAATTTTACGCTGCGACATTTGGCACCTCATTTTTAAGAGAGCCGCCTTTTCTGCGGCGCTCATCGAAGTATAGCACGGTTACCATAACACCCCGCAATAGGTAAAGTCAAGTGAGGTTTTTTATTCTTCCTCATATGCCTTCCGTCCTGCCCTGTGCGACCCCTTTGCTACAGATGCCCGTACTTTAAGTTGCACACGTCCAGCACCTTCCTGCTGATTTTCTTCGTCACGCCGATATGAAACTCATCCCGCAGCGCGTTTCGCTTCTTCTCATAGCCGAGATTCATAGAAAACATCCCGCGGAGCGGCCGGATCGCGTGATCCGCGCCGCCCTCTGCCTAAATCAGCTTTTTCGCTTATGCGTCATCGCAGACAGCGTCGTCCTCTTGCGCAACTTGTAGGTTCTGTGCCAGTTCGGTCGATACCGTTTCGTTTTCGGGATCCATGTGTTTTTTCTACCCCTATGCCGATGTGTGCTCAAGACTCTGTGAAATCCTAGAAGCACTGCTTACAGGATACCACAAAGAAGACAAGATGGCAAAGGAAAAATTCCGGTAAGATGGTCGCGACATGGGAGGGTTACAAGAAAACAATCGCAGCGCTCCATCCACCGCGATTTTTGGCAGTCAGATTCTAAATTTGGCGTAAATTTGTTTTAACCTTGAGTTTTGGGGCCGTTTCTACCCAAGGATGCTTTGCTTAACCCTGGCTGCCCATCAAGCATATTATGCGCAAGGCTCTAAGCGTGCGGTTTTACGCGCAACCGACACCTTTTGAAGAGAAGTTCAAAATAGACGCGCAGTACAAAAGACCTCGCTATTTGCGCCAACCTGTGTTAGAATGCGTATAAGGGCTGCAGCGCTTATACATGGAAGTGCGTATGTACCGACGGATCCTTCGTCAGATTAGACAAAAAACGACGGGAATACTTTGGATATCCAAGGGTTATTTTGTGAAATGGGAGATAGATAAGGCAGGCATTCGCGCCCAGAGGAATTAGCCGCCCTTTGTGTGCGGTGTAGCCCTAACAAACTCAGCCGCCTTTTTTATACCCTTTAGTCTCATATCAGTTGTAACACTGCAGGGAGTAGAACCCAGTTATAAGCTTTTCTTTGCAAACACGCCATTTTATTGTTATAATTGTATCGAATCAGGCAAACGGTCAACCGCGATAAAGGAAACGTTGCGTATGAGGGCACTCGAGACCTACAATAAGGAAAGATTGAAAAAGCTGGGCGTTCTGGTCGGCATCTGCATGAAGAACATGTGGTATTGCTATCTCGCGATGAATACCTGCTGGCTTTTGCTTGTCATGATCGCGGGGGATTTTAACTGGAATATGATGATGCAGTGGACGGCGCACATCGCCGTAACCGGCATTTTTTGCGGAATTTATCAGATGGTGGTGGTAAAAAAATCGCGCGAGGTGCCGTATCTCGCTGCCTATGCAATCCTGAACATCTTTACGATAGTGTTGCTGTGCCATCCGTCCGGCCTTATCATACTGGACGGGCTGGCGTTCGGCGTCATCGCCACTTATCCGGTTTGGACGGATCAGCACTGGGTGAGGGTGCAGACGGCCCTCTTCGTCTGCATGTTTATCGTGCGCCATGTGGCATTGTTTTTCGTCGGATATAGCATCCCGAAGTACGAGATACTCATGGAGGTGTTTGGCATGCTCTGCATCGGCGTGATGCTCGTGCATGACGTGAATTATGTCCATAACCAGACCATGCTGCTCGGCGATGCGACGCGCATGGATGCCGCCACTGGGCTGTACAATCACGAATATTTTTACGAAGAATTGGAAAAGCGCATGCGCACATATGAGGATACGCGCAAGGGCGAACGCGAAGACGCGAACTTCTGCCTGCTGATCGCGGATATTGATAATTTCAAGAGGGTCAACGATACTTACGGCCATGCGTTCGGAGACGAGGTGCTGCTGGGCCTCGCCGAGATCTTCAAGAGCTATTGCGGCGACAGGGATTTCGTGGCGAGGTATGGCGGGGAGGAATTCGTCATGATTATGGGCGGATGCCACAAGCCGGACGCGGTCACGCGGGCCAATACGATACGCCGCAAATTCGCCGATAAGGTTTTTAAGGATGCTTTGGGTGCGGAGCATCAATTCACGATAAGCCTTGGCGTGGCGGAATATGACAGGCCATGGGAGACCGCAAGCAAATTCTTCGAGCAGGCAGACCAAGCGCTCTACCAGGCAAAAAATACCGGAAAAAACCGCGTCTGCTCGTCCTAACATGGAAAAAAGACAGTTACAGGAGAATCAAAATATACGGTGAAAGAGAAGAGGGCGACAGTATGGAAAAGAAAAAGATGCTCCCGATCGGGTATGACAGCTTTGAGGCAATACGCGGTGACGACTTTTACTACGTTGATAAAACAGGACTTATCAAAGAACTGCTTAAAAACAAAACGCAGGTCACCTTGTTTACCCGCCCGCGGCGCTTTGGCAAGTCCTTAAACATGAGCATGCTGGCGAGCTTTTTCTCGTTGGATGGGGACAAATCCATTTTTGAGGGGCTTGCGATCACAAAAGAAAAAGAACTCTGCGAGAGATACATGGGCAAGTACCCCGTGATTTTTCTAACGCTCAAGGGAATCGACGCGCAAAGTTATGATACAGCTCTTCGGCAGGCCGCGCGGCTCATCCGGCGCGCCGCGCTCCAGGTGGAATATCTTGAAAACAGCGACAAGTTGTCTGTTGCAAACAAAGCGGATTATCAGGAGCTTTTGAAGCTGGACATGTCAGAAGAAACACTGGGCAACAGCCTTCGTGCGCTGTCGGAACTGCTGGAAAAGCACTTTGGCAAAAAAGTCGTATTGCTCATCGACGAGTATGACGTGCCGCTTGCTAGAGCGCACGCGAATGGGTATTACGACAAGATGGTCTCGCTGATGCGCAGCATGCTGGGCGCCGCGCTCAAGACAAACGACAGCCTGGAATTTGCGGTGCTGACCGGGTGCCTGCGTATATCGAAAGAGAGCATTTTTACGGGGCTGAATAATCTGAAGGTTCGTTCCATGTCGGACGTACGTTCCAGCAAATACTTCGGATTTACAGATGGGGAAGTAAAGGATCTTTTGTCGTATTATAATCTTTCCGACAAATATGGCGCGGTAAAGAGGTGGTATGATGGCTACCAATTTGCCAGAAACGAACTGTATTGTCCCTGGGACGTTTTAAACTATTGTGATGCGCTCCTTGACGATCCCAACGCAGAGCCAGAAGACTACTGGATCAACACAAGCGGCAACGATGTGATCAAGCGTTTTGTCGCCATGGCGGACGACAGGACAAGAGAGGAAATCGAAACGCTGGTCGCGGGCGGCACCATCGAGAAGGACATCCGCGAAGACCTGACTTACTCCGAGATCTACGATACCATTGACAACCTGTGGAGCCTGCTCTATACGACCGGCTACCTGACTTTGCAGGGCAGGACGGACGAGGGGCTATTGCGACTGCGGATCCCCAACTTGGAAGTCCGGGATGTGTATGTCAAGCAGATCCGGGAATATTTTAAAGAGAGCGTCAAAAAAGATACAGGCACGCTGGAGGCCTTCTGCGCCGCGTTGTACCATGGCGATGCAGAAGATGTGCAGAAATACATCACCAGGTACCTGCGCAGAACCATCAGCGTCCGCGACACCATGGCAAAAAATGATCAGAAAGAAAACTTCTACCAGGGCGTGCTGGTTGGGATCTTATCCGCCAAGGAGAACTGGAGTGTAAAATCCAACCGTGAGAGTGGCGACGGTTACGCGGACATTCTGGTAAAACCGGATGATGGGGACCCCGGTATCGGGATTGTGATCGAGCTCAAATACGACCGCGATTTGGACAAGGCCTGCAAAGAAGCCCTGGAGCAGATTGAAAAGAAAAGATACGAAGAAGAGCTCCGGGAGGAAGGGATGGAAACCATCCTCAAATACGGCATCGGATGCTATAAGAAGACGTGCAGGGTTGCGATCGGCAAGTGAGAAAATAGAAAGAAAAAGAACCGAAGGCCGCTTGACGGGATGTGTGTCACTTCCGTGGCGGCTCTTCGGTTTTTGCTTATACTCTGGGAGAGTGGTACAGTGACGGAGAAAAGTACATACCTGAATTCTGACTTGCTCTGTTGCCCATGCTCATGGGCTGCGACTTTCCGTCACTCGAGAGGGAACTTCTGTTTGTCATGCACGCTGATTTCCTTCCCGAGCTGCACCTCGACCAGCCGGAGATCCGTGTCAGCCATTACCGTGTGGCGGCAGCCCGCTTCCATGGTGATCACGTCACCGGCAGACACGCGCTGCTCCATGCCATCCACGATCGTCCGGCCCTTGCCGGAGATCACGGTCCAGACCTCGTCCCGGTTGCGGTGGCTGTGGTAGTTCATCCGGTGACCGGCATTCAGCGTGATCCGGATCGTCATACTCTCCGCTTCCACGTCCAGTACACGGTAACTGCCCCAGCTCTTCTCCGCAAACATCACGGGCTGCACGATCCTGTCCACATAGGGCTTGATAAAAGAACTCTGATCCTTGTCGGATACGAGGATCCCCTCCGGCGAAGCCGATATGACAACATCACTCAGCCCCATCGCCAGCACTGGCACATCCAATTCATTGACGATATGCACATTCCTGCACTGACCGTCCTGAATGGCATTTCCGATGTTGTTCTCCTCCATCGCCTCGGTAAGCGTGTTCCAGGTTCCCAGATCCTTCCACTGTCCCCCGAATCGAATCACCTGTATGCTCGGCTCTTTTTCCGCAACGGCATAGTCAAAAGAAATCCTCGGAAGTTCCTCATAATGCTGGTAGAAGTCCTGATAATCACTGAAACCGATCATCTGGCGAGTCTGATTCAGCACATATTCCAATTTGTACGCGAACACCCCGCCATTCCACAAAGCCCCCTGAGAAATGTAGTCTGCGGCTGTCTTCGCATCTGGTTTTTCCTTGAACGTCGAGACGAAAGATATATCCTGCTTGCTCTGTGGGAGGATATAGCCATACTTTTCGGACGGATAAGTCGGTTCGATCCCCATCAGGACGAGGTTCGCCTCGCCCTTTTTTGCGTGTTCGCTGAGTGATTGCAACGCTTCAAAATAGTCATCGTCCACAAAAGGGTCAACCGGGCAGACAACCACGGGGTCATCGGGATTGACCCGCTGCACATCCTTGAGGTACGCGGTGGCAAGCGCGATCGCTGGAAACGTGTCCCGGCGGCAGGGCTCCACGGAAATCCCGACATCCTCGCCCAGCTGATTATGGATCGTTGAGACCTGCGACTTGCTCGTGGCAATCGTCACCATGGCGTCCGCGTCCACTTTTTTGATCTGCCGGTACATGCGCTGCAGCATTGACTCATACCCGCCGCCCGGCGCCGGGAAGAGCTTTAGGAACTGCTTGGAGCGTATCTCATTGGACAGCGGCCATAAGCGTTTGCCGGAGCCGCCGGAAAGCAAAATAATGTTCATCCTACTGTTCTTTCATTTTAAACACTTCTAAATAACATTCCCGCAGTCTTGCAGGAATGCTGTGAGACGGGAACGAATCCCCGCGCTGTCAAGGCCAAGATGGATATCCTTCTCCGCTTTGGACCCGTAACTATGAAGCACTTCAAGGGGGATCTCCGCCCCGCCGATCCGCACATGCACCCCTGAAAGCGATGCGATGATGTCCGGATAGAGGCTGCCCGTATACAGCGGCGCGCTGACGAACACGTTCCCGTTTGTGCAGGCTTCGCGCAAGGTCCGTCCATCAAACGGGGCAAGCGTCGTATAGTACAGGACAGTCACGTCTAAGCCCTCGCAGGCTGCCAGTGTCGCGTCAAGCTGCTCGGCGACCGCGATAACCGTCGCCAGTTTCCCTCGCCTGATTATGCTCGCCCTGCCAAACTCTACATTGACCTCTACCCTGTTGGAGTGATCTGTCATTCGAAAATAGGTGGGCCTTCCATCCCTTCGACAAACCCGAAATAATGATGTAAATTGATCCGGTGTACCGGGAGTTACGATCTCCATGCCTGGCAGAAGCCGCAGGGTCGCCACGTCCTCTGGACAATAATGGGAATATCCCAAAGTAGAAAAGTCACAGGCCGCCCCTGTGGTGATGAAATTTCCGCCCGTATTCTGATACACAAAATCCAGCTTCAGCTGTTCCAGGGATCGCTGGACGATAAAAGGAGAAATCCCATATACAGTGGGAACAACGCCCGCCAGCGACAATCCGGCGGCAAGGCTGACCGTTCCCGGTTCAAAAATACCGATGTTCTTTGCCCGCCCCGGGAACCGCTCCAGCAGTTCCCGGAAAGGCCAAGCGCCGATATCCACAAGGAGAAGAGCCGTGTCCTCCCACTGCTCGATGGTTTCACGGACAACCGCCTGCATCGCCTTTCTCAAACCGTCACCCTCCTTATCGCGTCCCTTTCAAAATGTTCCACCTCGTCCAGCAAAAGGGACAGTTCCACCCCATCCGGCGCGCGGTGAAACCAGGAGTTATCCTCCATCAGTGTCCGGCTACCGTAGCCGCGCACGGTTCTTGCGACAACGGCAAGCGGCATCCCCGCGTGCGGCGTAAGGATTGCCTGTTCCAACTTGTCCTCGTCATGGCCATCCGCGTGAACGCTTAGGAAGCCGAAGGCGCGCAGCTTTTCCGCCAGGTCGCCCATATCGATCATGCGCCCGATGGATCGATTGTCGTCAATGATCAGCGTCAGGTTCTCCAGTTTTTCGCTGGAAGCGAAAAGCGCCGCCTCCCACATCGTGCCCTCGTTCATCTCACCGTCCCCGGCAAGGGCATACACCTTCCCGCTATGCCACAGGATCCGGTTCGCCCATGCCATGCCTACAGCCATCGGGAATCCATGCCCGAGGCTCCCGGCGGAATTTTCGATGAACGGCAGTTTTGTCCTGTCCGCCTGCATACTGATCCTCGAATCGTAACGGCAGGCGGTCGTAAGTTCCTCTTTTGAAAGATAACCCTTTTCGGCCAGCAGGGCGAGCAGGGCCATCGTTGACTGCCCTTTGCTGAGCACAAAGCGGTCTCTCCCGAGATCCTGGGCTGTTTCAGGGGACACGCGCAGGACGCGGTCGTACAGGACACGCAGGATCTCCACCGAAGAAAAGCAGCTCTGCAAATTCGCGTCGCCGCCCGCGTGGGCCATGCGCAGGATACTTTTTCTCAGCCGTCTTGCTCCTTCCGTCACGAATCCAACACCTCATTTCCTGCCTCGCGTTTCCCCTTTTTCACCATGCGTGATTCTTCCTCCCTGCGTGTCTCTGCCGTCCCGTGCGTTCCTTCTGACTTGCGCCCATTTTTTCCTGCCCGCAGCGCACCGATCGCTTCGTCCGCCGCCGTTCGATCCAGGGTATAGCGCACCGCTACCGGAATGCTGTCCAGCGCTGCATTCAGCTCACGCAGTTCTGTCACGCCATGATTTGTCAGGTACCAGCTGTAGACGGAATTCATATCTTTCTGCGCGGTCAGAAGGTATTCCGGTGAAAAGCCCCAGTAATACCGCCGGAAAATCGGACGAATTGCCTCTTCAAAAAGTGCCAGCACGTCGATGACGCTGTAGCTTCCGCCGTGAAATTTGTTCAGATATTCCATCAGAAGCTCGACCGGCACATTCCCCGCGCCGCGGCCCATGCCATAGATGCTTCCGTCTGCGATGAGCGGCCTGTCCGTTTTCGTGGAAAGGAATTCCATGGCATTGGAATACGCCATCTGAATATTATTGTGCGCATGGAAGCCGAACAGTATGCTTCCAGACAGCCTCTCCAGCACAAAATCCGTAAGCCGGCGCACATCGGCGTTGTAGAGCGTGCTGAAACTGTCCACCAGATAAAAAGCGGCGGGTCCCACTTTATTCACATCGTCAATGAGAGCGGAAAGTTCTTCATCGGTATACATGAATCTCGCCATGGATTGGAGGAACACCTCATAGCCTTTTGCCTTAAGTTCCCGCGCCTTCTCCATGGCGGCATCCCGCTCCTTCTTGAAGAAGGCGATCCGGATCAGGTCGGGCGTGTCCTGTGTGCGCGGAGGAATGACAAATTCCCGCGCCTCCGCCTGATTGAGCATCACTGCGTAGCGGCATCCCGGCCTGCGGCGGGCAAGAAACCTCTGAATCTGCTCAAAGTCTGAAAACTTTGTACTCTTCCCGGGGTCACCGCCTCTGCCCATGATACCCAGCTCGATACAGCGCACGCCGGCGTCGTACAGGCCGTCCATGACGCGCTCCACGGTGCGGGCGTCAAATTCCCAGTTGTTCACATAGCCGCCGTCCCGCAGCGTGCAGTCCAGCAGCAGGCGCTTACCATATGTAGGAACGTTGTTCACAGGCGCCTCCCATCCGCTTCAAATGTAATTTACCGGCCATCCCGCGGTTGCTGTTCCAATCCGTATTTGTTTTGCGGCGATCATTCCCACCAGCGGATCGGTTCGATGATCATCTCTTTTTCAAAAAGGTCACGGTCGACCGGCGGGAACATGTCCTCCGGCGGCAGTGCGATCCGCGTACCGTCCGCTTTGCGGTACTTTGCCTTTACCATCGGGTTGCTTTCTTCCTTCCAGACGATGACATCGCAGAGGACCGGCCCGTCCTCCTCCATGATCCGCGGCAGAGATCGCCCGAGTTCCGCGAGGGTGGCAACTCGGTAATAAGGAATGCCATAAGCCTCCGCGATCTTATCAAGCGGCGGAAACGCGGTTCCGGATGCCGCATCCACACCTACATAGCGTCCCTGGAAAAGGGTCTTTTGATGTCCCCGGATGGTCGCATAGCATCCATTATTCCAGACAAAAAACGTAATCGGGCAGTGCTGTGTCACACAAGTCTGCAGTTCCTGGATGTTCATCTGCAGGCTGCCGTCCCCCACAATACACAAAGTCTTCCTTCTGCCTCTCGCAATGCACACACCGATGGCCCCCGGCAGTGAAAACCCCATTTCAAGCTGTTCCGCGCTGCCAATGTAACGCTGCTGATCCGATGTGTAATACAGCGCCTGCATGGGGATTTCCGTCGTTGCCCCGGCATCCGTCACAACAACGCTGTCCGGCTCAAGATGACGGTTCAATACATCGATAAAAGCGAATTTGCTGATCCCATCCGTATCGTCCTGCTGCTCCTGCAGAAAGACCGGCAATACTTCCTTCCAATGGGCGCATTTCCCTGCCCATGGTTCAATATCCTTCATGTGCAGAGTCCCGAGGGATCGCAGGAATGCTTTCACATCCGCGTTGACCACAAGATCAACCCGCACGGTGCCCTTTTTGTGTTCATTTTCATCAATATCAACAACGATCAGTTTTTTTGCGCCGCGGGCGAACAATTCATAATTGTAACCAGTTGTAAATAGCGACAGCCGGCTGCCCAGCACAAGCACCATATCGGCGTTCTGCATGGCCATATTGGCGGCCCGGTTCCCCCGGATGTCCGCCAGCCCGATGTGCAGCGGATCGCTCTTCGGCGCGATGTCCCAGCCGCGCCGCGTCCCGACATAGGGGATATGGTAGCTGTGCACAAATTCGGTGAAGAGCTGCTCCGCCCCACTGTCCCGCACACCGGCCCCTAGTATCACCAGCGGACGCTCGGCTCTCTCCAATGCCTCGGCGACCGCCGCTACTTCGGCCGCGGTCGGTTCCGTTTTGACGGGCGCCAGTTCCTCCGGGTCAAAATGCCGCATGTTTTTCGGCTCGATCAGCGCTTCCTGCACGTCAAGGGGGATGTCAAGCCACACCGGTCCGCGGCAACCCCTCATTGCCAGATACAATGCCTTTTCCACATGGTACACCGCATCCGCGGGATCCATAATCGTCACCGCATACTTGGTAATGCTCTTTACGATCGAGACGATGTCTGCCTCCTGCTGTCCGATCGCGCGCACGGGGGATTTGGAGATAATCATCATCTCATCCCGGTTGCACTGGCCGGACACATAGACCACCGGGATATGGTCCTGCCACGCGTGCAGGACGCCCGTCACGGCGTTCGTCCCTCCGCAGCCCGTGGTCACATAGCAGGCGCCGTACCCGCCGTTATACTGGGCGTACCCGATCGCCGCCATCGACGCGGCCTGCTCATGTAGGCACGGCACGGGATGAAGCCCCTCATGGCAGGCCAGACCATCCGTCATAAACATCAGTCCCCCACCGGTCACAAGGAACACGTCCCTTACCCCGACTTCGTATAATTTATCCGCCACATAATCTGCGACTCTCATCTATATTTTCCCCCTTTTCTGTCCTCAGCAAGTTTCTGTCCCGCGACACGCGGCCTTTTCTTCAGATTCTCAATACATCTGCTGCCGTTTGTAGCTCCAGATATCCTGATAGCTTGTGTTTGTATTAAGGTTGTTTAGCATCTGCATATCGCCTTCGCAGATCTCAAAATCAAAAATATCCAGGTTGCTCACAATACGTGTGGGATTGGACGAACGTGTCAATGGTACAAACCCGTTTTGCACACTCCATCGCAGCGCAAGTTGCCCGACATCCTTTCCGTAAGAGGCGGCCATGTGTTCAAATTCCGGAGTTTTCAGTACGCCCCTTCCCATGGGCGACCATGCTTCTATGATGACACCCCTCTGCCTCATGAAACGCACCAAACCACGCTGCTGATAGGCGGGGTGCAGTTCGAGCTGGTTCACCTCCGGGCAACTCATGCCGTTTTCCGTGAGCAGCAGAAGGTGACGCTCCAAAAAATTGCAAACACCGATATGTTTTGTCTTCCCGCTCCGTTTAAGCTCTTCAAAAGCCTGCCACGCGGCGGCGTTTTTCTCCGGATAGGAATCCTCGCTGCCGCGGGCGACAGGCCAATGAAGCATAAACATATCGACGTAATCAAGATGAAGCCGGTTCAATGATTCATCCATTCCGTCCAGTGCCTCGTGATAGCCGTGTCTGTACGGCGCAAGCTTAGTCTGTATGAACAGCTCCTCCCGTCTGACAATGCCCTCGTTTATTGCGCGATCAACTGCCTTCCCTACGCCGTCCTCACTGCCATAGACCTGCGCCGTATCGATCAGCCTGTAACCGGAACGGATCGCGCAGTATACCGCCTGCTGCACGGGCAAGCTCAAATCTGCCGTGCCAAAGCCTATTGGGGGAAGCGGAAGCTTCCCCTCTGTATTGCCCATCAATTTCCCCTACTTTCCGCTTCCTGTTTCAAATAATCCTCGTACATCCTCTCAAGTCCTACCCGAATCGGTACGCCCGCATTCCACCCCATCTCCCGCAGCCTTGTGCTGTCACAGATGCGGCGAGGCATGCCGTCCGGCTTTGACGGGTCAAGTTTGATATCGCCCTCAAATCCCGTGACCTCACAGATCCTTTTCGCAAGTTCCAGCATGGAAAACTCCTCGCCCGTTCCCACGTTGACCGGCATCTCACCGGAATAATTCTCTAGGAGGAACAGACCGGCAGAAGCCAGGTCGTCCACATAAATAAACTCGCGCAGCGCTTGCCCCGTGCCCCACATGCTGATCTCCTTTGCGCCTGTGATCTTCGCCTCATGGCATTTGCGGATCAATGCGGGAATCACATGGGAATGTTCCGGATCGAAGCTGTCGCCCGGACCGTAGGCGTTTGCGGGGATCGCCGTAATGAAGTCCGCGCCGTACTGCCTGTGAAGATAGGAACAGAGCCTGCTGCCGCAGACTTTCGCCAGCGCGTAGCCCTCGTTGGTATATTCCGGAAGCCCGGTGAGCAGATACTCTTCCTTCATCGGCTGCGGGCAGTCGCGCGGGTACATACAGGCGCTACCCAAAAACAGGAACTTTTTCACCCCGCACTTGAACGAAGTCCAGATCAGGTTCTCCTGGATGACGCTGTTGACATGGAAAAAGTCAGCGGGAGCCGCACTGTTCGCCTGAATCCCTCCCACCAGTGCCGCGGCGTCTATAACATACTCCGGTTTCTTTGCTGCGAAAAACTCTTCCACGTCCGCCTGTCTGGTAAGATCCAGCTCGGCATGGGATTTTAAGATCAGATTCCTATATCCCTGCTGCCTTAAAGCCCGCACAAAAGCGCTGCCAACCATGCCGGTGTGTCCGGCGACATAGATCTTTGCATCCTTTCGCATACCCGAACCTTTCTTTGCCTAAAGACGTGTTGTAGAAATTTGGTAGAAACTCGAACCCCACTTTGTTGCAGATGCTTGACATTGTACAGCGATATGCTATAATTTATACAGCATAAATCCGTTAGATAAGGAGATGATCCCATGGCACAGATGACGCAAGTCAGTTTCCGCGTAGACGAAAAGGTAAAGGAAGACGCGGAAAGCGTATTCAACGATCTGGGGCTTTCCATGTCGGCAGCCATCACCGTATTTTTAAAGACAGTGGGCAGGGAAAAGCGTATCCCCTTTGAACTCACGCTGGATCCGTTCTACTCTGACAACAATCTACGCTACCTGGAACAGAAGATGGCCGATTACAGGGCAGGCCGGCTTCACTTTTCCGAACATGATCTGATCGAGGACTGATATCCATGCAGGTAAAGATCATACAATGGGATGCCGACGCGTGGGACGACTATCTCTTCTGGCAGGCACAGGATAAAAAAATCCTGAAACGAATCAACCAGCTGATCAAGGACATTAGCCGCGACCCGTTCGATGGGATCGGGAAGCCGGAACCCTTAAAGAATGACCTCTCCGGATTTTGGAGCCGTCGCATCAACGAGGAACACAGGCTCGTCTATGTCATCGAAGATGACAAGGTCTTGATCTTCTCCTGCAGGAATCACTATGGGATAACCTGATCCCGCTTCTATCCGGCCAGGACGTTGCCGCACTTTTACCGGAAACAGCCCAGTATGGTTTCGATCTCGTAATCCAGCTCTTCTCTCGTCAGCCCGTGATGGCAGCCGATGTAGAATCCGTTATGATCGATGTATTCCGCATTGGGATAGTCTTTCTCAATGTCCCCGAAAAGTTCCTTATAAACCGGCTGGTTCAGCAGCGGGAGCATGGGCCGCGTCTCGATATTCGCGGCCTCCAGTTTTTCTACCAATTGCCGGGCGCTGAGGGGGCTCTCCGGCCTTACCAGCAGCGGGAACATCATGTAGGTGTGCTCCACATTTTCCGGATGCCGGGGAAGCTGAATGTAACCCTCTACAGGCTCCAGACCATGGAGTAGGTACTCGGCGTTCCGGTGGCGGGCACCCATGATCTCGTCCACACGCTCCAGCTGACCCAGCCCGATCGCGCCCTCGATCTCCCCCGCGCGGTAGCTGTAGCCCAACCGCACAAAGGTAAAACGCCTGTCCATTTCCGTCTTCAGCCTCTTCGGACACACCTGCTTTCCGTCCGAGGCGATGCACCGCTCGCAGGTGCACGCCCGGCCGTGCGCCAGCAGCGAACGCAGGATCTCGATAAGCCCCTCGTCGCTCGTGCAGGCAATGCCGCCAATGCCCGTCGTGATTGTATGGGCGACATAGGTACTGCACGCCATAATGTCGCTGAAACTCCCCACTGTCTTTCCATTTATTTTGGCAAAGTGTGCCTCCGCGCAGTCCTCTACAATGCGCAGGTGATGCCTGCGGGCAATCTGTGCAATCCGCTCCATATCGCAGGGCATACCGAAGCAATGCACCGGCATGATGCATTTCGTATGCTCTGTGATGTGTTTTTCGATCTCATCGGGATCCATATTGTAAGTGTGGATGTCCACATCCACGAACACCGGCTTCATGCCTGCGTGCAGTACCGCGTTGGATGTGGCGATAAACGTGATTGCTGGGACGAGTATTTCCGTGTTCTCATCCCAGCCGTCTGACTCCTGGAGCGTCTCCAGCGCCAGGTGCAGCGCACTGGTGCCGCTGTTGCACATCGCCCCGTAGCGGTGCCCGTGCATCTGCGCAAACCTTTTCTCAAACGCTGCAACATACTTCCCCTGTGACAGACGCTGATTGTCCAGCGCATCCATCACATATTTTTTCTCCAGCTCTGTGACAGACGCGTAACCGACTCCGATCTTATTCAATCCCGTTTCCTCCCTAGGAGTTTTTTGCATTTACTGCTTCTTTTGCGAGCCTCTCCTGCTTTGCCAAACCTCTGTCATGTTCCGCCATCATGCGGACGAGTTCCTCATAGCTTGTCTTTTGAGGGTCCCATCCGAGCTTCGCTTTTGCCTTCGTAGGATCACCTAAAAGGGTATCCACGTCTGTCGGGCGATACCACTGAGGGTTCACACATACCAGCATCTTTCCGCTTGCCTTGTCATATCCTTTTTCCTCAAGCCCGTCACCCTGCCAGCACAGGGTTATTCCATTTGCCGCAAATGCACGTTCAGTAAAATCCCGGACTGTGTGCTGCTCGCCGGTAGCGATCACAAAATCCTCCGGTTCCTCCTGCTGCAGCATCAGCCACATACATTCCACATAATCCTTCGCGTATCCCCAGTCGCGCAGGCTGTCCAGATTGCCCAGTTCTAGATGGTCCTGCAAATCCTCGGCGATCCGCCCCGCCGCGAGCGTGATTTTTCGTGTGACAAACGTCTCTCCCCTGCGCTCTGACTCGTGGTTGAAGAGGATCCCGTTGCAGGCAAACATCCCGTACGCCTCGCGGTACTCTTTCACGATCCAGTAGCCGTACTGCTTGGCCACCGCATAGGGACTGTACGGATGAAAGTGCGTCGTCTCCGACTGCGGGATTTCTTCAACCTTCCCGTAAAGTTCCGAGGTGGATGCTTGATAAATCCGCGTCTTTTGGGTCATGCCGAGAATCCGCACGGCCTCCAATATCCTCAGTGTCCCCAAAGCATCCACGTCGCCCGAGTATTCCGGCACGCTGAACGACACCTGCACATGGCTCTGCGCCGCGAGGTTGTAGATCTCGTCCGGCTGTACCTGTGCGATGATGCGGATGAGCGAGGTCGCGTCGGAAAGATCACCATCGTGCAGGGTGATCTTGTCTTTTATGTGATCGATCCGGCCGGTATTGGACACCGATGCCCGGCGCACAATGCCATGCACGGTGTATCCCTTCTCCAATAGCAGTTCCGCGAGATAGGAGCCGTCCTGGCCCGTGATGCCTGTGATAAGCGCTGTCTTCTTAAAGCTCATATCATCCCTCCGACATACTTTAAAGATAAACTTGATCCTCTTTTTTTCTTTTTCCACAACAAGAGTTTTTTATTTCTTATAGCAAAAAACTCAATCATAAGTCCCTAAATCAAAGATATAAGCTACCACGTACCGACCATCATTCCAAAGCAGCGTAGGCACAAGACTGCTGGTAATACCAGTCACCAGACTGTCGCACCTTGCCAGCAAATACATTTCTTCCAGGTATTGCATCGTAATCTCCTTCCTAGTGTGCGTGCCCAAATTTTCTTTGGTATAAATAGCGCCACCAGAATAATGTTCTATACGGTTATCGCCGACAGACAGAACCTTACCCGGGAAGGTAGACATAAACTGTAAATAAATTTCAGGATCTTCAGTAGACAAAAAAATGGCATCGTACTCTTTACCTTCAATAAATTCCTTAACCTTATCAATAACCTGCTCCACCGAGGGCTGAATATAATGACCCTTTGGTTTTAACAAAGTATAGTCTGAGCCACGAGCCTTTACTCCCAATACTTTACAGTGACCGGCTGTGAGGCACTCCCAATCTTCCAGAAATTGCTTTTCTAGTTCCGGACGTAATTTAATATATTTCCGAAACAAAGAATCCCATCCTTCCTCACGCAACTGGCCAAAGGTTTTGCATTTTGGATACTCGTATTTTATATCACTGGGATACGCTAATATCACATCGGCAGACTGGCGTACCTCCTCTAAACCATAACGATTCTTATTTGGCTGAAGGAAAAACAACTCCCATGCGTTCTCAAGCGGTTGCGTACCCCCCCCCGGATGCTCCACAAAAGTATCCGGATCGTCAACAAAAAAATGCTCCATTTCTACGACGGGCAAATAACCTGGATAACTTTCTTCCATGTATTTCAATTCGCCTAAATATACCAACATATTCGATGCGATTCCAGTTACCTTTCCATATCTTCTCAGTACAAAAAAGTGTGTCTTGCTCGTTCCTAATTTTAATCTTGTATCGCGAGTTTTATAAATCCAGATCCATTTTTTGAGCCACTTTGGCATGGCCTTTAATAGAAAATTGTAGAGTTTTTTATGTTGCTTGATCTTGTCTTTAATAATTTCAAACATATAAGAAATTTTCTCCTTCGCGACATTGTGACTCCATTATGAAATCAGATTATCCAGTTAAGTAAGCTGTAAATATTAATAATTTCTCTATCTTTTGATTTTAACTAATATTGTTTTCAGAAGTTTTTTTAAATATGCGATTAGATCCATAAAGTGGGGATCTCTGAAATAGACCAGTAGATTGATAACTGACGGAACAACCGCCCAAAATGCAAAACGTAAGACTATACCTAAAAGCGATACGGGCAGATTTCTTGTCAGCATCCAAAGAACCGCAAACTCCCCCATTACCAATAGGAACAGACAAGCATGTTTCAGAAGATACTTCGTGACTGATTGCCCGAAATAATTCCCCACTACAAACCGTATTCGTCCGTAGGCAATCGGCAGGTACGCCACCAAGGTTCCGATTTCCACGCCTGTGACGCCGAGAGGTTTTGCGAGCGCCACCGACACCACAATATTCATCACCGCGGAGAGGATCATGCAGTTCCTGTCCTGCCTGTAATCTCCAAACACGCTGCGGTATTTATACACAATTTCCCAAACGGCGCCGAGGTAAATGTTCAGCGAGAGCACTGCGACAAACGAAAAGGGCAGAAGATACTGCGCGCCGCCGAGCCATACCTGGATGGTAGGCTGAAAAAAAACCAGGAAGCCCGTTCCGTTGGCGCTGGCGAAAAAGAAGCTGAAGACGTCGAACATCTCAAACTGCCGCCACAGTTCCTTTTTTCTGCGGTCGGAATATACGATATTTCCGATAGCGGCCTGAACCGGATTGAGCAAACGATAAAATAGGACATTCAGTACACCATTTTTCAGTACCACGTAATTGCCGTAAAGTGCCACATCTCGAACTCCGCAGAACGCGGAGATGACGATATTGTCCGTTCCACCGTAGACTGCATAGGCGATCTTGTGGATGAGGAAGTTCCTCACATCCGGCAAAATGTTCCGCTTCTCGATATCCTCCCTTGTGACCGTGTACTTTTTCTTCAGATAGGGGTACTCGCGGTTGGTCAGTTGATAAATGAGGATATTGGAAACCGTTGCCATGGAAAGTTGGACGACAAGGTAGACGATATAATTTTTGAAGATCGCCAGCAGGCCAAGCTGGACGACCTGCAGCACGATGTGCACATACAGGTCGATCTCCACGCACTTGTATTCTTTCTGATCTGCCTGGAGGATCGTGCGCCTATAGGAGAGAAAGTAACCTGCCACATTGCTCGCGAGCTGGAGGAAATACACCACGTATAGGTAGCTGAGGCTCTGCGTGGCATCCTTGACGATATACGGCACAAACACACAGGCTGCCAGACCGAGCACCGCAATTACTATGGCAATGATCCGGTACACCCACTTGTACAGGGTCATCAGCTTGCCGATCTCTTCCTTGTTATCGGTAACAAGCTCCCGGTATAGATGAAAGGAAATGATCCCGCCGATGCCCAGCTCTGCAACTGACAAAAGGGAAAAAATGTTCCCAAAAACACTCTGATATCCCAGATATTCAATATCCAGGAACATCACAAACACACGGCGGTTGATAAACTGAAGAAGCAGGGTAAGGATCTGAGCGATGACGGAAATTACACTGTTCTTTAATGTTTTTGTAGAATTCATTCCAACCTACTCAATAAACTGAATCTATACAAATAATTTAATGGTAAAAAATTGGCGTTCAGAAATACTCCTTTTCATGCCGCCACCGCCTGTAAATCTGCGGCAAGGAGGCAATTCAAGTTACGAATTAACACCCCATCCCTGAGTCTGAGCGGAATCTACGACATTTAAGATTGCACGATGTATATGGTTTAAATCTTCGTTCTGGCATTTTATAATTTCACAAATATCAGTATAAGACATCTTGAAAGTCTTGCTTTTAAGACCTAATAATTTTGCAAAAGACCTTTTAATTTTCGACCCAAAATAGCGTATGTAACGATAGTAATAATAAACTGTACAATTAAGGCGATTAATTCCATACTTTTTAGAAATAATCAAATCTTCTTTGTAACAATATTTTGGCTGTGCACTGAGCCCACCAGAAGCAAAAATTACAATATATTCCGGTATGACTTTAATCTGAGCGCTATTCTTATATAGTCTTAAAAACATCTCCCTGTCGCCTGCGCATTTATAGGATTCATCAGGCATGCCATATCTAAGATACACTGTTCTTTTATAAAAACTTGCTGGATGCTTAAGCGAACAATAGTAATCAAGTAATTGCAGATTCGGTTCGGAAAAATCAAAGCCATACTTTTTCTCTCTTTCGCATATAATACTCCCACAAATCACATCAACTGAGCCATCATCGTATTTATCAATTATTTTCATGGGATCGCAAATTAAGATATCGTCCGCAGCAAGCGAAAATATCCATTCTCCGGATGATAATCCAATTCCTTTGTTAAAAGCCTGGGTTATGCCGTCATCTTTTTCAGAAACAAAATAATCTATATCACTTTTCATTTTTAAGATTATTTCTCTTGTCCCATCAGTAGACAATCCATCAACCACGATCAACTCGATTTTATTGGATTTATATTTTAGTACGCTATTAATCGCTCGTTCGACCCTTTTATAGTTTAGTACTGGAATAATGATAGATAATTTTTTTTGAAATTGCATGATTCTTCCTTTCTTTCAATAATGGTAGTGTCAACTTTATTCTCCGTTTTATTTCTAAAATCTTAATTTGTAGGGAGATTGCAGTATGTGTAAAATTATCAGCAAGCCCGCTGACTGATCCAGTTCTTCTATTCAAGCAGTACAGACACAGCATAATGCCTAGACGGTTGGTCTCTTAAACCTTGATTTGCAATGTTCAGCAATTTTTGATTCAATGCTAAAATTGAAAGGTACAGATATTCCATAAAATGATGTCATGGTAAAAACCCCTGTTGAGGATTTTCACTCGCAAATACTGCACAAAAAAACAGAGTATTTTCTCTTGGAAGTAGGGATAGAGGAATTATATTTTGTGCATTATCACCATGAAATTTACCGGAAAAGGGTTTTTACACTGACAACATAAATGCATCCGTATAATTTTCCAGTCTCCTTACCCAGCAGCCATTATAAAAGATTGGATAATCTCCTTCTTCCTAGAACACTGGCATAGACACGCGCGCATGTTCTATGACGCACCTTTTCGGAAGAGCGTAAGCAAGTATCACTGACAAAAACGCTATACCTATACCAGCGAAAAGCACAAGTATGCCAAAGCCCTATCTTTTGAACTTACCTGACTATGAAGCTTCTCCATCTGAGTCACAACTACACCCTTTTGACTCTGGACTCTTCATATCTTCATCCATGATCTCTACACAGCTCCTGACTTTCAGTTGCTCCTGACTCTCCTCACTCAGCCCGTTATTGGCAACCGTGTTTAAAACGCAGGTGGAACATTTGCCCAACTCTTATTGCAATAATTTTTGCTTCTTGCGTATCTTTTACACTTAAGTACTTGCCTTACGCCAAAGTAGACCAACGGCATTTCAATGAAACAAGCCAAAATCCAGGCAGATCTTCCGTACCAAGTTATTCTAAATATCTCAATAACAATGGGTATCCACATGTAAGCTTTCAGTTCAGTAGGACGGTCAAGCATCAGCCGCATTGCTAGGAAAAACCCGATATTCGAAAGGATAATGCCCACAATTCCGAAATTCATCATGGGCTCCGTGAAGAAAAATGCCCCGCCATTAGTCTCGTAATAATCCGCTATCGCTATGGATACCTGATATTTGCTGTTCATTCCGGGGATAAGCTGCAGGAAATAATCAACGTATGTGTAACCATGCAGGAGGTTGCCTTTTTTGGCCATGTCAATCGAGCAGTCAAACACATGCAGCACATCACCGCACGTGCCCTGCACTACCAGCTTATAGATAACATCGGAAAGGGAATAATGTTCATCGGAAAGTCGCACCATCCCAACCCATGTTCCGAGCAGGAAAATAGCCGCCACCATAAGGATTATCCCAACTTTCCTGATGTCGAAAAGATATTTCTTCCCCTTACCTGAGCTGTAATGGTTTAGCAATTTGATGAGATAGTAAATGACAAATCCCAGCACTTCCACGCGTTCAGCATGCCCAAACACCCAGAAGATTATGAAGGCATAACCGGCAATAAGCGGCTTATGTCTATAACTTGCGTCAATCGTAAGCGCCGCAAGGCACAGAGCGAGGAGCAGGAACCCATATGTACCCGTAATCCCTTGGGTCCTGCGGGCAGCGGCATCCAATTTAAACGACGGAAAAGAAGGGAACAGCATGATGACCAGCGTAATGGCAGCGGCCATAAAAAGGTAAGCGGTGGATGCCGACATGAGGTGCCCGTTTTGGTAAAGTGCAGTCTCCTTCCCCACAAGCTTTGTAAACCAGATAAAGAAGAGCTCGCACAGGAAAAAACTTACGAACGACACTGTCATCTCAGACAGGTAAAACGGCAAGTCTTTACCCACACGGTACAAAAAGCCGGAAGTTGACACTCCATTTTCCTTATAGATAACCAGCTGAAGATAACTGAAAAGCATGATGAAAGCAATCGCAGTAAAAAACGAAAATCCGGCGCGGATGAATATTAGCATGAATATCAGCGTCATGAATATAAATGCCGGAATCGGTTCAGCCGTCAAACAAACCGCTACTCCGCAGAACAGGAGGATGATGTAAATTAATAGTTCTCCCTTTTTCACACGAAACATGTCATTTTTTTTCCCCCCCCCGCCCATCTTACTGAAAGTCCGCCTGCCCGCAACATCGGGCTGCCTGCCATATTCGCAGCCTACCGGTCCTTAGTTTAATTTATATATATTCCATGAACAGCAAATCTACGCCTTTTCAGCACTACCCCAATAGCTGTCCGTAAATCCCCCGCAGTCGCTCAGCCATGCACTGTAAGCTGTATTGCCCGGGTAGCTTCCTCTGCGCCCTGT
Organism: uncultured Subdoligranulum sp.; assembly: GCA_964560675.1. GTDB lineage: Bacteria > Bacillota > Clostridia > Oscillospirales > Ruminococcaceae > Gemmiger. Next base: position 8,005 of record CAZLMA010000007.1, on the reverse strand, counting down.
CCCGTGCGAACCTTTCAGCCGTCGATGCTGTCAGATCAGCCCATCCTCCTGCTCCCTCATGCAGGGGTAACTTACCAATCCACTCGGAAGCATTCACCTCATCGGAAACCGTATCCGACACGACGCAGGGAAGCCCAGTTGCCTGCGCCTCATACAGTGTCAGCGGCGCGCCCTCGAAAAACGAGGGGCAGATGTAGATGTCCATGGCATTGAGCAGCGCGTTGGTATCAGAGCGGACACCCAAAAGCAGCACCCTGTCAGCCAGTCCAAACTGCTGCGCCACATTCTGAATCATCTGTCTCATTTCTGATGTGCATGAACCCACAATCAGCAGTACACTGTCGATTTCCCTCTGAACCAGCTCTCTCAAAATGTTGACGAGAAAAATCTGGTTTTTATTCTGGCACACATTGCCTATGTTCCCAATGATCAATTTATTTCTCAAACCCATCTTTTTCCGGTATGTCTGCCGCAGTTTCGCGTCATAATAAAATCTGTTAAAGTCCGTGCCGTTTAAAAGCAGCACCGTTCTTTCCTGCGCCCTTCTAGGGAACAGCCATTGGCCAGCCGCTTTTGAACAGGCGACACTCTTATCTGTAAATATAGGCAGAATCTGCTTGCAAATGCTGTGCGCAAGTGCCTTAAGTTTCTTATGGTCTCCGTCAATCCCAGAAGAATGGGAATGGATCACGACTTTTGCGCCAGCTAATTTTGCCGGAATAGCATACAGCAGGGCTTTACCTGCCAAATCGATATCGATATGCACAATCGGATAGCGGTTCTTCTTGAAAATCGAGTAAGCATAAAAAGGTAGCTTGATATGCCCGATCCAACGATTCTTGCGAAGCCGTGCACTATAGCCTGCAGAGTCAGGCAGAAGATCTATCTCCGGATTGCCCGTGACGATGAATTCGTCCATGGTCAGGTAATCAAAGATGTACCCATCCTCTCGCAATACTTTCTCTACGCGACGCGTGATGATGTATGCGCCGCCACCATTTTTGTTGTCATTATTGCAATGACAGATGCGGGTTATTTTCTGTTTTTTCATATTCTATAAATTTTTCCCCTGTTAAGAACTTAGGTGATTGCGAAACGCAAAAACCACATAAATACGCTTCTTTTCTTTGAAAAATAAAACAACTCTTCATCGTTTTCCGGTAGGTTAAACAGGATTTCTTCCTAGCCTTAAAGGCCATGGTCGGTTTTGTTTTGATGTCTCAAAACCTTCTAAGCCATATATAATTTCAGAAAACGGGCCTGCCGATTACCTGATTCCCTGTTACCACCTCTATAAATACGTTTCGCAATTATCTATGTTAAGAATGATGTAAAAAACATATTATCCCTGCTCTTCTGCGCTTAATTCAGTAACGTTCCCTTTCTCGACAATGGAATGTGTTTCTAAAAAGTAATAATATTTCTGCCTCAGCCAAATCTTTTTCATGGATATCGATGCGTTCATAAAATCTTTTGTCTTTTTAATAACATATCGTTGTTTCTCTTTTTTTCGTGTATCAGAACTGATTGATAAACCTGACCTTAAGATTTCATTTTTCTCTGGAATCCCATGTTCTTTTTTTAATATACGTCCCGGAGTAATATAAAAAGATTCTTCATTCCACACGTCTGCATCAGGGACTGGGTTCTTCTTTTGCCAATGAATGTAAACGAATTCATTCGTTTTCAGCTGATTTTCGCTTACATAAGATCTGTATACGTGTCCATTTTCCCAATAAAAAACCTGATGATCATAATTTCTATATCCGTGTAAAAGGTAAAAGTCCGAATAGCAGACCGCAAAATCTGCATAATCTGGTTTGACATACCATGAAATGTGATTCCTTACGCATATTCTGTTCAATCCGAATTGCTCTTCGGGTGTTGTCTTCGCCGGTTTACGAAATATTTCTTCTTTACTATATATACCACCAGGTAAATCATACAAATGGTTCATCCTATTATTGTTTCTAAATATCGTCAAATGTCCCCACTCATAAAAACGATCAAATTTATCCAAAACATCATCTGACAGAAAGCTACGGATATGTCCAAATGCCATATCGATGTCGCAATATCCCCAAAACGGATAATCAGTAATATATTCTTGGTATGCAATACCAAAAAATGGTCTTAAATCGCAAAATTTGTACGGATCTTGAATGATAATTTGTTCATTAACCGCATTGGAAATCCGATTGATTTCCTGATTCATTGTGGTCTGAATCAGATGAATATTTGCACTTTTGCTCGCAATTTTTTGGTCAAAAAAGCAGAAAAAATCTATATCCAAATTCATTTCGGCGCTCTTGAGCCATATCGGAAAATATGGAGGTAATTTTCCAAACCAGGTTACGATGATTGCAATTTTTTTCACTCGACAATGCTCCTCATACAACGTCAGACAAGATATTGTAACATCTGTGGAAAAAGCGCTTCCTTACACGAGGAACTTTTCTATCCATACAGATTATATGTTTGTCTATTTGGTAAAATTAAACTGCGACACCAAAAACAAGTTGTTAGGGAAAGAAAACCTCGCTGACGAGATGATTCTTCTGCACTAGTTGCATCCCGATTATTCCACTTCGAAGTATATCTTTGACGCTTACCTGGACAAGATAGACTCGCTCTCAAGACAGCATGCAGCCTTACTGCACCGAGCATTCAACTTTTTATAACAATTTGTAAAACGAAATTTGATTAAAGCACTTCGTTCATCTGACATAAACGGCATTTCTTTCCATGGTCTCAATTTTTTGTATTTTATAAACTTCTTTAGGTATGGATGTTTGTTCCCTTCGATCCATGGTCTGCTCCCATCAAGGTAGCAAGTTGTGAAATGGAGTACAATCAGATACTTGGAGGAAAATACACGACATTGACAGGCGGCGGCAATTTTCACAATCCTTACCTGGCTTTTACTGCTGCTGTTGCCGGTTCCAATCAGATAAACATCAATCTCGTCTGACTACTGATTGCTCTCAAACAATGACAGCATTGTAACGGCAGTCGTGCTGACATAATTTCATCACAGTTGTATGCCACAATCATTGTATTCCTTCTTTTCCAAGTACGTTTAGATAGTAATTTTCCAACATACATCCCTGTCGATAAATGTCAAAGCAATCTCTTAATGCTTCGCTGATGTTACAGTTCCTGACAGTATGAGAAACCTGTAGAACATTCTCTGCCCAAACAGATGCTTTCTGATCAATACTTTCAAATGTAATCAATTCAGACAGGTCTATTTCTTCCGTAATCTGATCCGACAAGACACAAGGCAGCCCTGCCGCCTGCGCTTCTACCGCAACCACCGGCAACCCTTCATAGCGGGAAGGAAGAACAAAGACGTCCATTGCCTGATAGATGCGGTCAACATCCTTCCTGGAACCCAACAGTAAGATCCCTCTATGTTCCTCGACTGCTGAATTTTGTTTCTTTTCACACCTTTTATCTTCATTCATTCTGAATTTCTTCATAGAATTTCACCAGTTTCTTCGCTTGACTGCCGATGTCATAAGCCGTCCGACACTCGTCTCGTAGTTCTACTTTACGCAGTGTCCCCAGCGCAGTTTCTGCCCAGACTTGTACACCTGCGTCAAGTGATAAAAAATCCACTCCATCTGATATTTGTACTTCGTGGGGAACATTCGTTGATGCAAGTACGCATAATCCTCTGGCTTGTGCTTCTATCGCTGCCATACCCAGTCCTTCATAACGAGATGGAAACAGCAGCAGATCCATCGCCTGGTACATCCGCTCGCAGTCCTTACGGCTACCTAAGAGCCTGATGTTACCCCCCCCCGTCACCGGCGAGTGCCTCAACCCGCGCGCGGATCCGGTTGAAATCCTCCACATCGCCGATCATCAGCAGCGCGGAATTCGGGTTGCGTTTGTGAATTTCCTGAAAAACTTCAATCACAAACTCCTGGTTCTTCTGATAACGGAAGTTCCCAACATGGCCAACGACAAACGTATCTTCCCCAATTCCCAGCTCTTCGCGCACTTCCCCGCGGACCTTCTCATTGAAACGGTATTTCTCCAAATCGATTGCATTGTTAAAAATGGTTACCTGTCCGCTCGCCATCGCCTTTTTGCCAAACAGCCACTCCCCGGCAAGTTTTGAGCATGCCGCATAATTCGTCGCATATACTTTGGCAAAAGGGCGAAGTATATACTTGAAAAAATTTTTCTTCCATTCCCCGTGAGCAGCGGTTGAATGGCTGTGCGCGATACGTACCTGGACACCGGCTTTCTTAGCGGCATAAAGAGGAAATATACTCAAGGTGTTGATGTGGGAATGAACGATCGGATAGCCGTTTACACGGAATAGCTCCACAAGGGCCGGTATATACCGGTTCAGTTTTTGGTAGGGAGGAACCATATATACCCGCCCGCCCAGTCTTTCGATCTCTTCCTGCAAAAACTGCGTATGACTTGAATCATCGTCCACAATAAAATCGAATTGTACCTTTGTCCGGTCAATATGCCGGTAGTAATTCATCACCACAGCTTCCACGCCGCCGTTGATCATCTTACCCATGATCTGAGCTACGCGTATTGGTTCCGGCATATATTTCTACCTCCATAGATTCATCCGTCTTTACGGTATCCAGCTTTTGCACCGAACATGCAAACTTTCAAGGGCGTCTCCGTATCTCTCATGTCACCATTCCCACGCAAAATATCTTCCCCAAAGCAAATCATGCGGCGACCATTGTTTAGTCCTATTTGAACAGCACCCCCGTCAATAAACACATACCACATATTCTTTTTCTCACTTCTTTTGTGCCTTTGCCCGCACTTATATAAATCCAGGCGTTTATTCTCTCAGTCTGTGTGAAGATTTAACAGGTAAGCATAAGATTTCTCTGCGGTGCACCTACACCGCACCATCCTTTGTAAAAACGACCTTCACCGTTTTGCACAGCAGCTTTATGTCCAACAGCAGGCTCCAATTGTAGATGTACTCGGTGTCCATGCGGATGACGTCCTCAAAATCCCGTACGCTGTTGCGCCCGCTCGTCTGCCAGATCCCCGTTATGCCGGGGCGGATGGACAGGCGCCTTAGGTACCGCATCTTGTAAGAGTTGTACTCATCCTCGGTGGGCGGCCTCGTCCCCACCAAGCTCATGTCGCCCTTCAGCACGTTCCAAAATTGCGGCAGCTCGTCGATGCTCGTTTTGCGGATAAACTGCCCGATCCCTTTTATGATCCGCGGATCGTCCTTAATCTTGAAAAGCGCACCCTTCATCTCGTTTTGCGCCATCAGTTCCTTCTTGCGCTGCTCCGCGTCCTGGTACATGCTGCGGAACTTGTACATCCGGAAGCGCCTGCCGTTCTTCCCCACCCGAATCTGGCTGAAAAACGCGGGGCCAGGATCCGCGTGTTTAATGGCGGGTACCACAAAGACACAGGCAACCCCTGTTATCGCCAAGCCCACCAGACTGCCCACTATGTCCATAAGGCGCTTGATCCACATCTCCCACGTCCGCACAATTCGCATCGCGGAGGTCAGCACCGGGGATCCGGCGAACTCTTCCATATAAGTGGGTACGGATGTTTTTATGAGGTCTTCCAGGTTGATATGCACCGTAAGGCCTGCCTGCAGCAGATCGTTCATCTGATCCGCGTTGAGGATTGTTCCCGGCTGGACCAGAACTTCATCCACCACATGCTTTAACAGGTAGTCCGCTATCTCCGAAAAGGTGCCGATGACCGGCACACCTCTGATTTGGGAGGGCTTCGAGATATTGGCGGGGGCACTCGCCTTCGGATACTGCTCAGGTTGGACTGATTGCTCCCGCTCTAGCCTGTCTTTCCGCTCCTGCGCAGACCGGACTACCTGTTCCTGTGTAACGTTTGCCGCCCTCTCGGCTGCCACGGTGCGGGCTCCCGCCTGGCTCTTCTTTTTGCCGGGTATCTCCTCCGGGCTTATCAGGCAAACTCCGCAGAGCTCGCAATCCGGGATCTGCTTCCCTTCCCACTGCCGGATCACCCTCTTCGCCTTGCCGGGCAAGGTGAGCAACAGCACCTGACGGCGCTTGCGGCGGCTCGACTGCACTCTTTTTAGTACGGCGCGCCACAGGCAGCGCGCCGCCCAACACAAAACCGTCCCGATGATCCAGAACACAAGAAAGACTTCACGCGAATAGGCGAACTCCTTTAAGAAGAACGCCAGCACGATCAAGAGGATCTCCACCAGTGTCACATGGAGAAACGCATATCGGAATTCCTTAAACGCGTCACGGCGCAGGATGCCGTGGTAGTTTTCGCCCAGTGCGCCCACCAAAATGCTGCAGGCCAACACAAACAGCACGAGATTCCGGTAGATTCCCTCAAAGCCCTGAAAGTTCCAGCTGTGGCGGATCCCATAGCTCAAAAGGAGAGAGAGCTCCAGCATGAGGGCGTCTAGAATCAGGAAGTCCAGGTGCTTGCCCCATCCCTTCATGCTACGTGTGTACATCCACCCTGACCCCTTTACCTGGAATACCGCCCTGACGCATCACTTGTGGGTATCGCAAAGGCTCTGCGCCCTATACAGAGAATCGGTTCTACGAAGCAGAGGTTCACACAAGTCCCGCGCACAGAGATTGCGAATGATCTGCGCACGCAACTGCAAAGGAACTTGCGAGCCTAGCACACCACCGCGCCAAGCACCGGCACACCGGTTCTGCTCAACAGCTCCGCGAGCTTCACAATCTCCGCTTTATCCGAAGTTCCCTTCGCCTCTACCAGCAGCACCGTGTATTGCCGGATGTCCGCCAGGAAGGCCGGGTTATAAACCGGGTTGGACAACGCCTGCGGCTGGCAGCTCTCCGGGAGCAGCGAGGATAAGGCGTTGGATACCTGCAAGAGCTTTTCCTGCGGCAGCGTGCCCGTGATGGCCAGCCGCGCACCTTCTGGTATTGCGGAATGGATGCCCGCCGCGATCAGCTTGTAGACTTCCTGTTTATCTGGCAGAGTTTGGGAATCGCCCGCCCAGGCGTCTAACATGCGGTCAAATTGGTTATGCTTTTGGTAGCGCTCGGAATAAAACTCTCCCAAAATCGGCAGGCGGTATCTCTCCCTAAGCTCTTGTGCGCAGCGCAATCTTTTGTCAAACAGAAACCTGAAAAGCAGAACAAAACAGATTGCGAGAAGTCCCAATACCCCGCCGATGGCGGCGGAGCCGACGGGCCTGCTTGTAAAAGATATGGTTCCCTCTTGTAAGGCAGACAGCTCCTGCTGCTGCTGTGCAAGCTGGGCTTGCAGGTCGGTCAGCTCCGAAGTCAGCGTCTCATTGCTGCGGGTCAGGTCTTCGATTTCCTTCTGCATGGCGGCAATGCTCTGTTTCGCTTCGTTGATCCTCTCTGAAACAGAACGGATCTCGGCATCTGTTTCTGCAATATCATTTGTCAGCGTGGGGAGCTGCACGATCACGCTGGCTCTCTCGGCGGCGGACAGGCCCGCATCGCTCAAAGTCGACTGCGCGGACTGCAAAGCTTCCTTCGAGGTATCCAGGTTCTTTTGCAGCGTCTCTTTCGATTCGGTATAGGTCCCCAGTAATTCTTCTGTTGCGGGGATCTTTTCTGTGTCAGCGGCAATGGTCGAGGCATTTGTCTCTAAAGTCGTCTGACTGCCCGTCAGGGTTGCCTGATTGTTATCAATCGAGGCCTGGAGCTCCGTGATCGCGTCTTCATCTAAATCGGGCTTTGCGGGAACAAGTAAGCGATAGCCGCCAAACAGCAAAGCGCCGGCAAGCAGTGCACACAGCAGCCACTTCCACTTGTGCAGAACTTCCGCCAGCAGCGCCATCAAATCAATGGTCTCTTCATAATCGGCATCGCTATATTGCATAGATTTTTGCCCTTACTAAAATTATGGATTCCCGCATAGGGCGGCCGTCACAGATATTTTTTGCTGGCTTACAAATAAGCTCTCTAAAAAGCTCTCTAAATGGCTTTCCAAATGGCTTTACGTTGCATTTCCCATTTTAATAAAGTACGTCATTATGGTTTTA
>CAZLMA010000006.1:0-95163 GCA_964560675.1 uncultured Subdoligranulum sp. | reverse complement strand
AGTTGGTTGGCAACGACCTGTGAAAATAGGTAGATGCCGACTGCTCTTTTTATAAAGTCTTGCGCTCGGCTGTGCCCGAATCGCCTGACTGCGCGCCATTAGCTCAGTTGGTAGAGCAGCTGACTCTTAATCAGCGGGCCCTGGGTTCGAGTCCCCGATGGCGCATACAAAAAAGCGCGATATGACGTTGAAAAACGCTCATACCGCGCTTTTTCTTTTTGACGAAAATCCAATCTGACTACTTTTTGACTCCTCTTGCGCTTTTGCTACAGCACCAGGAAGGCGTCGATTTGGGGGCCTATCACATTTAGACAAGGCCCCACTCGGCAAACTTTTCAAAGCCGCCGATCCGCTTTATGAATCTGTCGGCAACCTCCACGATGTCCGCAAAGGCTATCCCGTTAACATACCGATCGCCGATGGCGCAGGACATTTCCACCGGTTTCCCGGTCCGCTGCGCTTCCAGCCACGCATAGATGCTCACGCTCACATCCGCCTTTGACAGGTCCTTGCCCGCCAGGCCGCCGCCCGTAACAGAATCCGCCATATCGCTGCCCAATTTCCGATTCGTGGCGCCGCAGTCCACGTTTGGTCCCCCCGTCCAGTCACCCAGGGGGTTGACCTCTGCCTTTGGATACATCTTGAGCAGTTGCTGGCGATCCGCGCAACTCTGGCATAAGATAAGCCGGTCCTTGTCCAGGATGTATTTGCCGTCTGTGGGGTAGAGCGCATAAATTTTTCTTGCGATGGCGGACAATGTTTTCTGTTCCTCCGTCACCGGCATCCCCCTGAAAATGCCATTGTCGCCACAGCGCACAGCACCCTTCTGGTTTTCGGCAAGATGCGGATCCTGCGCAACCTCCAGGTAGTCGACATCCACATCCCCCACGATGCGGCGCACGATATCCTCCACCTGCGCATGGGGAATGTTGACCGAGGTTTCGGAAACGATATGGCATACGCCGTGACCGATCAAGACTTCCACGGCGATTTTGGGACTTTTCTGCAACTGGTACGCGATATCTACCATCGCGCCCGCGATGCGATCCGCACATTTGTCCGGATGGGACGGATTTACCTTCTCAAACATGATCATACCTTCCTTTAACGCGCTTTGGGGCGCAACTGGATTATACGCCGCTGCGCCGCCGGTTGTCAAGCACAACCAGGCTTTGCGAAGCGGCGCGGCCCCCTATGCACAATATGGAAAACGCCTTTGGCTACAATATCCGTTTGTGCCGGTTGGGCTCTTTTCCTGATTTTAACAAAAACACGACGAAAAGGGTTGACGAAAAGAGAAAAACGGACTATGATTTAATAAAATCATATGGACAAATCTGTTCTCTTATATGGATGATTCAGATATCAGGGGTATGGCATACAACCCCCGTCGTCGGGCAGCACCGCGCGCGACCACCCGGTTACCGGGCACCTGCATTTAAGACCTGTGCAAGGCAGCGGGATCAACAAGAGCGCCAAACGGCGACAGGAGCGGCAGGCCGCCGGCAAGGGCAAAAAGGAACTTTGCCGCCTAGAACGGATAAAAGGCATGAACAACATTCTCTTCATCGGGGAACACCCGCGCACCTATGATGTACAGTGGCACAGCCACGATTATTGGGAGCTCGTGTACTGTACAGGCGGGGCGGGTACTTTCCTGTTTGATAACGGTGTTATGATCCACTACGAGGAGGGGGACACCGTAGCCATACCGCCGCAGCAACGCCACGCCAATTCCAGCGAAGAAGGCTTTACCAACATTCATATGCGCATGGCGGAGCCGTCTTTTCCGTACCGAACCGTTTTTAAGGTGGGCGATGACCCGGAACGGCATATCGGCATTGCCTTTAAGCAGGCGCGGTATTATTATCTGGCCGACATCAAAAAGCGGGAACTGGTTTTGGCCGCCCTGGGCGAACTGATTTCCAGTTACCTCATTGTCTACCGCGACAATTCCGAATATTCCGAACCGGTTGAGCAGATCCGAAAGTTGCTGATACGGGATTACGCCAATGCGGATCTGGCGCTCGACGCACTGTTGCACAGTCTGCCCTTTAATTATGACTATCTGCGCAAGCTCTTTAAAAAAGAAGTCGGCGTGACACCCCATGAATATTTGACTCAGCTGCGCATGAAAAAGGCGAAAACCATGCTCAGTGCCATGTGGACCAGCGATTACTCGGTGGCTGAGATTGCCGCGCTGTGCGGATACGACGATGCGTTATACTTCTCGCGCGTATTCAAAAAGCACTACGGCTGCTCCCCCAGAGCCTATGCTAGGCGCCGCGAGAAAGCCTGACAGCGATCCCCTTTTATCCCCGCGCGTACATCTGCCCAGGCGGGCCCCTGAGCGCTTTTTTGGCCTTTTTGTCAGAAGCCTTCCCAAAAAGACACGGCATATCCGATTTGTGCATAAATTTTGTTCAAAATGGTATAGCGAGGGACTAAGCGCCATGGTAAAATAAAGAGAGCCTGGGGATTATGCAACCTTTCGCAAGGAACCGCAACGTTTTATAATTGCCTTTTACCTATCCAATTCAAAACAGGAGTGTGAATCCCATGAAATTTGATGTGCGTTATGCAAACCACCCAGAAGATTCAAAACAGTACGACACCGTCGCCCTGCGCCGGCATTACCTCATTACCGGCCTTTTTGAGGCGGATTCCATCAATCTGACCTATTCTCACCAGGATCGCATCATCGCGGGCGGCATCATGCCGGTGGCGGATGACCTCAAACTGGAGAGCTGCAAAGAACTGGCCGCGCCGTATTTTTTGGCCAGGCGAGAGCTGGGCGCCATCAATATCGGCGGACCGGGCGTCATCGTGTTGGACGGCAAAGAGTACGCGGTAGGTTCCCGAGACGGCATTTATGTCGGCATGGGAACGAAAGAGCTTGTTTTCCGCAGTGTGGACAAAGAAAATCCTGCCAAATTCTATGTCAATTCCTGTCCGGCGCACCGCACCTGCCCGACGGTTCTGATCCCGATGGACAAGGCGCGCTACAACCATCTGGGCGCGCAAGTAACCGTCAACGATCGCATTTTGCGCCAGTATATCCATCCGGCCGTCTGTGAAAGCTGCCAGTTGAGCATGGGGATGACCACGCTTTTGCCCGGCAACGTATGGAACACCATGCCCTGCCACACCCACGAGCGCCGCATGGAAGTTTACCTTTATTTTGACATCGCGCCCGATCAGGTTGTCTTCCACATGATGGGTACCGCCGAGGAGACGCGCCATCTTGTCATGCACAACGAAGAAGCCGTGATCTCTCCGAGCTGGAGCATTCACACCGGCGTAGGAACCAGCAATTATACCTTTATTTGGGGCATGTGCGGTGAAAACCAGGACTTTGACGACATGGACGACATCCTCACCCAGGCGCTGCGGTAAAAATGGCTTTGCGCACAAAGCCGGGCGACAATAGAGGAGGCTCGCACCGTGCGTTTTCATCTTCTGTACGCTTCCATGGCATCGGCCTGCTTTGAGCTTGAAAATACTACGCCCTACTATGCCGATTCCCCTTATGAGGTCACCGTGAACCGTGCGCCGGTCTTAAAAGATGTGCGCACCAATGTCTTTTCGCTTTTTGACCTGCGCCCGGACACGGAATATACCGTCGGCGTGGGGGACGACACTGTCGTTTTCCGCACCCGCCCAGAGACGGCCTGCCTGAGCGTGCGCGACTTCGGTGCGCGCGGTGATGTTGCCACCGATGACACGCAGGCGATCCAAAACGCCATCCTGGCCTGCCCAGACGGCGGGCGCGTCAAAGTGCCGGCGGGTACCTACCGTGTGCGGCCGCTGATGCTGCGTTCCAACATCACGCTGGAGCTGCGCAAGGGCGCCGTGCTGCGCGGCGATACGCACGAGGAGAACTATCCCGTGTTGCCGGGCGATATCCGCGACGCCGATTCCGGGCGCAATATGATTGTGAGCATGTGGGAGGGCGACCCGCACCCCAGCCACCAGAGTCTGCTGTCGGCCTATTATGCGCATAACGTCGATATCATCGGCCAGGGCATTCTGGACGGCAACGCACAAAACGGCACCTGGTGGCAAAACGTATCCCAGCGCCGTGTCGCGCGCCCGCGCCTTGTCTATTTGCACGAGTGTGAGAATGTTCATTTTCACGGCGTGACGGGGCGCAATTCGCCGGCATGGAATTTCCATCCCTTTCTGTGCAAAGGCATCGGCTTTTACGACACCGCTGTGGAAGCGCCCAAAGACAGCCCGAATACCGACGGATCGGATCCGGAGGCCTGTGACGACGTGCGGTATATCGGCATGCGGTTCCGCGTCGGTGATGACGCGATTGCCATCAAGAGCGGCAAGATGTATTTCGGAATGAAGTACAAGATTCCCGCCTCCAATACAGTGATCCGCAACTGCCTTATGGAATACGCGCACGGCGCCGTGGTGCTGGGCAGCGAGATGGCCGGTGGCGTAAAAGATCTGCAGGTCAGCCAGTGCCTTTTCAACCACACCGACCGCGGGGTGCGCATCAAAACGCGGCGCGGGCGCGGCAAGTATGCGGTCGTGGACGGCATTACATTCCAAAACGTGCGCATGGAGAATGTGATGTGCCCGTTTGTTGTCAATATGTATTACTACTGCGACCCGGACGGCCACACCGAGTTTGTGAGCAGCAAAAAGCCGCAGCCCGTCGATGACACCACGCCCTGTTTGGGTGATTTCACGTTCCGCGATATGGAATGTACAGACTGTGAGTGGGCCGCCGGTTACTTTTACGGTTTGCCGGAGCAGCCGGTCGCATCCATCACCATTGAAAATGTGCATTTTACCTTTCGCAAGGGAGCAAAGAAAGGACAGCCTGCGATGATGGAAGGCTGCGAGCCGGTTTCCAGAATGGGCTTGTATTTTAACAATGTCGGTGCCGTCCATCTGAAAAACGTGACGATGGAAGGGCAAAAAGGCAAGGAAGTCCTTGCGGAACATGTCAAGGAGGTCACGCGAGAATGACACTCATTGAGCGCTATGTCGAGAGTATCCTGACAGGGTCTACCCCGCAAAAGCCCCTGTGGAACCTGGAAAAAATCAGAGAGGGAAAAATCAACGGCTGGAATTACATTGACGGCTGCATGATGATCGCTCTGCTCAACCTCTACCACATCACGGGGGAGGAGCGCTACTATCGGTTCGCGGAACAGTTTTTGGACTACTACGTAGGCGAGGACGGATCCATTCTGGGCTATCGGGAGGAAGACTATAACCTAGACAACCTCTGCGAGGGGCGCCCGCTGTTTGATGTATATGCCCTGAGCGGCAAGGAAAAATACCGCAAGGCCATCGAGACGCTGCATGGCCAGATTTTGCGCCAGCCGCGCACGCCGGCGGGGAATTTCTGGCACAAAAAGATCTATCCCAACCAGGTTTGGCTGGACGGGCTGTACATGGCGCAGGTGTTTTACGCGCGCTATACCACACAATTTGAAGATTGCCAGGGGTATGAAGACATCAAAAACCAGTTTCACAATGTGCGGGAGCACATGTACGATGAAAAAACCGGGCTGTACCGCCACGGCTACGATGCCAGTGGCAAAGCCTTCTGGGCGGATCCGGACGGCCGCAGCAAAAACGTCTGGCTGCGCAGTTTGGGCTGGTTCGCCGCCGCGCTCATCGACGTAACGGCGGAACTCGCCCCCGGCCACGATGCGTTTCGATCTGAAATGACGGCTATCGCGCAGGAGTTGGCACAAAACCTGCTGCCCTACCTTGACAAAGAGAGCGGCATGTTATGGCAGGTACCAACCGACATCGGGCGCAAGGGCAACTATCCCGAGACGTCCGGTTCTGCGATGATCGCCTATTTTTACTTAAAAGGCGCGCGCCTGGGTCTTTTAGAAAAGCACTATGCGGCTGTGGGCGCCGGCATCTTCCAGTCCATCTGTGATACCTACCTGACCGAGACGGATGGAAAACTGAACCTGGGTGGAATCTGTTTGGTCGCGGGCTTGGGCCCGGAAGACAACCGCCGCCGGGACGGCAGTTATGAGTATTACATCTCCGAACCGGTTGTGGAAAACGACGCCAAGGGCCTTGCCCCGTTTTTGATGTGCTACACCGAGACATTGCAGCAGAGCCGGGCGTAACCTGGGATCGCGCGCTTTGTCTGCCAAAAACCTGCGGGAGGACTACGCTATCATGAATCCGTTTGATTTAACAGGAAAAGTCGCCCTTGTCACGGGCGGCGCCCATTCCATTGGGTTTTCGCTGGGGCTGGGTTTGGCCAGAGCCGGAGCGACTGTCTGCTTTAACTGCTCCAATCCGTCCAGTCTCCACCGCGGCAAAGAGGGTTACAAGGTGGCCGGCATCAAGGCGCACGGTTACATAGCCGACGTCAGCGACGAGAACGCCGTGAACGACATGGTCGCGCAGATCAAACAGGAGGTCGGGCCGATCGACATATTGGTCAACAACGCCGGCATTATCAACCGCCAGCCGATGTTGGATCTGCCCGCCGAGGATTTCCGTCGCGTTGTGGATGTGGATCTTGTCGCGCCCTTCCTGACCGCCAAGGCGGTATTGCCCGACATGATCGCGCGCGGACACGGCAAGATCATCAACATCTGCTCGCTGATGAGCGAATTGGGACGCGAAACGGTCAGCGCCTACGCGGCCGCCAAAGGCGGTCTTAAGATGCTGACCAGGAACATCTGTGCGGAATACGGCGGCGCCAATATCCAATGCAACGGCATCGGCCCCGGTTACATCGCCACGCACCAGACGGCGCCGCTGCGCGAACGACAGGCGGACGGCAGCCGCCACCCCTTTGACCAGTTCATCCGAGCCAAGACCCCGGCGGGGCGCTGGGGCGAGCCGGAAGACCTCGTGGGGCCGACCGTGTTTCTCGCAAGCGCCGCCAGCGATTTTGTAAACGGTCAGATTCTATTTGTAGACGGCGGCATCCTGGCCTATATCGGTAAACAACCGCAATAAAATGGCGCAAAGCGCCCGCCGCCTATGGCAAAAAGCGGCGTTAAGCCGGGTGCTATCCGCTTTGGATGAGCGCCCAAGGTACATCACCCTCGGAAACGAGACTAAGGAGAATCTTCCATGGAACTGCTCAATTACGATGTTTTAAAAAGGTCCGGCTACAAGGGGTATATCCTGGAAAGCGCACCGGAGAGAGTTCTGCAATTCGGCGAGGGCAATTTCCTGCGCGCATTTGTGGATTACTGGTTTGATGTAGCCAACGAAAAGGCTGGCTGGAACGGCAAATGCGTGCTGGTACAGCCCATCGCATCCGGTCTGACCGACCTGATGAACGCCCAACAGGGCCTGTATACGCTCTACCTGCGCGGGCGGCAAAACGGCGAGAAGGTGGATGCCAAAAGGGTGATCTCCAGCGTCTCCCGCTGCCTGAATCCCTACAAAAAAGAGGGGTACGAGGCGATGATGCAGGTCGCGGTCAGCGACGATCTTGCGTACATTGTTTCCAATACCACCGAGGCCGGGATTGTATACGATCCCGCCTGCCAGCCGGATGACTGCCCGCCTTCCAGCTTCCCCGCCAAGTTGACCCAGGTACTTTTGGCGCGCTGGAAAGCCGGAAAGCCGGGTGTGGTAGTGCTGTCCTGTGAGCTGATTGACAACAACGGCAAAGAACTGCAAAAGTGCGTAAACGCATATATCGATCAGTGGGGACTGGAACAGAACTTCAAAAAGTGGGTGAACGAAGACTGCACTTTCTGCTCTACGCTTGTGGATCGCATCGTTCCGGGGCGTATCCGCGACGCAGAAGAGTTGGCCCGTCTGGAAGCGGAAAACGACTATCATGACGAACTTCTGGATGTCGGTGAAGTGTTTGGTGTTTGGGATATCGAGGGCCCCCAGTGGCTGGAAGACAAGCTCCCCTTTAAGGCCGCCGGTCTCAACTGCCCGGTCGTTCCAGACGTCACACCGTACAAAAAGCGCAAGGTGCGCATCCTGAACGGCGCGCACACCGGCTTTGTGCTGGGTGCCTATCTGGCCGGCTTTGATATCGTGCGCGACTGCATGCAGGACGAGACCGTGCTGGGCTTTATGAACAAAATGCTGTACGAAGAGATCGTGCCGATTTTGCCGCTAGACCAGGAAGACTGCAAACAGTTCGCCGCCGCCGTGCAGGATCGCTTCAATAACCCCTTTGTCAACCATGAGCTGATGAGCATCTCGCTCAACTCGACCTCCAAGTGGAGAGCGCGCAACATGCCCAGCCTTTTAGAGTATGTCGAAAAAAACGGCAAACTGCCGCCCTGCCTGGCCATGAGTTTTGCCGCCTACCTCGCTTTTTATTCAAATGATGTGCAGGCTCTTACCGAAAAAGGCCTTGTCTGCAGGCGACCGAAAGGAAACGAGTATACGGTCAGCGACGATCGCTGGGTGTTGGAATTTTTCCATGCGCACAGGTCTGACAGCATACCGGATCTGGTCCACGCCGTCATGACCAACGAATCGATGTGGGGACAGGATTTAACGGCCGTGCCCGGCTTTGAAAAGGCAACGGTGGAAAATCTCAAATGCATCCGCGAACAGGGCGCGAAGGCTGCCTACGCAGGCGTACTCGCCCAGGGCTGAGGCACGTCTCCCCTGCCCGCATTACACAGAACCTGGAAGGAGGCCTGCCCTATGCCGAAGGTCCTGCACATTCACCCGGCCGACAACGTAGTGGTCGCGCTGCAACCCATAGCCAAAGGCACGACAGTTGCGTACAGCGCCGATGCGCCCGTCATTGCACAAGAGGATATTCCGCAGGGGCACAAGATGGCCATCAAGCCCATCGCCAAAGGCGAGAATGTCATCAAATATGGCTTTGCCATCGGGCATACAACCGCCGCCGTACAGCCCGGCATGTGGCTGCATACACACAATGTGCACACCAACCTCTCCGGGGAAACGGAATATTCCTACCACCCCAAGGTACATTTCCTACCCAAACAGAAGCCCGGTACTTTTCAGGGCTATCGCCGCGAAAACGGTCAGGTGGGGATCCGCAACGAAATCTGGATTCTTCCCACCGTCGGCTGTGTCAACGACTGCGCGAAGGCGTTGGCGCAGCGCAACCAGGATCTCGTCACCGGCACCATCGACGGGCTGTACGCCTTCACCCATCCGTTCGGATGCAGCCAAACCGGCCATGACCACGCGCAGACGCGCAAATTGCTGGCGAGCCTTGTGCGCCATCCCAACGCGGGTGCCGTGCTGGTCCTCGGCCTGGGATGCGAGAATCTCACGCACGAGCAGTTTTTGCAGGAACTCGGCGCCTATGATCCGCGGCGCGTCAAATTCCTAACCTGCCAGGAGGTAGACGACGAGCTGGAAGCCGGACGCGCTCTTTTAAAGGAGCTGGCCGACTATGCGCGGCAGTTTCAGCGCGAGCCGATTTCTGCTGACGAGCTCGTTGTCGGCATGAAATGCGGTGGCTCCGACGGACTTTCCGGCATCACGGCGAATCCTGTCATCGGCCGGTTTTCAGACTTGCTGTGCGCACAGGGCGGTTCCACCGTGTTGACGGAAGTGCCGGAGATGTTTGGCGCCGAGGGATTTTTGATGGATCGCTGCGTCAATGAAGAAGTTTTCGGCAAAGCGGTCGCCATGATTAACGGATTTAAGCAGTATTTCCTTTCCCACAACGAGGTCGTGTATGACAACCCGAGCCCCGGCAACAAACAGGGCGGTATCACCACACTGGAAGACAAGTCCTGCGGCTGCGTGCAAAAAGGCGGAAGCGCGCCCATCATGGACGTGATCGGGTACGGCGACGCCGTCAGGACGAAGGGGTTAAACCTGCTGTACGGACCCGGTAACGATCTGGTTTCCACCACGGCGCTGACCGCCGCCGGCGCCCATCTGATTTTGTTCAGCACCGGACGCGGCACCCCGTTCGGCGCGCCCGCGCCGACAGTAAAGATTGCCACCAATACGCAGCTGGCGGAAAAGAAAAAGACATGGATCGATTTTAATGCCGGCGTTGTGGCGGACGGCACCCGCACGTTGGATGAGGCTGCGCAGGATCTGATGGAGAAGGTTCTCCTTGTCGCGAGCGGCCAGAAAACAAAGGCGGAAGAAAAAGGCTTCCGGGAGATCTCCATTTTCAAAGACGGCGTCGTGCTGTAAACTATACCGGTTCTTCTTTTGCCGTTGCGCAGACCGAACAGGCAAAACCGGCGGCTGCCTATTCGGAATTTGTGTGGTCGGTGAGCCGCGCCGACGGGGGTAAAACAAGGATGATTCAACTGGGTTTGCGTCTGCATGACGCCGAGAAAAAACCGCTCAAACCTCTTTTGGAAACCGTGCGCGGTCAGGGATTTACCTGTGCGCACCTGGCACTGAGCAAGCTGATGCCCGAGCTGCCCTGTACGCCCAGCTCCCTTACGCCCGGCTATGCGCTCTACCTAAAAAAGGCTTTTGCCGATGCCGGCATCGATATCGCAATACTGGGCAACTACCTGAATCTTCTGCACCCGGACGAAGACCGCCTCGCGTACATCTATGAGATGTATTGTGCGCACATCCGCTTTGCGTCTTTGTTGGGCTGTGGTATGGTGGGCACCGAGACGGGCGCACCCAACGCGACCTACACTTTCACACCGGAGTGCCGTGAGGAGAAAACCCTCTCCCTGTTTATCAAGCGCCTCAAGCCCGTTGTGCGCTACGCGGAGCAGTTTGGCGTGTTGCTCGCGATCGAGCCCGTGGCGCGCCACGCGGTATGGAACCCAACGGCGTGCCGCCGCGTTCTAGACGAGATCGGCAGCCCCAACCTGTGTGTGCTGTTTGACCCGGTCAACTTACTGGACGCCGACAATGTGGACGGGCGCGAGGAACTTTTTGCCCAGGCGATCGAGTTGCTGGGCAGCGATATCGCCATGGTTCACCTAAAGGATTTTGTGCGCAGCACACAAGGGTACGGCCTTCAGTCGGTCGGAGCCGGAACCGGCGAGATGGATTACAGCCGCATCATGCGCTGGCTCAAAGCCGAGAAGCCCTTTATCTGGGCTACGCTGGAAGATACAAATCCCGGCAACGCCGCGGCCTGCCGCGAGGCCATGCAAAAAGCCTACGACGAGGCGTAACGCACCTGTATCCCTGCCGGATGTACCGGCCTGATAAGCAAACAATACCATGCCATCGGAGGCGCCGAAAACGCACGGGGCTTCCCCACAAGCCAAGGAGGAAAAACGTATGGATTTGTTCTCACTCAAAGGAAAAGTCGCGCTGGTCACCGGCGCCAGTTACGGCATCGGCTTCGCCATTGCAAAGGCGCTGTCCGCGGCGGGCGCCACCATCGTCTTCAATGATATCAAACAGGAGCTGGTCGACAAAGGTCTTGCTTCCTACAAAGAGGAGGGCATCGAAGCACACGGTTATGTGTGTGATGTCACCGATGAAAGCGCCGTGCAGGCGCTTGTCGCCAAAATCAAGGCGGAGGTTGGGCCCATCAATATATTGGTCAACAATGCCGGCATCATCAAGCGCATCCCGATGCTGGAGATGACCGCGGAGCAGTTCCGGCAGGTCATTGACGTGGACCTGAACGCCCCGTTCATTGTCTCGAAGGCCGTGATCCCCGATATGATCGAGATGGGCGGCGGCAAGATTATTAACATCTGCTCCATGATGAGCGAGTTGGGCCGTGAGACGGTTTCCGCCTATGCGGCGGCCAAGGGCGGCCTTAAAATGCTGACGCGCAACATCGCCTCGGAATATGGGCAGTACAACATCCAATGCAACGGCATCGGCCCCGGCTACATCGCCACGCCGCAGACGGCGCCGCTGCGTGAGAAGCAGCCGGATGGCAGCCGCCACCCGTTTGACCAGTTCATCATCGCGAAGACGCCTGCGGGTCGCTGGGGCGAGACCAGCGACCTGGGCGGCCCCGCGGTGTTCCTGGCAAGCGCCGCCAGCGATTTTGTCAACGGTCATATCCTGTACGTCGACGGCGGTATCCTCGCCTACATCGGCAAGCAGCCGTAACGTTCTCCCCTAAAGAGGATCGGCCGGGGCTGGGCGCCCCGGCCTTTTGCTTGCACGCAAAAAAGTTGTGTGCTATACTGTTTTTATGCGCGGACGGGTTAAGACGGGGCGAATCCGAAAAGAACCCTGATGCAAGCGGAGAAGAGGAGGAATTTTCCATGGCCGTAAACACCGTTACACAGGCCAATTTTGACGCCTTTGTTTTGCAAAGCACGCAGCCGGTTTTGCTGGATTTCTGGGCATCCTGGTGCGGTCCCTGCCAAATGATGAGTCCCGTTGTTGAAACGGTGGCGCAAGCGTATCCCGCGCTCCGGGTGGGCAAGGTAAACACCGATGAAAACATGGACCTTGCTCTGCAGTGGGGCATTGACAGCATCCCGGCCCTCTATTTGTTCCGGGGTGGAAAGGCGGTCGCGCACACGGTGGGCTATATGCCGCAACAGGCGCTGGAGAGCTGGCTGCGCGAAAATGGCGCCATCTAAAAGTCGGTGGCGGACGCGTCGCTTTCGACGGCGCGGAAAAAGACGATAGACGTTGGATCCCTGGAAAGAGATGTTTCGATATGCTCACACTGGACAAAATCTACCACGCAAAATTTGTGCTCAAACAGGTCGCGCGGAAAACCGACTTGATCGCAGCGCCTTTGCTCCATACCGACAGCGAGCTTTACTTAAAAACCGAAAATTTGCAGGTCACGGGCAGCTTTAAGGTGCGCGGTGCCTATTACAAAATCAGCCAGTTGACGCAGGAGGAGCGCGAGAGAGGCGTCATTGCCTGCTCTGCGGGCAACCATGCGCAGGGCGTTGCCCTGGCGGCCTCGCGCATGGGCATCAAGAGCGTGGTCTGCATGCCGGACGGTGCCCCCATCATGAAGGTGGAAAGCACAAAACGTTTGGGCGCCCGTGTGGAGCTGGTTTCGGGTGGTTACGACGACGCGCACGACAAAGCGGTGGAACTGCAAGAGCAGACGGGCATGACTTTTATTCACCCCTACGACGATGAGCAGGTCATCGCGGGGCAGGGCAGTATCGGGCTGGAAATTCTCGACCAGCTGCCGGATGTAGAAGCGGTCGTTGTGCCGGTCGGCGGCGGCGGTTTGATCGCGGGCGTCGCCTTCTCAATCAAGAGCCTGCGCCCGGATGTCGCGATATACGGGGTGCAGGCGGCGGGAGCGGCCAGCATGTACAACGCCTTTCATGCCCACACCTATGAAACCCTGCAACACGTCGACACCTTTGCGGACGGCATCGCCGTGCGCACACCCGGCGAGATCACCTACCGGATGATACAGCAGTATGTGGACGACATCGTTACCGTCAGCGAGGATGAAATCGCGGCCGCCATCCTCTCGCTGATGGAAAACCAGAAACTGGTGGCAGAGGGCGCGGGCGCGACGCCGGTGGCGGCGGCGCTGTTCGGCAAACTTCCCATCGCCGGAAAAAAGACCGTTTGCCTGATTTCCGGGGGCAACATTGACGTCAACATTTTATCCCGTGTGATCACCCGCGGTCTGATTATGAGCGGGCGCAAATGCAACCTGATGATCGCGTTAGAGGATAAGCCCGGCCAGCTGACCCGCGTGAGCGAGATCATCAGCGGTTGTGGCGCAAACGTCGTCAGTGTGCAGTATGACCAGGGGGATACCAATATGGCCATCACAAGCTGCTTTTTAAAACTGGCACTGGAAACGCGCGATGCCGCACAGATCGAGCAAATCAAAACCAGCCTGACCCTGGCCGGGTTCACGCTGGTCAACGAGAGAGTATAATGGGGTAGCTTTGCTCACAAAGCCGATCACCAAAGCGCAGGTTACCGGCGTATAAAAGTGCGCTCGCGCTGCCCTTGCGGCGCCGTTCTTTGCGAACAAAGGCGATGAAAAAGCGTTAAAAACGGCGATCCTGTTTTACACTTCAACACCGGACGCCAGCAGTTCGATATACTGGCGCGCCACGCGCGGGGTTCGCCCGCCGGCGCGCAGGGCAAAAGCTTCGGCGCGCTCGGTCAGTTTTTGGGGAGGGATGTGTATGCCGTACTGCTCGGCCAATGCCAGCAAAATTGCCTCATAGCGCTTCTTATCGGGGCGCTGGAATGTGACCGTCAGACCGAACCGCGCCGACAGGCTCATCAGCTCCTGCCGCGTGTCCATGGCATGGATGTCATCCCCCTCGCGATCCGTCAGCGTCTCTTTGACAAGATGCCTCCGGTTGCTGGTCGCGTATACCGCCACGTTGTGGCTTCTGCCGCCGGCACTTCCCTCCAAAATGGCCTTCAGGGCGGCGAAATCGTCGTCGTTGGCGGTAAAGCTCAGGTCGTCAATAAACAGGATGAACTTGAGAGGGTTCTCTGCCAGGGCGTCCATCACGGCGGGAATCTCGTAGAGCTGGTTCTTTTTTACTTCTACCAGGCGCAGGCCTCGGTCCGCGTACTCGTTGGCGAGCGCCTTAACCGTGCTGGATTTTCCGGTTCCGGCATCGCCGTACAGCAGCACGTTGTTGGCCGGTTTGCCCTCAAGCAGTGCCTCGGTGTTTTCAACAATTTTCCGGCGTTCCGGCTCGTATCCCGGCAGATCGCGCAGGCGCTGCGGATCCGGGTAGTGAACCGGTATCAGCGCCCCGTCCTCTACGGTAAAAACATGGTGGCGGGCATACATGCCGTAGCCGCGGCAGCCTACTTCCGCCAGTCGTTTCGCATAGGCTTCGCAAAAATCGATCTGGGAAGTCTGCCAGGGCGGCAGAAAGGCGCAAGCTGTGCGCTCGGACTCCGGCAATGCGGCGATCACATCCGACAGGGTCAGGCTACCCAACTCCTGCAAAAAATGCAGTTCCTGCTGCAAACACGCCTCCGCCTGCGCCCCGGCACCGCCGCTCGCGGCCTTGCGGATGCAGAGATTCTCGTCTTCTAACACGGCGTCCAGCAAGGTCAGGGTCCAGTTCCCGCCGTAGGGCAGCAGCGTCTGTTCCAACCGTGCCAGTTTTGGCGCCAACGCCTCGGCCGTGGGGTTGCGCAGCGCCTTCTTGAGCACACCGAACATAGCCCGCACGGGCGGCGCCTCTGTGATGCCATGGAATACCACGAGGGACGCAAGACGTATTTTCAGGGTTTGCAGTTTTTCCATTACCTTTTCCTCCCGCCTGCCGCACAGGCCGCAGCGCCCGGCAAAAGGTACCAGGGCGACCGGGCGGTTGCGCGGCGTTGCAACTTTTGGTCCGCCATCCAGTATAGCGGTTTTGCAGCCGCGTTGCAAGGTATCCTGGCGCCCGCTGCGATTTTCCCTTTTGCCGGTTGACAAAATTCGTATCGGTAGTATGCTGTTTACCGTTCGGTTCGCTCAATAAGCGGTAGGCGGCCATCGCCCCACCAGGAAGGAGTAACAAACCAGCATGAAGCTCAACGGTTCGCAGATCTTTGTCGAGGTATTGGTAGAGCAGGGTGTCGATACTCTGTTCGGCTACCCCGGAGGATCGGTACTCAATCTCTATGATGAACTCTACAAAAACAGCCACCGGATCCGTCACATCCTAACAGCGCACGAGCAGGGCGCCGCCCATGCGGCGGACGGCTATGCCCGCGCGACGGGGCGTACCGGTGTGGTGCTGGCAACCAGCGGACCGGGCGCCACCAACCTCGTCACCGGCATTGCCACCGCGTATATGGACAGCATCCCCATGGTCGCCTTTACCGGCAACGTCGCGACGGGTCTTTTGGGCAAAGACAGCTTCCAGGAGGTCTACACAGAGGGCATTACGCTGCCGATTACCAAGCACAACTTTACGGTGCGCCGGGTAGAGGATCTGGCCGATACCATGCGCGCGGCGTTCCGCATCGCGCAGAGCGGGCGCAAAGGGCCGGTGCTGGTGGATATTCCCAAAGATGTCACCGCGAACGAATGCGAGTTTTCCCCCAAGGAGCCGGAACTCATCCGAACCGTAACGGTGTATGATGAGGATAAGGTTTTGCAGGCGGCCAAGCTGATCAACGCGGCGCAGCGCCCCATCATCTGCTTTGGCGGCGGTGTGCGCAGCGCGGCCGGCTGCCAGCCGCTGCGTGAGTTGGTTGCCAAGGCGGATCTGCCTGCCACCCATACGCTGATGGGCACCGGGGTACTGGGCTATAACGAGCCGCACAACCTGGGCATGCTGGGTATGCACGGCTGCTATGCCTCCAACAAAGCGGTGAGCGAGGCGGATGTCGTGATCGCCGCCGGTATGCGCTTTTCCGATCGCGTGGCGCTCAACCCCGCCACGTTTGCCCCCAAGGCAAAGATCATTCAAATTGATATTGATCCCAGCGAGATCGGCAAAAACGTCGACATCTTCTTGAGCCTGGTCGGCGATGTGTCGTACATCATCCAGGCCATTTTGCCCCATGTGCAAGAGACATCGCACACGCAGTGGGCGCAGCAGATTCAGCAGTGGCAGGCGCTCGATTACCACCCCCAGGACAGCGACACCGACTTGCGCCCGCACCAGATCATCGAGGAGATCTGCAGGCAGTGCGGCGACGATGCCGTGTACGTAACGGACGTGGGCCAGCATCAGATGTGGG
The DNA here is from genome assembly GCA_964560675.1 of uncultured Subdoligranulum sp. Classification (GTDB taxonomy): domain Bacteria; phylum Bacillota; class Clostridia; order Oscillospirales; family Ruminococcaceae; genus Gemmiger. The sequence goes on along the minus strand of CAZLMA010000006.1, from coordinate 78,639 downwards.
CGGCGCAGTACCTGCACCATACCCAGAGCCGCGGCTTTATCACAAGCGGCGGTTTGGGAACGATGGGCTTTGGCTATGGCGCCGCCATCGGTGCCCAACTGGCGTTGGGACTGGATCGCAGGGTCGTCATGCTGACCGGGGACGGCAGCTTCCACATGAATCTGAACGAGGGCTGCACCGCTGTCAGCTACGGCTTGCCGATCATTACGGTGATCTTCAACAACCAGGTGCTGGGGATGGTGCGCCAGTGGCAGACCGCCTTTTACGGCAAGCGCTATTCCGGCACGGATCCACAGCGCAAGACAGATTATGTGAAGGTGGCGGAGGGGTTCGGCGCCCAGGGGTTCTGCTGCAAGACACTGGAGGAATTTCGATCCGCCTTTGCCGCCGCGCGCCTTTGCAAGGGCCCCGTGTGGATTGACTGCCGCATCGGCAAGGATGAGAAAGTCCTCCCGATGATCCCGGGCGGCGGAGACATCAACGACATCATGATGGAATAAGGAGAACGCACAATGGAGAATAATCGTCATGTGATCAGTCTTCTGGTCGACAACCAAAATGGCGTTCTGGCCCGCGTTTCCAGCCTGTTCTGCCGCAAAGGCTTCAATATCAACAGCCTGACGGTTTCCACCACCAAAGATCCGGCGGTCAGCCGCATTACCGTTACGATTTACGGCGATGAGCGCGAAGTCAGGCAGCTGCTGCTGCAGACCGAGCGCATGGAGGTCGCCCGGCAGGTCTTTGAGCTGCGCCCGGAAAACAGCCTGCAGCGGGAGCTGCTTCTCTTAAAAGTGGCCTGCAACGACCAAAACCGCTCCTCGCTTTGGGAGCTTGCGAACATCTACAAGGCAAAACTGTTGGATATGTCGCCGGACAGCATGGTTGTGGAACTGACCGGAAAGCCGGAAAAAATTGACGCTTTTTTGACGATGTTTGACGGCTATGATGTCTTAGAGATGTGCCGCACCGGCGTCACGGCTTTGGAGCGCGGCGGCCGCCACCCCCACATGCAAAAACCGCCGCAGGAAGTCCGCGCCGTACAACTGCCGGAGCTGGGCGGGGCCAAAAAACGACAAAGCGCCGCAACGCAGGCAGCGGGCGATGAGGAAATATACATCATCAACGAAGACGGCTGAGCGCTGGCGCGACCGTCGCCGACGCTTTTAGACCGCAAGCCGCACACGCCGCGCCTGTTTGCCCATGGCATATTCGGGCGCCCTGTGCAAACCCGCAGCCTAGGGGGCGGCGTGGTGCAAACCGAGCGCCGACGAAGTGGCGGCTGCGGCAAGAATTTCGATACCCGGCCTTTCGGGCCCGGTTATATTCCATGACGCATCTTATACCCCCATCAGAGAAAAGGAGAATGTTCCCATGGCGATCAAAAAGTACTATGATTCTGACTGCAACCTTGGCATGCTGGATGGCAAGACCGTCGCCGTTATCGGATTTGGCAGCCAGGGCCATGCCCACTCCGAGAACCTGGCAGAAAGCGGTGTACAGGTTGTGGTCGGCTTGCGCGAAGGCAGCGGGCACTGGCAAAAAGCGGCCGATTTTGCCGCCGAACATGACAATTTTAAGGTTATGACGCCCGCGCAGGCGGCGCAGGCGGGCGATATTGTGATGATGCTGGTTCCAGACGAGCTCTGCGCCGACATTTACTACAAGGAAGTAGCGCCCTATATGACAGAGGGCAAGGCTCTTGCGTTTGCCCATGGCTTTAACATCCATTTCAAGACCATTGTTCCGCCGGAAAATGTCGATGTGATCATGATCGCGCCCAAGGGCCCCGGCCACACCGTGCGCAGCCAGTACGTCGAGGGAAAGGGCGTTCCCAGTTTGATCAGCGTTGAGCAGGACTACACCGGCAAGGCAAAAGAGATCGCGCTTGCCTATGCGTGCGGCATTGGCGCCGGAAGAGCCGGCATCCTGGAGACCACTTTTAAAGAGGAGACCGAGACCGATCTGTTCGGCGAGCAGGCCGTCTTGTGCGGCGGCGTCTGCGAGCTGATTCATGCGGGGTTTGATACGCTGGTAGAGGCCGGCTATGCCCCCGAGATGGCCTACTTTGAGACCTGCCACGAGATGAAGCTCATCGTGGATCTGATCAACGAGGGCGGTTTTGGAAAGATGCGGTACTCTATCTCCAACACGGCGGAATATGGCGACTACCGCACCGGCAAACGGATTATCACAGAGGACACCCGCAAAGAGATGAAGAAAGTTCTGACGGAAATCCAGGACGGCACCTTCGCGAGCGAATTCTTAACCGAGATGAGCCCCAACGGCGGGCGGCGTGTGCACTTTTTGGCGATGCGCCGCATGGCCAATGCGCATCCCATCGAAAAAGTCGGCAAGGAACTTCGCCAGATGATGAGCTGGCTGAAAAAATAACGGCATTCTGCAAAGCGCTGCCGCGGTTACAACCAGCTTTGCCATTTTGGGGATGCCCGTCGCCGCTTTAATAAAAGCGGCAGCGTGCCGCAAACGCGTTTAAAAAGCAAACTTTTGGCGCCTGATGCCCTATGCCGGCATGCGCCGGGGCGGTGTTTTGGCGATGTTGCCCTACCCTGCCCCGACGCATGCCGTTACAACATGGATGAGCCGCAGTCTAAAAAAGGAGTGACGATGCAATGCGCAGCGATACTGTGACCAAAGGGCCGGAGCGCGCGCCCAACCGCAGCCTGTTTTACGCCCTGGGGTACACCAAAGAAGAACTGAATCGACCGCTTATCGGCATCGTGTCGGCCTACAGCGAGATTGTACCGGGCCATAAGGACCTGGATAAGCTGGCCGAAGCGGTCAAGGCCGGGGTTTACATGGCGGGCGGAACGCCCATTGTGGTCCCCGCCATCGGCGTCTGTGACGGCATTGCCATGGGCCACATCGGCATGAAATATTCCCTGCCCAGCCGTGAGTTGATCTGCGACAGCGTCGAGACGATGTTTTTGGCGCACCAGTTAGACGGCCTGGTCTTGGTTCCCAACTGTGACAAGATCGTGCCGGGCATGCTGATGGCAGCCGTGCGCCTGGACGTTCCGGCGGTGGTGTGTTCCGGCGGCCCGATGCTGGCGGGACGTTACGGCGGCGAGAATGTCAGCTTGTCGAAGATGTTTGAAGCCGTCGGCGCTTACAAGGCGGGGCTCATAAACGACGAACAACTGGAGGACTGCACCTGCAACTGCTGCCCCGGCTGCGGCTCCTGCTCCGGCATGTACACGGCCAACAGCATGAACTGCCTGTGTGAGGCCATCGGCATTGCGCTGCCCGGCAACGGAACTATTCCGGCTGTGTACGCAAAACGGATCGCGCTGGGCAAGCAGTCCGGTATGGCGATCATGGATATGGTGCGCCGCGGCATCACGGCGCGGCAGATCATCAACGAGCGCAGCATCCGCAACGCGTTGACCTGCGATATGGCACTGGGCTGCTCCACCAACACGGTGCTGCATCTTTTGGCCATCGCGCACGAAGCGGAAGTGCCGATGGACCTGGCTCTGTTTAATGAAATCAGCGCCAAAACGCCGAATCTTTGCCATCTCGCCCCAGCGGGACCCACCCATATGCCGGATCTCTACGAGGCCGGCGGCATCCCGGCCGTGCAGGCCGAACTGGCCAAAAAGAACCTTTTGGATCTGGATGTGCCCACCGTCACCGGCAAAACGTTGGGTGAAAATCTCAGGGATCTCCAGCCTGTCAACAAGAATCACGATGCCATCCGCCCCATCGACCATCCCTACAGCGAGACAGGAGGATTGCAGATCCTGTGGGGCAACATCGCTCCGGACGGCTGCGTGGTCAAGCGCAGCGCCGTCGCGCCGGAAATGCAGCGGCACAGCGGCCCCGCCCGCGTTTTTAACAGCGAGGAGGACGCCATCGACGCGATCTATAACGGCCGCATCCATCCCGGCGACGTGGTGGTCATCCGCTACGAAGGTCCCAAGGGCGGACCCGGCATGCGCGAAATGCTCAATCCCACGAGCGCTCTGGCCGGTATGCAGTTGGATAAAGACGTTGCCCTGATCACAGACGGGCGATTCTCCGGCGCCTCGCGCGGGGCGGCCATCGGCCATGTCAGCCCGGAAGCGGCAGCTGGCGGCCCGATCGGCCTGATCCACGAGGGCGACACCATTGAGATCGACATCCCAGCCGCCAGCGTGCACCTGGCCGTAAGCGACGCGGAACTCGCAAAACGCAAGGCAAACGACACGCAGCCTGAACCAAGTGTGCAGAGCGGCTGGCTTGCGCGCTACGCGCGCCTTGTCACCAGCGCCAACCTGGGTGCTGTTTTGGCGTAACACGGGCAGAACCGTTCCCTACACAACAGGGTATGGCCCGCCTTTGAGCGGCGAACCTGTTATTCCCGCTGACCACCAAAACCCCGGTTCGCCTTTTGCGAACCGGGGCATTTGTATGGGTCAAACGGGTTTAGGGAAATTGGGCGCAAAGCAAACGCAACCCAATCGGATCGAAGCGATGATCGCGGTTGTGCAGATTCGATGCGCAAACGATCGGCATCAGTCCTTCTTGATCTTGTTGAGCGCCTCGTTCAGCGCAACTTTTGCTTCCAGCGCCATATCGCCGGCCATCTTGAGCATGTCGCTTAGGCGCATCATGCTCATAAATTCGGACATCGGGTTTTCTTTGGCGTCCGGATTCGCCGCGTCGGGAGCCATGGCGCCCATGGCGCCGCCACCCTGTACCTTCGCCATCGCCTCTTTCACAATGGGCGCGGTCTTGGCGTTGCCCAACAGGACGCTGACTTTATCCTTGATGGAATAGTACCCGGCTGGATATTTGAGGGCCTGGCGCGCGGCCACGGCGTCGGGGTCGTTGAACCAGTTGGCGCCCTGATTGCCCTCCGGCAGATCATAGGCGTAATTGTGCTGTGCCACGGCGTTCAGCGTGATGGTATTGGACTGTGATCCACACTTGGGGCACTTGGCGCTCACGGTATTTTCGCCGTCCTTCAGCGCAACATTGCGGAACACGGCGGCATGATCCACAGCGTCCTGCGTGGCGAACTCTTCGCCGTTTACGAGCAACGTCACCTGCGGGCAGTTGGTATACACGGTGATATCGCGTTCGTCGGGGGCGCGATCCACAAAGCGCTCACCGCACACGTGCATCATCGGCTCCTGGGACCAGTAGGCCTGATAGATGTAGAAAGCGTCCTTTTTCGTCTTGCGGTCGTACGTGACAAGGCCCTTATTGTTGCGCCCTACAACACCGCCCTCGTTGCGCGCGTCTGCGGCGAAGTCAAACATGTTCCATACATGGGTTGCCCACAGATAAGGCCGCTTGGCAAAGGTCTTGAGCATCTCATGATGGTAATAGCTGGCATATTCCTCGGTATAATCGTGGTTGTCCGGGGTGGCGCTGTGCCATTTCAGGATATTTTCTGCGCCGTACTCCGATATGCCCAGGCAGCGATCCGGGTTGAGCGCATGGAACTTGTCAAGCCACGGTCCGTTGTCTTCCACTTCGCCCACATACCAGCCGAAGTAATGGTTATAACTCAGCACATCGGTGATGTAAACGTGCTCGGAATCCATGGGAACCATCGAGACTTCCGCCATCGTGGTCATACGGCTGGGATCCAGCTTCTTCGCCAGGGCGTTTACCTCGCACAGGTTGCGATAGAGCGCTTCCGTCTCGCCAGAGATGGTGATCTCGTTGGAAATGCCCCAGAAGAAAATTGCTGGATGGTTGTAGTTCTGGGATACCAACTCTTTCATCTGGGAGAGCGTATTGTCGTGCGCCTCTTTGGAGGGGATGAAGGAGCTGATGAAGGGGATCTCTGCCCACAGCACAAAACCGGTATGGTCGCACAAATCATAGAAATACTGGTCATGCTGGTAATGCGCCAGCCGGATGGTATTGGCGCCCACCTCTTTGATCAGCGCGATGTCCTGCTCGTGATCCTGCTTGCTCTGCGCCCAGCCTTTGTCGAGACGATCCTGGTGGCGCGCCACGCCGTGCAGCGGGAAGTTCTTTCCGTTGAGCCAGAAACCTGTATTGGGATCCACATGGAAGGATCGGTAGCCGTAGGTAACGCATACCGTGTCAAGAGGCGCTACGCCCAGCACGTCGATGCCAGCATAGAGGCTGGCCTCCGCGGTATAGCAATAGGGATCCTGCACGCTGTTCCATAGGTGCGGTTCCTTGACATCCAGCTTGATGACGGTGTGTTCCTCCGCCTTGGCCTTCCCGGTAGCAACTTCTTTGCCCTCGGCGTCTTTTAAGGTGACGACAACGGTATGGCCCTGCGCCCCGACCGGGAACAGATCGACACGGGTTTTGCCGTTGCCGCGCGCTGTGACAAAGACCGCGTCGGTGCCGTCTTTCAGCAGATCAAAATGGGTGGGATCCGTCTCAATGAAATTGACGTCGCGGTACAACCCGCCGTAGAACGTAAAGTCCGCATTTTGGGGATAGATATCGCTGGGGGCGTTCGTCACGGTGACTGTCAGGACATTTCCACTCTCTTTCATCGCCGGTGTCAGATCATAGCGGAAGGTGGAAAATCCACCCTTGTGCGTCCCCAGTTCGCGACCGTTGCACCACACGGTGGCAACATGGTTGGCGCCGCGGATTTCAATATACTGTTCCTTGCCCTTGGTGGGATTTGGCAGGTCGATCAGGTAAGTGCCAAGTCCGCGATGATAATCATTGCCGCCGTCCTGACCGTCCAAATTGTTCCAGGTATGGGGCAGTGCTACGGGGGCGAAGGCTTCGCCCTGTAGGGCGAACTTCGCCGCGGTGATGGGTGTAACGGTGCGCATACTCTACTTTCTCCTTTCATATTAGGGCAGAGAAGATACCAAAGAAGGCATGCCGAACCCGGGCATGCCAACAGGAGCCTTTGCGGCCTTATAAAAACATTTTAGCGCGCTTTACCCAAAAACTTTCAGTACGATTTTACTTTCTTTTAGCAGGATTTTACTACCTGCCGCAAGGCGCATCCCCAAAATGTGGCACACCACCATGCCGCATCCCCTTTGCGATACGCCCGGCAACTGCCCCTATGCACAGCAAACCCAACTTGCCCCCTGTCCATTCTGTCCACAAAGGAAAAAACCGGTAGAATCGCTCACGCCCAGGTGGTATAATGAGGCAGTACCGATCGCAAATCGCCCATTTTTAAGGAGAAGCGCCATGAAGACATTTTCCATCGTGTTAAACGAAGAACGCAGAGTCAGTATGACGATGTACCTGAACCTGGAAAGTCCGGAGTTAGGCTTTGCGAAGCGCCCGTTGCTGATCGTGTTGCCGGGCGGTGGCTACAGCATGTGCTCAGAACGCGAAAGCGAGGTCATCGCTCTGCCGTATATGGCGGCAGGCTACCAGGTCTGCATCCTGCGCTATACGTTAAAGGACAAGGGAGGCTGGCCCGACCCGCTAAACGATTACGATGCATGCCGAGAGGTTATAGAACAACATGCGGAGGCGTGGCACCTGGATGCGAACCGCATTGCCACCGTCGGTTTTTCCGCCGGCGGTCACCTGGCGGCCTGCGCGGCGACGCTTGCCAGGCACAAACCGCGCGCGGCAATCTGCGTATATCCGGTCATTCTGCCCGATATCGCGGACTACTGCCAACCGGGCATGCCCTCCCCGCACGAGTATGTGAGTGCGGATACCTGCCCCTGTTTTATTGCGGCGACGCGTGATGACAGGGTTGTAAGCGTAAAGAACGCCCTGGCGTTCGCGCAGGCGCTCACGCAAGCGGGCGTTTCGTTTGAGTTACACATCTACTCTTACGGCGAGCACGGCTTCTCGGTGGGAACGCCGCTTGTGGTAAGCACGCCGATCACGCCGAGGGCCGCCAACTGGGTACAGGACAGCATCGGCTGGCTGGGAGAGGTCATGGGAACCTTGACCGCGAACGGCTTCACGGAGCCGGTGTTGCCGACGCCTCCGGTGTCGGCTGTACCACAGCTTTAGCGCCGAGCGCCGCTTTCAGGTCGCTTTCGTTGTTGACCAGAATATTGAGTACCCCGGAACCGGTATCGATGGCATACAGTTTGTCCGTAGTCGTATTGCCTGCATCCTTGTCCGATAAAATCCTGGATCCGCCTTCTAATTCCAGCGTTTCTTCCAGACCGAGGTCCTCTATCTTGCCGTCGTAAAGGGCAAATTTCAGTTCCTTGCCGGAATCGTCCTCCATTGTCACGATACCGCTGTCGAGCAAAACGGCATCGAAGAAGGAAGTATCCACCTCTATTTTTTGCACGGTGACTGTCTCAATACCCGAACAGGGCGCCGCACTTGCCAGGATAGAAGTCAAAATGCCCTGGGCGCTCTCAACCTCTTTGTCCCTAGGGAGCCTGACGGCAACCGAAATGCCGATCTCGCTGTTTAAGGCCGCGCCGGATCGAAGGACCGTTTCTTCCGGATCGTCAACGGCATCGGATTGCCGGATTTCTTTCGACAGAGCCTCTCCGTCCTTGGCGGAGGTGGCCGCGACGGTGTACTGCCCCTGTTCATATTCAAATGTCAGACTGCCCGTATCTTTCCTGTACACCACGCTGACATTCTGCGGCAAATCCTCCGGTAAGAACACAACCGCCGTAGCGCCCTCAAAATCAAGGGGGATGGCGGAATCCCGGTCAAGATAGAACGCGTTGTCGCGTGCGGTAATGACAACCTCGGCGGCCAGTCTCTCGCGGGGCTCTACATTCGGCTCGCTCTCGCGATGGGTAACAAAGTAGGCGGCGCCCACCAAAGCAATCACGCCAATCGCAAGCGCGACGGCGACGATGACCGCGACGGTTTTTTTGTTCTTCATAAAGATCACCGTGCCGGCGCGGCGCTCCGGCACAAACAGACAAAACGGAAATGCCGCCGCTGATTTCGCATTTCCCTGCACTGCTGCCTCATTATATCCGTCCGGCGAGCCGCTGTCAATCAAAACAGAGAAGCGATAAGGAAGGTAGGTAACATCTCCGGAGAATCTGGGAAGTTCGGCTGGGGCTGTTTCCGTTCCCTATCCGTCCACCTGCAATGATAAAGAAAGAAAAAGGAGAATAACATGCATTGTCCATATTGTGGTGCAAAGCTGCCTGATGAAAGTCGTTTCTGTGGTTATTGCGGCCAAAAGCTTTCCGAGGAATTTACAGTACATTCTTCGTCGCCTGCCCCCACCTTAAGGCGTGCACCTGTACCGCCATCAACAAATCCAACACCTTTGGAACCTCCGAGATCCTCTCCCGGGGCATATCGGCAGAACACAGGTTATGCACAGCACCCATCCCCGCCAGGGACTGCCTCTTCAGCCGCCTACTCTATACCTGAAACCGGCCAACCAGTAGACCAAACCATTAAGCGGAAGAAAAGATCGCCCATAATAATGGTAATCTGCCTTGTTGTCGTCGCCGCCATGGTGCTTGGTATCGGATTTACTCTGATCAAGCTGATCTCCGGCTACGGCGGCACAAACGCCTATGTTCTCCTTTCTGACGATGAGTATATCTACTTACCAAACCTTAAAAAAGATACAACCATTGGGATCGGGGCCAGCAGATCGGAAACTGATTATGGATATACTGTCAGTTTCAGCCCGGATGGAAAGTTTTTCTACTTTATTACGAAGTACAATGCCGAAAACAACTCCGGCACGCTCTGCCGCGCGGAGTATGGAAAACTAAAGGAAAATTCCAGCAAAAATGCCAATTATATTGAAACGATTGACTCAGACGTGCACAGCAATTTGCGTGTTCTGGACGATGGTTCTTTGCTCTACTGGACTGGTTCTTTTAACTTGAACTATTTTGACGGTGAAGAGACTTTTCGGGTAGGCCGGGAAGTCAGTAAGTACGAGGTCTACGGCTCTGACAAAATTGTTTTTCTGACTGAGGTAGACGAAGAGGGGCACAGCGGAAATCTTTATTGCGCAAATTTTGATGATATAGACAACAAAACAAAGATTTCATCAGGTGTAGAAACTTTTTATCCTGACAGCAGGCTGGAGCACATCTTCTATACAAAGATAAGCGACGATGGTCGTAAGGTACTGTACATCTCTGAATTTGCAAAGGCGGGAGAGAAACTTGCCGACGATGCCAGCATTGTCGCAATGAAAGAGGACACACTGTATTATACCGCCTCCAACGGCGCGTCCGTAAGTCTCTATGATTTCGTTGAGGACCTCAGTGCCGAGGAGGATGCTGCAATGACGGAACCCAATATCGAGTCATTTCAGATACCAACCTACAAATACGAAATGATACGGGGTACCGACCTTGTGGAAAGCAATTACCATGACCTCTACACCTCTTGTACCAAACCCTTATACATGTACGGAGAGAGCGGCTGGTCATCGTACTCTATGGAAGATGCGATAAAAAGAGATTGGGGTGATGGCTCTCAGGGATTTGTTGAGGCCACTAGGAATTTTATTGATCGCTTTGCCGACAATGCCAACGAAGACGGATACATCAAAGTCACCGACGAGGTGAAGGCTGCCCTGTTAAACATCAAAGCGAATTCCGATCCGGAGGACGAATGGCTTTGGCTTTGCTATAACAGAACGCAATCCGGTTCCTCCACCGACTACGAAGCTTATAACGCGGAGAAAAGCAAGTGGTCTGAGGTACAGAGGCGCAACGATCTGCGGGAAGCTCTTCGGAGTGAGGAATATACTCTTCCGCTCCATACGTTGTACCGCTACGAGGAGGATACACAAAGTGTAATTGACGATACCGTACTGAGCACTCCTTTCAGCTTCAATCTGCGCAATAGTGCCGTTGAATATCTCACAACAGACGCGTTAAACGGTAGGAAAATAAGCATAGAGGAAATTGAATCATACGTAGATGTCCAATCCTGGGTCTCTGATCGTTTGATAGAAAAATTTGATCTCCATTTCCTCGTGCTGGAGAATGGCTCTATTTGCACTCTGCCTTGTGGAACTTTCGACAGCCTGTTAAACGCATCGAATGATAACGCTGACTTAATGCTGTTTACCAGCAGAGAAGTGTTTTGGATGAATAATGGATTTATCTATTGCGCTCCGATAGAGGATGGCGTCGTTGGACAATTCTCTGTTTTGACGCAGGACGCAGGTGATCCGGCGTACTGTGAGCTCGATGGTTCCACCTTGTACTATGGCTGTGACACGTATGATATTGATGGCAAAACCTACTGCGATCTCTACTCCTATGCTGATGGGAAGATTGAATGCTTGGCAAGGGATATTTTGACACAACCCATACTGCTCTATGACGATGGTATCCTTCTAGCCTATACGGATTACCGGGAAGGGTTCGGCTTTGAGTTAACGATGATTGACTCAAGCGGAGAGGCAACTCGCATTGCTGAGGATGTCACTGAATGGTTCCGGGTGGACAAGTCAACGATTCTCTACCTGGCTGACAGTGACCTTTACCTTTACCATGGCAAAAACAAGGAAATGGTTAGAAGCAACGTAGAGCAACTATGGTGCAAGGATTTTCTAAAGGCAGAGCATACACTCTTTTTCGATTTTCTCAAACTATATATGGAATAGTGAACATAGCCAATAAACGCGACCTGCAGGCTTCATTCGTTCCTTTGTATTTTATTGGCATGTCATCATGCTGCTGTTGATCACAGCTTTACAACGAGAGTTTCCCGGAGAGGAACTCCAGCAACCTGAAGAAAGCTCCGTCCTGAGGGGAAAACTCCAAAACACTGTCCACAAAAAAGAGTCGAACGATCCACACAACGACGAAAGCTATGACAACAAGTGTGAGCGACGTTTTGAAAATCCATGCGGGGATCTTTCTTCGGAATAAAAGCACCAGCGAAGTGGGCAGCAAAAGCCAGTACAAGGGATGGAAATAAAAAGCGGCCTGAAAATCCAGGCGGAACGCTGCAAGTACTGCTCTGGTCATTCCGCATCCTGCGCAGGAAATCCCTGTCAGAAACCGGATGGGACAACCGATGTCCAAAGCACCCAGAATCAGGTACAGCAACAGCACGGCGAGGGCATCCATTACGACCGGTGCCGTATGCTGTGTGTGTACGTCTCTCAAATCGCGTGCATGCATGGGCTCATTCCCTGGTATAGACTCACAAGGGCTGCCCCCTCTTTGGAGCAGCCCCCGTTGCCTGTTTTGCCGTTCATCGGTACTGTTCAAAATATCTGGCGTTGTAGACCGTTGCCATAGCGTTCATGTTTTTGATAATGATGTTCAGGCCAATAAAAGGTCCAATACCACACAAAAGAATGCCAAACAGCATCCACATAAGAACGGTCGTGCCGTTCTCACTAAAATGCAGACCGTATCGTGGAGCGTTGTCGGAAAGGCGGTTAGCAAAACCATAGTACCAGATAAAGGAATAAATATCACAGGTGACAACCGACAGCAGGATGAAGACCAGTAGGCCCTGTGTTTTTTTGCCGTCACCTTCGCACATCGTGTTCAGATCTCTGGCTATGGAATACAGAAAATAGCAGCCATAGATTCCGCAGGTGATCAGATTCAGCAGGATATAAACCAGAATACTACGGTTGGTTTTGATTGGCCCACTCGCAGGATTCACTGCCCCATTCGGCGCGGAATACCCGCTTTGTGCGCTCCGATCACGATAGTCGGGAACCGCTCCTGGTTGACCAGCCCCCGGAGAAGGATTTGGGTTGCCGGCAGAATAGGAAGGGCCATAATCAAAATTTCTGTTGCCCTGTACCCTTTCCAGTCGGGCTCCACAGTTGGGGCAGAATGTATCACCTGCTTCTACACTGGCACCGCAATTGGGACAGTACACGCAAAGTCACCTCTTACAAAATCGTTGCTCTTACATCACGTTGATACTATCAAAACAGCAATGCAAAGTCAAAATTTTCAAAAAATTGAAATTGCATTAACAACTGGCCATCCATCAAAAGTTGCCGCCGCGCATATTGGAAGTGCCTTTTTCGCGGGTATATTGTCACAAAAAACGCCCGGATTTTTCTGCACTTAATAAAGCAGAAAGATTTACCCTTCTGCACATAAAAAGCAGAAAGATCTTGCGCAAATGGCCATTCCAATCGGCCATGCCAGCGCCGGCGCCCATAATGGGCGCCCATGCGCCGCGCAGGAAGAAGGTTTTTACAGGTAGCGAACGGTATCTGCGAGCGGCTTGCGGTTTGTGTGGTTGGGCAGCGGGGCCCCGTCCGGGGCGGCGTAGCCCAAATCCAAAAGCATCAGGATCTCTTCGTTTTCGGGCAGCCCCAGGGATTTTTGGAGTTTGTCGGGATCAAAAAAGTTCAGCCAGCAGCTTTCCACCCCGGCGTTCTTGGCCGCCAGCATCATATGGGTCGCCACAATCGCGGCGTCTTCCCTGCCGGAATCGTAAACGCCGCCCGGGTAGCAAAACACCTGATTTTTGTCAAACGCAACGACCAGCACAACGGGCGCACCGTAGCGGCAGGGCGTCGCGGCGTCGATGGCGGCGAGCGCCTCGGGTGACTGTGCCACATAAATCCGCTGTTCCTGCAGATTTTTGGCGGTGGGCGCCAGGCGGCCCGCCTGCAAAACGGCGTTGATGGTATCGCTGCCAACCGGCCTTGCGTCAAACTTCTTGCAGGAATATCTCTGTTCGATGAGCTGTGTAAATTCCATCGCCTATTGCCTCCTCAGGCCTTTTTTCGTCCGCTCAGGATGTTTGCGCGCTCGCGTTTTCGGCTTGCTTTTTGGAGAGCCTGCGGCTCGAATCGGTTTTGAGTATCTCCAGCACAACCTTCATGAGCGGGATAAAGAAGAGAATTCCCAAAATGCCGAACAGCTTGCCGCCCAGCAAAACGGCAATCAGCGTATAGAACGGCGACAAGCCGACCGAGCCGCCGACCACACGCGGGTAAATAAACTGGTTTTCGATGAACTGCACCACCAAATACACAATCAGGCCGCGTAGCGCCATAAACGGGTTGACGAGCAAGAGCAGCAGCACACTGACAGTGCAGGAGATAAAGGCGCCCACATAGGGGATAATGGCGCACAGCGCCGTCAGCACGCCGACCAGCGCGCCATAGGGCAGCCGGAAAATCGTGAAGGCCAAAAACATCAGCGTACCCAGTATAACGGCCTCGCCGCACTGCCCAGTCAAAAAGCTGGTAAAGGAGCGCTGGAACAACCGACAGAAAAGCAGGATCCTATCCACCCAGGCCTGATTGCAATAAGCGTGCAGCAGGGTGTTGGCGTTGCGGCACAGCCGTTCCTTGCCAAGCAGGATGTACATGGCGATGATAAAGGACAGCGTGATGAGCGAAACCCCGCTGACCGTGGCCGCTACCACACCCACCACATTGCTGGCGAGGCCGTTTAGGCCAGTTGACAGGCTCTCCAGCCCGCTCGTTATGCTCTCCAGGATTTTGTCCTGGTTCTCCCGCACAACCTGCAAGAGCCTGCCCAGTTCATCCGCCCAGTCAATGTTGGCGCTCAGGTTGCTCAAGATGGAGATCCACCGCGGTATGTCCGCCTCGATCTGATCATACAGGCTTTTGCAGGATCGGACCAGCTCCGGCACGAGCAGCGTCAAGACCAAAACAAGTACCAGGATCACGGCCAGCATCATCAGCAGGAAACTGGCCACATGGATGACATTGTCGGAGGGTTTCTTTTTGCCCTTTCCACGCAACGCTTTCAGCCGTTTTTCAATCCCGTTCATCGGGACATTTAAAAACAGCGCCACAATGCAGCCCGCAATCATGGGGCGCACCAGCAGGTAGATCTGCCGCAAAAACGACAGCACCGTGGAAAAATTCATCAGCGCCGCAAACAGGACCACGCCTACTACGACGACAATCAGGTTTTGTTTTGTTTTTTCTTGCATGATGCTCCTTCTTTGCCGCTGAGCAGCCGCATATTGTGCATGCCGTATAAAACAAACGAGACGGCAATCATAACGCTGGACAGAAGAATGCAGATGTCGGACAGGATCTTGGGGATGTCTTGCCAGAAAATGTGCAATACCAATGTGCCGTCCAGCAAAAAGCTGGCCACCTTGCCGTGCCACATGGCGCTGTACACCGACTGCGCGTTATGAAGTATGGCAAGGCCGCACACAATCATAAACAGCTCTTTGGCCGCCATCAGGCAGATGGGCAGGAGCATCAGCGGGTAGCGCTGTACCAGGCACAACAAAACGCACGCCTGCGTCAGTTTGTCGGCGATGGGATCCAGCACCTTGCCGACCTCGCTGACCATATTAAAATGCCGCGCGATGTAGCCGTCCGCGATGTCGGTGACGCCGGACAAAAGAAGCACGCCGCCCGCCCATTGATACTCTTTGCGCCGCACATACAGCCAGGCAATGACCGGAATCAGCGCGATGCGAAAACAAGAGAGCAGGTTCGGGATCGTAACGATCTTCTTCGTCGTTGCATTCCCACCCTCTTGTTGTGCGGGGCCCTCCGGCCTGTTTGCCCCCGTTGCCTCGCTTGTCTCCGATTTCGATGTCATGCAGCATTTCCCCTAACAGCCGATACATTCCGCGGGCGCCGCCCGCATAGCAGGGCACGCGCCGGCAAAATCGATTTGTGTTGCGGTTCTCCCGGAATTTTCCCGAAAAGCCGTGCGTATGTACCGCTTTCAAATCGACCTTGTAAAAAGTCATTATAGCATTTTCTGCAATGGGTGTCAAAAGTTTCGGACCTGTTTGGGCGCCTGGGACCAAATTTTTCTTGACAGTTTGCGCGCCAGGGTGCTAGAATAGGGCAAAATCCAATCACTTTAAACCGTTGATGCGGGAGTAACGGCAGGGATGCCCTTCCAGAGAGCCTGCGGCGCTGGGATGCAGGCAGGAAACACCTTGTCAAATGGGCCGCGGAGGGCACAGCGAACGGAGCGCAGCGTCGGGTTTTCCCGCAGCGGCTCTCAGTATTCTGTGACGCGAAGGCCGGCGTAACAGGCCGGGGATATGTCAGTATCCCGAAAAGAGCACGGTCGAACATACCGTGAAGCAAGGTGGCACCGCGGAACTTTGCAGGATTTTGACCCGATCTGTGCGCGCGTTTTCGCACAAATCCGTCAATTCCCGGTTTACACAAAGTTTTCGTCCTTGGCAGTGTGGTTATCTGCCGGGGACGTTTTTGTTTTGCCGGTTTTTGGCGAACCCCTATGCACCGTGGAAGCGGCCATGTTGCACCTGCCCTGTGCGGCGCACCCTGCGCCGGTAGGCACAGCGCAAAAGTGTTTTTCGGTTTTGTTTTTTGCGGCAAGGAAGGTACACAAGATGGATTTTCGCCCGTCAATGGAAGAAGTCAAGGAGATTGCCGCCACCGGGCAGTATCGGGTTTTGCCGGTGAGCTGTGAGATCCTGTCGGATTTTACCACGCCCATCGAGGCACTGCGCATCTTAAAAAATGTGTCGGCGCATGTGTATTTGCTTGAGTCCGCTGTAGCCGACGAAACCTGGGGGCGCTATACTTTTTTGGGTTACGACCCGAAGATGGAGATCACCTGCCTCGACGGTACGATGCACGCGGGGGATCAAACGCTGCATACCGCCAACCCAAGCGCGCAGCTGCGCAAAATTCTTTCGGCGTACAAAAGCCCCCGCTTTGCCTATCTGCCCCCTTTCACCGGCGGGCTGGTGGGGTATTTCTCCTACGATTATCTCGGCTACAGCGAGCCCGCCGTGCGCTGCAAAGTGGAGGACACCGAGGCCTTCCGGGATGTGGACCTCATGCTGTTTGACAAGGTCATCGCGTTCGACCACGTTCGCCAAAAGCTCCTGTTGATCGCCAACATGTCGCTGGGGGATCCGGAGGCGGAATACCATAATGCCTGCCGGGAGCTGGGCAGGATGTGCGCACTTTTGCGCGAGGGCAAAAAAAGCCGCGAGCCGGGCGGAAAGCTGCTGGGCGCGGTCACGCCGCTGTTTAGCGAAGAGGCGTACTGCGCGATGGTAAAAAAGGCGCAATATTATATCCGCGAGGGCGATATCTTTCAGATCGTGCTGTCTAACCGCCTCAGCGCGCCGTTTGCGGGAAGTCTGCTCAACACCTACCGCGTGCTGCGCACGATCAACCCTTCGCCGTATATGTTCTACTTCTCCGGTACGGACGTCGAGGTGGCGGGCGCCTCGCCCGAGACGCTGGTCAAACTGGAGGACGGCGTTTTGCACACTTTTCCGCTCGCCGGTACGCGCCCGCGCGGCCAAACCGAGGCGGAGGACGAGGCGCTCGCGCAGGAGCTGCTCTGTGACGAAAAAGAGTTGGCCGAACACAACATGCTGGTGGATCTGGGGCGAAACGACCTCGGCAAAATCAGCCAGTTCGGCACGGTGTGCGTGGAAAAACTGCACAGCATTGAGCGCTACTCCCATGTGATGCACATCGGCTCCACCGTGCGGGGGATCCTACGGCCCGACAAGGACGCCTTGGACGCCATCGAGGCCGTGCTGCCCGCCGGCACTCTGTCCGGAGCGCCCAAGATCCGCGCGTGCCAACGCATCGCGCAGTTAGAAAACAACAAACGCGGCATCTACGGCGGCGCGATCGGGTACATCGATTTTACCGGCAATCTGGACACCTGCATCGCCATCCGCATCGCTTACAAGAAAAACGGTCGCGTTTTTGTGCGCAGCGGCGCCGGCATCGTGGCGGATTCCGACCCCGTGCGGGAATATGCCGAGTGCCTGAACAAGGCAAAAGCCGTCATCCAAGCGCTTCGGTTGGCACAGGAGGAACCGCTATGACCCTGCTCCTTGACAGCTATGACAGCTTCTCGTACAACCTCTACCAGCTTATCGGCGCGCTGGATCCCGCCATCCGCGTGATCCGCAACGACGAGATGACCGTGGAGGAGATCCGCAAAACGGCGCCCGACCGCATCGTACTATCGCCCGGCCCCGGTCGGCCGGAAGATGCTGGTGTTCTGATCGATGTCGTGCGCGAACTGGGCCCTTCCATCCCGCTGCTGGGTGTCTGCCTGGGCCACCAGGCCGTCTGCGCGGCGTTCGGCGCAAAGATCACCTACGCGAAGCGTTTGATGCACGGCAAGTCGTCCCTCATCACGCTGGATTTGCAATGCGCGCTGTTCGGGGGCTGTCCGCAGTCGGTCACGGTGGCGCGTTACCACTCACTCGTCGCAGACCCGCGCACAATACCTCCCTGCTTACAGGTAACCGCCATGACGCAGGACGGCGAGGTGATGGCCGTGCAGCACACGCGCTATCCCATCTACGGCGTCCAATTTCACCCAGAGTCCATCTTAACGCCGGACGGCAAAACCATGCTGTCCAACTTTATCCATCTTGCACCCTACGGAAAGGAGAATAACAGCCATGATTAAACAAGCGATTGTCAAGATCGTCAACAAAGAGGACCTCACATATGACGAGGCGTATGCCGTGATGGACGAGATCATGAGCGGCGAGACCTCGCCCACGCAGAACGCGGCCTTTTTGGCGGCGCTCTCCACCAAGAGCGCGCGCGCCGAGACCACCGACGAGATCGCCGGCTGCGCCGCCGCCATGCGCGACCACGCGACGCGCGTGGACACCGGCAAGGAGATCTTTGAGATTGTCGGAACGGGCGGGGATAACGCGCAGAGTTTTAACATCTCCACCACCGCGGCGCTGGTGGCCGCCGCCGGCGGCGTAAAGGTCGCCAAGCACGGCAACCGCGCGGCGTCCTCGCAGTGCGGCGCCGCCGACTGCCTTGAGGCGCTGGGCGTCAACATTCAGCAGAGCCCGGCGCGCTGTGTAGAGCTGCTGGACGAGGTGGGCATCTGCTTCTTCTTTGCGCAAAAGTACCATACCTCGATGAAATATGTCGGCGCCATCCGCAAGGAGCTCGGCTTTCGAACGGTGTTCAACATTTTGGGACCGCTGACCAATCCCGGCTCCCCCACCATGCAGCTTCTGGGCGTCTATGACGAGTATCTCGTGGAGCCGCTCGCGCAGGTTTTGATCGATCTGGGCGTAAAGCGCGGGATGGTCGTGTATGGTCAGGACAAGTTGGACGAGATCTCTTTGAGCGCGCCCACCACTGTCTGCGAGTTTAAAGACGGGTGGTTCCGCTCCGCTGTCATCACACCGGAACAGTTCGGCCTGACCCGCTGCGCCAAAGAGGAACTCCGGGGCGGCTCCCCGGCGGATAACGCCGCGATCACGCGCGGTATCTTAAATGGAGACCGGAGCCCCAAGCGGGACGCCGTTTTGCTCAACGCGGGCGCGGCGCTGTACATCGCCGGCAAGGCGGCTGACCTGCAGCAGGGCACAGCGATGGCTGCCGAGCTCATCGATTCCGGCAAGGCGCTGGCCGTTTTAAATCGGTTCGTCGAAGTCAGCAACCGCCCGGAGGCCGAGGCGTGACCATCCTAGATCAGCTGGCCGCGGCCGCCAAAGAGCGCACACAGGCGGCTGCGCGGAAAGTCCCGCCCGCCACTATGCATTCTCTTGCGCTGGCGCTGCCCAAGGGCGATTTTCCCTTTGAGGCGGCGCTTCGCAAAGAAGACATTGCTTTCATCTGTGAGTGCAAAAGGGCCTCGCCCTCAAAAGGGATCATCGCGAAGGACTTCCCCTACCTGCAAATCGCCCGCGAATATGAAGCCGCGGGCGCCGATGCCATCTCGGTTCTCACGGAGCCCAAATGGTTTTTGGGCTCTGACCGCTACCTTTCCGAGATCGCCGCCGACGTAAAGCTTCCCTGCCTTCGCAAAGATTTTGTCGTGGACGACTATATGCTCTACGAGGCGAAAGTATTAGGCGCAGCGGCGGTTTTGCTGATCTGCGCACTGCTAAGCGAAGAACAGCTCAAGGCGTATCTCGCCGTCTGCGATGCCCTAGGGTTATCGGTACTGGTCGAGGCGCATGACGAAATCGAAATCCAGATGGCGCTTTCTGCCAAGGCGCGCGTGATCGGCGTCAACAACCGCAACCTAAAGGACTTCCGTGTGGATACCGAAACCAGCCGCCGGCTGCGCAAGCTGGTGCCGCGCGATGTCCTGTTTGTATCCGAGAGCGGCGTGCAAAGTGCGCAGGACGTGGCGGCGCTGCGCGAAATCGGCGCCGATGCGGTGTTGGTGGGCGAGGCCCTGATGCGCTCCGCCGACAAGACCGCGCGTTTGGCACAGCTGCGCGGCGAGGCGGTGGACTAATGACGAGGATCAAACTTTGCGGGCTGACCCGCCTTGCGGACATCGAGGCCGCCAACGCATGCCGACCGGATTATATCGGTTTTGTGTTTGCAAAAAGTAGCCGCCGCTACATCGATCCGCAAGAGGCATACCGGCTGCGCGGGAATCTTTCACAGGGAATTTTGGCGGTTGGCGTCTTTGTCAACGAGGAGCCGCGATCGGTCGCCGCCCTTTTGCAAAGCGGTGTGATTGACATGGCGCAGCTGCATGGCACAGAGGATGACGATTACCTGACGCGCCTGCGCGCTCTCACCGAAAAGCCCCTCATCCAGGCGTTTCGTATCGGCACCGAAGCGGATACCCAGCGCGCCTTGCGCAGCAAGGCCGACGCCGTTTTGCTGGATTCCGGCGCCGGCACGGGCAAGGCGTTTGCTTGGGCGCTTGCGCAAAGGGTCAAGAGGCCCTATTTTCTGGCCGGTGGCCTGACACCGGAAAATGTCGGCGCCGCCATTTTTCGGCTGCGGCCCTTTGCCGTTGACACAAGCTCCGGTATTGAGTCGGGCGGCGGCAAGGATCCCGACAAGATGGCAGCTTTTGTGCAGGCGGTGCGGGAAGCGGACGCCCGGTTGCTGGCGCAAAGCCCCGGGCCAAACGCCCCAGAATCCCCCTCAGACGCAGAAGGCACGCTTTTTTGAGAAAGGAAAACGGACATGAGCAATCCCAACGGGCGCTTCGGCATACACGGCGGGCAGTACATCCCGGAAACGCTGATGAACGCCGTCATCGAGTTGGAGCAGGCCTATAATCACTACAAAGACGACCCGGAATTCAACCGGGAGCTGACGGCGCTCTTCACCGAGTACGCGGGCCGGCCCTCCCGCCTCTATTATGCTGAGAGAATGACGCGCGACCTGGGCGGCGCTAAAATCTATTTAAAACGCGAAGACCTCAACCACACAGGCGCGCACAAGATCAACAATGTGCTGGGCCAGGCACTTTTGGCCAAAAAGATGGGCAAGACCCGCCTGATTGCCGAGACCGGCGCCGGGCAGCACGGCGTCGCGACCGCGACGGCCGCCGCCTTGATGGGCATGGAATGCGTCGTGTTCATGGGCAAGGAGGATACCGTACGCCAGGCGCTCAACGTCTACCGCATGCGGCTGCTGGGCGCCAAGGTTGTACCCGTCACCACCGGCACCGCGACGCTCAAAGACGCCGTCTCTGAAGCCATGCGAGAGTGGACGAGCCGCATCGATGACACACACTACTGCCTGGGTTCCGTGATGGGGCCGCACCCGTTTCCCACCATCGTACGGGATTTCCAATCCGTCATAGGAAGGGAGATAAAGGAACAGCTTTTGCAAAAAGAGGGCCGCCTTCCGGATGCCGTGCTGGCCTGCGTGGGCGGCGGCTCCAATGCCATCGGGAGCTTTTACCACTTTATCGAGGATCCCGGCGTGCTCCTGATCGGCTGCGAGGCCGCCGGGCGTGGGGTGGACACCTTTGAGACGGCGGCCACTATGGCGACGGGGAAGCTGGGCATTTTCCACGGCATGAAATCGTATTTTTGCCAGGACGACTACGGCCAGATCGCGCCGGTCTATTCCATATCGGCCGGTCTGGATTACCCGGGCGTCGGGCCCGAGCACGCGTATCTGCACGATATCGGCCGCGCCGAGTATGTGCCGATCACCGATGCGCAGGCCGTAGACGCGTTTGAATACCTGTCGCGCACCGAGGGGATCATCCCGGCCATTGAATCCGCCCACGCCGTCGCCTACGCGATGCAGTTGGCGCCTACGATGCGCAAGGATCAGATCCTCGTCATCACGATCTCCGGCCGCGGCGACAAGGACTGCGCCGCGATCGCCCGGTACAGAGGGGAGGATCTCCATGAATAATCCTCAGGATACCCAAAATTTTTGCTCAAGGCAGCCGTGCACCGCCCCCGGCGCGCCGGGCGTATACGGCAGCGCACACATCGCGGGCGCATTTAAAGGCGGCAAGGCTTTTATCCCGTTTATCACCTGCGGGGATCCGGATCTTTCCACCACCGCCGCCGTTGTGCGCGCCGCGGCGGCGAACGGCGCCGATTTGATCGAGCTGGGCATTCCGTTTTCCGATCCCACGGCAGAGGGGCCTGTTATACAGGGGGCCAACCTGCGCGCGCTCCGAGGCGGCGTGACCACTGACAAGGTTTTTGCGCTTGTGCGCGAGCTGCGCCTGGACGTGCGAATCCCGATGGTGTTTATGACCTACGCCAACGTCGTATTCTCCTACGGCAGCGAGCGCTTTCTCTCCACATGCCGCGACATTGGCATCGACGGCGTGATCCTGCCCGACGTCCCGTATGAAGAGAAAGAGGAATTTTTGCCGCTGTGCCAACAGTACGGCGTCGCGCTGATCTCTTTGATCGCGCCGACCTCGGCAAACCGCATCGCCCGGATCGCGAAAGAGGCGCAGGGGTTTGTTTACCTCGTTTCCAGCCTGGGCGTGACCGGTGTGCGCAGCGAGATCACGACCGACCTTGCCTCAATCGTCAAGGTCATCCGTCAGAACACCCAGGTGCCCTGCGCCATCGGTTTTGGCATCTCCACGCCCGCGCAGGCGCAAAAAATGGCCGGCGTCGCGGACGGCGTCATCGTGGGTTCCGCCATCATCAAGCTGTTGGAGCAATACGGCTCAAACGCCGCCAGCTACGTGGGGCAGTACGTCCGGGAGATGAAAAACGCATTGCGAGAACCGCAGCGCTAAAGCGAAAAACAGCCGCTTGTGCCAGGTGTGCAATCGAACAAAACCCACTGAAAAGCGAAAGGCCGCACAGCAAAAAGCCGTGCGGCTGCTTTTTACGGGTCTTGTACCATTGCGCGTGTTCAGTCGTGGCGGATGGCCTCCAGCGCGCTGATCTTGACCGCGCGGTTGGCGGGCGCCAGCCCGGAAACCAGGCCGATCACCGTCGCGAAGGCAACCGCCGCCAACACCAGCCACGGCGGTACGACAGACAGGATGTTATCCTCCCCCATGTAATAGTATCCCTCGCCCAGAATCTGTTCTATGTCAAAGGCGGCGCCGAATACGGACTGCAAAAACAGCAGGATCACCATCAGGTGGTTGAGAACAAAACTGATCAAGAGGCTGAGGAGGGCGCCCACGACGCCGCCCAGCATTCCGATGCAGCCGCTCTCGATCAAGAACATGCGGCGGATGTTGCCCAGCTCACAGCCCAACACCTTCATCACGCCGATCTCCCGCGTGCGCTCATAGATCGCCATCGTCATGGTGTTGGCGATGTTGAGCGCCGCCACCAACAAACTGACCGCCGCAAGGCCGCCCAGCATCAGCTGGTTGCGGGCCACCTGCGCCTGCATCTGTTCGCGCTGATCGCTGATGGAGTAGGTGTTCTCGAAGCCCATCTCGTTGAGCGCCTCGGTCACGTCGTCGACGTTGTCCACATCGTCCACCTTGACATAGACCTCGTCATAGGCGGCGCTCTCTTCGTAGCGATCCCCGATCAGTTTGTAGAACTCCTGCTCCACCATCTTGAGATCCTGTACGCGCATCACGATGCCGTCCTGCGTCCACCAGCCCTTGGCGTCATCCTCCACCAACGTGCCCACCGGAACCAACTGCCAGGACTTTTCTTTGGGGTTGGTCTCGTCGTCGTTTGTGATGGTCAAGGTGAGTTTATCTTTATACACATCCACGAAGGGCGGCAGCTCGTTGCCCATCTCATCGGTCTGGCCCATATAGCGGCGGCGCTTGGGGCTGTCAAAACTGCGGCGGGTATCCTCAAAGTTGTAGCCGGTTCCGGCGCAGACCAAAACCGGGATCTTGCCGCTGGGCACGGCCGGCGCCTGATTCAGCCAAACGCCCTCGCTGAGCGCAAAACCCATCGGCTCTAACGCGTCGGGGTAGACGCCCATAATGTTGTAGGAGTCCGCTTCGTAGCGATCTCCTCGCCCGCCGTAGATCGAGGCGCTGTAATAGCTGCGGTAATAGGGCGTCGCGGCGACCACATGATCCAACGCCTGGATATCGCGCACGCCCGCATCGTCTAGCAGGGCGGGCAGATGCTCTGTTGCATCACCGTTTGGCGTCACCTCTACATAACCGCCGCCGTAAATCTCGATTTGTGTCAAATCGCCCCACTCTTCCAGCATGGCCTGCTGGTTGCGGCTGGTGGCAATGCCCAAACTGATCATTACGATGACGGCACAGGTACCCACCACCACGCCCACTACCGTGAGCGCGGTGCGCCCCTTGCGGCGGGTCAGGTTTCTCGCCGCCAGCGTGACCTGATCAGAAATCCTCATCTTCCTCTACTCCGTCCTCTTCCGCCTCCTGCAGCGCCAGCGCCTTCGCCTTTTTGCGGCGGCGCACAAGCAAAACGATCACCGCGAGCGCGGCGATGACACCCGCGCCGACCACGGCCCAGATCCAAACCGGAATGCCGGGTTGCGTCTCTTCCATGCCGATTTCGCCTTCGCCCATCTCGCCGTCGGCGCCGAACTCGGGATCTACCAACATATCCATCTCTTCCGCAGTGGATGTGATGGTCTCCGTCAACGTCTTGACAGTGCCGTCCTCCGACTCATAGCTCAGCGTGATGATGCCGTCCATGGGGCCGGGATTCTCTGGGTACAGGCTGAAATCCACGCTGTTTTCGCTGCCCGCCGGAACGTTGCCGATATAAACGCGGGGGATGTCCACACCTAAGTTGTTGCCGGTGATCTCCGCCTCCAAATTCGCAACCATGTTGCGGCCCTTGTTGACATAGTTGACCGTGACGCTGCCGCCCTGGCCGATATAGATTGTGTCAGAGCAGTCCACGCCGGTGATCTCAAAGCGGTCGGGCTGCAAAACCGGCACCGAGATGACAGTATCGCTGCTGACCTCGTTGCCGGAGTCTGTGCCGATGCCTGTGAGATGGATGGTCAAATCCGCCACGCCTTCCGTGAAAGCGGCGCTGGGCAGCACCTCAAACTGAAGGGGGCAAGTGCCCTGCGGGGACATGGGACCCACATACTGGGAGAGGCTGCCGCCCGTCAGCGTGACGCCCTTGGGCAGCGTAATGCTCGCGATGACGTCCGACAGGCCCTCCGATCCGGTGGTGGCGAACACCGTCACATCCAGCTTAAACGGCGTTCCCGCGACGATGGGATCCGTTCCGTAGCTGCTCTCGCGCACTGTCAGGCCCGGCGTGCGGGAATCTTCTCCCTCCTCCGTGACGGAGCACTGGCCCAGCGTCACGGTGAGCTGCTGCATCTCAATGGAGGAGTCGGGGTAGCTGATGTTGATGATGCACTCGTTGCCCCCGCCGTCATAGATGACGTCGTTAAAGGCGAGGTCATAGGTGTAATAGAAAGAATGGGTGGGAAACTCATAATTTTCCCGGAAATTGCTCACGGTTCCCTCGCCGGTAAACAGGAAGGCGCCGGAGTTCAGGCGTGCGGAGACGGTGCGCGCGGCGCCAAAATACGGCGCGGCGCTGTGATCCACAACGCGAACCATCAGGTTGAAGTGGTCCCCTTTGTTGATGCGGGGGACTTCGTAGCCGTCCACATCCGTCGCGACGACCTCTACCGCATAGGCGCCGGTATCGGAGAAGGGACTGGGCGCCGGAGTGGCCTCGGTGCCAGGGGGCGTGTCTTCCCCGCCGCCATCCCCACCGGGATCTTCCACAACACCGCCGTAAGTGCGGGGCCTTGTGGTGGTTGTAAAATAACAATCACGCGGATCGTTGGAACCGATTTTCTTGATAACGTAAACATTCTTTCCGTCGTCCTCGTACGCGACGCCATCTAATACCAATTGATCGATCTCCAGATCGCTGTAGACCCAGTTTTCGGGAATCGTCGGATCTTCCCCCCTTTCCACAACTACGAGGGTAAGACTTCTCCCCGTCTCGTCAGATTCATCATGAATATAGTACGCCTCATACCCGCTGTCCGTTAAGTCAGGGGGCAGGTTCTCCAGTTCCCGCAGCTCCACAACAGCCCCCGCCGGCACGGCAAATCCAAACGCCACCAGGCACAGCATCGCAAGCCACGCCGCAGCAAAACGCGATAGCCGCCCGCCCGCGCGGCGGTCGCCCTCCCCGCGCGCCGCGCGTTTTCTTACGCGCTTTACCGGTTCGCGCTGCGCGCACAGAGCGCTTGGGCGCTTCTCGCTATTATTCTTCATGCCCGTTTTCCTCCTTCATGACCGCCGCATAGACCTGATCTGCCGTCTGCCGCACATGGGCTTCCCGCTCGATTTCTTCGGGCGCTTTTTGCTGTGTGTGCGCCGCCTTTTTAATCTGTGGCTTTGCACCAAACGCCGGCCTCGCTTTTGGGCGCTTCCCGGCGCCTTTCTGCTTTTGCTCCGCGCTTTTTTGTTGCGGCGCCGCAGCAGCCGCAGGCAAAGCCGGTTGCGCCTCTGCCGGCTCGTCCGCCTTCGGGGCGGCGGGCGGTGCGGCATCCTTGTTATCAAAATCCGTAAAAAGCGCGTCGCGCGCGGCCTGTTTTTGCGCGTCTGTTTGCAACACGTCGCTTTGTACCTTGCCGTCTAAGATCGTGATCACGCGGTCCGCGCAGGCCGCCAAATCCGGTTCGTGCGTAACCATCACAAAGGTGATGCCCTCTTGCTTAGAGAGCTCCAAAATCCGGTGCAGCACATGGCGGGTGGTATTGCTGTCCAGGTTGCCGGTGGGTTCGTCGGCAAAAATCACCTTGGGCTTTGAGACAAACGCGCGGGCGATCCCGACGCGCTGCTGCTGGCCCCCGCTCATCTCGGTGGGCAGGTGGTTTGCGCGCTTTGCGAGCCCCATACTCTTAAGTTCCCGGCGCGCCAAGTCCATGCGCGTCTTTTTGTCAATGCCCTTGAACATAAGCGGCAGCGCCACGTTCTCGGCGGCCGTCATGGTGGGCAGCAGATTGTAGCTTTGGAAAATAAAGCCCAGATATTGCTGGCGGAACTTGGCGAGCTCGTCCTCTGTCATGGCGCTGATCTCGTGCTTGCCAACAAACACCTTGCCGCTTGTCGGCTTCTCCAGGCCCGCCAACTGGTTGAGCAGCGTCGATTTGCCGGAACCGGACTGGCCGACAATGCAGCAAAATTCCCCTTTTTCTACTGTGATGTCGACATTGTTCAGGGCGACCACGCGCTCCTTGCCGACGGCATACACCTTGCGCAGCTTCTGCGTTCGGATGATGGCGGCCATCGCGCATGCCCCCTTTGCCCAGGCCCTTACAGTAACAACAGGTATTGTTGATTATACCATAACGCGGGGCCCATGAAAAGCCCCGCGCACACGCTCAGTTGTAAAAATTGGGTCCCGTTTTCAATTCTCCCCTTCGTATCGAAAAGTGCTTAAAAAGCGCTGCGCGCGCTGTGTTTGCGGTTTGGTAAAGAAGCGCTTCGGATCCTGGCTTTCTTCCACGATGCCCCCGTTCTCCAAAAAAAGAACCCGATCCGCGATGGCGGCGGCAAACGCCATCTCGTGCGTCACGATCAGCATGGTACTGCCGTTTTTTGCCAGTCCCAGCACCACTTCCAGAACTTCATGAACCATTTCCGGGTCCAATGCCGCTGTGATTTCGTCCAGAAGAAGAATCTCCGGGTGCATGATCAGCGCGCGGACAATCGCGACGCGCTGCTTTTGCCCGCCGGAAAGCTGCCGCGGATAATCCCGCCAGCGGTCCGCAAGCCCGACGCGCGCTAAAAGATCCATCGCCTCTGCTTTGGCATCCGCTTCTTTGCGCTTTTGCACGATTTTCGGAGCCAGCGTTACATTCTCCAGAACCGTTTTGTGCGGAAAAAGATCGTAGCTTTGGAACACCATGCCAATTTTCTGCCGCATCTGAGAGAGGTTCTTTGCGTCTTTTGCGACGGGCTCTCCGTTTAACAAAACCTCTCCGCCCTGGATTTCCTCCAGCGCGTTCACGCACCGCAGCAGCGTGCTTTTTCCGCAGCCTGAGGGGCCGACCACTACCACAACCTCGCCCTTTTCCATGACAAGGTTCAGATCGTCAAGAACGATATGTTCGCCGTAAGCTTTGTGAAGATGCCGGATTTCCAACAGCGCTCGCGCCATCGTCAAGCCCACCTCTTTTCCATTTTGCCGGCAAGTTTGCTGATAGGCCAGCAAATGACAAAATAAAGCAAAAACACCGTTCCGAACACGCCGAATGCCGCGTTTGGCGAACTGCGGCGGTTGGCCTCAATGATTTGCTGCGCCACTTTCAGCACCTCCACTATGCCGATCATCATCACAAGGCTGGTGGTCTTGATCATGCGGGTAATCAGGTTGATTGCCAGGGGAAGAAGTCTGCGGATGGACTGCGGCAAAATGACATATAGGTTGACCTGCGCCCGTGTCATGCCGAGCGCCTGCGCGCTCTCCGACTGCATGCGCGGGATGCTGATGAGCGCGCCGCGAACCAAATCTCCCATCTCGGCGGTTCCCCAGAAGCTGAATACAATCACAGCGGAGACTTCCGCAGACAGGTTCCATCCGAAGACCCGCGTGCTGCCGAAATAAACAATAAAAAGCAGTACCATCTGCGGCATAATCCGCACTGTTTCCAGATAAAATCGACATGCCGCGCGCACAGCACGGTGTTTCACAGTCATCAGCATGCCCACAGCGATGCCCAGTACCATGCTGATCCCCACGCTGATCAGGCTGATCCGGATCGCCACCCATAACCCTCCCAGCAGGCGCTGAAAGTTGCTGCCCTGGAACAGGACATCAATCCCCAAACTCTGCATAGCGCAGTCTCCTTTCCACATAGCTGCCGAAAACGGATACAGGCAAAATCATGATGAGGTAGAAGACGACAAGCAAAAAGAGACATTCCAATGTTTTGGCGTACATCCCGATGAGATCCTTCGCCGTAAACATCAGATCCATCAAGCTGATGGTGGAAAAAACACTGGTCTCTTTGAGCAGGAAGATCCCGTTTGCCAGAAGCCCGGGTACGCTGCGCGTAACCGCCTGGGGAAGGTTCACATACCGAAATACCTGCCATCTGTTCATACCAAGACTCAGCGCGCTCGCACTCTGTATAGCGGCAACGCTCTGAATTCCGCTGCGGAAGGTTTCCGCCATGTAAGCGCCGCCCAGCAGACCCAGACCCAGGACGCCGCATGCCTCGGCGGATAACCGCAATCCGATTTTCGGCAAGGCGAAATATAGAAAAAAGAGCTGTACCAGCAGCGGTGTATTGCGGAACAACTCGACGTAAAAAGCAGCTGCGCGCTGCAAAAAAGGCAGGTGCAGCTGCAGGCTCAGAGCGCAAAGAAGGCCCAGCGCGAGCGACACGGCGATGCCAAGCCAGCCGATGCGCAGGGTTAACAGCAGCGCGTCCCAATAAAGGGGTATATATGACAGGATGACATCCAGCTCCATGGGTATTCTCCCTAATGTTTTGCTCCGGGCGGTGTTGTCGCCCAAGGACAATCCGTTGACAAAAATACGACCGCCGCTCGCCTTCATCCCGCCCATCGGTCTTCAGCATAGCGGCGGTCCTGGTGTGCACGGCGGTATTTTTTTCATCCGTCGGCGGTCTTGGAGCTTACGTGTCGCCGCCGACTGCGCCGCCCTCCACGACAAGGGTGTCTTCATACTCCTCGCCATAGGTGTCCAGTAGGGTCGCCTCATAATCGGCATGGAAGAAATTCTCCTCGCCCAGAGCCCGGATTTCTTCATTCAGCCAGTCCAGAAGCGTCGTATTCCCCTTTGTGACGGCGGGCGCAATCGTGTCCGCGCTTCCTAGGGTGGGGATGCCGACTGTGTAACCTGGATTTTCGATGGCGAATGCGATGACCTCCGTGTTGTCATTGGCCCAGGCGACGCCGTTCCCGTTTTCCAGTGCGGTCTTGGCTTGCGCGTAGGCATCATACTTTTGCAGCTTGATCTCTGGATTGTTTTTCTCAAGGTACGTTTCCGCGGTAGTGCCGGAGATGACAATCACCTCATCGTCCTCGCCCAGTTCATCCAGACTGGTAATGACGCGGCTGTCCGGGGAAACGATTCCCAGCGCCACATTCATGTACGGGAGGGCAAAATCCACTTCCTGTGCTCGCTCCTCTGTGACCGTGAAGTTTGCCAGGATGATGTCAACTTTGCCTGTCTGCAAATACTCTATGCGGTTGGCTGCCTCGGTGGAAACGTATTGGATGTCCACCCCCAGATCCTGACCGATGCGCTCGGCAAAATAGACATCGTACCCCTGATAATCTCCGTTCTCATCGACATAGCCGAACGGACTTTTGTCCGAGAAGACGCCGATGTTGATAACACCGCTCTGCACAATCTCCTCCAGTGTGCGGAAAGTGCCCTCTTCGTCGGCGGAAGTGGGTTCCTGGGATGGCGTTTGCGTATCTGTGCCCCCGTCAGAGGAAGCAGCGCCGCATCCCGCCAGCAATGAAACGGAAAGCGCGCCGACCACAACGGCGGCGAATAGGCGTTTTAACCAAGACTGTTTCATCTTCTTTTCCTTTCTTGTAATAGGGCAAATACCGTTGCAAAAGCCGAAGAAGAGCGCAAAAAAACCGGGCCTTACCAGGTACCCGGACATGTGGCTCCATGACATCCGTTTTTATGTCATGAATCGGTGCAGCGCAAAGCAGACGAATGCACCCAGCCATGGAACCATGTCCGGGATACTGGCATTCGACAACACGGATACAGAGCTTGCCACTGTTTACCCGCTCGCACTGCTTTCCCTCGCCTTCCCCACGCAAAATCCGCACAACATCCGGAGCCCGGCTGAAGATGCGCTCAAAATCAACACCGGAATTATAAACCCACTTTCCCACTATGTCAATAGGTTTATTGAAGTTTTCACATTTCATCCCGGATTTCCGGCTTAAGTTCGTTTGTTCTTTTTATCATGATTTCCTATGTTTCAGATGTTGACCGTCAAAATCGCCCGCCAGAGGGAACCGACCGCCCATGAACCGCTGTGACGTCATGTTTATAAGAACCATTGCAGACACTACAACTTAGAAGTCATAATCCATATCATTATAGGATGATAATGAACCCTTTCTGAGAATAAAAGCAGGAATCGAAGAGCCGCCGCGGGAGTTACACACTTCCCGTCAAGCGGCTCCTCGGTTTTTTTGCTTTTTCGTTTACTTGCCGAGCGCGACCCTGCAGCTCTTTTTGTAGCAGCCGACACCGTATTTTTTGATTTTCCTGACCCTCGTGTATCGGAAGGCATCTGTGTACCGCCGCTCGTCGATCTGCCCGATGGCATCCCGGCACGCCGCGTCCAGATCCCCATCGCCCGCGTATTTCATCTCGATGACGATGCCCGTCTGCCCGTCTTCCGATTTTGCCAAGATGTCCGCGTATCCATTACCCGCCTCGCGGTTGGAGACGACGCTCATGCGGCTGTTCGCCATCAGGACGCCCAGCATGACGCCGTGGTAAAAGCTCTCCTTCCTCTCGTTTGGCACGGCACTGTCGCGGATGCTGATGGATCTTTCGAGATACTGCGCAAAGAGCCCTTCCACCGTGTCCGCGTCCCCGCTTTGCAACGCAGCGCAGAAGGCCTCCAGCGTGCCCGAATCTTTTTTGACGCTCTCTTTAAAATATTCCCGGATCTGCTTTACATATACGTCCCGGACTTCCAGGTTGGGGATCCGCAGTTTGAGCAGCCCCTCGTCCGTCCTGCCCTGCAAAGTCAGGTAGCCGGTCGTATAGAGCAGGCTCCACAGGTTGTCGATGGTATCGTAGATCTCGGAGTAGGTGAGATCCTCGCGGATGTATTTCTCGATGGTGCCGCCCGCGACCAGCGTTTCGATTTCCTCTCTTGTCTTGCCGTCCGCCATGGCGACAAAACGCTTGATCACGTCGTTGCCGCTTGTGTTGATCCAGTAGTCTTCTGGCTCTGCGTTGGGATCGTCAAGGAGCGCATCACAATAGTTTAAAACGTCCCAGGGACAATACAGTTCGTTTCTGGCAAATTGGTAGCCATCATACCACCTCTTTACCGCGCCATATTTGTCGGAAAGATTATAATACGACAAAAGATCCTTTACTTCCCCATCTGTAAATCCGAAGTATTTGCTGGAACGTACGTCTGACATGGAACGAACCTTTAGATTATTCAGCCCCGTAAAAATGCTCTCCTTGGAA
The DNA here is from genome assembly GCA_964560675.1 of uncultured Subdoligranulum sp. Taxonomy (GTDB): domain Bacteria; phylum Bacillota; class Clostridia; order Oscillospirales; family Ruminococcaceae; genus Gemmiger. The sequence goes on along the minus strand of CAZLMA010000006.1, from coordinate 46,461 downwards.
ATGCGAAGGCACCCGGTCAGCACGGCGAATTCTAAACTTGTATTGGTCTTGAGCGCGGCGCCGAGCATGCTGCGTATCAGCGAGACCATGCGGTCATAATACCCATTCGCGTGCGCTCTCGCTAGCGGAACGTCATACTCGTCGATGAGCAGGACGACTTTTCTGCCAAAGTGCTTTTCCAGCAATTTGGAAAGCAGCTTCAAGCTTCCGGTTAGGGTGCGCTCGGACATATCTTCATCAAGAAGTTTTTGATACCTTGCCTTTTCATGTTCGCCAAGATTCTCACTGTCAAGAAGAAACTGAAAATTTTCCGCAACATCAATAATCACATCTGCTGCCTTTTGGAAAGCTTCTTCGTATGTCAGCCTGTCAATCTCCTTTAAGGAAAGAAAGATCACCGGGTACTTGCCCATGTACCTCTCGCAGAGCTCTTTTTCTTTTGCGATCGCGAGCCCGTCAAAAATCGACTTATCCCCATCCAGAGAGAAAAAGCTCGCCAACATGCTCATGTTTAAGGACTTGCCAAAGCGCCGCGGACGGGTGAACAAGGTGACCTGCGCTTTGCTGGCAAGCAGTTCCTTGATGAGCCCGGTTTTATCAACGTAGTAAAAATCGTCACCTCGTATCGCCTCAAAACTGTCATACCCGATCGGGAGCATCTTTTTCGCTTCCATGTTGGCACCCTCCTCTCTTAAGTTATGATGACAGGTATCGTGCTTCACACAAACCACCATTCTCATTTTCTATCCCGCAACGGGCCGGGGTATCAGGCGATTCTCCAAAGTTCCAGCGAAATACCATCCGTTTTGATTCGGTCCTTTTGCTTTTTTTGTCTACTTGCCGAGCACGACCCTGCAGCTCTTTTTGTAGCAGCCGACACCGTATTTTTTAATTTTTCTGACCCTCGTGTATCGGAAGGCTTCCGTACACCGCCGCTCGTCGATCTGCCCAATGGCATCCTGGCACGCCGCGTCCAAGTCCCCATCGCCCGCGTATTTCATCTCGATGACGATGCCCGTCTGCCCGTCTTCCGATTTTGCCAAAATGTCCGCGTATCCATTACCCGCCTCGCGGTTGGAGACAACGCTCATGCGGCTGTTCGCCATCAGGACGCCCAGCATGACGCCGTGGTAAAAACTCTCCTTCCTCTCGTTTGGCACGGCACTGTCGCGGATGCTGATGGATCTTTCGAGATACTGCGCAAAGAGCCCTTCCACCGCGTCCGCGTCCCCGCCTTGCAAGGCGGCGCAGAAGGCCTCCAGCGTGCCTGTATCTTTTTTGACGCTCTCTTTAAAATATTCCCGGATCTGCTTGACATACACATCCCGGACTTCCAAGTTGGGGATCCGCAGTCGCAATAACCCCTCCTCTGTCCTGCCCTGCAAAGTCAGGTAGCCGGTCGTATAGAGAAGGCTCCACAGGTTGTCGATGGTATCGTAGATCTCGGAATAGGTCAGGTCTTCGCGGATGTCCTTCTCGATTGTGCCGCCCGCGACCAGCGTTTCGATTTCCTCTCTTGTCTTGTCGTCCGCCATGGCAACAAAACGCTTGATCACGTCGTTGCCGCTTGTGTTGATCCAGTAGTCTTCTGGCTCTGCGTTGGGATCGTCAAGGAGCGCATCACAATAGTTTAAAACGTCCCAGGGACAATACAGTTCGTTTCTGGCAAATTGGTAGCCATCATACCACCTCTTTACCGCGCCATATTTGTCGGAAAGATTATAATACGACAAAAGATCCTTTACTTCCCCATCTGTAAATCCGAAGTATTTGCTGGAACGTACGTCTGACATGGAACGAACCTTTAGATTATTCAGCCCCGTAAAAATGCTCTCCTTGGAAATGCGAAGGCACCCGGTCAGCACGGCGAATTCTAAACTTGTATTGGTCTTGAGCGCGGCGCCGAGCATGCTGCGTATCAGCGAGACCATGCGGTCATAATACCCATTCGCGTGCGCTCTCGCTAGCGGCACGTCATACTCGTCGATGAGCAATACGACCTTCCTGCCGTAGTGCTTTTCCAACAGCTCGGATAGTGTATTGAGGCTGTTGCAAAGTGTTGACTCTGCCATGTTCAAATTCAACAGCGCCCGGTATTCCGCCTTGTCTTCTGCGGACAACTTGTCGCTATCCTGCAAATACTCCAACTTTCGGGCAACGCTCCTGATGAGCCAAACAGCCTGCTGATAGGCGGCTTCATAATCCAAGGCCTCGATCCCTTTCAAAGTGAGAAAGATCACCGGGTACTTGCCCATGTACCTCTCACAGAGCTCTTTTTCTTTGGAAATCGCGAGCCCGTCAAAAATCGATTTGTCCCCCTCTATCGAGAAGAAATGGGAGAGCATACTCATGTTTAAAGACTTGCCAAAGCGCCGCGGGCGGGTGAAAAGCGTAACATCTGACCAGTTATTCAGCAGATCCCGGATCAGCCCGGTCTTATCGACATAGTAACAATTCTTTACCCGCAGCTTTTCAAAATCTTCCATCCCAATCGGGAGCATCTTTTTCCTTTCCATACTGCCGCCCTCCTTTCTTGCGTTGTGATGAATGGAATCGTGTCCCCTACAAAATCACCATTCTCATTATACCCCATAACGGGACGCAGTATCAAGCAATCTTCGAAATTCTGCGAAATAACATACGGTTCCATCCTTAATGGTAGCGCAACGGTTTGGCGTGTACCGGATCTGTACGCGCGGTCACGCCAATCCTGACTTTTTTGCGTCCTTGTGTCAGAAAGCTACATCGCACGAAGGAGCGTTGCGCCCTGGGGTTTTGACGCCTAGCGTCTGTTGCGTCCTCTTTCAAAATAACGGCTTGTGTAAACACAAGTTGGTTTTTATTGCAACCTTTGGCGCTGCTTCGTATTGCAAAAAGGTCAAAAAATGCTGTCCATTACAGATTGTAAATGGCTTTTTCACGGTGAAATTGTTGAAAACTCGGTTGAAATCGTTAAAAACTACCCCGTTTTTTGTCGTTATTCCGGTTATTTTGTGCCCAAAATCACTTTTTAAAGGCAAACCAGGCGGCACCAAAGAGCCATTGTTCCTTTCTGCGGTCTTATGCGGGCAGAACTATTTCCCGACGCAAAAGTTTGCAAAGACAGCATCCAGTGTCGCCTCGCTGGCATTTTGTCCGCTCAGATCCGCCAGCGCCTGCTGGGCGTCTGCCAGGCAAACGGCAGCGGCATCCAAGTAGGGGCCATCGTCTACGGCACGCAGGGCGTCCGCCAGCGCGTCGCGCGCGCGTAGGGCTGCGGCAAATTGCCTGGAGCTGCAAAGGGCGGCGGCTTCCGGATCCACTTTTGCGGCACCCACAGCGCAGGCGATCGCCTGGCTGAGGGCAGGCAATTCCGCTTCGTCCTTTGCGCAAAGTGGGAGAATGCGAGCAAAATAGGGTTGCAGCGCCGCCGTATTTTTTTTGAGAGCCTCGTCATTTGCCAAGTCGCGCTTATTTAAGATGGCGAGCGCACGGCCACCTTGGCAGGTTTGCGCGAGCTCTATATCTTCCCCCGTCAGGGGGACGGCCGCGTCAAACACCGCCAGCACCAGCCCCGCCTGCTCCATCTTTCTGCGGCTGCGCCGTATCCCCTCCGCCTCAACAGCATCGATCGCATTTTCGGTGCCGCCAGTGCCGCAACGTTCTGCACTGGGTTCGGCATTGCGGAAAGAGGAATCTGAATCGGCTCCGCCAAAACCGCGCAAGCCGGCGGTGTCAAAGAGATTTATGTGCAGGCCCATCGGCTGTAAAACGACCTGCTGCTCCAGTATGTCCCGCGTGGTGCCGGGTTTGTCAAAAACAATTGCCCTGTCAAAGCCGGCCAGCAAATTTAAGATGGTGGATTTTCCCACGTTGGGCCGCCCAGCCAACACACAGTCTACCCCATGGCGCAGCGCGGCGCCACCACCGTATCCGTCGATCAGGGCATCCAGCTTCGCCTTCTGCTCACTAAAGAAGCGGTGCAGCGCCGGCGCTGAGAGCGCGGGCACATCCTCTTCCGGATAATCCATCCACGCGGCAATATGCGCGGAGACCTCTTCCAGGCTGGCGCGCAGCGCCTCGATTTGCCGCCCCAGCCGACCGCTGAGCGCACTTTGCGCCAGCGCCGCACCCTGCCGCCCCTGCGCGGATACGATCTCCATGACCGCTTCCGCCTGGGTCAGGCTCATTCTGCCGTTTTCCAGCGCCCTTCTGGTAAACGCACCTCCCTCGGCCGGTTGTGCACCCGCCAGGCAGAGCGCCTCCAGCAGCCCCTGTGCCATCGCCTGCCCACCATGCACCGAGAGTTCCACTACATCTTCACCGGTATAACTGTGCGGGGCACGGAAGATCAGCGCGATCGTCTCGTCTAGGAGCTGCCCGCGCAGTTGGTAGTGCCCCAGCAGCGCGGTATAGCCGCGCGCCTCCCGGATGGATTTCTCCGCGTGAATCGGAACAAAAACGCGGTCCGCGATGGTAAACGCGTCTTGACCGGATAGGCGCACCGTCGCAATGCCGCCCTGGCCGGGTGGCGTCGCGAGCGCGCAGATTGTCATGGACATAGGGTACCTTCCTTATTCGGTTTATTAAGGGCAGTATCGCAAAGGGAGCGGCCGGCGCTTTCCTGGCGCCTGGCTTTTTTCTAAAAAGCCTTTTCCCCTTTGACGCACACAAAGAAGGGACGTTTCGGCAAAGCCGCAGGCGGCGGAAAGGCTTGTGTTTGCGCCCCGATGGGGTATATAATAGGAATCGCACAAAGGTGGAACGCTACGGCAAAAGTATTCACCTTGCCGCTTTCCTCAGTTTATTGTACCGTATCGCTTTACGAAGTGCAAGTGCGAGCCGCTGCCCCCCCTTTTACCGCGCTTATCGCCGCGGACACATCGCAGCGTGTTTTGAAAAGTCGGATTGCTCAAAGAGGTTGGTTCTCATGCGCTTTGACCACTTAGCGGATTATGATGTCATTGTCATCGGCGGCGGCCACGCCGGCATCGAGGCAGCGCATGCGGCAGCCGTTTTGGGTGCGCACACGGCGCTGTTTGCACTCTCGCTCGACTTTATCGCCAACATGCCCTGCAACCCGTCCATCGGCGGGCCCGCCAAAAGCCATCTCGTCAGGGAGATTGACGCCCTGGGCGGACTCATGGGCCTGGCCGCTGACGCCACGTTCTTACAAAGCCGGATGCTCAACCGCAGCAAAGGACCCGCCGTACACAGCCTGCGCGTGCAGACGGATCGCAAGCAGTACCACATGTGGATGAAACAGGCGCTGGAAAAGACGCCCAACCTGGACATTCACCAGGCGGAAATCATTCGGCTGGAGGTTCGCGGCGGGGCCGTTTGCGGCGTCTTTACGGCGCTTGGCGGATACTACGGCTGCAAAACCGTTGTCATCGCGACCGGAACCACGCTGGGCGGCAGGATCTTTGTAGGGGACGCGAGCTATGCGGGCGGCCCGGACGGGCAGCACGCGGCGACGAGGCTGACAAGCGATCTCTGTGCGCATGGCTTTGTATTGCGCCGCTTTAAAACGGGTACGCCGGCGCGCGTGCACCGCCGAAGCATCGATTTTTCAAAGCTCATACGCCAGCCCGGCGACCCCGATACCCTTTTGCAGCCCTTCAGCTTTTTGACGCACACACCGATGCGCAATAAGATGGACTGCTGGCTTGCCGCCACAAACCCCGATACGCACAAGGTGATTTTGGCCAACTTAGACCGCTCCCCCCTGTACGGCCAAAACCGAGCAAACCCGATCCTGGGGATCGGGCCGCGGTACTGTCCATCCATTGAAGATAAAGTGGTTCGCTTCCCCGAAAAGGACCACCATCCGATCTTTATAGAGCCCTGCGGCGAGAACACCGAGGAGATGTACCTGCAGGGCATGTCTTCCAGCCTGCCGGAGAGCGTACAAAATGAGCTGTACCGCACCATTGCGGGCTTTTCGCATCTGGAAATTCTTCGCCCCGCCTACGCAATTGAGTACGATTGCGTCGATCCCACCACCCTGTACCCGACGCTGGAGAGCAAAACCGTCGCCGGTGTATACGGCGCCGGGCAATTTAACGGCACCTCCGGCTACGAAGAAGCCGCCGCACAGGGGCTCTTAGCGGGTCTCAACGCTGCACGCAATGCGCTGTGCCTGCCCCAACTTGTGCTGGAGCGCCATACAGGGTATTTGGGCACCCTTGTGGACGACCTCGTCACAAAGGGCGTCATGGATCCCTACCGCATGATGACCAGCCGCAGCGAGTATCGCCTGCAGCTGCGCCAGGATAACGCCGATACACGCCTAACCCCCATCGGGCGGGAGTACGGCCTTGTAGATGACGCGCGTTGGCAGGCTTTCTGCGCGGATACCAGCATTCGCGAGCACGAGCTTGCGCGCCTGCAGACGGCACGTGTTCCTTTGCAAGCGCTTCGCAGGGCAGGTGAGCGCCGCGGCATTCAGCCGGAGGGGATCGCCGCCTGGGGCGAGAGCGGCGGCACGGCGCAGGAGTTGCTGCGCCGCCCCGGCGTGAGTTACGAGCTGATCGCCGACATCATCGGTCGCGGCGAGGGCGTTACGCCTACCATGGCGCAGCGCATCGAGACCGAGATCCGGTATGCCGGCTACATTGAACGGGAAGAGCGCCGCCTAAAGGATGCCAAGCGCCACGAACAGACGCCGATCCCCTCAGATTTTGACTACGCCCCGCTCCAGGGCCTTACGCTGGAGGCGCGGGAAAAGTTATCGCGCATCAAACCCCGCACGTTGGGCCAGGCGGGGCGCGTGCCGGGCGTAAGCCCCAGCGATGTTGCGCAGCTCTCCATTGCGCTGCTCAAATGGAACCGGGCTGCGCAAAAGGGAGAGGAGCCACCGAAATGATCGACACCGCGAGACTCGCCAGGAAATGTTCCACGTGGAACATTTGCCTCACACAGCGGCAGTTGGACCAGTTGGACCTCTATGCACAGTTGCTGGTAGCGTACACAAAAAAAGTCAACCTGACCGCGATCCTGGATCCGCAGGGCATCGAGGACCGGCACTTTGTTGACTGTCTGTTTCTTGCCGCTCAGCCGGAAATGCAAGGTTGTGTCGTGGATGTGGGCAGCGGCGGCGGCTTTCCGGGGGTAGTCGCAAAAATCTATAAACCGGAGCTGCGGCTTGTCTTGATGGAGCCCACCGGCAAGCGTCTTACTTTTTTGCAAACTCTCTGCGCCGTGCTCCATTTGGACGGCGTTGAATTTGTAAAAGAACGCGCCGAAGAGGCGGCGCGAAAGGTGTGGCGCGAACAATTTTCCGTTGCGACGGCGCGGGCGGTGGCTCCCATGCCCATTTTGAGTGAATACTGCCTGCCGCTGATAAAGCCAGGCGGTGTTTTTTTGGCGATGAAAGGCCCGGAAGCACCCACCGAGTGCGCCGCCGCCGGCGCCGCGCTTAAAGCGCTGGGCGCCGGTACGCCCGCTCTGCGGGCGTACACGCTGCCGGACGGCAGCGAGCGGCGGCTGGTTTTGTGCCGGAAGATCCGGCCTACGCCGAAGCGCTACCCCCGCAGCGGCGGTGTCATCGCAAAGCGTCCGCTGTAAGCGGCGCGACTCTAATAAAGAGAAAGCGGCACTGACAACACGCAGTGTGCGCACCGCCGTTTGCTTTCTCCGCTTTTTTTGTTTTCGGTTTGCCGCTGTCTTTGCGCAGTTTTTTCGCGCATTCGTTGGATCAAATCCTGCTAAATTCAGCGCAAACGATCAATCTTCCCCTTGCACCTGCTGCAAGGTGCCGATAAAGAGCGGCATATTCCATTCGGTATCCACCAGCAGATAGACAAACGGGCGATTGAGCACAACTTCGCGAACGTCCTCCGCCGCTCCCGCTTCCGCCACAACCGCTGTGGCAGCGCCGGCCTTTGTGCCCTGTTCGTCCACCGTAATGGAAGTCTCGTGCAAAACTTTGCTTATATACAGGCCCATATCCGCATAGTGGCCCATCGCAGAAAAATCCGCATTCGGCGTAAACGCGCCCGGCATACCCATGGCGCAGAGCGCATGATTTAGGTTGTAATGACCCTCACTGTGGAACTTCGGGATGCCGGCCGCTACCATGGTTTCCTCTGCCTTATTTAAAATGCTTTGCAGCCGATCCCCCGTCAGTCCGGCCAAATACGCATCGACGTTTGTCCCCTCGCTGGGAAGCAGCGCCGCAAACGCGTAGCGCTCGCCTTCGTAGTGTTTTAGGAAGCCTGTCGCAAAAGAACCGTCCTGCAGAAATACGGATTCTTCACTGTACATAAAAGGAACCGGATCCTGTAGCGTTCCATCCGCTTTTGTGAAGGTACTGTCATCTACCTGGTCTTCGCGGTAGATTTCTTTCCACTGTGCGTCAAAACCGAGCGCGTTAACCAGAACGAGCATCGCATCGCTGGACAATTCGTCTAGAATCTTTTCTATCTGACCGTTCGTGTTGTCCTTCACAAATTCGTTAATGTCCTGTACGGTGCTGTCATCGAAAGGCGCGGCCACGGCCAGGGCATCGTAGTAGTCCGCGTTTTTTTGCAGAAAGTCTTTTTCTACAGTCAAGTTTTCCTCATCGCGCAACCATATGCCGTTCGCCGCATGCAGGCAGTCGTCGTCATCCAGCGTTTCAGCGTAGTCATGCAGATAGGCGCCCAGTTCGTCCGGTTTTAGACCCAACACCGCGCTCATCTGTGCAAGCGTATCTCCCGCGGCGCCGTTGGCGGTCATGCCGAGGGCCGTAATCACCGACCACGGGGAAACAAGCGCGCTCTCGCCGTTTTGCGCCGTATTTTGCAAGAGCTGCACCGAGAAGTTGTATAGGGCTTTTTGCGCGCTCTTTGTTAAATCGTCTGTGTTTTCGCCTGTGTTTAAAACCGAGGCGCTTTTGATGCCATCCATCAAGTCGCGCCCTGCGCCTACGCCCGCGCTGCAGGCCGTCAGGTTTAAAAGAAGCAGCGCAAGCAGCGATCCTACCACTGCCTTAACCAAAAGTCTTTTTTTCATGAAATTCTCCTTTCCTGGGCACTGCCCCCCTTGTGCAAAGTAAGAACGAAACCAGGGCCTTTTCATCGGCACTGCGAACGATGAACCCAAAAGACACATCGATTTACCGAAGGCCACCCCAAAGCGCAAACGGCTATATAAAACGCCGGCTGTTAGGATAAAAGCCTCCTTCTTCCTTAAACATTATGACGGCAAATTCCAGCCTTTTGTTACCGCCAAAGCCGCCAATTCTGCCCTGACAATTGCGCGCGGGGCCTTTTTCTTGGGCAAAGAGTATGCTATAATGGCTTTTGAGGAGCGATGCAAAGGGTTTTTCTCCCATGGGCTTTGGCCAGGTAAAGTCCGGCTGGTTACTTGCAGAACACGCCGGTCATCAGCTCCCCATTTCGGGAACGGAGGGCGCGGCATGTCGAAGGTTGTGGCGGTGGCCAATCAAAAGGGCGGCGTGGGCAAAACCACGACGGTTGTCAACCTTTCGTCCTGTGTGGCAGCGCTGGGCAAACGCGTTCTGGCCGTCGATTTGGATCCGCAGGGCAATACGACCAGCGGCTATGGCGTGGCCAAGCACAGCGCGCAGTCCAACGTCTATACCTGCCTGATGGATGACGCAGACGTCCGCACGGCCATTGTGCATACAGCCTACCATGTGGATTTGCTGCCGTCCAACACCCAGCTGGCGGGTGCCGCCGTGGAGCTCGTGGACATACAGCGCCGGGAATACAAGCTTCGCAACATTCTGGCGCCTGTCATTCCGGTATATGACTATCTTTTTATTGACTGCCCGCCCTCGTTGGATTTGCTCACGGTAAACGGTCTGTGCGCCTGTGACACGGTGCTGATCCCCATCCAGTGTGAGTATTATGCCCTGGAGGGCTTGTCGGAGCTGATGAGCACGCTCAAAACGGTGCGCCGCAAGTACAATCGCTACCTGGATATCGAGGGCGTTTTGTTCACGATGTACGCGGGTCGGCTCAATCTGACGCTGCAGGTCGTGGACCAGGTCAAAAAATATTACGGCGACAAGGTCTACAAGGCGGTCATTCCGCGCTCCGTGCGTTTGAGTGAAGCGCCCAGCTACGGCATGCCGATCAATTACTACGAGCCCAACGGAAAGGGCAGCCAGGCGTATATGGAACTGGCTCGCGAATTTTTAAAAAGCAACGAGGAGTAGGGCGCGACACATAAAAAAGTAGGACATGCGCGTTTCGTAAACTTTGGTAAAAAGCCCGCGGCATTTTCAAATACAAAAAGAAAAACACGTTTTGAGAGGAGGGATCCCATGGCGAGGCCCAAAGGTGGGCTGGGCAAGGGATTGGACAGTCTGTTTGCCGATCTGCCGCCGTCCGCCGACGCCGACAATACCGCCGTTTTGTCGCTTCCTTTGCGGGAGATCGTACCGGATCCCGCACAACCGAGACAAAACTTTGACGAGACCGCCTTAGCGGAGCTGGCACAGTCCATCAAAGAGAACGGGCTTTTGCAGCCCGTGTCCGTAAGACCCCAAAAAGCGGGAACGGGCTACATCCTGATCGCCGGGGAGCGCCGCTGGCGCGCCGCGCGCATGGCGGGACTTACCGAGATCCCGGCCCTTGTCCGCAATGTGACAGAGGAGCAGGCGGCGGCGCTCTCGCTGATTGAAAATCTGCAGCGCGAAGATCTGGATCCGATGGAGCAGGCGCAGGGAATCAAAACGCTTGTGGAGACCTACGGCATCACACAGCAGACCGCCGCGCAGCGGCTGGGAAAGAGTCGCAGCGCCATCGCCAACAGTCTGCGGCTGCTCACCCTGCCAGAGGCGGTTCAGCAGGAGCTGCGCCGCGGCACATTGCACGTCGGGCATGCCAAGGCGCTGTTGTCACTTTCCGACCCGGAAGCGATCCAAACCGCATCCCAGGAGGTGCTAAACGGAAACCTGACGGTGCGCGAGACCGAGGCGCTGTGCCGCAAACTCTCGCGGGCGGCGAAAAAAAACGCGTCAAACGGAGCCGGGGGCAAAAAAAAGCAGAGCGACAAAGAACCAGACGATTTTGTGCGGCCGGTTTTGGCCGTGGAGACCGAGGTAGCCCTGCGCGAGGCGACGGGCTGTGAGGTTCATGTCGCGTATCGCGACGGGCGCGGCACGCTGCAAATTGCCTTTTATTCCGATGAAATGCTCAAAAAACTCGCAGCGGCGCTGGGTAACTGTCACCTGCAGTGAGCGTTCTGAGAAGGTTTGCCCCGCAAAAAGCGCCTCCCGAAACAAACATAAAAAAAAACAGGAGTGGGATGCTTCCATGTTAGACATACGCTTTATAAGAGAAAACCCGGAGCTTGTCAAGGAGAACATCAGGAAAAAGTTCCAGGACGAAAAGTTGCCTTTGGTGGATGAGGCGATAGCGCTGGACGCTTCGCTGCGCGCCGACATCCGTGAGGGTGACGCCCTGCGGGCCAACCGCAACAAACTCTCAAAGCAGATCGGCTCTTTGATGGCGCAGGCCAAAAAGGATCCCGCCAAAAAAGAGGAGGCCGACGCCGTAAAGGCGCAGGTCACGGCGCAGGCCGAGCGCTTAAAAGCGCTGGAGAGCGACGAGGCGGACAAGCGGGAAAAACTGCAGGAGATTTTGTATACGATTCCGCAAATGATCGACCCGTCGGTACCGATCGGCCCCGACGATACGCACAACGTAGAGGTGCAGCGGTTTGGGGAACCCGTCGTGCCGGACTATCCCATACCGTACCATGTCGACATCATGCAGCGCTTTGACGGCATCGATCTGGACGCGGCAGGGCGGGTATCCGGCAACGGCTTTTATTATCTACTGGGCGACATTGCCCGCCTGCACGAGGCGGTGCTTGCCTACGCGCGGGATTTTATGATCGAAAAGGGATTCACCTATGTCATCCCGCCCTTTATGATCCACGGCAACGTGGTGCAGGGCGTCATGTCCTTTCCGGAAATGGACGCGATGATGTACAAAATCGAGGGGGAAGATCTGTATCTGATCGGCACGTCGGAACATTCCATGATCGGCAGGTTCATCGATCGGGTGTTGGATGCAAGCGAACTGCCCCAGACCCTGACGAGCTATTCCCCGTGTTTTCGCAAAGAGAAGGGTGCCCACGGCATAGAAGAGCGCGGTGTGTACCGCATCCACCAATTTGAAAAGCAAGAGATGATCGTGCTTTGCAAACCGGACGAGAGTGCTATGTGGTACGAGAAGCTGTGGCAAAACTCGGTGGAGTTGTTCCGCTCTATGGAGATCCCGGTACGGCAACTGGAATGCTGTTCCGGCGACTTAGCGGACCTCAAGGTCAAGAGCTGCGATATTGAGGCGTGGAGCCCGCGCCAGCAGAAGTACTTTGAGGTATGCAGCTGCTCCAACTTAGGCGACGCGCAGGCGCGCAGGCTGCACATACGCTACAAAGAGGAGAGCGGCAAAATACAATTGGTGCACACGCTCAACAACACCTGCGTCGCGCCGCCGCGCATGTTGATCGCGCTTTTAGAAAATCACCTGCAGGCCGACGGCTCCGTCACCGTACCGCGTGTGCTGCAGCCCTACATGGGCGGCAAGGAGCGACTTGTGCCCAAAAAATAGCGCTGCGACGTATTGCAGCGTTCTAACTTCCCGCGGTGACCAACGCCATTTGGCCTGTATAGAAATCCCCCTGCGCCGCGGCAGGGGGAAAACTTAAGCATATTGATGACCCGTGCGGGAATCGAACCCACGTTACAGCCGTGAAAGGGCCGTGTCTTAACCGCTTGACCAACGGGCCATGCAGAATACAAGATTTCGCTAAAACAGCAAGCTCCTCTCCGGCCACTACTGCGGCCGGCTCCAGTATTTTAGCGAAACCTTGTATGTGGTGGCGGTAACTGGATTCGAACCAGTGACATCTCGGGTATGAACCGAACGCTCTAGCCAACTGAGCCATACCGCCGCAACAGCGCCTATTTTGTTAGGTGCAACGTTCATTATAAAAAAATTCGGCACTTCTGTCAAGGGGTTTTACCCAAAAAACGCGGCATCCTGGGTAGCAGGCGCAGGCGCAGGCAAACGCATTGTGCATAAACAAAACGCAAGGGGAAGACGATCGTGAAAAATTTGTGCGTCATCGCTGCGACGCTTTTATCGCTTCTATTGCTGGTCACCTGCGGCTCGCGCCTTCAGTCCGCACAGCCTGCCAACACGCCGGTTGTTGAGGCGCAGCGCACAGAACCCTGTTTGGACCCGCTCCTTGTGGGCGCGCTTACGACCGGGGGTTACCCCTTGCTCGCCTACAGCGCCGACGATCTCTTTTTTACGGAAGTTCTGGACGAAATTCCCAGCGATGAAAGTTATCCTGTCACGATGCCGATCTTCCGCAACTACATGGCAGATCATCATGGCGTAAACGCGGACGCGATGCGTTCTTGTATGGTTGAGACTCTTTCGGCGCTGGGGCTGGATACAGCGCTAGAGGAAGAGGCCATTTTTGAGCAAGGCTCCGGCAGCGAGGAGGAATGGCAGGCGATTTTGGATGCCGCCCAAGGGGACGCTTCCCACGCCCTTGAAATTGAGTGCGGCTACTGGGGCAATTTGATCTACCTGCAACTCCAAGACCATCCCGCTTTGGAACAAAACGGGATAGAGCGGATCCTTGTATCCAACAATCTTTCCGTGTCCATCGATTTTATAAAAAAAGAGGGATCGGAGTTTGATCCGGTCACCGACCGCGAGGACGCGGTCAGCCAGGCCGAACGTTTACTGGGCGCCTACGCCCCACTTTTGGAAAAACTACACGTCAACGCCTCCGCTCCGGAGGGCGGCGACTACAACATTTACGGCGAACAGTATGGGCCGCTTTGCACTTTTTACCAAACGAGTAAGGTCCCATCGCCCGACCTGGCCAAAATGGAAAACCTTCTCAACTTAAACTATCGGTCGGTTGGTGTTTCTTCCAACACAGACGGGAGCCTGCGCACGGTGTACTGGAGCGCCGCCGGTCCCGGTGAATGGCTGATGGAGTACAGCGTGTTAACCGAGGACGAAGCCCTGGACGCCCTGGAGCAAGGAGAGTGTTACGGCTTTTATGATGAGCGCCTCGACTGCCGGCAAGGCGCTGCAGAGGTTCTACAAAGCCGCCTGACCTATACCGGCCCAGACGCGGCCTTCCACGTTCCTGTGTGGGAGTTTTTGGTGGAGCTGGGCCCGGAGCAAAACGAAGAGGCCGCCGCCATGGGTTTAAAAGACTACGCAAAACTCTACGTTCCCGCTGTCGATGCGATAACATTGCGCCAACTGATTGAAGAGTATACCGATTTTTACAAGCGTGCAAGCCCTGCCCCGTCTGGCAAAACGGATTGACGAGCGCCGGATCGGGCCGGTTGCCGGCACCCCCTTAAAAACTTTCTCAGTTTTTTCAAATTCCGTTTATATCCTGTCCACATTTGTATTGTACACTGACACTGTAGCCAATCGGTTGCGAAATTTGCAAGGCGCAATCTTTTTACTGCGCTTTGGCCATGCGAGGGCAGCAGCCCGGCCAAAGCCAGACAACAAACAAGGCCTCGGCCATCCAATATATGCATCGAAACGTTCCTTTTTACAAAAAACCAGAGTGTTAAGCCCCCAAAGAAAGCCGGTACGGATGGTTTCCGCGCCGGCTTTTTTTCGCTTATGTTTTCTTTTTCCGTGGTATGCGTGTTTTCGCTTGGCCCGACACCGCATACAAAACAGGGGCGCGCGCCAAACGGCGCCTGGGCACACCTGCCTTTGTGCGGTGTTACTCCATCCCCTTTGCAGCCACTTTGTGTCACTGGTGGCGCGGCAAAGGCTCTGAACGACTATCGGCGGTTTACAAGATAATCCTGGATATCGCCCAGTACCGTGTCGGGATCCAGGCCGTGGACGGCGCAGGCCTCCTCCAGCGTTTCATCAATGGAAGAGGGGCAACCTACGCAGTGCATCCCTTCCTGCATCAAAATATACGCGATGCCGCGATCCAATTCTAACATTTCGCCCATCGTTGTCTGTTTGCTGATCTGCATAAATCGTTCTCCTTTCCGGACGCGCTTCCAAACGCCCGCACCCGTATCATAGCATGTTTTCAAAAAATTGCAAGCGATCAGCTTTCCTTTTCCGCTTCCCCCTCGGTGCGCGCGACCGTCATCACGATGTCGCCCTCGTTTAAGCGCATCACCCTCACGCCGTCCGCGTAGCGGCTCTGCAGCGGAATGTCACCGGCGCGCAGGCGGATCACGATGCCCTCCTGGCTTATCAGAATCAAGTCGTCGCCAGGGTCTACCACCTTGATGCCGGCCACGCCGCCTCTGCTGTAATTGCGAACGCCCTGGCCGCCGCGGTTGATCAGGCGATACTCTGAAATCTGGCTGCGCCGCCCCTTGCCGTCCATGCTGACGGTCAAGAGTGAGGCGCCGGGCCGGCAGACGCCGACGCCCACCACCGCATCGTCGTCTAACAGCCGGATCACACGCACGCCGTGTGCGGTTCTGCCCATGGAACGGGCGCCTCTCTCTGTGATATGGATGGCGTTGCCGCCGCGCGTGGCAATGATCAGCTCGTCTTCTCCGCCCGTCAGGTGGCACCACACGACGCTGTCGTCCTCGTTGAGGCCGATCGCGTTGATGCCCTGGCGGCGGATGTTGCGAAACTCATGGAGCGGTGTGCGCTTGATAAAGCCCTTGCGCGTAACCATCGTGATGAAATGTGTCTCGGGATCCAAACCCGTCGGCTCGCGCATCATATTGGTGACTTTTTCCCCCTCCTGGAGCTGCAAGAGGTTTGCCACATGGCTGCCGCGCGCCGTTCTCCCCGCCTCTGGCACCTGGTAGCCCTTCAAGCGGTAGACCCGGCCGCGATCCGTCATGAACAGCATATGATCGTGGCTGGAACCGATGAACAGTTCTTCCACAAAATCTTCGTCCTTGTGGGTCATGCCCTGGATTCCCTTGCCGCCGCGGTTTTGTGCCTGGTAGGTATCGGCCGCCACGCGCTTGATATACCCCTCGTGCGTCAGGGTGAATACGCAGGTCTTTTGCGGAATGAGCTCCTCAATATCCACCTCTCCGGAGACGGACTCAATGGAGGTGCGGCGTTCATCGCCGTACTTCTCTTTGATAGCGGTCAGATCGCCGCGCACAATGCGCTTTACGTGCTCGTCATTCGTTAAGATATCCTGGTATTCCGCGATGGACTGGCGCAGCTGCTCGCTCTCTTCTTCGATTTTTAAGATCTCCAAACCCGCTAAGCGCCCCAACTGCAATTTGACGATGGCGTCGGCCTGGATTTCATCAAAGCCGAACTGCTCCATTACGGCGGTTCTCGCCTCTGGCAAGCCGCCCTTACAGGCGCGTATGGCGGCGATAATCTCATCCACAATATCCACCGCGCGGCGCAGGCCTTCTAACACATGGGCGCGCTCCTGCGCTCTTTTGAGCTCGTAGGCGGTTCGGCGCCGTATGACCTCGTACTGGAAATCGAGATAGCGCTCCATCATGACCTTCAGCGACATGACGCGCGGCGTCTTTTCATCCAGTGCCAGCAAAATCACGCCGACGGTATCCTGCAGTTGGGTAAAGCGGTACAGTTGGTTGAGCACGACATTCGCGTTGGCGTCGCGCCGCAGCTCCACCACGATGCGCATACCGATGCGGTCGCTGGATAGGTCATTGACCGCCTGTATGCCTTCCACGCGCTTTTCTTTGGCGAGCGCCGCAATGCTCTCAATCAGGCGTGCCTTGTTGACCATATAGGGAATTTCCGTGATCACAATTTCCTGTTTGCCGCTCTCGCCGTCCACGATCTCGGCGCGACCGCGCAAGGTGATTTTTCCTCGCCCCGTCGCGTAGGCGGCGCGAATGCCGCTGCGCCCCATGATGATGCCGCCGGTCGGGAAGTCCGGGCCCTGGATATACTCCATCAAACCGGCGATATCGATATCCGGATTTTCCGAAAGCGCGATCAGGCCGTCAACGACTTCGCCCAAGTTGTGGGGCGGAATATTGGTCGCCATACCCACCGCGATGCCCTGGCTGCCGTTGACCAGCAAATTGGGAAAGCGGCTGGGCAAAACGGCGGGCTCTTTTTTCGTCTCGTCAAAATTGAGATTCCAGTCGATGGTCTCTTTGTCGATATCGGTGAGCATTTCGGTGGCGATTTTGGACATGCGCGCCTCGGTATAGCGGTACGCGGCGGGCGGATCGCCGTCCACAGAGCCAAAGTTGCCCTGCCCGTCTACGAGCGGGTACCTCAGCGAGAAGTCCTGTGCGAGGCGCACCATCGCATCATACACAGACGCGTCGCCATGGGGGTGGTAGCTGCCCAGCACGGCGCCCACCGTATCGGCGGATTTGCGGTAGGGGTGGCTGGGATCGTTGCCGCGCTCGTGCATTGTATATAGGATGCGCCTGTGGACGGGCTTTAACCCGTCGCGCACATCGGGCAGAGCGCGCGCGACGATCACCGACATAGAATAATCCAAAAAGGCCGATTCGATCTCGTCTTTTACATCGCGCACAATCACCTTGGTGCCGGACCCAGGCGTCATGATCAGATTTTCTTCCATACCCTCACCTTATCTATGCAAACCACCCGCCAAAATCAGGTGGAAACAGTTCCTCTTTGAAGCAAAAGCCAATCACTACACATCCAAATTGGCGTATTTGGCGTTTTTCTCGATAAAGCGGCGGCGCGGTTCCACCTGCTCGCCCATCAAAATGCTAAACGCCTCGTCGGCGCGCTCGGCATCCTCGACGGTGATCTGCACGATCACGCGGTTATCGGGGTTCATCGTGGTCTCCCACAGCTGCTTGGGGTTCATCTCGCCCAGGCCCTTGTACCGGTTGATCTTGGCGCCCGGCATCTCGGCGGAAAGCACACGCATTTCCTCCTCGTCGTAGGCATACTTGACCGTGCTGCCTCTTTGCAAGCGGAACAGCGGCGGCTGCGCGACATACACATACCCGTTGTCGATGAGGGGGCGCATATAGCGGAAAAAGAACGTCAGCATCAGCGTACAGATGTGGCTGCCGTCCACGTCGGCATCCGCCATAATAAAGATCTTGTGGTAGCGCACCTTCGTGATGTCAAATTCCGCGCCGATGCCGGTCCCCAGCGCCAAAACCACCGGCTGGAGTTTCTCGTTGCCGTAGATGCGGTCGGCGCGCGCCTTTTCCACATTGAGCATCTTGCCCCAGAGCGGCAGGATGGCCTGTATATTGGAATCCCGCCCCAATTTGGCGCTGCCGCCGGCGGAATCGCCCTCCACGATGAAAATTTCTGTCTTGGCGGGATCCCGCTCCCGGCAGTCCGCCAGCTTTCCGGGCAGGCGCCCGCCGTCCATCGCGCTCTTGCGGCGCACCAGATCCCTCGCCTTTTTGGCGGCGTCGCGCGCGTGGGCAGCCTGCGTGGCCTTCTCCAGGATCGTTTTGGCAACGGCGGGATTTTCTTCAAAGTATTCCGTCAGACCCTCGTATACAATGCCGGATACAAGATTGCGCACAAACGTATTGCCCAGTTTGGCCTTTGTCTGCCCCTCAAACTGCGCCTCTTGCAATTTGACGCTGATCACGGCGATCATGCCCTCGCGCACATCGTCGCCCGTCAGATTCTCGTCCTTTTCCTTCAAGATGTTGCGGCTGCGCGCATATTCGTTGCATACGCGCGTCAGGGCCGCCTTGAACCCTTCCTCATGCGTGCCGCCCTCCGGGGTGTGCACATTGTTCGCGAAGGACAAAAGCAGCGGATTGTAGCTCTCGTTGTACTGTAGCGCGATCTCCGCCACGGCGCCCTGCCCCTCGCCGCGAATATAGATGGGCGCGGGATGGATCGCGTTTAAATCCCGGCGACCGAGCAAATAGCTCACAAAACTGCGGATGCCGCCCTCGTACCGCATGCTCTCGGCGCGCGGGGGATCGTTTTCTTCCAAGTCCCGCTCATCGCGCAGCGTGATCCGCACGCCGGCATTCAAAAAGGCCTCTTCGCGCAGGCGGCGCAGCAAAGTATCGTAGTCAAAATGCGTTGAATCGGTAAAAATTTCGGGATCGGGCTTAAACCGCACCGTCGTGCCCGTGCTGTCCGGCTCTACATCCCGGATTTTTACAAGTTCGCTTTCGGCAACACCGCGCGCAAAGCGCTGCTCAAACTCGCCGCCGTCGCGCCGCACCCGCACAAGGAGCCACTCCGACAGCGCGTTGACGACGCTGGCGCCCACACCGTGCAGGCCGCCCGCGACTTTGTAACCGGAATCCTCACCGCCGAATTTGCCGCCCGCGTGCAGCACCGTGAACACAACCGTCACGGCCGGGATGCCCATCTTTGGCTGGATTTCCACTGGTATGCCTCTGCCGTTATCCGTCACCTCGATGACGTCATCGGGCAAGATCACAACCTGGATATCGTCACAGTACCCGGCAAGAGCCTCATCGATGGCGTTATCCACAATCTCGTAGACAAGGTGGTGCAAACCGGCCGGTCCCGTCGTACCAATGTACATGCCGGGGCGCTTTCTGACAGGCTCCAACCCCTCCAGCACCTCGATCTGCGCGCCGCCGTACTCGTGATCCGTCGCCGTTTCGGACTGGATTTTTTCGTTCCGGATTTCTTCATCCATAAAAAAAGAAACTCCCTCCGTTTACTCTTTCTCACCTTTGGGCGGCACTTACGCTCTGCCGCCCTACAATTTCTAAACCTCTATCTAAAAGCAACTTTTCCGCCCTTCGCTTTTTATGTCCTGCTCCCTTTTTCGTCTTTTCGCAGAGGTTCCGCAGCGCCCGCAAAACCTTCCAGCGTATTGGTTTTGGCTCTCTTTGCCATCGCTCTGCCGGAATAGGGCGACAGATACAGCGTCTGCACCGGGAAATCCGCCAAGATAAAACTGTGCGGCACAACACCCGGCCCGCACAGATCCACAACGGCGCCCTGCTCCTCCACGCGCTTAAAAAATGCCTGCGTGCGGCGCGATGACCCGGCGGTGTCTAAGTCAAAGATCCCGACGATAGGATCGGTCTTTAGAAGAAAATCCTGGCCCACATGGAAATACATCTTGTTATATGTTCCTTATAATATTCAGTCTGTAAAATACGACTTGACCAAATGCTTCTTTTTGGCTGGCAAACCTCCGGCTTTTGCGCAACTTTTCAGGAATCGTTCGGTTCCACCCTGCCGTTTTGCACGCGCAGCACCTTGCCGTCGGTCCTGCAAAAGGCGGTGCCGTCACAGGTCGTTACGATGGTCTGCCCACCGCCCACATACCTCAACAGATAAGCCTGGCGCGTATCGTCCAGTTCGCTCAAGACATCGTCCAGCAGCATGACGGGCTTTTCTTCCAAAACTTCCCCAATCACATCCGCCTCCGCGAGCTTGAGGGCGAGCACGATGCTCCGCTGCTGGCCCTGGCTCGCGTAGACGCGGCCCGGCTGCCCGCCCAACAAAATCTCGATATCGTCTCGGTGCGGCCCGGCCATGCAATAGCCCACCCGCATTTCCGTTTTCCGCAAGGAGCGCAGCTTTTCTTGCAGCGCCGCGGCGTAGCCCTGCGGATCGCCCCTAGCGGCAAAACCTGCTAAGGAAGCGGCGTCCTCTGCGTTTGCAAAGCGCTTTGCCGGTTGCACGATATTGTCAGACGCCTTGTCGGCCTCTGTGCCCAGCGCGGCGCCGGGACGATACGAAAGGGTCAGTTTTTCCGCGTCGGCGGCGATCTCGGCATAATAGCGCTGCGCGGAGGGTGCCAGCTGCCGCATAAACCAGGCGCGGCGCTCCATAACCGCCCCGCCGGCCTGCGCCAATGCGTCATTTAGGGTGTCCAGCAAGAGGTCGGCGTCCTTGGTATCGGCAAAGTGCTTGAGCAGCGCGTTTTTTTGGCTCAACGCCCGCTGGTAGCGCCGCAGCGCCGCCAAATGCGCCGGCTGACACTGGCAGAGTGCCGCGTCTAAAAATCTGCGCCGCCCCGCCGGCCCGTCTTTGACAAGGCGCAGATGATCCGGCGTAAACACAACCGCCGTGAAGGTTCCGGCAACGCCGGCAGCTCTGCCGCAATCCACCTCGTTGAGGCGCGCGGTGCGGCCGGGGCGCTGGGTGTCCGGCCCGCCGACGGTCAGGCGCAATGTCTGCGCGCGCCCGCCGCCCTCAAAGGTGGCTTCCAGCACAGAAAAAGCCGCGCCGTGCCGGATCAATTCCGCATCCTTGCCGGTCCTAAAACTCTTGGCGCCGGTCAAAAGCCAGACGGCTTCTAACAGGTTGGTCTTGCCCTGGCCGTTGGCGCCGCATAAGACGGTGAGGCGGTCGTCCGGCTCCAACACCGTATCGGCAAGGTTGCGAAAGTCCTTGGCGGCAAGCCGTACCAGTTTCATCCCCTGCCCCCGGGGCGGCCTGCCGGGGGCAAGCCCGCCCCATCGGCGCCATCGACCAGGCGGATGGTCTTGCCGCCCAGGCCGATCACATCGCCGGTCTTACATTTTTTGCCGCGCTGGAAGCAGGTTTCGCCGTTTAACGTCGCTTCGCCCTGCTGTATGCACACCTTTGCCTGGCCGCCCGTCTCACAGAAGCCCGCCCATTTGAGCGCCGCCTCCAACTTGATAAACGTGTCGCCGACCGGCAAGGTAACCACATTCCCATCCGCCCCGCTCGCCGCCATGCGTTCAGGCCTCGTTTTTAAACCGCACCGGCAGTACCAGATAGGTAAAATCGTCGGGGTCTGAGTCGGGCGGCAATACCAAAACGGGGGAGATCGGGCTGTTAAAGGTCATGCGGACGGTGTCGGTCCTGCCGGAGCGCAGCGCATCCAGCAGATAGCGGTTGTTAAAGCCGATCTCGATGGGCTCGCCCTTCATGCTGATGAGATCCAGCTTGTCCACCACCTTGCCCAGACTGGTCTGGCAGCGCACCGTGATCGAGTCGTCCTCAACCTGGATGCGCAGCGGGTTTTTGAGCCGCTCGGTGATCACGAGAGAAGCGCGCTCGATCACGTCTATAAATTCCCGGCAGTTTACTTCCACGATGGTCTTTTCCGACTTGGGCAGGACGTTCTCGTAGTTCAAAAACTCCCCTTCCAGCAAGCGGCTGATGAGCGTAAAGGACTTCGTGGTAAAGACCACAAAGCGGCTGCCGGCATCGATCGCAACATCTTCGTCTTCCCCGCCCATCAATTTGAGCAGCTCCTGCAGCGGCTTGGCCGGGATGATGATGCGGACGTTCTTTTTGCCCTCAACCCGCCGCTTGACGATCGCCAGGCGATAGCCGTCCAGTGCCGCGATGGTCAAGAGATTCGGCTCCACAACGAACAGCTCGCCGGTATGGGCCGGCTTTTTCTCGTCAATCGAGACGGCGTAGATGGTCTTTTCGATCATGTCGCGCAGCACACCGCATTTCATCGTCAGGGTGTGTTCCGCCCCGGTTACCGGCAAACTCGGATACTCATCAGGGAGCATGGCCGGCACCTCAAACGCCGCGCCGCCCCCGCTGATCGTGACCGTGCTGTTGGCGTTCAAAACCACCTTGATCATGCCGGGCACCATCCGGCTGACCATCTGCCCCAAAAGCTTCGCTTCCAGCACCGTCTCGCCGGGTTCCATGACGGTACAATCGATGGTGGTGGTGATCCCCATTTCCATGTCGTAACCGGTCAGGGTCAGGGTGTCGTTTTCCGCCTTGATCAGGATCCCCTCCAGTATCGGGTTTGCGGAACGGTTCGTAATGGCGCGGCCCACACCGTCGATTGCCGCGGAGAATACGGTTTTGTCACATTCAAATTTCATGTAAAGGTACCACCTGTCATCTGATGATTTTTTTATTTGCAGTATTGGCAATTTTGGCTGCCGGTTTGCGGCTTTGCGCTGGGCACAAAAAGTGTTGTTGCGCCTGTAACAAAATAGATATGTTGCGCCTATAACAGAATAGATAAACGGTTATCGTAGTCGTAATAGGGGGTGTTAAAACGGTGGAAAAGGCCAAAAACCGGTGTGGGTTGTGTGTTTTTCCGCTCTCCGCTTTTTTGAAAAGTTGTGGGGTTTTGTGTGCAAAACAAGCACATTGCGGGTTTTAAACCGCTTTTTAAGGGTTGTGGGTGGTTAAAAAGAAAAAAATGGTGGAAAACGCGGGACTTCATAATGGGCGCAACGCCTAGGCAGGTTGCTTTTTTAGGCGCGCACATTTTTGATGATGTCATCCACCGTCTCGCGCAGGTGCTGGTCCTTTTGCAGCTGCTTTTCCATGACGCTCAGGCTGTATACGACGGTGGAGTGGTCGCGGTCAAACTCCTGGCCGATGCTCTCCATGCTCATGGAAGTGACTTCGCGGATGATGTACATCGCCATGCGCCGCGCCGCGCTCACCTCGGCGTTGCGCTTTTTGCCGCGGATATCCGCCGGCGGGACATTGTACGTTCTGCCGACTTCCGTCAAAATTTTGTCGATCGTGACGGGGATGGGCTGCGTGTCATTCAAAACGTCCTTGATGGCATTGGTCGCGACGCCTAAGCACGGCGCGACACCCTCTAAGATGTAATAGGCGTTGAGCTTTTTGACAACGCCCTCCAGTTGGCGAATGTTCTGCTTTAAGTGCAGCGCGATATACTCCGCCACGTCGTCCGGCACGTCTAAGTTCATCAGCTCCGCTTTGCGCCGCACAATGGCGACCCGGGTCTCAAAGTCCGGCGGCTGGATGTCCGCCGTCAGGCCCCACTCAAAGCGGGTGCGCAGCCGTTCTTCCAGGCTCTTGATCTCTTTGGCGGGGCGGTCGCAGGCCAGAACAATCTGTTTACCCGCGTTGTGCAGCGTCTCAAAGGTGTGGAAAAACTCACTCTGCGTGGATTCCTTGCCGGCGATAAACTGGATATCGTCGATGAGCAAAACGTCCGCCTGGCGGTATTTTTGGCGAAAGACGTCCATCGAGGCCGTTTTGATCGCGGAGATCGTCTCGTTGGTAAAGCTCTCGCAGTTGACATAGACGATCTTGTACTCCGGGTGGTTTTTGTGGATCTCGATCTGGATGGCGTTTAAAAGATGCGTCTTGCCCAGCCCGGACGCGCCGTAGATAAATAGCGGGTTGTACGCCCCGGAGGGGTTGGAAGCCACCGCCTGCGCCGCTGCGTAGGCAAATTGGTTCGAGGGCCCGCGGATAAAATTTTCAAAGGTGAAGGCGTAGGCGCCGCCCGCTTCTTCCGTCTGGGCGGGATCCGGCATCTGCGGCGCGGTATCCGGGTAGGTGATTTTCACCTCTACCTCAAAGCCCAGCACATGCTTAAAGCCCTGCTTGAGCAGCGTCAAATACCGATCCTGCACGATTTTGGCGATGAACTCGCTGCGCGCCCGCAGCGTGACTTCGTTGGAATTTTCAAACGAAACAACCTCAAGATCGCGCAAGTATACGTTATAAACGGCGTCCACCGTCTGGGTGTGGCACCACGTTTTGACAGCCCGCAAAACCTCGTTGATGGAATCCATAAAAGCCCCCGCCTGCAAGCGTTCCCTGCGAATTTTTACCCATCCAGTATACCATAAAATGACCGAAAAAACAAGGATTGTTTGGGGTTTTGGCGCCCCTGACGCGACGCGAAAAAACCGGCCCGCAAAGGCCCATCGCGCACAAAAAAGCCAGTAGAGAAAAAAAGAGCAAAAAGGCCAAATTGCCAAAAAATAGGGGGTTTTTGCGCGGTGGCAAACCGGTAAAGAGGCGCTTGCCAAATAACGGCGCCAACGCGCCGCTATGCTTAAGAGGAAGAAAGCATTTTAGGTTGCAAAATTTGTGGCAGTATCGTACAATGAGAGATAAAGTAGACGCGAAAGAGCGCTTAAAAAAAAAGGAGACGCAGCACCATGAAAAGAAAGGTCAAAAAACGCGAAATTATCAAGTGCGCCGCCATATGGGAAGAAGAAGTTGACATCCCCACCTACGGCGTGGGAGCGCCCAACAAAAACCCGATGTTTTTAGAAAACCGCGTATACCAGGGATCCAGCGGCAAGGTCTACCCGCTGCCGGTGATCGATAAAATCAGGGACAGGAAGAGTGATCAACCCTACACCGCCGTCTTTTTAGAGAACGAATACCTGAGCGTGATGGTGCTGCCGCAGCTGGGTGGGCGCATCCAGCGCGCCCTAGATAAGACGAACGAATACGACTTTGTGTACTATAACGAGGTCATCAAGCCGGCCCTGGTCGGGCTGACGGGGCCCTGGATCTCCGGCGGCATTGAGTTTAACTGGCCGCAGCACCACCGCCCCACGACCTTTTCGCCTGTGGATTGGCGCAGAGTGAGAAACGCCGACGGCAGTGTCGCGGTGGAGCTCTCGGAGGTGGACGCCCTGTACGGCACCAAGGCCAAAATGACCATAAAGCTCTATGCGGACAAGGCGTATATCGAGATAACAGGTAAGCTCTACAACCCGACGGACCTGCCCCAGTCCTTTTTGTGGTGGGCCAACCCGGCCATGGCCGTAAACGACGACACCCAGACCATCTTTCCGCCCGATGTCACCGCCGTGTATGACCACGGCAAGCGCGATGTGAGCAGCTTTCCCATCGCGAAGGGCGTCTATTATAAGCACGATTACAGCGCCGGGGTGGACATCTCGCGCTACAAAAACATCCCCGTTCCCACAAGTTACATGTGCGCCCACTCCGATTATGACTTTGTGGGCGGCTACGATTATGGCAAACAGGCGGGCATCCTGCACGTCGCGGATCACCACATCTCGCCGGGGAAAAAGCAGTGGACATGGGGCTGCGGGGACTTTGGCAAGGCGTGGGATCGCAACTTAACGGACAACAACGGCCCCTATGTGGAGCTGATGACCGGCGTGTTCAGCGATAACCAGCCGGACTTTACCTGGCTAAAGCCCATGGAAGAAAAAACCTTTACCCAGTATTTTATGCCCTACAAAGAGGTCGGCGCCGTCAAAAACGCGAGCCGGGAGATCGTGATGAACTTAGAAGTTGCCGATCAAACCGCGCAGATCACGGTTTACGCCACCGAGAACTTCCAAAATGCGCGCGTGGTGCTAACGGCGCAAAGCGCGCCAACCACCGCAGACGGCGCCAAACCCGGCGCACCATCCAAGTACGAAAAACTCGGCGCCATGGCAAACCCAACCGGCGACCAGGCGCAAACCCTGTATGAAAAAACCGTGACCATAAGCCCCACGCAGGTTTTTACGGCGAGCGTGCCCATCGAGGTTGACCCGACGCAGTTGACGCTGAGCGTTTATAACGCAAACGGGCGCAGGATGTTGAGCTACACCCCGCGCGCCCAAAAAACGGAGCCAATCCCCGACCCGATGGAGCCAGCGAAGCCGCCGGAAGAGATCCGCACCGCAGAAGAGCTCTACCTGACCGGTTTGCACTTAGAGCAGTACCGCCATGCCACCTTCTTGCCGGACCCCTACTACCTGGAGGCCCTGCGCCGCGATCCCGGCGACAGCCGCGCCAACACGGCGTACGGCAGGCTGCTTTTGCGCCGCGGCTTATTTGCCGAGAGCGAGCCCTATTTCCGCGCCGCCATTGCGCGCACGACGCAGCACAACCCGAACCCCTACAACGCAGAGGCGTACCTGAATCTGGGCTTAAGCCTACAATATCAGGGCAAAACGGACGCCGCCTATGAAGCCTTTTACAAGGCGACGTGGTCG
This sequence comes from uncultured Subdoligranulum sp., assembly GCA_964560675.1. Classification (GTDB taxonomy): domain Bacteria; phylum Bacillota; class Clostridia; order Oscillospirales; family Ruminococcaceae; genus Gemmiger. Next base: position 19,883 of record CAZLMA010000006.1, on the reverse strand, counting down.
GCCGAGACCCAGGAGTTGGGCTTTTACTGGCTCGCCGCCATCGACGCACGGCGCAAGGATTACCCGCTGGCGTTGGAACACATCGAGAAATGCCTTTTAAAAAACGCGCACAACACAAAGGCGCGCGCTCTAAAGGGGATGTTGCTGCGGCTTTTGGACCGCAATCAGGAGGCCGCGGTGTGGTTAAAAGAGAACTTGGATCTGGACGCGTTTGATTATGCATCCCACCTGACGTATGGGGATACAAAAACCGCCCTTTCCATGATGGGAGAGCGCGAGAGCAGCTATATAAACTGCGCCATCGACTTTGCGCAGGCCGGCTTCTACCAAAAGGCCGTGGAGACCCTGGAACTGTGCCCCAACCCCGGCCCGATGATTTACTACCACCTGGCGCTGTACAACGCACAAGTGGATTATCCTTCCACCGTGGAAAGGAATCTGAAAACCGCGGCCAGGGCGGACGCGAGTTATTGCTTTCCGAACCGCCTTGCGGACATTGCGGCGCTGGAGTTTGCCATCGAGCACAACCCCAAAGACGCCAAGGCGCCCTATTATCTCGGCTGCCTTTACTATGACCGCCGCGTCTATGACCGCGCCATCGCCCTGTGGGAGCAAAGCGCGGCGCTGGATCCCACCTTCCCGACGGTGTGGCGCAACCTGGCGCTGGGCTATTACAACAAGCGCGGGGAAAAGGACAAGGCGCTGCAATGCCTTGAAAAGGCCTACGCTCTCAACGAAAGGGACGCCCGTGTGCTGTATGAGTTAGACGGGCTGTACCGCAAACTGGGCCGCAGCGTGCAGGAGCGGTTTGCCTTTTTGGACGCACACAAAAAGATCGCGCTGACGCGCGACGATCTGTATATCGAGTATGTGACGCTGTTAAACGACCTGGGCCGCTACCAAGAGGCGTACGACCTTATCAAGGCCCATCAGTTCCACCCCTGGGAGGGCGGAGAAGGCAAAGTAACCGGGCAGTACGCGACGGCCTTAACGCAGCTCGCGCTGCAAAAAATGGCCGCCGGCGATGCCGAGACGGCCAAAGATCTGCTGCAAAAGGCGCTTCGCTTCCCCAGAAACTTAGGGGAGGGCAAACTGGAGGGCGCCAAGGACAACAACATCTACTATTACCTGGGCCTTGCGGAGCAAAAGCTGGGCAACAGCCAAAAGGCAACGGCGTATTTTACACGCGCCGCCGCCGGAGACGAGGAGCCGGCAAACCCGATGTACTATAACGACCAGCCCGCCGACATGATTTTGTTTGAGGGCCTGGCCGCCCGCGCGCTGGGCGATGCGGCGCGCGCAGAGGACAAGTTCCAGAAGCTCGTCCACTACGGCGAAGAGCACGAAAACGACCATGTCAAAATGGACTATTTCGCGGTATCGCTGCCGGATCTGCAGCTGTGGGATGAGGATCTGGATGTGCGCAACCGCATCCACTGCACCTATCTGATCGCGCTGGGCAGTTTGGGGTTGGGCGACACCCCGCGCGCCCAAAAGGCCTTTGCCGACGTGCTGCGCCTGGATCCATCCCACCAGGGCGCGATCCTATACGGCGGGTCAATTGACAGGGCGTAAACACTTGAGAAGCGCGGCGGCGATGGCCGCCGCGTCCTCTAGGGTGTTGTACTTGCCCAGCGAGATGCGGATGGTGCCTTTGGCGTAGGAATCGTCCAGCCCGATGGCGCGCAGCACATGGGAGACCTGGGTGCTCTGGCTGTTGCAGGCGGAGCCGGTCGAGATGCTGATGCCCATCAGGTCCATGCGGTGCAAAAGCGCCTCGCCGTCCCTGCCGGGGAAAGAGAGGCTGAGCAGGCCGGGCAGTTTTTGGTCGCCGCCGTTGCGCTTAAAAGGAATGCCGCTTTGGGAAAGCGCCTTTAGCAGAGAATCTTCCAGCGCGAGGATGTGCTGCTGGTTTTTGGTGAGTTCGGCGCAGTTGGCCTTGAGCGCCGCCGCCATGCCCACGATCGCCGCGACATTCTCGGTGCCGGCGCGGTGCCCAGACTCCTGCCCGCCGCCGTCCAGCAAATTGGGCAGCGAGAGGCCTTTGCGGATATACAAAAAGCCGATCCCTTTGGGGCCGTTGAACTTGTGGGCGGACGCGGACAAAAAGTCCACGCCGAGATCCTGCACATCCAGCGCCACGTGCCCGACCGCCTGCACCGCGTCGGTGTGGAACCAGGCGCCCTGCGCGTGCGCGACGCGGCAGAGCTCTTTGATGGGCTGGATGGTGCCGATCTCGTTGTTGGCGTAGAGAATGCTCACAAGGCGAACCGGGCCGGTGAGGCTTGCGCGCAGCGCCTGCGGCGTTATGTACCCCTGCGCATTGGGCGTGACGGTCTGGACCCCGCAGCCTAGTTTTTGGACGGCGTCGCACGCGTGCAATACCGCGTGGTGCTCAAACTGTGACGTGACGATGGCGCCCGGAGCGCGGGCCTCGGCCTGCGCCTGGGCCACGCCTTTGATCACCCAGTTGTCACTCTCGGTGCCGCCGGAGGTAAAAAAGATCTCTTCTGGCCTGGCGCCAATGCAGGCCGCGATATCGGCCCTTGCCTGCGCAAGGGCCTTTTTGGGTTTGCGGGAAAAGGCATACGGCTGCGAGGCGTTGCCGTAGGCTTCCAATAAGTACGGCGCCATGGCGTCAAACGCGGCGGGATTCAACTGGGTTGTCGCCGCGTTGTCGGCGTAAATAACAGGTTGCATAGGGCATTTGGGCGGCAAGACGCATTTTGGGGTGGGCGGCATCTTCCGGGTAACAGGGGGCCGGCCGCCGCGCCGGCAAAAAAAAGTGATGTAAAGTTGGTCTATAAAGAGATAAAGGGCAGGCTGCCTAAAGTAACAAAACGCAAGGGTAAGCGTACGGTTTTGGAACTGGCAGGCAGGGGAACTTACTGGAAGAGGGTGCAACCATCATCTTTAAACATCTGTATTTTTTCCAGTATATCCTCAGGAGTTACTTCTAAGTAGGCAGCTAGGCAATCAATGCAGTAAATTTCTTTTGTATCTGTTCCGAGCAGTTTTTTGCTGGCACCAATCTCATCTTTTGACAATGGCGTTTTCCTGCAAGAAGTACAGGCGTATATTTTCTTTGTTCTCATTTCTTATAGGCCTTTTGTCTGTATGTCGGGTACAGTTTTCCCGGCCTCATGCTGATCAGCAAGTCCCATTTGCACCCTTATGATACTACGCATTTCCATAGCAGGCCGCAGGCAATAACTGTCAAATAAGAAGGGATCCAACTCTGAAGCTTCTTTTACATTGGGAAACAAGAGTTTCAGATAGGCTGTACAAATTTTGCATATTGCCTCTGTATCGCGTGTATCGGACTTTTCTGGTAGAATCAACATAGCATCGACGATAGATCGATAAGATGGATCATCGCGCAGTTTGTGCATAATAGTCGAAAAGTATTCTGCATTTAATGCCCAGCCGTGTGCATGCATGCCTACATGTAGCCGTGGCATTTCCCATCCGCGAATAAAACCATGTATTCTGTCAAGAAAGGGACTCTTATGAAACGGCAATGGCAATTCTTTAAACATGAACGTATACTCGTTCATGTTTTCTCCCTCAATATTGCCAAGGAAGACAATGCTGGCATCAACATTGACCTCATGTCCGTCATCGGATTTGTATTTTTTGTTTTCCATGATCTGTTGTAAGGCTGAATGCATTTCGGTATCTTTCATATAGTCTGCTTCCCGAATCTCATCCAACGCCAGAAAATCTTTATACGCTACAACACCGTCTCTCTTGTTTGCTCTGTTATAAATAAGTTGGGGACGGGTTGCCTTGCCTGTGACAAGCCATCCATACCGACTTACTTGTCCAAAAATATAAGATTTACCCGTGCCCGGAGGCGCAAGTTCGACAAGGTTTAAGTTTTTTTCTACAAATGGCAATAAACGTTTGAGAAACGAAAGTTTTTGTGTCATGTTATCATAACCCAAGGGATTATAATCCACAGCACTCAGCAAAATGTCGACCCATTCCTCTAAAGAAAATAACGTCCTTGCCTCTTTAAACTCATCTAAATCAACCTCATATGGACAGAAATCCTGAAAATTCAGCATCTTAATTTTTCCGTTTTTATTGTTTTCGTCGGGTGGTAGATATCCGAGCTCTATAATACCCCAGGTTTCTTCTGAGCGAAGTAAGATTGCAGAACAACTCTCCCATACATCAGCAGGTATGATTGTATCTTTATAACCAATGCCGAAATCTGGTAACGAGAAAGAGATTTGTTGTGTCTTGATATCAATTTTGACGGTAACCATCCCAAGAAACTTTACTCTTTCATTTTTTGTAACAATACGATCCTGTAGATTTTTCCACTCCTCTTTCTTTGGGATATAATCTTTGATAAATTTAGTTGCCTCCTCTATATCAAGGACACCATCTTCATCCTGGAAGCGCTTCATTACCCAATCGCGCATAAAAGAAGGTAATTTGAACTCTGCAATCGAATTGCCTTTGTTTGAATCCTTATAAAGTACCATATCATCAAAGGCATCTAACAATCGGTCATGAAAGGGTACGGCAGCATATTCATAGCACATCGAATCACTCCCATACTATAGCAAATTATTCGTTGTCGTTTTACGTGTGGTTTCAAAGGGTAGTGTTATTTTATGTAAATTGCCATCGTAAATTTCAGCTGTGTGCTTCCCCTTTCTACGCATATCCGGCAAAGTGAACAGGATATTATGTTTATCCCCATCAAACACACCATTATAAAACCGACCATTAACTGACATACGCGGCTCTTTGAGTGGTGGATTAGCGAAGAGTTTAATTACAGTCCCAGTTGTTACTGTACATTCAACAAGTGGCTCAGGAAAGTAGATCTGCTGAACCTTTGGCTTCCGTGTCAGTACAATAACGGGGATGACCGTCTCCTCTAGGGTAGCTCCTCCGTGCGCCTCAACATCTGCTTTCCGACTACCTTTAAAGCGTTGGTAGTTTGTAAGCACGGCGAAACCATCCTCATACAGGACGTTTTCTAACTTTGGATCCTCAGAAGCGGGGCAGCATCGTCCACTGTGCTTCCCTGGCTCTGATAATGTTATCTTATCATTTTCACTCTGATAGGTGACGGCTAAACGGCTTGCTCCGTGATCGGAAAGGATAATGACACGTTTGCATGTATCATTCGCTAAGGCTGATCGGAATTTACGGAGATCTTGATCCAATAAAATCAATTCATCAAATAGGTGCAGCGGTTCTTTAGTCAACCTGAAATCATACTTTGTACCTTTGTGTTTTAGTTCATCCAGTCTATCTTCTTTCAGGATACTGTCCTTTGGAAACCTATCATAGAATTCCTTATTTTTACACGTTATAGATGGTAGATTGCAGTGACAGATGCTGCAATCCATTTGCATGTCATATGCTTCTGCACGCGCCTGAATAAATGATAAAAATTCCACCCCGAGGGCGTCAAAAAAATATGGCTGTGCGTCCTTTTTGTCTAACTTTTTAACAATGATACTTCTTGCTGGTAGTTTTGTGTAAGACTTTGCGATCTTATCGTTTCTCACATACTCCAAGAAACTCTCATCCGTGTGGTTTGTAACCTTTTGGATTTTATACTGTTGGAAATAACGTGTTAAAACACCACGCAGTTCTGCGTCCTGATCGATTACTTTTGTGTTAAATTCATCAAAAATAAATTCTTGTAAATAAGTGTGCAGTAGAGGTGATGCAACGGTTAGGTAAGCATTCAGTTCGTCCGATGTGTAAGGATAACATGCAAGAGCATGGATAATAGCAGCACGTTCTTCCTCAGTTTTTTCATAAAGATACCAAAGGATATCTTTGCCCTTGATCGTAGCCTGATCACAGTAATCACTCAATAGAGCGCTATTTTCATCTAGATCTGCAAGGATATTCCGTCGCTGATCTATCCAATTGGGGAAGCGTTTATCATCATGATCGATATCCAATATCGCAAAATAGAGGTTTCTCTCAAAATCGTCAAAGACGCTGGACTTTTTAAGACAATATGCAAGATAATCATTACGATTGCCGCAATAAATCTTAAGACATATATAACATAGAAAACTCGTATTTGGATCTAACTGGAGAAATTCGCCAAAATTACTGGATAATAACGGCAAATCACATAGTTTATCTTTGCACAGTTCTGCCAAACTTCCAGTTTTTTGTAGTTCGATTAGTAAGTTCTGCCATTGCTCTTGCGTACCGTAACTTTCTTTTGTATTTAAGTCGATTGCTGATTCAATCTGGCAAATAGCCTGATATGGGGTTGGACCCGGCTTTACTGAGTATAGTGATTCGGAAAAATACGAAGGACTACAATTGGTGACAACATAGATCACAGTCGCATTGGAACCATCCTCAAGGTTACGCAGTAATTCTTTCATGCTATACAGTGGAGATTTTACATTTGCAAAATTACTGGCCTCAGCGCTTATATAGATGGTAGGTTTTGTGAGTTCAATAGACGGTGTGATTACAATGTTATAGCCGAGTTTAGCATATTGTTTACCGATACTTTCGAGTAATTTGCAACAAAATGGACAAAGAATAACAACAGGTCCCTTAAAATTTGTGCCCAATATATCAATCAGGAAGGGCTCAAGTTTTTTCCGTCCATACAACATGCTTGACTGTGCGGCACCAATCCAGACGACAGGCTTTTCTTTTGCTGCATTGCTTACAGTGGAAATGTCAAAGCTTGGGTCAGGAGGAAAATCCAGATTATAACGATCACTAACACGTATAATTTTTTTCGTATCATCAACTTGTATCTTACTAACTAAGTCGGAATAAACACCCGCATTATCGATACCGACAACAAGTGGCGAACCATTAAAATGCAACACATAAGAATCGATATCGTCCTTTACTTGTTCAGCGGTAGTAAAAGTATACATGTAGTGTTACTCCTTTGACTGCTTCTTTAAAATAGCGATGCCAACGTTCATATCAGATTTGATCAAACTTTTTAAATATTCACGCAAGTCCTCATCACTCATGGAAGAAACTGCCTTTTCTGCCTCTGGTGCGCCACTCATTTTGTAATGCTTATCAGCCAACTCACGGATTTTTGATTCAACCGTGCTATTGTCCATCCAATCATACACAGAGATAGAAGGTAATTTATCTTGTAAGTATTCACGCACCATATTTACATCTGGTAACAGAAAAGAATAATCACGTATAACACGCTTTTTCATGCACAAATCACGTTCCGACTCTTGAGCCAGTCGTTCATAAAAATCACCGCTTTGTAACCAGTGTTCAACTTTTGTATATTCATCATCGGTATGTTTTGCAATCTTATCATTCAAGATTTTGCACATTTCTTTCGCATATTGTCTTTCACTGTCGTTAAACATGCACAGTATCGGAGTCTTAAATTCTCTTGACCATTCTGCAGGATTCGCGGTTTTCGTACCCGTTTTTTCTTGCCAAAGTTTGCTGAGCTGTTTAGAACGCATCGCATCTGTATAGGCATTTACCTTTTCTTCAACAGAGTTAAAGAACTGCTGAGAGCTGACGCAAAATACACCATTATCTAACTGATTACAGTAGATTTCATGAATATTTTCATCGCTCAGTTCGCCTAGCCAAGACCTTGCGATATGTTTAAAATGTTCTTCCTGCTGGTTATAGAGCCGAAGAAAATCATCTTTTTTCTTAAGCAATAAATCAAGGAAGGTTTTCTTTTTAGTTTCGGGTATTGTATTATCTATGCTCTGCCGTATTTCATACAGTATCTTTAACAGTTCCTTGAGCTCATCATCCTCAAGCTCCATGGCATCAAGACTAATCCGGAAGTTGTCGATACGTTCTTTCCAGTTGCGTACACACTCGGAAAGTTTTGAGGAAGGAGCATTAATGGTATTGCTCACCTCAATGATCTGATATTCAGTAATGGTTTCGTCAATCTTTGTATTGGCAGTATCCTTTGACCAGACCCAGTTTGCTTCATCGGCGTTAAATTTTTTCTTGAGTACGGAGATGTAATTGCCGTTATCCTTAATCTCAACGGCTAGAGCGGGTAGTAAACCTCCCCGATATTCCTTGAGGTATGCCTTCAGACCTTCTAGACATTTTTGAGATGTGAAAAGATTACGAAGTTCCGTTTTAAGGTTGGGTAACTTTGACATATATCGTCCAATATCTTCCGCCAGTTCACTCTCAGTAATCTTTTCTGGATAGTTTTTTATATTGGCAATACCCAGATACTTCTCAATTACGTCAGCAACGATAGAAGCATCCGTCTGTAGATTTTCGTTGGGAAGAATTGACTTTAAAACCCAAATGGGGAAATCAAGGCGCTTCATACCCAAGCGAATAATTCTACCGGCAGCATCCACACTGCCACATTGTTCAGGATTTTCGTGAAAGATGGCTGAAGTACCTTCAAGAAAAACACGCAAATTATCGCTCATCGTAACGATGCATTCTGGCCTGTAGTTTTTTTTCGGTGCGACCATGTCATCTAGAGCATTCTTGATCGCACTTTTCATCAAATCTACAGTCATTGGCCTTGTTGTACCATTTGACCAGAAGTAGTTTTCGTTAGCATATTCTTTCAAAAGAAAGCCCAGAATAAAGGCAGATAAATTGGAGGGCGTTAATCCAAAAGGTCTTTCTGCGAGCGCAGAGACAATTTGACGTACCTCTACGGGTTGATTTTTGTCAAAAGCGTTATGGATTACTTCTTCAACCTTACGCTTAAGTTGCACGATGGGCAGATGCTGATTCGCGGTAACGCACCAATATTCACCTTTAACTTTCCAAGCGTATTTCAATGCTGATTTAGATAATAATGGATTATTTGAAGAAAGATTACCTTTTTCTGTTTGAGTCAAACCACATTCTGCATCTTGCCCCATATAATTACGATCAAACATTGATGGCTTTACATCATATTGTTCAATACCATATGGATACATACTCCGATCAAAATCTTGCAAAAGCTGAGCTATCTCAGGAAAACCAATACGCATTTGGCCGTTTTTGTTTGTCGCGTCATAGAGCCGGAATTCACCATCGTACACATGATCTCTCCAGCTAAGTAGATTCTGTTTTGCATTGATTGAGAATTGGTTTGCTTGTGTTTTATCACTTTCAAGATAGTATTCACTGTAAGCGCGGAAAGTAACATAATTCTCCAAATAGCTTTCAAATGTATTCGTTGTAGCATCCAGCAGTAACAAATTATCCGGCAGTTCTGTTTGCAAAGTTTCTTGAATCATCTTCCCTGCCTCAGTGCGTTCTTCGTCCGTCATAGCAAGGAGCATACATACCAGGAAATGACCCGGTTTACTTTGTGCTTCTTTCTTAGCATCACTCAATCCAACTTGGAAAGTACTTTTAGAAGAAACATTTGTATAGAGCATTATTAGTGAAAAATGGCAATTCAAATTGACAGGTATACTTATTTTGCTCGCAAAATCAGCCTTTTCAACTAATTCTTTTGTTGTAAGATTCTTTCTAATCTCATTCTTAATCTGGGTAATATCAACACCGCTGGTAGCCTTTGGTATTACCCGCATCGTGCCATCCTGCATGGGTTGTTCGAAAAGAACTGGCTGCAAGGGAGGTTCCCTATGTACAAGTGAGCTAGCAATCTTTTTAGCCTTATCCTTCGGCCAGCTTGTGCCGTCAAAAGCAAGTTCGATATTTTCATAGGTTGGTTCAAGCACATCAGCTTCTTTTGCACGTGTACAGATAGCATTCATCAGAAGCACTGTGCGCAACACTTTCTGCTCATCAGGATTGAGAGAATATTCGCTTGTCAGTATGTCAAAGTTGTTTAGTATATTCAAAGCCTCTGGATTCATATTACCGTTGGCCTTTACTGTAAAAAAATCCCACAACATATCTACGGTCATAAAGCAGTCTGTACTATTGACACCGTAATGGTTAATGTACCACTTAAAAGCATGACAAGACAATGTATTTGTATCCGTGTCTTCATTATCCTCCGCCGAGGGATCATTGGCAATGATAAAATCAAACATACTGCGTTGGCTTGAAGAAAAGAGACGGGATATATGCTTAAGCATCAGGGCAGCATAGGGATGTAGCGGAACAACGGCCATCATATCCTCATCTGTTGGCACGGTTGAGTTGCCAGTCCTTGCATGTTTCTTTGCACTTTTTGTGATGTACTCACGTACAGCAGATAAGCGATAATTAAGCGCCTGTTTGTTTTCAGCCCACTCCGCTTTTAGTTTGGGATCACTTGTCTCCTTCATAGCCTGTTTCATAAGGCGGAAGGCCATGTTATCTGGCAGATCAAGCTTGACACGTTCATTAAAGCGATCGCTGAGTTTTTGACGGTCATCTTGATTTACAATCAGACCATCACTCTCGTGTGTGACAATCACAAAATAAAAAGGATGATTGAAACTTAACTGTGTGATTGTTTGAAAACCAGTCAGGGAATTTTGGCAGTTTTTAAAGTATTCTGAAAATTCGTCCCAAATAAAGACTATTGCGCCAAGATGATACTTTTCAATGATTTCAACGATCCACGCAGCTAGTCTCTCTGGATCCATTTCCATAGCTGTCATGTGATGTTTGCGTAATAACTTTATGAGCCTATCCATCAAGATCTCAATGGTTTTCTCATCATCAGATTGTAACTTTTCTATGATCTCGTCAAGATCCATATTGTTAAAATCTTGTGGTACTTTAAGTATCTTCTTGTTCAAATAATCCTTATTAACTTCGTCTTCGTTAATCCACTCTAAAAGTGAATCCTTCATGGAACCTGTCGCCAAATTTTCAATGCCATTCTGAATCAATGCACGACTTACACTATCCTGTATTGCCCATATCAAATTATCATCGTTTTTAATATTTGAGGAACCGATCTTGTGTATGACAATCAGCTTGCCGTTCACTTTTTCAGAACGTGCGCTTAAAAATTTATTACATAACTGCTCACTTAGTTTGTATTCATGAAAATAACGGCGTACCTCATCTTCAGGCACTTCTAATAAGCTTTTCAATGCAAGCGTTGCATGTGATTTTCCCGTACCATAGGAACCTTCTACCCAGATACTTTTATTAACCTTGCCGGTAAGCATATTAACAACCTGATTCAATAACTGAATAAAAGTATCATGTGGATAGAAAGCATCCCATTTAACCTTGCCTTCATCGATGAGTTCTTTTGTTACGATGGCAAAGTACTTTTTATCAATATTGAAATACTGACTATATGTTTGTTCAGGCATGACGTGTACCTACCTCTCTATGATAGCAATAATTCGAGCACATCTTCAGACTTTTTGTCCTTGCGCAGTGTAATGGTATCTAAATCATAGGTGAAAGTAGCAGATATAAAATCAGGATAATTAATCGCCAAACCATTAATAATACGGATCATCGTATTTCGATTGAGACCAAAGATCGTTGTAGGTGAAATTCCCTCTCGTTCGATAGATTCGTCCATCAAGTAAGTCAAAGTAAACTGGTGCAAATCACCACAAGCCTTAGCAAATTTATACAAAGAGTAGAGAACAACAACAGGGTTGGGATTGTCCCAAGGTGTTCGTATAAACCATACATTATGTTTGTCCTTAGTAGCTTTACCGAATCCAATTTCTCCGAAAGGCAATTCCCCCAACCGTGATATAGATGTAAAGACATCAGATGTCCAAGTCTCCTTTGCGCCATCCTCCAGCATTAATAAAACCATTTCATCTTTTGTCATGTTTCTTTCAAATGGTATTGTAGTTACAACCCATTGTACTTGTCGTGTATAAGAAAGATTTACAAGCATAATACCCCATGTTGCTTGATTATTTAAGCCTAGCTTTTCAAGTACTGTAGCAGTATAACTAAAACCATTCGTATCCATTAAACCGGAATTACGTAAGAATGGAATAAAGAAATCGTACATATTTTTACCCAATTTATGATTTGTTTTGAAGTCATTCTTATAGCTAAAATACTGTTCAATCCACTCAAGTCTAGGTGAAAAATGTGAATACGTATTCAGACTTGCCCTTTTATTCATTCTTACGCATCCTTTCGGCCTTTCTAGTGACTTGTAGACAAGGCAACCTTTTTTGGGTTCATGGCATTGTGAGCAATGCATGCATTTATCTGTAATAATTAACTTACCATTATCAAAATGCAAATAGCCATATGGACAGTCTGCTTGACATTCTTTACAGCAGACACAACAGGCAGATTTTCTAAATACTTGTTTAATCAAAACTCTAAATTCGACATCTCTAACATCGTCAGGTGCTATATACACTTTATAACCATAATCAGTATCACCTATAGTAAAATTATGCTTTCTCCCTCTAAATGAAATTGTATAATTACAACCATCAACAGTATCAATTGTGCCAATTGTTCTAATCCAAATTTTCCAGTCAATGTGCGGTTTTTTAATGTATAGTATGTAAGAACCATCAGCCTTCTTTTCCTCTTCATAGTTAAGATCAATAACAATGTCCCGACCGTTTTTTCTTGCTTTCCAACCTCCATTTTTAATGAATTGATCTAATCGTTCTTGTGTGTTAAACGCTTCCCTATACGCCCACCTAATATTATCTACAAGTTTTTCCGCATCTTCTTGGTACCAATAATGATTCATAAATTCACTACGCTCAGTAGAACGTGGACATAAGAGACATCCTGCTCTTCTGTTACCCTTTTTGTAAGCTTCATTCAGTTGCAATTTTGCAGTATATATATAGAGATAAACTTCTGCGGAATTCCAATCTAATATTACATTACAACTATATTGTCCCTTGTGCTTCTCACCTAAGGATATATAACTATATTTACTACGTGATAAGCTTTCAGTTGATCTAACACCTACAAAAGCCATACCACAGAAATCATGAATATTCAAATACTCACGCAGTGCAATAATCTGCGGTGCAGTTTTGAAAACATTACAACACCATCTATTTGTTGTTGATGGTGGACCGAATTCTTTCCATGCCTTGTCTGGCGTACTGTCCGAAGTAGCAATAATAAAGTTGATACCGGATTCTTTACATTCCTTCTTTGTTTTTTCAACTGTCAAGTAAGTATCGTAAAATTCCATCTTTGTATCAGCAAAAACTACGGAAAAAGAATCATGTGGTAATGTTCTCTTTACCAAATCTAAAGTTACAAGGCTATCCTTACCACCACTGAACGCTACATAGAAGAGGTCTACAGATTTTTCATATTGTACAAATGCTTCATTATATAATCTCTTTGTTGTTTCATCAATTAAGTTCTCAAGTATTTCACTGTTTCGTGTAATCATATGCGTTAAGTCTACGGGTTGCAGCTCAATGCCAGCTGTTAAACCGTCATCAGTATATGTAATTGTCGGTGGTGAACATAATGCACCACCCTTAGCTATGGCAACGATGTTGCCGTGATAAATATATTTTTCTGCTTCTGCCCACATAATGGGAGCTTCATCATTTTGGGGATATTTCCAATGCTTGTCCATGCCAAGAAGATTCATTTCTCGGTAGTATACTGGCCTTGGTTCTTTGCTGGTCTTTTCTTGTGTTGGCAATAGCAAGATGCCACCGGTCTCAGGATCCCATGTATATTTGTGCAAATTGTTCACACGTCCTCTGCAATTCTTGTTTTTTTGATTTGATCTACCATTTCTTGGATACCATTATATCTATGCTGTGCTTGGTAGCCTCTATTCACAAGTAATTCCAAAGCTTCATCTGTGTTGCTCCACGATGTATCATCAGAAAGCACACGTGCAACCAATTGATTGTAATTGTTGATCTCTTTGCAACTGCGCTTAACCATAGCTCCATAATATCCACTTTTACCAATACTAATGCAAATCAATTTGAATGTTTTGCTATAATTACGAATGTAATTTTGCAACAGATATCCATTCCAAGGATAACCGCATGAAGGCAAATGCAACAGCATAAATGAAGCAACTTCTTTTAATGGCATGTAGTCACCAGGGCAAATTTTAGTAAGCACTTGATCAGTATTGTCTACATCAAATGCCAGTTGCTTCTGATTAACAAATTCAGTTGCACTGATACGTACGGATCCTGCATCTAACAATGCTGGCAAATAGATTGGCGCCCCTAGTTCATGCGCATAGGCAGTAATATCGTCTAATGTAAAATCCTCATGTTCCTTAGAATAATTGCGGTAAAGTGTTGCGTAATCTTTGATATTACCATTTGGTGAAATAACAGTTGGACTAAATGTAAATCGCTCTTTCAAGTAATAGCAAAGTATGCTATATATCGCTTTGTCACTCAAATCAGTTAAATTTTCAGCGATTTCGGGGCAATAATTCTGTAGTAATGGTCGAAGGTCTTTTTGACTTATATATCCTTGAGACAAAAAATATTCTTCTAATGTATCTCCGATCCTCTTTACTTCTGTCTCGGTTAATGGAAAATGCTCAGCCAACATCCAATTTTTTTTGCCAGCATACAAAATCTCATTGCCTAATGACAGGCAGTGTCTCACCTTTTCTTCAGAGATAAACCATAGAGTTTTTGTTATTACGCTTTCAGGCAAAGCGCCGCCGTGTTCGCGCAATACTGTCATACAATCCTGCACAACAGTATCATTCTTTGTTGGTGCAGTAATTACCTCATATACTGCTACAGAATGCTCTTTTGCAACTTCTGTCAGCAGTTTTTTCATAGCAGTCAGCGTATATATCGAATATTCAGCCAGTTTATCCTGATATCGATCAAATATACAACATAGGTCAATAGACTTATAATGCTGTAAGATCTTTTCAATTTCGGCATATATATCAGATATTAATTTATCACATTCCTCGTTTTTCAAAAATACTCGTCCGTCCAGTGTAATACCACAGGGTAACATAGCGCTGTCAATTTCGGTACCTTGTAATGGGCAGTCTGCACCGTAATATTCTTTCCAATAAGCACGTGCCTGTAACTGGCAGAGCTTATCGTTTAATATATAGCCATCAGGGAAATATCTTTTCAGGATTGCAAACCAACGTTCATCGCGTTCAATGGGGTAATATTGTCCGTTTAACTTACTTGAATCTGGTGTTAATGTATTCTCTTCCTCACTCATCCATCGTAGCAATTGCGAAATAGCAGCACCATAGAGGAGATGCTTTCTTTCATTTTTTTCTAAAAATTGCTGATCTGATAGCAACTCAGTTGCAGTCGCATTTGCCTCAGCGACGTCACTTGTAAATAATTGGGTGTGCTTAAATTGATGTTCCTCTGCATAAGATTCGGCTACAACTATCGCTTGACTATAATAATAGCAAGTACGATCTGCTAGATGCTGATTTACTTTCATCCAGTTTGTAAAGCTCAGCTTATTAGTATAGTCGTAGAGATTGCTTTCCCCCATATTAAATGTTGCCAGGACATTATCCTGCGTAGCACGTCCATCCCGCATGCTTTGTATGGTTAGATCTTGTTTTTCACACCCCATCCATTTTAATAATTTTGCGATCGCGGCACGACAAGCACCGTGTCCTTTATCGTTTAATTCCATAAACTGCGGATCCGCCAGCAGCGCCTCCGCGGTCGCTTTGGCTTGCGCCACATCACTGGTAAAGAGCTTGTCTGTTTTAAACTGATGCTCTTTTGCATAATTTTCCGCAAACTTTATTGCAGATATATATTGATTACAGGTCGTTGCCGCCAGATGCTGGCTCACCTTCAACCAGTTGGAAAAGTTCCGGATATTGGTGTAATCAACGGGTTGTTTGCTTTTGGTTACAACGGGGGTGGGAGTGGTCGCGGCCTGTTCTTCTTTTTTGTTTTGTTCTACTGGGAGCGCATAGTATGTGATGACAACATTTTCATAATCGACTCTGCACGCGTCCAGTATAACCCGCAGATTGGATATGTGATCGTTTGCGCTCAAATTGGTCTCTACAAAGCAATTCTCACCGAGTTTATATTCCCGACGCAGCTTATTTTTGTGCTGCTCGTCCGTGATAAAAGTGTATTTTTCCAGGTTGCCCTGCGCTGCGAGTTTTTCAAAAACCACAGGGTAATCATCCAACAAAAATCGGCAGGCGTCTACAAAAACATTTCTCCAACTGACTTCCTGCCTTGTATCCCCAAAATAAGATAAAGTCAGCGGCTTGGTATATGTCAGATTCAAATTGCGGAAATCGACGACCTTGGTTGCGTCGCTTTCCTCCCTCTCCGGCCCGGTTGCAGTGTCAGCAGGCTCTGGGGTTGGCGGTTTTACCGGCAGTGGCTCTGCGTCTTTTGCCGTGTAGACCAGAGGATTCTGTGCCAAAGTGGGCGGGCTTTGCGGTCGTGTTGTTGGTTGTAGTTCTGGCGCCGCATCGCCTTGCTCCTTCGCGCCTTGCGCATCCTGGCTGCGCAAAGGGGTGGAAGGTTTCGCTGGTTCTTGTGATTCTTGAGCCTCCGCTGGCATTGGGCTGGCGGTTGCTGGCGCCGTTTTTGTGGGCACTTGTGTGCCCTGCGCGCTGGGTTTTGCGGGCGGGTTGTTTTTTGTAGGTTTTAAGGTGTTCCCGGGTGCTGTTTTTTGGCTCTCTTCTTTTGCGCGGCTGGTCGCGTACAGGTACAGAGATTTCTGCGCCTGCAGGATGGAATACCACTGCTGTTTGGTGTGTGTCAGCTTAAAAATTTTGCTCGCGTCTAAGTTGGCGCGCAGCGCCTTTAACGTGGGCAGGCGCAGATCCTCATACAGAGACTTTTGGATCCAGCCCCGCTTTTTGGCATACTCCTCAATTTCATGCAGCGCCAAATAGAGCTCTGATAAATGCTGCGCCGGGGCATGATCGCGCAGCCATGCCAGAAAGTCTTCTTCCGGATTGCGCTTTGGCTCGATCATGTCCCTCGCCTCCTGCAGGATTTTGGCATATTGTTCGGGATCGTTATGGTACAAATCGACGGTTTGTTTAAACATCACTGTTGCAGGTACTTTGCTACTCTTTCCGCTGTATGCTGATTCCATACTCAGCATTTGCTTATAAATGCCACTTACATTCCTGTACGAATCATCTATTTGGTAGCCTCGGTTCACCGCCATCCTGCGCAGATCCTCGCTCACGCGCCGAACCGCCTGGGAACGCGGCAAGCCGGTCCGCAGCGTCTCTAAATAACCGTCCAACAAAATGACGGCTTCATAGAGATCAAATCGGGGCTGCGCGTGACCGGCTGCCATACGTCCTGGTACCTTCCCTCTTGTGGGTACTGTGTTTTGTTTTGTGCTGTTTGGCTATCTTCCTATCGTGTGCCTTTGCCCGGCACGTTTTACGGGGGCGCCGCCAAAAAAGTTCGCGGCGCGGAGACCAAAAAGCCGGGAGGCTTAAAAAACCGCGCCAGGGCACTGTCTCATCTGGCACGGTGCCCAACAGAGCCACAAAGCGCCCCAAAAGGCGCAAGGCGCCAAAACCAAAGCGTTCGGCGCCTTTTTGCTGATACTCTATTGCTTTACAGCTGTCACAGCGCCGCGGTGATGCTCAGGCAGTCGCAGGTGCCCCAGCCGCCGGCCTGCATCTCAATCACAAGGCGCAGCTGCACGTTCGTCTCGCCCGCCAGGGTAAAGGTCACTTTTGCCTGCTGCCAGTTCTGCCAGTCCGCCATGACGGCGGGCTCCCCGGTGGCCAATACGTTGCCGTCGGCGTCCAGCACTTCCAGCGTCACTTTGTCGCCGGCCATGCCCTGCGCCATCACGCTCGCCTCGTAGGTTCCCGCGCTCAGCGTGATGGGTCCCTGGTAGGTCACCGTGCTCTTCTGCGCCTGCTCATGCCACCAGTGCAGGCAACTCTCGCCCTCATAGGGGGTCTCGCCGTCGGGCAGATCAAAAAGCCCTTCGCCCTCCAGCACAAAGCCGTCCGGCTTTTCAAAGCTCGCGGCGTCCGCGTCGGGGATCAGGTTCTCGGCCTGCACCGTCACGATGGCGTAGGTATCCGCCTGGGTGGCACCGTCCGCGGTCTCTTGCGTCAGGCTCACAACGCCCGTAACGGTGTACTCGCCGGGCGCGGCGGTGTCAACCGCTATCCTCTCCGCCTCGTTCCACACAACCGGCTCCGCCCGCGTGCCGTTGTTGTATACCACGTCTACGGTTTCCGGCATGGTCAGCGCGCTGCCCACCGCGCAGCTCACGGCCGCGGTCTTTACTTCTTCTAGGATGATCTTGTCAGTAAAAGCGCCGGTGCGCACATATTGCCAGATGCGCAGCGCGGGCAGCGGGTTGCCGGCCGCGTCAAAAAATGCCTGGTTGTCCATCGCGGAGCCGCCGTAAAACTGCCCCGCGTCCTCGGGGTCATACTCCGCCGCATAACTCGAGGCCCAGCCGCTGCCGTGCTCTTCCCACGCTTTTCGGTTGGCTACAAGCTGCGCCTGCGCGTCCGCTTCCGTAAGCCCCGTCATGTCGCCGACGGTGATCCAGGCGGGCTCCCAGTAAAAGAAGCCGATCGCGCCGCCCTCGTTGGCGGCGGCCATCAGTTCCCGCAAATAGGTCGCCTGCCCCTGCGGCGTAAAGGGCCAGTTCAGATCGTCGCCCTCTAAAACGGTCTGCCCGCCGGAATCGGTATCCTGGATCGTGTAGGGGTAAGAGGATTCCACAACCAAAACCTGTTTGCCGTAGTCCTCGCGCACTTGCCGGAGCTGGTCGGTCAGGTTTTCTAACGTGCCGTGGTAGGCGGGGTAATAGCTGGTCGCCAAAATGTCGTACCCAACGCCCTGCTCCTGCAGCGTCTTCGCCCAGTTCACTAGGGTGCCCTTGTTGGGATCCGTCACATGGATAACAGCCTGGGCACCGGCCTCTTTTACGGCCTCTATGCCGGCCTTAAACAGTGTGCACATCGCGGCGGGATCACTCTCGCCCACAAAGCCGTTGTTCGTCTCGTTGCCGACCTGCACCATCTCTACCGCAGCGCCGGTCTGCGCGATGGCGTCCAGCGTTTGGGAGATAAACGCGCGCAGCGCGTCAGCCTTTTGCGCAAGCGTGTAATCCTGCCACGCCTTGGGCGCCATCTGCTTGGCGGGATCCGCCCAAAAGTCAGAGCCGTGGAAGTCCACCAGCATCGCAAGGCCCGCGTCGGCGCAGCCCTGCGCAATGGCGACGGCGGTATCGGCGGTGTTGTTGCCGCCGCCATAGCCGTGGCCTTCGGCGTCAAATGGATCGTTCCAGACGCGCACGCGCACATGGGTCACGCCGCAGTCCTTGAGAAGCGCGCAGAACCCCGCGATGTCCGTGATTTCGTTGCCCGCAAAGTCGTGGTAGACAACGCCGCTCTCCAGCTCCGCCGACAGCGACGAGATGTCAACGCCCATCTTAAAATCATCGGGAAGCCCCGCGATCGCCTCAATGTTGACGTCGGCTTCCACCGGCTGCGCACCCGCCGTTGCCGAGGACTGTGGCGCCTGCGCGGTTGGGGCGGCCTGGGGATCCACGGCGGCCTCGCCCGTGGCGTCCGGCGTGGCTGTGACGTCGCTCTGCGTCGGCGATGCCTGCTGGCCGCAGCCGATGCAGCAAAGCGCCAGGCTCATGGCCGGCAAAATTGCTGCGATCCGTAGGTACGTCCGGTGATTCATGCAAAACGCTCCCCGCAAAAAACGCGACATTCAGAATAGGCTATTGCGCTGTGCAAGGCGCAAAATGCGTGCTTCCACACGCGAAAACCAGGCTCTGCCATCAAACGGCAATCAAGCTACTGCGCTGTGCAAGGCGCAAAATGCGTGCTTCCACACGCGAAAACCAGGCTCTGCCATCAAACGGCACCTAATTATAGCATTTTTGCTGCAGTTAGGCAATCATTTTGAATGCATTTTGGCACATTCGGTGCAAAATTTTTTACCCTGGGATGGTCAGGCTCTTGCCTCGCCTTCTTGCCTGCCTCTAGCCTCGCCTTCTTGCCTGCCTTTGGAAAGGCCAGCTGCCAGCGCTTTATCCCAAAT